>JBLIAG010000015.1:0-81851 GCA_047634375.1 Bacteriovoracaceae bacterium
TTAAAAAGTTTATAGTTTGTTTCTGCAGCTTTTCCATCAAGGACCTTATCAATACAGCCATTCTCTTTAATTATCCCTAAGACCTGGGCCTGGTAGTACTTTGATATTTTCTTATCTTGTAACTCCTTAGAAAAGAAACCTGCCATCTTTTTGGAATAAGCAACTAACATAAGTCCAGAAACTTCCCGATCTAACCTTTGTATTAAAAAACATTTTTTAGATTTACTTTTTATTAGATAGGAAAGTGAGCCTCTATCAGCATATGGACTTCCATCTGAAAGCATCCCAGCGGGTTTATACCAAACTCCAAACTCCCCGCCTTGAAAAACTTCTATTGCAAGGGATTCATCTGCAAACTCCATATTTGAATCATAATTCAACTCTACAATGGAGTCTTTTTGGATTTTAGTTTTAATCTTTTTGATTCTTTCTTTTTTGCGTTGGCCAGATTTTGTTATCCATAATCCACCAATTTCGATAGATTTTTTAATTTTGATTTTTGAGAGTTCGACTTGAGTTGCAATCCAATCTGCTACAAAAATGTCCTCAACTTCTGTATATTTTTTTTTAAAGTTTATTTTCATAGGCCGGAATTTACTATATTTAACGCTACCAGTCTACTAAAAGATAAATAGTAGAGATAAAATACAAACTATGACAAAAGAGCTTTTAGAAAATGAAATTTTAAGAACACTCTCCTTTATGGAACCCATGAGCCTTGAATACATATTTTTAGATCTAGATAGAGACTTTCTACAACACCATAACCACTTAAACACTCAAGACCTCCTTAACACTCTTGAGCTCCTTAGAAAGACCAAGAAGATCAAACAGATCACAGAGGGAGAGCAAATAAAGTGGATAAAAATCTTCCCTCATAAACCATGGTACAAAAAGCTCTTTGGCTGACATGATGGAACTTTCTTCCATGATTTAAACTGATCTACCAAAAAATTAAATCTCCCTGATTTTATCCGATACTGATACATGGTAAAATTATTATTAATATCTGTGTTCTTAGTTAGTTTTAAAATTCAAGCAAATGAGTATTGGTTTGATCAAATTTCGACAGTCCCCGACTTTGAAATTAATTTTTTACTAGATAACTCAAAAAGTAATAAATATAGAGCAAACCTAGATTGCCAGAGTTTTAATAAGAAATTAGATTTTTATAGTAATTCAGGAAACTTATTAAAAGAGCATTATATTAGTATGAGAGAATGTGAATACATCTACTTACAAACCCAACGTTGTTTGGATAATAGTAAAGCAAAATGTTTAAATACTAAAAATCTCTTCAAGCCTGGTTGCGACTGTTAACATCGCTCCTCAAGACTAGACCAACTCCAACTTATTTATTATAAATATATAATGAAAAAGATATTTATCGTTATATTAGCGTTTACTAGCGCAATCAGTCATTCTAAGATTACACAAATATATAAAACTTCAGATAAGTCGACCCTATCTCTTGAAGAACTTATTCAAGAAATACCACCTTCTGGACAGTATATTCTTGGTGAATTCCACAATACAAAAGAGATACAAGATGCCCAGGCACAATTAATCCATGAAAAAGTACTTTTTGAGAAAGCTCAAAATGGTTTCAGTGTTTTTTGGGAATTTCTAAATTATACCGATGAAGAGAAAACACAAATCAATTGGGATCTCTTTAAAACAAACCAAATTGATAGCACTCAATTTATTACCAACACAGCAGGTGCTCAAAATCTGAGCTACTCACCTATATTTGAAACGACTAAAACACTTTTAGGAGATATTAAAGGAATTAACCTTCCAAGGGCAATAAAGCAAAAAATTATAAAAGAAGGAATTCAAGCAATAGATCCTAAGTATATTCCTCAGAATCACTATGTAGGTGGACCTGAATATAAAGAACGATTTGAAATAGCAATGGGTGGACACGCACCTCAAGACGTAATCGAAAAATATTTCCTAGTCCAATGCCTCACAGATTCAGTTATGGCAGAAAAAATTTCAATAAACGACAAGCACAGTATGAATTTTATTATTGCAGGCTCTTTTCATACAGATTTTTACGATGCAACTGTTATTCGACTTAGAAAACTTGTTAACTATGATATAATTACATTTAAATTTGTAACTAAAAATAATATTAGTGCTGAAGAATTAGATAACTTCAAAACTGGTGATAAAAAATATGGAGCATTTGCTGACTATATAGTTATTACCGAGTAACAAAAATTGAATATTAATTTTTATTAAGTAAAAGGAATTACTTATGAATTGTCCCCATTGTCATGTCCCCTCATTTATAACAAGCGAATATGAAACAGTAGAAATTGATCAATGTAAGCAATGTCACGGAATCTGGCTTGACCATAACGAAATAACAGAAATCGTAAATAACCTGGCCACAGATTTCTCTGAGCTTGATATTAAGAAAACTGTATCAAATGCTTTCATGGGTATTCCAAAAGATGAATTTAAGAAAGAGCGACCATGCCCTAAATGTTCAGAGGCCATGGCCCCTATAAACTACACTATAGACTCTGGAGTCATAATTGATAGATGTCCTAATGATCACGGCGTTTGGTTAGACTTTTTTGAGCTTGAACAAGTACAGCAGTATCGAGAGTATTGGCAGGAAAGCGCCAAGAAAACTATAGGCCATTTCACCCAACTTGCTCAATCTGTAGATAAAGATTCTAATGATAAAGATAGTTCAATCTCATTGATTTATGACCTATCAATTAAAGTTGCGAGTAAAATTTTCAAAAAATAATCTATAAAATCCTATCTCAGTGAGAAATGTTGACACCATTGGTGTCAAAATGTCAGCCCTTTTGTAATTTTTACTCTCTTCGGTAGACAAAACTTGTTCCAAATCCAAAAATACTCTATAAGGATCAAGTTTACAGGTTACACTTCACAAGGGACAAGAAATGAACATTAAATCACTATTCATCATACCAATGATGGCACCAGTTTTAATTAATTCCGCACAGGCAAGCTTACCAGATGAAATCAATTACCAACCTTACAAAATTCAATACGATCAGTTAGCTGCAGAAGTTGATGTTGTGACAGCAAGTCTCAACCAATCAACTGAGCAATTGCAATATGCTTACAATCAGGAAGCCCAGACAATAAATAATATTCAAAACCTGGAAGATGAAAATATTAGAATCCAGAATCAAATTAGAGCTCATGAAGATGAAAGAGTTAATCTAAGTCAAAGAGGTGAAGACCTTGGAGATGAAATTGACACTCTAAATAAAAGAATTAACACACTTGAGTCTCAAAGAAATCAAGTTGAAAGAGAAATGATTCGAGAAGAAAGAAGACTTGCTCCAATGCAAGATAGAATTGCAAGAATTGAAACACAACTTTCAAGAAAGAACATAGAAGTGGAGAATGCAAGAAGATCATTCAGACAAGTCGAAGGTGTTTCTGCCACTTTAAGATCTCAGCTTCAACAATTACAGAATGAAAGAAAGAGTCTAAAATCAGCAGTAGCAAACTTAGAATCTCAATTAGCAACAATCGATGGTAAAATTTCTTCAGAAGAATCAAAACTTGCTGCAATTTCTTCAAAAATTCCATCTGCCACACAAACACTAGAGTCTCAGCAAAGCAAAAAGAAAACACTTGCTTCTGAGCTTTCAGCTCTACAAAAAGAACTAGCTGACGTAATGAGAGCTGACAGAGCTGACCCAAGAGTAAGAGAGCTAAGGGGCCAAGTAGCAGCGAAGGCAAAAGAAGTTCAGGCACAGGATAGAATTGTTGCACAGGCAAAAAGCCAACTTGATACTTTAAAGACTAAGAAATCAAACCTAACTACTTCTGTTGGAAAACTAAAAAGTCAAAAGAAGTCAATCCCAGCTAAAATTCAAAAAACGAAAACATCTCTTCAAACAAAAATTGAGCTTATTTCAACTAAAAAAGTGGAAGTTGCGAATGCAGAAAAGAAAACGGCACAAAGAAGAGGTGAAGTTGACAGACTTGCAATTGAAGCCAATGACATGCAAAATAATCTTTCACATGCAAGACAAGATCTAGTTAGAGAATCAAGTCGCCATGCAAGACTAAGAGTTGATCTTCAAGATTTAAATGGAAGAGTAAACGAAGTATCTAACATTTTAAACTCAACAACTAATCAGTATAATTCAACAATGGAACAATTGGATACAATTGAGCGACAAATTCCGGAATTACAAAGAAACCAAAGAAACAATACTGCTGAGCTAAAAAGATTAGATGATTCTCTAGCAAATACACAAGATCAAATTGCATCACTGAACAGTGACATCACAAGATTATCTTCTGAACAAACTCAATCTATAACGGCAAGAGATAGAAAATACGAAGAGTATATTTCACGTCACGATTACTACGGTCAAAAATTATCTGAAGCAAAAACACTTGGCGCATCTCAAACTGATGTTGCTATTAATATTGCTAAAACTGACAGTAATACCTATGTGGACTCAAGATCTATTGAGCTAGGAAACCAAGTTGGACAAGAACTCGCAAGTGCACAATCTAACCTATGGGCAAGTGTAAGAGCTGAAATAACAGGTTATGCTGACGGATACGCTGAAGGCCATGCATCTGATGCTGACGAGGCAAGGGGTAAAGATGAAGGAACAAAGGCCGGAGTTAGATCTGCCATTGATTACGCTAATAGAGTTTTAAAGCCACAATACTTTAATCAATACTATGCTGAAAGAATACAATCAGCTCAATTAAAAATAAATGAAGTTCAAAATATAAATGAAACAACTTTTGACATGATAGACTCACAGGTTTTAAATGTTTCAAGTCTACTTTCTGGTGTAACACCAATTAGTTCTGCTGAACTTTCACAATCAATGGAAATTGCAACTGGACTTGACCAGTCTGTATCAACTTTCAAAACAAACTTGAGCCAGGTAATTAAACAAAAGGCTAATCTATCTCAAGCAAGAACAGCTTACCAAGAACCTTCAAATATTCCATACCAAGGATATGATTGTTCTAGTATTTATAAAAATGTTCAAGCGTTTAAAACAGCATGTAAAGCTTCTTACCATGCAACATTTGAATCAAAATATACAAATGAATACTACGCTAACTTTGCAGCACAATACACAGAGCTTTACGAAGACGTGGTTGAGGAAAAAAGAGCTGCAATAATTACCTCAATTTATGATGCTGATCTTGCTAAGTTCTACCCAATTGCTAAAGATAGCGGTATTTCAGACGGTAAAGCAGACATTTATAAAGAAACTTATGCCAGAGCAAAAGCAAATGCATATAACTCAGAATTACCAAGCGCAAGAGCAAATGCAGAATCAACTGCACAAACAGAAGTAACAACACATATTAATACAAATGCAACACTGACTTTAAAGGGTGCTACAATCACAAACTCAGATTTACAAGGTGGTAGTAGAGCAAAAGTTACTGTAAAAGTTAAAAACATCTCACCAACAGCACTTAGTAAACCAGTGAAGATTGTTATTACAAATGTAGAAAATGCAACAATTCCAACGAGAGAGTTTTACATAAAAACAGCTGGTGGAAATAGAACAACAGACTTTACGGATATTGCTTTTCAAATTAATCCAAATGCAAGATCAAACCAAAGAATTACAATTCAAGGTAAGGTCGTTCTTTCTGGTGGTAAGTATAACGCTGAAAGAGTAGAAACATTTACAGCGACGGCAACAACAGCATTAAATCCATCGGTAAATGCTAACTATGAATATGACTCTTCACCTCAAGTGTTAACAACATTTAGAAGAAGAACTTTGATTCACAATTTTGACGCATCAGTATCTCCTAAAATTGAAACTGTAAGGTCTGGATACAACGTTCAAATTGCAGCTGCTCCAGGTTATGAAGGAATGATTAAATTCAGTAATACTTCTGTACCAACAGGTTCATTAAATTATGGATCGTCTAAAAATGTTAGATTTCAGTACACTTTCCCAAAATCATCAAAAGGGAAAACAGTTAAGATTCACGTAAATTACGTTCACCAAGGTAAAAAAGTAAAAACTGAAGTACTAGAGCTAAGACCTCACTAAAAAAAAAGAAAATGAATACGAAGGCCATCTCTATGTAGATGGCCTTTTTTTTATAAATTTTCTAGCAAATCTCATCATATAAATATAGGATATCCCTCTTTAAGGGGTCTTTATGTTTAAACTTGTTATCTATTTCATATTTTTTATTTCACAGAGCTTTGCATCTATAATTCCATTGAATGAACTATTAATTCCAAAAACCATGAAAGCAAATATAAGTGAACTCCAATTCAACCAACTTATTGATAAAGTAATCAAACCTTACAAAGAGGATATTCTTAATCACTACAAAGCAAAAGATTTTGTTATAAACCGACTTTGGGATAACGAGAAGGTTAATGCATCGGCAAGTATTCGAGAGAATGTTTATTCACTTAAAATATATGGCGGACTGGCCAGGTTTGCCCCACTAACACAGGACGGTTTTACATTAGTTTTGTGCCATGAATTAGGACATCTTATTGGTGGTGCACCAACTTGGAAGCCTTACAATATCTCAAGCTCCGAAGGCCAGGCCGATTACTTTGCAACTCTAAAGTGCTTTAGAAGAATTAACCAAAATGAAACGTTAATCATAAATGAAGACCAGGTTCATCCCCTAGCACTCAAAAAGTGTAAAAATAGCTTTGCAATGAAACATGAATATCAACTATGCTTGCGCTCTGCTCTGGCCCAAGACTCACTAACAGAAACAATTACACAATTAGCAGATCTAGCAATTAAACCTAACCGAGAAACACCTGATCCATACGTACGAATGTTTATTCTTTTTAATGGTTATCCATCCCCACAATGCAGACTCGACACAATGTTTTCAGGCTCTTTATGCCAAAATGATATTAATGAGTTGATGGATAAGAACCTATATAATAAAGGTACCTGCTTTGAGAAAAATGGTGATGTCACTGGCCTAAGACCTAAATGCTGGTACGTAGAAAGAGAAGATTAAAATAAAAACAAGCCAATAATTCGTGTTAAAAATTTAATTTAGTAATAGTGAATTAAGGTTGATCAGTTCTGGGTAAGTATCTATTATTGCTATGTAATCTTTACAGGAACTCTATTCAACAGTCCTGGTCTTGTTATGATGCTGTTTATGAAAAAACTATTTTTACTGTTTATCGCATTTTCTACATTTACTGTAATGGCCGCTGACATTCTCGACCTTGACCCCAATGAAATTGAAGATCTAGACTACTGCTCCCGTAAATTAAAAAATATGCCATACCAGCAAGTGAATCAACTTGAGAACCGAAGTGAGTTACTGGACCGAGATGGAAATCTTGATAACAAATTAATGCATAATTTTATTTATGATATGTACTACTACGACTGGTACTCTATTGACGGCTCGATAGTGGCAAGTGCAACTCTACGCTTCAGTAAAAAAGCAGCAATAACAAATTCAGTTATCTCTAATATGACTTTTGTTGGTGATGTATCAAACATTAACTTTAAAGGATCATGTCTAGTTAACGTACGTTTTCCACGAGAGACAAGTTGGAGAACTAAAAGAAAAATTAAAAGAGAAGCTATTTATTATAAAAACCTAGAATTTAAAGATGAATATGCGCCCTGGAAATAATATTTTAATTTCGAGGCTAAGCTCCCGCCTCACTTGGTGAGTCGGCTCAAGTAAACGCAAAATAAACAGTTCAATTATTTTTTATATTTCTCGTTAGCTAATACCCACTTAAAGACATCCGTCTGGGTGATAATGCCACACATAGCTTGTTGTTCATTAACAACAGGAAGACAATGAACATACTCATGAATAAAGACTTCGAGAATATGCTGCAAAGGTGTGTCTTGTGAAACACATAAAACAGTATTACTCATAACATTGTCTAATTTTTCATCTTGAAGTAAAATATCTTCATCCATATTATGAATATCTGTAATCGAGATGATTCCTACAATTTTGTTCTTTCTCACAACAGGTGCATGATGAACATTCAATTGACTCATCATTTTCTTTGCAGCAGAAACCTTATCACTAACACTAAGATAGGTTATATTTGTACTCATCAAATCCCTTGCCAGCACAAGGGCACCTTGATGGTCTTTATGGAAATGGTAGAGTTTTTCTCTTCCCTCTCCAACAAGTGTATCATCGACAAGTTTTATCTCTTTACCAGAAAGGTAGGGAAAATCGTATTTATGAACTGAGTTCTTAATTAAGATAAAAAAGGACAATTACTCCTTCCCCTTTCCCGTCATCAGAAAAATATTATTTTGAGTGTAAGTAACCTTACCTTTATGAACCATAACGTTTTCATCGATATGTTTAATTTTATCTTTGTGGATTACTTCATACTTATCGCTAAAATAGTTCTTAACCATTTTGAAATCTATTGAAAAAGGAGGTCCTATTTCATGATGATCAAATTCGACTGTCTGAAGGCAATATTTTATTTCGGAAAGTTTTTCAAACATAAATTTAAGATATTTTGTTCTAAGCTCGAATGGTAAGGCAACTAAAGATGCCCGGTCATAAACATAATCTATACCGACGAGGTCATTCTCTCCCATATCAAAAATATCACCACAATATACAGTTATATTCTCACCCTTAAAAATATTAAATCTCTGGGTCTCTTGAATCGCATAATTAATTCGGTTTACGTGAAAAAACTCTCTGACTGCTAATTCTGAAAGCTCTACACCAATAACTTCATATCCTTTCTCTAAAAAATATTGCATATCTTGAGACTTGCCACAGAGAGGAACAAAGACTTTCCCTTTCTGTTTTGCAAACTTTGGCCAATACTTAACCAGAAATTGGTTATACCTCTCCTGATGAAAGCGGGTTTGCCCCTCTTTCCACTTATCTAGCCAAAACTGTTTTTCCATAAAATAAATTCCTTTTATATATTCTGACAAATATTTTGGGTGTTTACAAACAATTTTAATATCTTATAGAATATATTAATAGTTTGCTTACAAGGATGTAATAAAATGACAGGTACCACACAAAAAACTCTTGATGAGAATAAATTAAAAGATCGTATGAACTTTGCTAAAATGTTTGATAGACAGGAAAAGCAAATCAAAGAAACACCGCATATCCAGAATCTACTAAAACCCTCTACAGAGGACCAAGAAGATAAAAGTATGCATTCTCGCATTCAACACCTTGAAGACAAGTACAACTCCGAAGCACTTCAGCAAGCGATAGATTTAAAGCTTGCAGAGGTAGAGCTCTCAATGGTCAAAACCCTCACAAATAGCCTTGAAAAGCTTGAATTAAAAAGGCGTTTTAGCTTTGATCTCAAATTTGACTTCAGCAATAGACCAATGGTTTATAAGGTTTGCTCGGCAATTCTTATAGCTGGACTTCTTGCAGGGATTGGATTGAGTTCTGGTAAACAAACTATTGTTAAAGAAAAAATTGTATACAAAGAAGCTCCTAAAAAGAGCATTCCTCAGTATATAATGACAAAATATGTCAATATCCGTGCTAAAGCTTCAACCAGTGGAGTAAAAATAGAAACCCTTCCTCCAAATTCAATAATTGAAATTCTGGATACCCAAAAAGGCTGGAAGAAAATTAAGTTTAAGAATCACCTTACAGGCAAAACACTTATAGGTTGGGCTTACGGTGAGAACTTAAAAAGAATCAATTAAAATTACTCTATCGATTACAAAAGAAAGGAGGAGGTTTTTATCTCCTCTTTCTAAACCGAGTTTCCTCAGATTATCATGTTTTAATGACGTCTAGATCTTGCTAAAGTTACCACTTGTTTCATCAGTGTGGCCCCGCGCTTCCAACCTAGTTCGATCTCATCACCTGCTCTGTAATACTTCAAAGCAAATGCTAAATCATAGATACTCTTCACTTCAATATCTCCGATCTGAACTAGAACATCTCCCGCTACAATGCCCGCCATTTCAGCAGGTGAGTTCTCACTTGCACTTGTACAAACAACTCCTATAACTTGATCTGATTGTCCAAACTCTGGCACACAACCAAGATGAGCCCCGTAACCTCTAGATCCCCCTTGCCCATTACCTGTGGTGTAAGTTGGGTTAAATGCTAGTTTTGGGTTTAACTCCATCTCTTTTACAAGGTTCATTGAATATTTAGAAAGTGCTTTCATTGCCTTATAATCTAATTTTTCAAATGTATCATTACTTGTGTGATAATCTTCGTGTGCCCCAGTAGTGAAAAAGAGTGAAGGTATTTTCTGATTAATAAAAGATGCATGATCAGAAGAACCTAGTGCTTCCTTTTTCAAAGACAAATTGATACTAGATGTAATAGGAGTTAATAGTTTTTTCCACCCAAGATTGAGAGCTGAATCAGTTCCCATAACACTAGTTTCTTTTTGATACCTGCCTACCATATCATAGTTTAACATCGCTACAATCTCACCATGAGTAGAAAGGTACCTTCCCTGCCACATTTCAACAAAATGTGATGACCCTAATAGCCCCATTTCTTCCGCGTTAAACAAAGCGAAGACATAAGTTCGTTTAGGATTTAATAATTTTATTTTCATTGCTAATTGTACAACTAATGCAGTTCCAGAAGCATTATCATCTGCTCCATTATGAATCTCTCCTTCTTTGGTGGGGTCCATAGAAGATTCTCCACCATGTCCTAAATGATCCATATGAGCACCGATGACAATTACTTCTTTTGAGAAGGTTGAGTCACTTCCTTTTAAAACACCTACAATATTAGAAACTCGTCCCGTTGTTTTCTTTAAATGAACGGATAAGTTTGCTTTTTTATTTAATGAGAAGCTAAAAGGAACTTGAGATGCTGCTATTTTTTTCTGTAGCATTAAAGTATTTGTACCTACAGGTAGGAAGTTATTTAGAAAGCTATTTGTGATTTTCCCAGAAATAATGGAGAACCTAGAGCCTCCGCCTTCACTGCCATTAAAAAATGGTGTTGTCTCTTCTGGATAATTAGCATTGCTCAATGGATCGCTGACAAGGAGAATTCCCTTTGCGCCATGAGAGATTGCATTTTTCAATTTATAAAAAAGTGACCTATAGTTTATATAGTCAGGGTTTCTAAATTTAGATTTTTTATTTCCAATTCCTGGATCCCCTGTCAAAACTGCAACTATTTTGTTTTTAACATCTAAACCTGAATAGTCATCATAAGTTAGATTAGGGTCATTTGCTGGGATACTAATTCCAAATCCAGCGAAAACAACATCAGTATTTTTTATATCGCCGCTTAAAGAGTAAGAGATTGGTTGAAACTGAGAAAGTGAACTTCCAAAGGAAAACTCATTATCACCACTTTTAACCATCTCGGTAAAGATAGTAAATTCCTGTTTATGGGATCCATTAAGACCCTCAAGGCCTAATGACTGAAATTTTTGAACTAGATAATTCGTGGCTTCTTCATTGCCTTTCTTACCCGGTTTTCTTCCTTCGAGTTTATCAGAGGCCAGGAAGCTAACCATTTCTTTTAGGGTTTCAGCTTTAACCTGGAAGCTTAAAATAGAAATAAGAATAAACAATAATGTTGAAATTCGGGCCATATACTTTTCTCCTGAGATATTATAAATTTCTACCAGTTTGCTAATTAAATTTCAATGAGTCGTTTAATGATAAGAGAAGAATTACTGCACCCTGTAATATCACATTTCCCCATAGCCTTGCTGGTATTAGTTATGTTTACCAAATTGGCGCATTTAATTGTCATGAAAAGGTATATAGAACTCTCCAAAAACATTGATATGATCTCAAAGTTCCTTTTAATAGTGGGCTCAATAATGATACTTCCTGCGTTATTTCTTGGAGACATGGCATTTGATATTGTTAAAAATGATTTAAGTAATATAACTACTGCATATAGGCATGAGGATTTGGCCCATAATACATTAATTGTTTTCATCATTGCGATAGTTCTAGATACACTCGTTAGTGTTAGAGAGTTTAGTTTTAAGCAAATGTTTACGATTCAGGTTTGTCTATTTTTTACGATAGCTCTTGGAAATTATTACTTATTTCAAACAGCTCACTTGGGTGCTGACCTTGTTTATGAACAAGGTGCAGGTGTAAAAAGATCTCAACCTAAGATTAATCAAGATCAGTAATAACTTTTCCTTTTTCGTAGTCAAACTCACTTCCTTGCATTGAATGCGGAATCGAGTAGACTGCGAACAAAATTATCGCGGCCATAATAGTTGGCCACTTCTTGTTCCCTTTCCAAGAAAGTGCTACTGCAAATAACCAAGAAAGAACGCCAATAAGTAATTTATTATCTGTTAGATCCCAATCATAAGGAAAGCCGGCCCAATAGACACCAAAGGCATACTTTTGAACTATGGGGCCTAAAATCATTCCACCTACCATAAGGCAACCGAGGGTAATTCGACCAACTAATTTATACTTCTTAGTTCCATATAGTGCTTCGAAAAGGGCCACAACAGAAAGTAGCATTGACAAGAACATACAGAACACATGAGGTGCAAGAATAGCTGTAGGAACCTCTCCTTTATACCTAATAAAAATGGGATCCTCAGCACTTGCCAGCTGTTGTGTTTTCCCACCATAATTTAAGCTTAAAAAGTAATTTAACTTTCCTGCTGGTGGCTGGTTAGGAAGTTTTGATTTTAAAAAATTACCATCTTTAACTAGTTCAACCGTAGTCCACTCATCCTTTGTAGGATATCGCTTATATGTCATTGTTGCTGTCATGTCTTCAGTTATCATAGGAACCTCTACTGGAGCATCAGTAGTTCCGCCGTGAGACCGTGGAAACTTTATTGTTACTTGTTCCTCTAGTCCAATATCAAACTTTTTAGGGTAAGTAGGACCTGTACTTCTTTGATAAATTACGGCAACTAAAGTAATAACAATAGCGAGGGGGATGGAGACTTTAAATTTATGATTCATTTGATTATTCCTGTACATTATTTAGCTGGATTGTTAGTTTTACACACCAAAAACACAATTTAAAGAGGTTTACTGTGAAATTTATTTTCCTGACGCTACTTATCATTTCATCAAAAAACTTATTTGCTGCAGCAACTTCTACAACAACGAAAAGAATTCACAATCATTCACAGAAAGAAAATAAGAATTTCACCCTAGAGTTTTTGTTGGCAACTGAACAAACTAAGGAAATTGTTAGTAAAAAAATGGATGGGACCTACACCAAATTTGATTCTTCCCTTCTACAACATTTAAATGAAGACAATGAACTCCGGTATTTTCTTTCCACAAGATATATAGACACAAAACTAAAAGATGGTAGTGAATTTGGAAATGAATTAGAAATGTTCTTTTTTGAGTTAATGTATAGAAGAAAAAATATTTTAACCGAATCAACCAATGGCCTTTATATGGAGGCCGAACTTAAAAATTATAGAATCATAGATGAAGAAATAAAAGAGCGCTATGGCTTCGATGGGGCCATCATCCCTCAACTTATTTTAAAAAAATCATGGGGAAGGTCTTTATCAGCAAAAGTAAAAATAAGGAGGCACTTCTTTCAAACAAATAATGAAAGTGATTATACTCTAGACTTTGAGGATAGAATCTACTTATCCCTAGCAAAAGTATTTAGTCACAGATACATGTTTATAACTCAATTGAAATACCAACATAAAATAAGAAAGGGCAATGGCCTTGACTATCGTTTTATGGAGCTAGCTGAGTTTGGAAGGTTCGGTCCTGACTTCTCTAATGTTCCTGAGGCTAAAAAACATCAAGAATTGACCACACTCCATACTGGCCTAACATACTTTCTCAATAGATCCTCCATGTTAGAAGTTTATGGGGAAACTAAAATAAGTAATACCTATGACAAAAGGGACCTCAGTACTATTGCGAAAGATGAATTTGTATTAGGAACTGCGCTTTATTTGACTGCATTCTAAAACATCCTAGGCCTTTAGCTATTTATAAAATGGTTCCAAAATTCGTTTTACCGCTTGAAAATCGATAGGCTTTGTTAGGTACATTTCAGCTCCAAGGGAGTTAGCCTTTTCAACGAACTCTTGTTGTGCATAGGCAGATTCCATACCAACCTTAATATGTGGATAATTCTTTTTTACATGCTTAAGGACTTCAAACCCATCAATAACTGGCATATTTATATCAGATAGGATGAAGACGACTTCATCCCCCTCTTCTTTTAAAAATGCGAATAGCTTCTCTGCAGTATTAAATGTGTAGAGACATATTTCCCCAGACCGTACTTCTTTTTTAAAGCTTATTTCGAATAACTTCAGAGCAATTATCTCATCGTCTACGATAGCAATTTTCACAGACATATCTCCTCCTTAGGAAGGTAAATAACAATTTCAAACCCAATTCCATTGTCAGGTCTTTTAATTTCAACCCTTCCGTGATGCCCGGTAACAACCTTATGAACAACAGAGAGCCCCATACCGACTCCTTCACCAGGAGGTTTAGTTGTAAGAAACGGTTCAAATAATTGCTCATCATCAACGTTATCAGATGTTCCAATACCGTTATCTTTAATGCTGATTACATGATTTTTGTCATCCTCATTAACCGAAATTGTGATAACACCAATAATCGTATTATCTACTATCCACCTATCCTTAATAGCGTAATAAGAGTTTAGAAAAATATTGAATAAAGCTATTTTAAGAAATTCAACATCTCCAAACAAAAGTTGCGGGCGACTATATTCCTTTATTTCCTTAATATTTATTTGAGTATTTGACCAGTTAATGGTTCTAAATGCACTTGCCAAGACCTCATCTACTGCCGATCTAAAATCGAAATGACTAAGTCTTATCTCCCTATCAGTCGCAAGATTTGCCATTGATTCCACGATTCGATCAGTACGGAGTACTCCCTCTTTCATTGATTCTAATAAATAGAATATTTCTTCTTTGTCTTCTTGAAAGATTAGTCTTCCACCCTCTGTTAATTTTTCAACTATGATATTTTCATATTGTAAAAAGTACTCATTTAAATTGTTGTATAGTAAATCACTACTCATAGTTAAAAAGCTTAATGGATTTTTAATTTCATGAGAAATCCCAGATGTTAATCTACCAATAGCAACAAGCTTTTCCTGAGAAACAATTTTATTTTGAAGAGATGAGTTATGTATAATTTCTTTTTCAAGAACGGAGTTTAAATCAGAAATTCTTTTAAAATTTTTCATTAAGATCGAAAAAACGATGAGGACTCCAAAAACATTTGTCATCCCTAGTATCAGAAATATTCTTTTCATCGTTCGTTGATCGTTTTTCAGTCTTTCGAATCTCAACTTCAAGATCTTATTATCCGCATTGATTTGTTGCCCAATAAGTATATGTAAATTTGTTAAAGACCATAACCATTCGTGCTCTATTGGAATGTGCACGCCGTTACCATTTTTATTATATTTTTGATCATAAAGTTTTTTTGTAATACTAAAATGTTTCTCAAGGTCTTTTAATATTATTGTTGAATTCACATATTTAGAATAATCTAGCGCAAGAGTAATAATTTCATTTTTTAGATCTAGATAAGATTTGTTCTTCTTATTATTTTTTGTATTAATATATTCCTTTTCAGCCATTTCTAAAGTTACTAATAACTCTGATAATTTATACACAATTATTTTTGATTTTGTAATTTTCTCTATAAATGAATGTACTTCTGTCGCACCTTCTTGTGCGTAGAAATATGGAAAAATTCCACATATTGATGTTAGAAGGATAAAAGTAAATGCTAAATAAGATGCCCTTTTATTGCCAAACACGTTGAAACGCCTTTATGTCTATAAGCTTAGTTTTAATCATTATACTTCAACAAAGTTTAGACTTTGTTAGGGATTAAATAATTACTATTTACAAATGGTAGATTAAGCCCAGAATTAATAAAATTTTAGACATTTTGCCAATTCTAAGACAGTTCGAAGTAATCAAGACACTGAAATTAGGTTTTTAATATTGGCGAGTATATTGCTTATTTAAAGATAACCTCAATGAAGAGGTAGAGCTTTTGTCAGGAGGACTAATGCTAAAGTCATATATCATCCCTATAACCTTTTTATTACTTATCTCTGCTTGTGATGCTCCAATAGTTAAGGAACTAGTAAACACTAGGGTTAGTTCAAGTATCGAGATGCTACCAATACTCTCAAAGAACTCTCAAAAAATTGATCAAACAAATACGCTTACTGGAACTTGGAAATTTTCCAAAGACAAAAGACAGGGTAAGATACCATCCATGGTTTTTACAAAAGTACTAGAACTGCCTGACTACCTAATTGTTCCTAGCTGCACTTCTATTGATGGTGATATAAATGAAGAATTCGACTATGCCTACCTTAACTTTCAACCAAACCATCAATTAGTAAGAATTGAACTTCAAAAAAAGAATGAATCATTATGTTTAACAAACTTTGAAGACCTGGACTATACCTATAATTCAAAAACGAAAGAGCTTGTATCCTTTCATTCTGAGACACCACAAAAAACTCAACGTCTTTTTGTTAAACCTTTGAAAAATAATCTCATTATAAAAAATAATAAATTCAATGGTTATTGGAAGACACATGTTTTAATTACATCAAAGACCATCAATGGACAAAACTACAATTTCTCGCACACAGTTTTATCCGATAATATTTTAGATAAAGTCCTAGATTGTTTCAATGTCGACTTTAAAGAAAAACCAAAGAACTACCTAGAAAATGTAACTGTCTACGATATAAAAACCTTTTACATGGATAATACCTATAAAGTGCAAACGGTTTATGAAGATCAAATTTCAGGCGACAAATGTCTCATGGGCCAATTTCAAATGGAATTTCAATACAAACTTGATGGATCAAGAATAACATACCTCCTCAACGGCTCTACCATGTGGAGTACAACTCCAACTTACGACGAAGAGATGCTCTACTTATAATTTAATTTTTTCCTTTAAATATAATTTCTTTCCTCATAGAATGGTAAAAAAATAGATGAGGAAAAAGATGCCAAAATTCACCACAAAACTAGGAACTACTTTTTATATAAAAAAAGGACGACGCACTAAAAAATACGCGATTATTAGTTGCCATGGTGGACCCGGTGGAACTCATCATTCAACCAAGCCAATATTGGATTTATCAATAGACAGACAGGTCGTGGTGTACGATCAAATTGGTTCTGGTCTTTCCTCCGATATTCCAAAATCTCAATGGACAATTGATATTTTTTGCAAAAATCTTGATGAACTGATTAACCATCTCGGATATGATAAAGTCATTCTCCATGGAAGTTCTTGGGGTGGAACACTCATTCTTGAGTATTTTAAAAAGCACCCAAAGAAAGTTGCTGGGCTTATTTTCCATTCATCGCTTATCTCTGAAGCTATTTGGAGAAAAGATGCGCAGGAACTTATCTCAAAGCTACCTAAAAAGACTCGAGAAATCATTCAAGCCTGCGAAAAAGTTGGAGCTACCGATTCAAAAGTTTACAAGATAGCTATGACAGAATATTATCAAAAGCATGTTTGCCGGGACAAGTCCACCTATATCGAGACAAAAACTCAAAAAAGACCGAATGAAAAAATGTATAATTACATGTGGGGTCCTAGTGAATTTTGTGCAACAGGTACTCTGAAAAAATATAATGGAATTAATATTCTAAAAACCATAAATATACCAACACTTTTTATAAGTGGTCAGTATGATGAAGCGACACCAAAATCTGCACAATATTTTTCGAAAAAGGTAAAAGGTGGAAAATTTATTGAGATAAAGGGAGCATCACACAGCTCGCTTAGAGAACTCCCTAAAAAAACCTTAAAACACTTTACTGATTTCTTAAATACTTCATATCTTTAAGTAATTTCTTCATCTCTTTTGGTTTGTTAATATTGTATATAACCTAGTTAGAAAGATGATTACTGCAACTATTTAAGTCGTGTATTTAAATGCCCCCTTTAAATTGAAGCTTCTTTCCTCTAAAATAGGAAAAGTAATCAAGGGAGAAAAACTAATGAAGCAAATTTTAGCAATATTTATATTCATTATATCTATAAACACATATTCGAATGTGAGAGTAATGACTTTCAATACCACATGTTCATATCTCTGTGAAAAAGGAAATTTTGATAAGTTCAAATATCGAAAAAACTGGATTGTTGACACTGTAAAAAGGGCCAACCCAGACCTTATTGGTTTTCAAGAAGTCTTCACCTCTCGTCAATTAAATTGGTTTAAAAAAGAACTTAAAGATTATCATCTTATGTACTTTCGAAAATATTATATTTTTAGATTTGCAGATCCTGCCCTTTTTGTAAAAAAATCTAGATTTAGTATTAACAAGTGGGGAGGCTTTTGGCTTGGGCCAAGAGGATACAGATTCAGCCTTGGTTGGAAAAAAAGACTTCCTAGAAGACTCCAATGGGCAAGGTTACTTGATAACAAAACAGGAAAGCAATTCTATTTTGCATCTTCCCATTTTGATAATGATAAAAAAAATAAAACTCCTTCAGCAAAAGTTTTCACAGATGCCTTTAAAGATGTAAATTATCCAGTTATCTTTGCAGCTGATACTAATCTAAAACCAGAGATGGAAGGTTACAAACATATTAACCAAACCTATTACGATAGCTATGACATAACTGAAAAATTTGAAATGGTGAAAAACTCTAATACTAATGAAGATGATTCTTGTAACCTCGAAAAGGGAAAAACCTTTCCAAGCTGTAGAGTTGATCACATATTCCTAAGTAAAAAACATAATTGGCGAGTTCATAATTGGGCCGTGGATCAGTTTAAATATGGGAAAAATAATAGATTTACTTCTGATCATAGAGCACTTTACGCTGATATAGAATTTTTATAAAAGGTTTCCCTTTCAAACTAGAATGTATGGAAGGGAAATATTATAAATTAAAGAGCCCCAATACATAGGTTTCACTTATCCCTTGATCCATGAATTCACTTTTTAAGTAATATTCACTAAAATTATCATTTTTAAGTTCAACAATTCCACAAACAAAGCCCTTAAGTGTAAGTACCCTAAAATTTTCTTTTGAGAATTTCTTTTTTGCGGAGTTTCCAAAAGCTGATGCCAAGAGACTAGAGGTAACAGAGTCTTTTTCAAAATGAAATTGATAAACTAGCTTGGCTTCGGTTTCATTATTAGTGTTTATGTCCTCAAGTTTAAGACCAATATTATTAAGGGTATAAAAGTAGGGACAATGTAAGCAAGCACTTTTACAACAAGTCCCTTTATTTCTGTAATACTGTGATGTGAATACTGTGTCGCCGTTGTTATTAATATAAGATAATTTTGTCATATATTAGTTATAGATAATTATTTAGAGAATGAAAAGGCGATGTCCTGCAAGGATTAGTTCTATCTAGTTATAACCTAACCTCTTGGCCATAACGATAGCTTCAAAGGCATTTATCACACCCGAGCTTTGAGATAATTCCTTAAAGAAAACTCTCTCATAAAACTCTGGAATATGACTATCTTTACCAGGTTTCTGAACCATTAAATCAATTTGAGAATTTACAGACTTTATAAGGACATTCCTTACATCACCGCTAGACATTTCTGGAAATTCAGACATTAACATTGCAGCAACTCCGGCAACGACGGGACTGGCCATAGAGGTTCCACTATAGGAAGCATATTTACTATTTGCAACGCTGGAATAAATTTTGTGGCCAGGAGAAAAAAGTGTTACAGAGTCTTTACCAAAATTAGAAAATTTGGCAACAAGCTCTGCCCCATAATGTTTTGTTGATGCCCCAACCTCAATCCAGTTTTTGATGACGTCTGCTTTAAAAACACCAGATCCAATTTTGTAGCTATTAGGAAAATGTTTCTTTCCACCGTCAATTAGTTGAGAGTCATTGCCAGCAGAGTGAATAATAAGAACGCCATTTTCAGCAGCATAGTCAAAGGCAGCATCTACTTTATCTTTTTCTGGGGAATAAAGTTTTCCAAAACTCAAATTGATAATTTTTGCACCATTATCTACTGCATATCTTACAGCATGCACAATATCCTTATCTCTTTCATCCCCATTTGGAACGGCCCTTAAGGCCATAATTTTAACATTAGTAGCAATTCCATTTATCCCAATTCCATTATTTCTCGTTGCTGCGATAATACCTGCTACATGGGTTCCGTGATTACTATTCGGCCCTTTGACATCATTATTCCCATAATCCAAATCAGAAAAATCATTAGGGTTATCTCCTACTATTTCCTTTCTTCCTTCGTAGTCGACATTATAACTAAATTCAATATAGTTTGTAGCCAGCTTTACAGTTCTCTCAATTCCAAGAAAAAAGCCACCACGGTAATCATCCCATAACTTTAATAGATCAGAAATTAAAATTAAGAGGTCGTGCTCTTCAGTTTTGATATTTTTTAGAATGTCATTGTTAGGGATGTTACAAATACTAAGCCGTGTACAAAGAATTGAAATCCCCTTATCTCTAATAGCTTTGTCCTTATTTGCACTTTTTAAAAGTTTACTATATTTTTGAAGTTCCCTTTCAACATGAGATTGTGTTTCTACAAAAAGAAGGTGATCAGACTGACTCAAGCTCTCACCTTCTTGAAGTCTATCTAATAGCTTCCTATATATCCTTGTTACCTCTAAAGTTTCATGAACAAGATTTTTTCCATCAGATCCTCCAACAAAGTTCCAACCGTGCATATCATCAATATAGCCATTTCCATCATCATCTATACCGTTACCAGGAATTTCCTTTGGGTTTGTCCACATAACATCGATCAAATCTTCATGCTTAAAATCTACACCAGAGTCAATAACGGCGACTACAATCTGTTTTGTTTGCTTTAGTTTTAGGGAATCATAGGCTTTTTGTGAACTAATACCGAATAACTTGTTTTTTTCCAAATCATAATGATGCCAGTTTAGAAGTACTATATTAGAAAGCTCCTCAGGGGTAATGCTTTCAATAATTGGTTCCTTTGGAGGTGCTAAACCGTCGTCCTTTCTTTTTTTGGAATCCGATTTATGACCACATGCAAAAAGAAAAATAGCAAATAAAAACAATGTTATTGTTTTACTAATATTCATATTGCCCTCCCATACTGCCAATAAACAGTTTAGAAGATTTATCCTGGATTAAAATCATAGTCTATAATATTTTCCCTAAAAGAAACTTACATCTCAAAAACTTAACAAAAATAAGACCCACCGCATACAACTAAGAAAAATTGTCTCACAAATTTCATATAGTTTTTTTGGGGCATAAGATGTCTCTTTTTATCAAGGTCATTTAGTAGTATAATTGACTTAAGCTTACTTATTAAAGGTACATTAGAATTGATCTTTTCAAATCTTTTTAAAATTTATTTTGGCTATTTTAATTTTATTGCGAAACCAAGAATTGAAAAGCAAGATATTGATTTACGCAGAGTCCATACTCATAACCTGACTGTGGTATTAACGAGCGTACTAATGTGGTCCTATGCTATTATAGCATTTGTATTTATGTCCAACTCCCGGCCTGGAATAATCGGACTAACTTGTGCAATTTTACACGCACTATCACCCCTATTGTTTCGTACAACTAATAATATTCTTATTGTTTCCTCTTTTATGTTATTAGCAGGGGTAATACACCAGTCTTCCTTTGCCTATTATACTGGCGGCTATTCAAGTTCCATACTTATTTGGTTTGGAATAATTCCCATGTTATCAGGGATTATCGCTGGTAAGAAAGGGATTGCCATTTGGAGTGGCATCGTAAGTTTAGTCGCAGCAACTTTTCTTTATTTTCAACTAAAGGGTTTTTCATTTCCAAATATAATATCGCCTACAGGCCTGTTATTGTCCCACACCCTTCTTATTTTTGGATGGATTGCCGTTGCAAGTTCCGTCCTTTATTTATTCAATATTCTTATTGATAATCACGAGGTCCGGCTAAAAGAGAAGACCGATAAAATCGACAATCTTCTTAAAATCTTACTCCATGATATGTCCAATTCAATTCATGTCCTTAGTGGAACACTCGGCTACATTAAAAGTCATGAAGATGATGAAACCACAGGCTCTTCAAAATTCAGGGTTTTAAAGAAACATGTCACATTTCTATCCGATATGATTTCTTCTATAAAATCAATGTATGTAATGAATAGTCAGACTGATAGTCTTCCATTAAGGGAAGTCACACTAAATAGATCAATTAGCCTTATAACTTCAATTATCGATAATAAATTAAAGGCGAAAAACATAAAAATTAATTATGATTTTGAGAAGAACCAGCATAGTTATATTCTTGCTTCCCCCCATATTTTTGAGAACCAAATTTTACAAAATATTTTAACAAATGCAATTAAGTTCTCAAATCCAAACGGAGTAATTGATATATCAACAAGTACTTCAATAATAGATAATAACCTATTAGATATCAAGATTAGGGATTATGGAGTGGGTATGAGTTCTGAAACACAAGAAAACCTCTTTAATCCTCAAAAGCGAACTTCCCTTCCGGGAACCTCTAATGAGCAAGGTACTGGACTAGGCATGCTTATTATTAAAAACTTCATGGAAAAGATGAAAGGAAATGTTAAGGTTACTTCTGCAGCTGGAGAAGGTACTGAAGTTACCATAACTTTCGAAAAGGCTTAGAGAGAATTCTTTTATATTTATAATCCATACACTACAATATTTAGATATGGTTTTTTCATCTTTGATTTTCATATTCTATTTTTTACCAATTTTTTTCCTCTTTTATTATGGATTCAAAAAATCGAATATAATCTTACTCATATTCAGTTTAATCTTTTATTGTTGGGGCGATCAGAAAATGGTTTTTATCATGCTCTTTTCAGCATGTTTAGATTTCTTCTGCGGTTATAAAATTGACTCTTACTTAGAAACTAATAGGTCAAGGGCAAAGTCCTATTTAAAATTATCAATAATAGGTAATGTCTTCATTTTATTTTATTTTAAGTACTATAATTTTTTTATCGAAGAGGTAAATGAAATAAGTGTTCTTCTTTTCCAAACACCGATTCAACCATTTACCGAAAAAATCATACTTCCACTTGGAATCAGCTTCTATACATTTCAATCTATGAGCTACACAATCGATATTTTTCAGAAAAGGGTTAAACCCACTAAATCTATAATTGATATGCTTACCTACGTCACAATGTTCCCACAACTAATTGCTGGGCCAATTGTAAGGTATTCACAAATTCAAAGTGATCTAAAAAAGAAAGAATTAACAAAAGAAGACTTAGATATAGGTCTTCAAAGATTTTTACTTGGGTTTTCAAAAAAAGTTCTCATAGCTAACAACATCGAACAAATAGTAAAATTCAATTTTCAAAGTTTCAATCATAATTTTTATGAATCCTGGCTGGCCGGTTTGTCTTTTATGGTGCAAGTATACTTCGATTTTTCGGCATATTCTGATATGGCAATTGGCCTTGGAAGAATGTTAGGATTTAAATTTCCAGAGAACTTTAGAACTCCTTATCGTTCCCGTTCTGTTAAAGAATTTTGGACTCGTTGGCATATAACATTATCAATGTGGCTTAGAGACTATATTTATTACCCCCTTGGGGGTTCTCATAAAGGAAACTCTAGAACATACCTAAACATAGGTATTGTTTTTCTCATTTGTGGCCTATGGCACGGTGCTGATTGGACATTTATTGTTTGGGGTCTTTACCAGGCATTTTTTATCTGTATTGAAAGGTTCGGTTTAATCCAAAGATTAGATAGCTTCCCAAAGTTTATTCAACACATTTATTTTCTACTCGTCACTTTTATTGGATTCATTTTTATAAGAGCACAAGACTTACCGCAGGCACTGGATATTATATTTAATTTGTTTAAGCCTTCGACCTTCCAAATATCTGATATAATATTTGAGAAAGTGTTTATTTACAATCACTTATGGCTTCTAATAGGAATTTTACTTTGTTTTCCAATTCCTAGATTTTTAAAAGATAGCTCGTATATAAAGTATTTTAAAAAGCCAGAAGTTAAAAGGCTTATACTCCTAGCACTATTTTCTTTTTCAATTATTGAACTAAGTGCAACTCAATATCAACCTTTCTTCTACTTTAGGTTCTAACTATGAGTAAAAAAGTATTTTTTATATTCTTCATAACAATAATTATATCCTTTCCATTCTTAAACCTAATTGAATCGAAGGCTGATAAAGAAATTTTTTTCAATAAGACCTTAATGACTTTCAATGGTGTTTTAAATGCTCGAAATGCAGATGAACTGATTTATCGTTTGACCAGGTATGTTAATGAACATTCTTTTCTTAAGAAAGAGATGATAGAATTCAGATCGTCTCTAATCTATAGATTTTTAAATACAACCGCTTCACCCAATATCTTAAGAACCAATGAGGACTGGCTCTTCAAAATTAATCTCGACTACTACTCTCCAAAAAAAATAAAAAGGATGAAACATTATATTGATAATAATATTACAAATTACTTCAAAATATTACAGGAATATTGCAAACGAAATGGAATTGAATTTCATTTAGTAATTGCTCCTTCAAGAGAGTTTATTCATAATGAAAAGACTGCACCATACATATCAAGCAAGAGAAAATTAACTCCCAATGGAAAATCACTCTTCTTTGATTTCTTGAATAATAAAGAATTAAACATAATTGATCTTCACCCCATAATCAATTCCTATAAGAACAATGAGAGGCTTTACAACAAATTTGATATACACTGGAATGGCCTTGGTTCCTATATTGGCTTTGAATATTTAATTTCTAGAATGAATAAAGAAGAGTTTAGCCTGAACTTAGGTGAGTTTTCTTATCGAAGGAAAAATAAATTAACTGGAATTTTTGCTAGAGAGATTGGTCTTCAAAATACCTTGCTTGACACTGATATTGAGGTAATAGAAGATTTTGAAGGCAAAACAATCCTCGATACCTACTACAACGATACTTTTAACTTTAATATTCCAAAACAACATCTTCCTTTCACAGTAAAAAATCCCAAAAAACAAAAATCGGTAGTATTTTACCATGATTCTTATGGCCAACAATTTTCAAGGTATTTTGGGAAACATTTTAAAGAAACATACTTTATAAGCCCATGGTACCATTCAATTGCAAAAAACTGGAACCACTGTTACCTAAACCCAGAAGTCCTTCTTAGAAAAAAACCTGATATATTTATTTTTCAGTTAATTTTAAAACGATTACTTGTGAACTTAGAAAGCTGTAAGCCTTACTTAGAATCCCTCAATCTTAATAATTGAGCCATTATACTTATAGAGATTTCTTCTGGAGAATTGTTTCCAAAACTTTCTCCCATAGGACAATAAAATTTAGTCATTTGATCCTTGGGAACTCCTAGTTCAGATAATTCCTTCTCAATTACGTTTCGCTTAGGCAGGCTACCTATTACACCGAGGTAGGGAAAGTTATAATTTTTTAAAGCGGCTTCTAAAATGGGTGTGTCAGTAGCGTGCCCTTTAGTCATAAGAATCACGTAGCTATTTTGACTAATTCTTCCAAGAACGCTGGGCATATTCTCTTCATGAATAGTTATTAACTTATCATTTTGTGGGAGTTTGTTAAGCCATTCAACTCTACTATCAACAACAGTTACATTACAGCTCAATTGACATAAATTTCTAGTCAGTGCTTGGGATACATGTCCAGCTCCGAAGATCACCAAATTCCAAGCACAAGATTGTCCCCTACGTTCAAACATAAAACTAACAACACCACCACATGTCATGTGAATATCTTTTTGTAAGTTCCAAGTATACGATAAAAACTCTTCTTTCTTTGAAAACATTTCTTTGGATTCTAAGACACATCGGGCTTCTACTTTACCACCACCTACAGTTCCAAAAAGGATCTCCCCAGCGTTATCTACAATCATCCTAGCTCCTAGATTTTGTGGAGCTGATCCTTTAACATCGGTTAAAGTTGTAACGACATAGCTCTTTCCAGCTAAATCAAGTTCAAGGATCTTTTGGCTAAACTTCTTTAAATCTCTTTCCATTCTTTAATCTCGTTAGTTCGTTTAGAACGGTTTCATTTGTTGCTGGTGAACTAATTTGAACAATCTCACCGTTACTCCTGTAAGATAAAGCATTTTTTACAGCGGTCCAAGCACTAATCCCTAAAAGAAATGGTGGTTCCCCTACCGCTTTAGATCTATGAACATTACATTCGTTATCATCGTTAGTGATAAAATCAATATTAAAAATACGAGGAGTATCTTGAATGTTTGGGATTTTATAAGTCGTTGGAGAATGGGTTAATAAATGACCTTTCTCAGAGTAAACAAGATTTTCAGTTGTTACCCAACCAGTACCTTGAGTAAATGCACCTGTTACCTGACCTCTATCAATTCCTGGGTTAAGTGAGCGCCCTAAATCCATATAAATGTCAGAACGTAGAATCTTAACTTCACCAGTGTATTCACAGATTTGTACCTCTGTAACTGCTGTTCCTTGAGTAAAATAATTAAAGGCTTTCCCCTCTACTGTATCTTTGGAAAAGCCAAGCCCTGGAGTTTTGTAATGTGCCCTTGAACCAAGAGAGATTCGATTAAAATAAGCTGCCTGAACAACATCTTTTAACTCAAGTTCTTTACCAAGGGTAATACTTCTTATCTTTCCATTTATAAATTTGATATCAGAATCAATTTCACCTCTACCAACTTCATACTCGACAAGATCATTACTCACTTTTCCGGCCATCATATCTTTGGCCAAAGTTGTAAGTTTTGCTTTAATTTTATTACATGCAGCTAAGGCAGCTGCACCATTTATATCAGAACCACTCGAGGCCGCTGTGGGGCTTGTGTTATGGTTTTTCTCCGTAGATGTAGTCATTACCTGGACATCATTAAAGTCAATTCCAAAGGCATGGGCCACAATCTGTTGAATCTTAGTATTTACTCCTTGACCCATTTCAGTTGCACCAGTACTAACTTGTACTGTTCCATCAAGATGAACATTTATAAGAGCGTTTGCTTGGTTTAAGAAACGAGCAGTAAAGGCAATTCCAAACTTAGTTGCTGTCATGGATAAACCACGAATTTTTCCATAGTTTTTAGAGTTAAATTCTTTAATTTCCTCTAATCTATTTAAGTAATCAGACTTATCGTATAGCCCCTTAAAAAGTTCAGGAAGCATATTATTTTCAACGTCTTGCCCATAAGGAGTTTTAACATCGTCCCCTTGGTACTTATTGATATCACGAATTTCATATGAGTCTTTTTTTAAATGAACAGCAATGTCTTCAATAATACTTTCTATCGTCATGGTACCTTGTGGCCCACCGAATCCACGGTACGCAGTATTTGAATGGTTATTTGTTCTGTAACAAATTCCCTCAATAAAACAATTTTTCAAAAAGTACGCACCATCTAGGTGAAACATTCCTCTTTCTAAAATCGAAGATGAAAGATCTGCATAAGCACCACCGTCTGATTGAAGAGTTGCAACTAAAGCTAAAATTTTTCCATTATCATCAAAACCTACTTCATAGTTATTTTCAAAAGGGTGTCTCTTCCCAGTAATTTTCATATCATCATCTTTAGATAAAATAAGTCTTGCTGGTTTATGTAGCTTTGTAGCAATAAGAGCTGCGTAAGCTGCTATTGGTGCTCCCTGAGATTCTTTTCCACCGAAACCTCCACCCATTCTCTTAACAACACATACAACGTGGTGAAAGGGTATCCCTAATGCTTCTGCAACAACTCTTTGAGTTTCACTTGGATGCTGGCTTGAGGAATGGACCTCAACTTGTCCGTGTTCCATTGGGTAGGCAACACAGGCTTGGGATTCCATATAAAAATGCTCTTGCCCACCACAAATAAAAGTTCCTTTTAACCTATGGGTTGCCTTAATCATGGCCTTTCCAACATCACCCTGTACAAAAGGAGTTGGAGATTTAAATATGATATTTTTATTTTTTGCTGCTTCTTTTATAGAAAAGATAGGTTCTTCTTCTACAATATCTAGTTCGAATAATTTTTGGATTTGAGAAATAGATTCACGTGTTTTCGATGCAAAGATAGCAATAACTTCATCCATATAGGAAATCTGTTCTTCAACAAGAATAGGCTGTTCGTGAATAATTGCTCCCCACCTTTTAGCCACTAAATCTTTTGAAGTCCAAACTCCAAGACAGTCTTCATGCTCAAGTGCTAAGTCCCAATTAATACTTTTTAACTTCCCCTTGGCAACGGGACTAGTAATCAAACCAACAAAAACTTCATTCGTTGTAATAGGCCTATCGTCAATAAAAACAGACTCTCCACTAACATGGCCTAAACTTGAATCGTGTCTAATATTTTTACCGATCATATACTAGACCTCTTAAAATCCATTCCATTTTCAACCATGACATCATCACAGAATTTCAACATTAAATTTTTACAAAGGATATGGCGAAATTGTACGCTTCCCCTATGGTCAGACATTGGGCTTATTTCATCTTCAACTTTTTCAGCTAGATCTTTAAACAACACCTGATTGAATTTTTTATCTTTCGCAAATTTTTCAATTTTCCTCATTTTTAGAACAGAGGGTCCAACTCCTCCGAAGGCAACTTCTAAATGTTCAATCTTAGTTCCTTTCAAATGATAACGACAGGCCATAGTAACCGTTGAAATATCAAGATCTTTTCTAGTGGAAACTTTATATAATTTAAATTCGTCTTTTGTCTTGGGAAGAATAATTTTTGATATAAATTCGTTTTCTTTAATATCAAGATTTTTATATCCCTTTTTTATGAATTTACTTATTGGAAGAGTTCTTACTTTTGATGAACTCACAAGTTCTACTTCTACTCCGGCCAGGATAAGAAAAGGAATTGTATCGCCTATTGGTGAGGCATTAACTAAATTTCCAACGAGAGTACCTTTATTTTTAATTTGTGGTGAAGCAAAAATATGAAGTTTTCTAGAAAATTCAGGGAAAGATTTTTTTAAGGCCTTTTCAACAGAATCTAATGAGACCTTTGCGCCTATTTCAAATCGATCATCAAACTCTAGTACTTTATAAGCTTCGTTTACATTATTAAGACTTAAAATATTAACCAGTTCTAGACGACCTTTATTATTTAAAACACCAATATCAGTGGCACCGGAAACCAACTTAGATTCAGGGTTTTTCGTTTTGAAATCTACAACTTCTCTCATTTGATTTGGTAGAAATACACTGGTCTCGGCTTTTTTAATTAATACTGAGTTCATGGCATTATCTAGGAAATCCGTTGCCATTTTTCCATCACTATATACAGAGCTCAGTAATTCAACTTTTTCAAGTTCAATGCCGAGTCCTGCTTTGATTATGGGTTCATAACCTGTACACCGACAAAGGTTTCCAGTGAGATAGTTCTTAATTTTTTGTTCAGAGTTTTGTTTTTGATTTATTTTCAGATCTTCGGCCATATTCGCCATTGCACAAATAAAGCCAGGAGTGCAGTAACCACATTGAGCCCCATGATGCTCAACCATCTTCTCTTGAACTTCATGCAAGTGACCTTTAACTTTTAAGCCCTCAACAGTGACAATATGACAGCGATCTAACAAGTACATAAAACTTATACATGAATTTATAGATTTATAACTAGTCATTTTCCCATCTATCATTCTAGAAAGTAGAATAGTACAAGCACCGCAATCACCCTCAGAGCAAACAATTTTGGTCCCTGTTAATCCTTTTATATATCGCAAATACTCAGCAACAGTCATAAAAGCATTCTTAGCATCAATTTGGTGACGCTCCCCATTAATGTAACATAATATGAAATTTCTCATTCGAAAATAGTAACAAGTTTTTAATATTTGGGCCATTAACTTTGGCCCATTTAAGACAAAAACATTGTTAAATAAGCTTTAGAGAATTTGAATTTTTCTACGACTTAATTAACCTCAAAATCGATGATACTAACTTCAGGAAATTTTTCAACAATTTTTAACTCTATTTCGTTAATTGTGTTTCCAGTAATCCGAACCATTCTTTTATTTGAGTTATGAAGGACCTTTGCAATCTCTTCACCAGTTTCAATACCTTTAATATCATTATTTAATGCATTATGATCAATGAGAGCATCTCCATTTAACTCCACTTCAACACTAAGTCTAACCTTTCCGGCTCCAATTATTTTTGTAGAAAGTGTTTCAATTCTAGATATTTCACTTAGAGTTTCAAGAAACTCTCTAAACTCTTCTTCTTTGTGAATAGTTACACTTTTCCCAATTAGAAGTTTACTATTTATAACTCCAAGTGCTATTGCAAGAAACCCAAGTAAGAGCGCAATTATCAAAGAAGCTATTATATCAAAAAGAGCGTTTCCAAAAACATGACCTAAAATGATACCCACTAAGGCCATAAGTACACCAAGAACAGCGACTCCATCTTCCAGTAATACTGCTACAATTGTTGGATCATCACTTTCTTTAAAAAAGTCAACAAAGCCCCTATTTCCTTTTTGAATTTTAACTTCTTTATAGGCCTGGATAAGTACATACATTTCAATTATTAAGGAAACAATTAGAACCCCAATACCTATCCAACTAATGGGTCTAGGGTCATAGTGCCCAGAAATCAAACCATGCATCCCATGAAAAGCAGTTACCCCGAAACCTAAAAAGAAAATCCCGACAGCTGAAATAAGGTTCCACAAATAGCGTGACCCACCACTTCCAGTTGGCATATCCCTAGTTGGCTCTTTTTCACTTGTTTTTAATCCGATGAATAAAAGTATTTGATTGAGGGTGTCTGCTAAGGAGTGTATAGCCTCTGCTAACAAGGAGGGACTTTGTGAAACAAACCATCCAATAAACTTAATAACTGTTATAAAGCTATTTCCAGCGATTGCTGAAACAACGACCTTTACTCCACTGCCTGCCATGGCACTTACCCCTTTTAAAAATTCTAAATTAAATAATACCTAGGTCTTTACCTTTCTTCATCATATCTTGTTTTTCATCATCAGACATATTAAGAAACATCTCTTGCATTTTCTTAAGCTCAGCAGGATCCATCTGTGCCATCATCGCTTGAGCCTTTTCGATCATTTGAGCTTGATCCATTCCTGAAAAGGGATCAGCTGAGACGTCTGGTTGGCTCTGGCTGAAAATAATTTTTTCTGTCCCAATATCGGAGACAACACCGTTTTGTTGCTCCATTTCTTCTAGTACTTTATTAAGGCTTAAACCTTTATTATCTGCAATTTCAAACATTTTTTCAGTTGGTAGTGAAACCTTCTTTTCAGGAAACCCACTTCCTTCTAAATTACTCATGATTGATTTAATAAAATTTTCCATTATAACTTCCTTTCAATTCCCTCGGGGAACCAACATTTTGGTCTTTCTAATTGTAAAACACCGTGAATCATTGTATCCAGACGACATTGAGAGTCTGGATAGTAACTATCACTCTGGTTTAATTCAGTAGATATAATTGTAGATGAACTATTAAAGTCTACCACATCACCAAGTGTAGCAAAGAAAGCAATATCACTTTCTAGAGCTATAAGTGATCTCATACAAAGTCTTGGTGTCTCAGAGTATCTTTTACATAAGTCAGTTAGATAGTTGTCCTGACTAAATTCAATCCCCTGACTAAGGTATTTAAAAACTATAGGTAAGCAAACTGCAGTAGAGTAATAATCTGATTGGCCCTCACTGGTTTTACCAGATTCTTTAAAAGGAGCTCCACCAATACCGTGAGCAATTTCGTGACAAGCTGTAACCGCAAGTCCATCAAGGGTCATTCCCTCTAGTCTTGCAAACCCGCCAAATAAAAATATTCGGTGGTAGTGAATATCATCAATAGTGTCTCCGCCATATGATGCATGAACAATATCAAGATCCCACCAATAGTTCTCTAATTCGCCAACTGGCATATTAATAACGAGCTTATGACTAGGCCCTGGTTTTAATTCTTCGAAAGCAGAATGAAGAGCCTCTTTAAGCGCCCCAAACTGCTCAAAACTTACCTGAGCGAAAGATTTACTATGAACAAAAAATAAGGCCATAGTTATTAAGATTATTTTTTTCATTTTCGTTACCTATGTTTAGTATTACTACTTTGGAAGTAAACAACCAGGTATCTTTAAATCGATCTTAAAATCTGGTGTAAGGCATGTAGAGAAGTGATATGTTTGTTGACCATATGATCTTCTTCTCACTGTTATGTTTCCGTCAGCATCATTTTCACAAGGATTACTTAAGGTACAGCGCTTCCCTTGCATATTACCGGTATTGTTAACACCAATAACAACTCTTGTATCTGTTTGGGTAATTGGTGAACCTGAGGTTCCACCTTTAGTTTTACAACCCATATTTGAGAATCGAATTGAATCAGTAAATGTCCAATCACCTTCTAAAAGTTCAAATACAAAGCCATCGATAAAACAACGATAACCTCTATCCCAATAACCAGAAACAATATCAATACTAGTCCCAATAATTGGATGATTTGCATCAAGCAAGAAAGGCTCGATTCCATATTTTGAAATATCTTTGTAAGTTTCTTTAAGTTGGTAAATCGCTGAGTCTGTACCTGTCATAGTTGCATAAGAAATTTTAGTAGCGTTAACAGTGAAAAGATTCATATCTTTTGTAAAAACTTCCATTTTTCTTTTCATTGGCTTATTAAACCAAACTTCACCAGGTTCTAAATAACCACCACTTTTTTGAACACAATGGCCATTAGTTAAAACATAGGCCTTTGAAGTATCTGGCTGCCCAGAGAACTTGATCAAAGATCCTGAGCAATTACTTAACTTAATGATACCTTCAAAATCGTAATTGAAATTTCGGCTACTATCATCTAATAGGCCATTTTGTGGACCTTGATCACTTAAATTTGCTGGTAAGTCTAACGCGGACGCACTAGTTGTAAACACAACGCACAATAATAAAATAAATGTTTTCATATTCTCTCCCAATATAAGGGTGAAATCTATCCTAAATAAATCAATGTGAAAAGTGTAAAGCCTTTCCCCTTTGATGATATCGATTTGTAGTCTCCTAAATAATGCTCTAGAACTTAGTTTTACTTGAGAATTTTCAAAAACCCCTTAGAATAAGATGATAAGTAACAACTTCTAAGCGCTGTTTAACGTTTTTTTGATAAAGGAAACTTAAAGAACATGAATAAATCAATTGAGAATTTATTATTTTGCCCAAGTTCAAAAGAAAAGGTTTCACTTAAAGATGGAGAACTTTTCTCCCAAAGTACATCTTATCCATTTTTCAATAAGATTCCATGGCTATTCAAAGACCCAGAGTATCACTTTCTACAATGGGGAACAAAAATAGAAAGTTATATAAAAGAGGAAGAGATTTATATTAAGCACCTCCAGGCCATGACTAATTTAAATGAAAACAAACTTACTCGAAAACGAATGACTAAAATTCAGGAAGCAAAAAGTAAAAACCTTAAAGTTATTTCCAAAACACTTGAACAGTTCAGAGGACATCAACAAATTGCTCTAAGTGCTTCAACTCAGCAAATACACTCTTATTTTCAATTAATTTTTAGAGACTGGTCTTGGGATTCTGACGAAAATGATAAGTACTTTTCATTTGTAAAAGAAAAAATGCCAAAAGATGCGAAGAACGTTTTAATTCTTGGCTGTGGTGCTGGAAGGCTTAGCTATGATTTAGCGACAAACTTCACTGCGACTAACTTCATAAGTATTGATCATAATCCATTTCTTTTATTAACAGCACAAAAAATATTCGAAGGAGAAGAAGTTAAACTAAGTGATTACACCAATTATCCAAAAGATATTGAATCAACTTCAAAAACTTACAAAATAAAAAGAGAAAAAAATAATATCGATAATCATCAATTTGTATTAGGAAGTTTTCCAGACCTACCATTTAAAGAGCAAACTTATGATATGATCATTGCACCATGGTTTTTTGATATTCTTGATCTTAAATATTTTGAATCAGTAAACCACGCTCTCAAATATTTAAAACCAAACGGAACATTCACCATGTTTGGACCAAATAATGTCCATAAAAATTATCTTATGGATCAACTAACTTCTGAAGAGATAAAAGAAGAGTTAACCCCTTTTTTCGATGAGTCCAGCATGAAGGTTGAAACTCTTCAGTACCTTAAAAATCCTCTCTCATCACAAAATAGAATTGAAGATGTCATGTTCTTTAGTGGTATCTCACCAAAAGTGAAAGACTTAGCTTTAAACACTCCAACAAAGCCCACAATGATTCATTTCGACCCTACATTCGAACATCATAAAGCGATCAACCAAACATTTTTTAATATTCTTAAACATATAGATCAGGATATGACTTTAGAAGAGTTAGGGAAAAAACTTGTTCAAGAATTTGGTTTTAAAGAAAGTGAGGCCATTTACTATGCGAAAAACTTTATTCAGAAAATTTCACAGGATATGCAACCAAAGTGATAAAACTACGGATTCCAAATTAAAAAGTTTTCAGGGTCTGAGGCATATTCCATTCCAAAACTAGCGTTGGTTCCACCAGTCATTTTTGTAATATCAATAGGTCCAACATTTAAAGATCCCGTACAATTCATGAATTCTATATTGTATTCATCGGTAAATGGTTTTTCAGCTGGAGAATAGAAATCTATTTCATCCCAAGACTTATCAGCAAAAACTGCGTTATCACAATTTTGAATAAGAATTCTTGTTGCTAAATTATCCCAGTTAAAGGCTGAGGTTGTCACAAAGTTATCAAACTTTCTAATTTCATAAAAATCAACAAATTCAAAACTTGGATCTAATCGGTGTGACTGTGAGTAATAACCATTAACGGAGACACTACTTTTGTTTGCCAAATCTTTCCCATGAACCTTAATTCCACCATTATAATAAACATGAGGTAAAGATTTAACCCAATGAGTTTTATCTGAACTAGTAGAATTAATAATCAAGTGTCCTGGTGTCGTTCCATCTCCTACATTAAAGACGGATTGCCCAGATTTAGATCTTAACCTTAATCCGCTCTCTAAGTTTAAAGTCGCATTATTTAAAATCGAAGCACTTTCATAAGCTAAAACACAATCACTACAGCTATCTGGAAACCCTGATATAACAACATCAGTACTAATTTCTCCAGCTGCAAGCCATAATCTACTACCGGAGTTAATAGTTAACTTTCCACCTGAACCTAAACCAGATTCCGCAAATCCCTGAATTACAATTTTTTCATTCACAACTGGCTCAAACGACAGACCACTTGGAATATCAACATAATTAAATTGATCTGGATAATTACCACGACCATTAGTACATCCTGACCAATTATTTGGTTCAAACCAATCAGTAGAATTCGCCCCACCTGTCCAAACACAAGTTCCAGCAATTTCATCGTACCAGGTTACAAGATTATTCGGATCTACCTCAAAGACACTTCCATAACCCCAACCGCTTGCTCCAGTCATTGTTATGATCGCTCCAGATGGTAAACTAGTACATGTGCTGGCATCCATTTTAATATTAGAAGAATCCCATGTAAAATGAGATGTATACTCTAGGTTAGAAAAATCAGTATCAGTGAAAACACCGTTTCCACAATTTTCAAAAGTAATGGACTCAGTATGAGTTGGTAAATAATTTAAATTACCAAAGCTTATATTATCAAGTCCCTTAACCTCATAATTATCTTTGAAATGAATACCAAAAACAGTGTTACTATTACTTCCATGATAAAAATCTATATTTGCATTTAGAATATAGGCACTACTTTTTATACTTGAAGTTCCATTAAATACAAAACCTCTAAAGCCCCAAGGCGCATCACTTAGTACTTGAACCTTCTCTCCTGGTCCTGTACCTCCAGCTATTTCAAGATGCCCCGCTGTAACTCCATCTCCAAGATCAATAGATGAAGTAGCGGACCGAATAGTAATTCCAGACTCAATTCGAAGTGTGGAATCATTTACGACAAAGGTATTAGTACTAAGTAATCCAATTTCACAATTAGTACAGGTGCTTGAATCACCTTTAAAAGTTATGCTCGATTTAAAATTTATAGTTGTATCGATAGAAAGCTTACTACCTGAGGATATTGTAAAAATCTGGTTCGTTCCTCCTGCTGCAATTCCATATATTGAAACATTACTTGAAAGTACAGGGGCATTTGCAGTGGCAGTAATAACAAGAAAATCTGTCGCTTGTGGAGTAAGCGAATTACAACTACTCCAGTTAGTACTCTGTTCAAAGGAACTAGTAACTCCAAGCCAATTACAGTTTCTGGAAACACTTACCATACTTGAGTGAATGTCCACGACAGGGTTGAATCCATCGTCAAGACTAGCACATAGATAATATTTACCCGAAGAAACCCCTGATGTGTCCCAGCTATATGAATCAATTGCTGAATCTTCCGTAGTTGAAGTTAGAAGTACTCCCGTATTGCAGGCTCCAGAGGTAGAATTTTTATAATAAATCTTTATAGTAGCGTCCTCATCAGGATCATTATCTGTCCATGTCATATTGATGCCAGTTGCAGCGGACACGATTGTACTAACTGTTGGATTGGTAAAACTAAATGTTGGAGGCAAGTTATCTGTAATAGTTAAGGCCTGAGTATTCCAAACATCAACTCCCCCAACTAAATCTGTTATTGTGGCACAAATATAATAAACTCCCACTGGGACACCCGTCGTATCCCAAGCGAAACTATCAACTCCATCATCTTCAGATATAGCTATTCCTATTGGGCTGTTTAAATCACATTGCCCGCTTGATAAGCTAGAATAATAAAACTGGATTTGAGCGTCATCATCTACATCTGAATCTGTCCACAGGATATTAAATACCTCAGTTTCTAATACAGTATTTACTCCTACATTTGGTGTTGTCATATTTAGAGTTGGAGCTGAATTATGATTAACAACGATATCAATACTTTTGCTTATCCCTTTAACTGTGTAAGTTACTGTTGCATTACCTGTTGATGAAGGTTTAAAAGATGCTGATTTTCCACCACCTTGGACAGTTAGTGTTCCAGCACTACCCTCTAGTGACCATTGAACAGTAGTATTTGTAATGAAGTTCCCAGATCCATCTCTTTCAATGGCATAGAAAAATAAATCAGAACTACGAGTCCACAAATTTGTACTAGATAATTTACTACCCGTTCCGTCTGATGCTGTTTCAGCATAAAATATGAATGAGTCAGCACTATCAGCTACGTTAGTACTATCAGGAACATCGCGAAGCTCAACATTCACATCACTCTGTATACAAGAGGCCATAATAAGTACAAGCCCAAGTAAATAAATATAAGTCAGTCTAATTGTTTTCTTCACAAGCCCAGTATAATGCCTTTCATGATAGATTTTTTCACCATGTGTAATTTTAATTACTTATCGACATAATTTGAAATTTTCTAAAGAAGAAAATAATAAAATGTCCTTAATTATTGGCGATTTTAAGCAAAATCTTGAAAAATAAAAAGCCCCGATATAAACCGAGGCTTTTTTAAGCTATCCATTAAAGATTAAGAGTATCAATTATCTCTTATTAGTTAAGGCCTTACTTGCATCAACATAACCAGAAGCAGTGTATGCATCTAATTCAGCTGAAATTATTGATGTGTTCATTAGTCTATTTTTAATGTCTTCAACACTTAGATTTGGTTCACTCGCTAATAGAAGTCCTGCTACTCCGGCAACATGTGGACATGCCATACTTGTTCCAGACATTTTCTTGTACTTGTTATCGTTTACTGTAGAGTAGATATCTACTCCTGGAGCAAAAACATGAACAGTCTTCTTACCGTAGTTTGAAAAGCTTGCTCTTTTTCCTTTCCCATCTATTGCACCAACTGCCACAAGGTTTTCCGTTTTATAGTTTGCTGGATATGTAGGGTTAGCATCGTTATCACTATTTGAATTTCCTGCTGCTGCGATAAATACAATCCCTGCGGCTTCGGCCCTTTGCACAGCTTCAAATAAAGCTTCAGATCTTCCTCCGCCTCCCCAAGAGTTACTCATGATATCAACTCCTCTTTGGGTAGCATAATCAATTGCCTTAAGAGCACCTTCTAACTTTCCACCACCTTGGTCTGTTAAAAACTTAATTGGTAGAATAGATACATGAGCGTTAACTCCTGCAATTCCTTGCGAGTTATGAGCGGCTCCTATAACACCAGCACAATGAGTTCCATGCCCATGCCCATCAGTTGGGTCTGCATCATCATTTGCAAAATCATAACCATAGATATCATCAATATATCCATTACCATCATCATCAACACCAACTGAACCATTTAATTCAGCTTCGTTAACCATTATATTATCTTTTAAATCTACGTGATTATAATCAACGCCTGTATCAATTACAGCAATTTTAACTTCCTTAGAACCTTTAGTGATTTTCCAAGCTTCTAGAGCACTAATATCAACACCAGCTGTTCCTCTTGACCACCAAGATCCAGAGTTCTTACCAGTATTTTCTAAACCCCATTGCTTTTCAAATTCAGCATCACCAGGAGCATTATTCATTGTTGTATAAGTATAATTAGGTTCAATATACTCTACTGATGGATGATCAGATAAATTTTCCATTACGTTTTTATCAGCACTCTTTAAAACTATAAAGTTTCCAAACGATAAGTTCATTTCTGAAACTTGCCCAAAAGATTTTAAGTTAGTAAGTGATTTAATTTCTGGTTTTAATTTAACGATGTATTCAGCACTATATGCAGTAGTACTAAGTAGAGCGGTTGCGATAAGTAAGCTTTTCATATATCCTCCTGATTTCTGAAAACTATTTTGAAAATGTCTTTTATATTCTTGTTATTTAATTAAAACAGGATTTGAAATATAAACAAGAAATGTAAGTTTATGTTAATATTATATCAAACAAAGATACTTGAGAAATGGACTCCAGAGTAGAGGGATATGTAATTACAATGGTCATTTAGAGCAATTACTAATTGCCAAGCATACCTTCCAACTCAAAGACTCTATTCTGAAGAACTTGTTTTCTAAGTGTAAGATTTAGGTTTTCGTTTTCTAAACCTCTAATTCTTTCAGTCAGTTTTGAATTTTCAACTTTAAGTTTTGTAATTTCTTTTGATAGTTTTTTCACTTCAGATTGAATAGATCCAATTGTATATCCTTTGACAAACTCTGCTTCTCCCTTTTGATTACAAGCGCCAGTATAAGTTTTTCCTATCGTTCCCATTTTTTTCCCAGACTGAAATGTACAATAATCCTTAATACCTTTGGATACTCCTATGTAGAAGTCCTTATGAGTTGTAGTTTTACAAACCTTTGATGTTTTTTGCCCCGCAAGTCCATGATTATAACCACTTTCATACTTACAATACTCTTTAATTCCTACTTTTATTCCACGGTAAAATTCTTTATGACTTTTTAAATTACAATTAACACTGGTATTTTTTCTATCAAGGCCATACTTTCGACCATTATCAAAAGTACATAGTTCTTTAACTCCTGTTGCATGACCGAATCTATACATAGTTAAATCTGGCTTTAATTCTTTATCTTCAAAGTTTCTACACAAAAGGTTATAGCCATCAAATGTCTCCTCAAGAGCTAAATCTTTTTTTCCATCTTTCATTCCAGATTCACGCCAATTTGTTTCCTTACACATTTTGTAATTAGGCTTCATCGACGTACAGCCAGCGAAAATAAAAATTGAAAAACTTAAAACGAAAGAAAGATATGTCATGAAAAACTCCAAATTCAATTAATAGTTTTAACTAAGTTATATTAGAGAGATTTTACCTAAATTTATATATTAACAAAAGGTTTACTTAAAGAAAACACATTGCAGCAACTTAAAGATTACTTCACATTACGCCTTAGAATCTTTAAAATAGACTAAACGATAGGATAAATATGAAATTAATTGGTTTACTAGGGTTAATACTCTTTTCACATAATATTTTTGCACAACTCAATACATTGCAAAGCTCAAACAACATAAGATGGTTAGAAATTGAATCGAAAAACTTTAAAATAGTTTTCCCAAAATACCTTGAAGAAAAAGCTCAATATACCCTTAATCTTCTTGAGTACTATCGGCCACTAGTTAGTAAATCGTACCAAAAACAACCAAAAAAACTGAATTTAGTTATTCGTCCTGACATGGCCTTACCAAATGGTTTTGTTACTTTAGCGCCAAGAAGATCAGAATGGTTTAATAATACAAATATAACTCCCCTAGTTGGGTCATTGGAATGGTTTCAAAGTTTGGCCATTCATGAATACAGACATATTGTACAATATGATTACCTAAATCAAGGATATACAAAGTGGGGTTACAATTTATTCGGAGAGGGCGTTCTTGGCCTCCTCGTCAATATGGTAATGCCAACATGGTATTTTGAAGGAGACGCAGTTTGGGCGGAGACGACCTTATCAGATGCTGGTAGAGGAAGATCACCTAGGTTCTCGAGCCGGTTAAAAGCATTAGCAACCACCAAGAATTTTCCAACATATGATGACTTACTTGCAGGTGACTATACCCAAGACCTTCCAAGTTATTATGTTTATGGCTATTTCCTTATTACTAGGGCGTATAATATTTACGGCGAGAATGTGTGGAAAGAAATCGCTGCTTATGCAGCCGATCATCCATGGAACGCATATGCTATGTACAACGGTTTTGAATATGTAACAGGTACGAACTTTGATGTTTTCTACAAAGAAAGCTTGGTTGAGCTTCAAAAAAAATGGGGTAGTTTTCCTAAAAAAGACATGATCTCTAGTACAAAAGATTATGTTCAACAAACTTATCCTATAAAAAATGGAAAAAAATTATATTATTTACAAAAAGATCTAAGCTCCCACTGGGGACTATATTCAAACAAGAAACTAATCAAAGAATTAAATATAATACCGAGTTTATCCAAAGTAGACATAAAGAAAGATAAACTTATTTATACGCAAACAATTCCCCACTGGAGATATGCCTTCAAGGAATTTAGTGATTTATTCATTTATGATATAAAAAAGAAGAACTTAAAAAGAATAACAGAAAACAAAAGGCTTTTTCACCCACAGTTATCAAATGACGGAAAAAAGATTTTGGCCATTGAATACAATGAGGATGATGAAGTCGGTTTGGTCATTCTCAGTTTAAAAGGTAAAATTCTGTCCGAACATAGTCTAAAAATTCATGATCTTCAATTTTCCGAGGCGGCTTGGTTAACAAATAACACCATCGCCGCTATCGTCATTGATGAGGAAGGAAAAAAATACTTCGCTACATATGATCTTGTTTCTGCCGATCTTAATCAACTTACGCCGCCGACTAGGAATAATATATACAATTTAACTACAAAAGGTGGTTATCTCTATTTCGAAGCTGACTACAAGGGAAAGGTCAATATTTTTCAATTAGGCTCAAGGTCTAAGAGTTTATCCCAATGTACAGACGAATTTATTGGTGCATACACTCCCTCAGTTTCACAAGATAAGAAACTAAGTTATGTTTATGAAAGTAATAACGGAAGGTATATTAAAGAAAAAAATCTTAACTGTTCGAGGTTAGATCTCAATGAACTATTGAATTCAAAAAATTACCTAGGAAAGTCTCCATCTGATTTTTACCATAAAGCAAAAACTATCCCTCTAAAAAAATTCAGCCAATTTCGTTCCAAAGAAGTTAAGAGTACGAGACATTCTGAATACAGTGGACTTCTTACACCTCACTCATGGTCTTTTATTGGAAATAGAGGTTTTCAACTTGAGGGAACAACTAGTAATAACCTAAATACTTTAGGACTAAATGCTTATATTGGTACTTCCTCAGAGGAGTCAACGCCTTTTGTTGGTCTCTCATTTATTTTCTCTAAGCTCTACCCCATCTTCAGCGTCAAATTTGATTATGTAAAAAGAGAGAGTGAAATTATCAAAGGAGAAGTTTCGCAGTGGAATGAAACAACAAAATCTATTAACATGACTATCCCTTATACTTACTCAAAAAATCTATGGAGCTCTTATAACTCTTTAACAACAAGTTCAGGGGTAATCTCACTGTCCGAGAATGCTTACACTTCTAATGATCGCTTAAGTGATAATGGAATTCTAGCAAACTCTGTCGCTCTCTCAACAAGCTTTTTTAAAAGGCAAGCTCCACGAGAAATCCAATCAAAGTACAGCTTCTCCCTTGATCTAAAATATACTGATTTAAAAACGATCGAAGATGCAACAATAAATTATATAGTTCAATTGAACACTGGGGTAAAACTTCCTAGTTACTTTAAAAATCACGGCTTCAACTTAGAGTATGCCCAAGAGACACGTCCTGAAGATGAAACCCTTTATCAGCTTCAATCTAATTATGTTCCCTTACTTGGCTATACTTTCTCAAGGGGTTATACATATGAGTTTACTTCAGAGTTTAAAAAACTAACATTTGAATATGTAATGCCTCTAACTTACTTAAAGAAAGGATATAAAGATTGGATTTATATTCCCCAGATATATGGCAAGTTATTCTTTGACTCAACGGCGGTTTTAAATGAAGAGCTAAGCTCAAAAACCCTTAACTCAAAGGGATTAGAAATCTACTTTGAAACAAATACCTTTAGAAAGTTCCCTCTTACTTATGGAATCAGAATGTATAACAAGGAACGTGATAATAAGAATCATGCAGAGGTTTTCTTAGCAACAATTATTAACTAACTTAAAACTTAGAGCTGGCAGCTTCCCTGGCCATTCTGTTCTGTTTTTTAAGCTCTTTTCTTGATGCTCTAAGCTTCTCTCTTTCTTCAGTAAGTTCTTCAAGCTTTTCTTCGCGAGTTTCTTTTCGAAGAGAATGTCTCGCCTTTCTAGCTTCTTTTTTTTCGAGTTTTTTTTCGAACTTTTCATCACTGGTCATCCCAAAACTAAGTGTTGAGAACGTGACTACAAAAACAAGAGATAACAATTTCATAATAATTCCTTTTTATCATTTACTATTTGTTTTTAACCTACAAGACGAATATTTTGGTCATTATCATTATCGTCATCTTCGTTTATATCAATTTCTTCAACCAAACTCTGTGGTTCATCTGAGCCTTCTTCCAATAAAAATATAGTTTCTGAATATCGTGCAAATAATGGTGCGACAAAAAGAGATAAGGTAAAAGCACAGATGAGATAATCTAATTGAGTTTTATCAATAATAGAGTGCTGCATACTTAAGGCAAGAACAACTAGACCGAACTCCCCTCCCTGACACATAACTAAGGCTAATTTTTTTGATCTCGAAGAATTGGACATTCTCCAGCTACCTAGGGCATAAAATACGATGGCCTTCAACAAAAGAATACCACTGCATAATAAAACGACTTGAAATAAATTTTCAAAAAAGAAATCAAGGTTAAACTGTAAACCTAATGTCATGAAGAAAACCCCCATAAACATCCCCTTAAAAGGAATGATCACATTTTCAATTTCTTTTTTAAATTCTGATTCTGAAAGAAAAATTCCTGCTATAAAAGAGCCTAGTGCTTTTGAGAGTCCTGCAACTTCCATTGTATAGGCCATTCCGATGATAACCAAGAGACAAAACGCCGTAAAAACCTCTGTAGATTCTTTTTGAACAAAGCTCATTAGTGGTTTTAAAAGGTATCTAAGGCATACGAATGATAATCCAACGATTCCTAAACTTTTTGCGAAAGAAGTTAAAGATATATTATTAAAGTTCTCCGCTCCAGACAAAAATGGGAGTAAGGTGAGAATTGGAACGATGATGATATCTTGAAATAGGAGGATACTAAAGGACATCTGCCCATAACTGAGAGTAAGTTGTTTTGATTCTTTTAAATATGATAAGACAAAAGCTGTGGATGATAAAGATATCGCCATGCTTATGACAAAAGCCGATTTTAAACTTCCAGTAAGCCAAAAGCTTGGTCCTAAGGCGACTAAAGTTGTAATAACAAACTGAAGTCCACCATCAATAATTATTTTTGATCTTAGGGTGGACAGTCTTCTTGGACTTAATTCTTGACCAATAACAAAAAGTAATAGAATTAGCCCGATTTCTGCTAAATGAAAAATATTACTCTCACCAGTAATAAGTGCCATACTATATGGCCCAACTATTATACCAGCAACAAGGTAGCCAAAGACATTTCCAAGGTTTAGGCGTCTAAAAGCAGGTACAAAAATAATTGTAACTGCAAAAAATACGATAAAATCTAATAAGTACTGAGATGTTGCCATTAACCTTCCATTTAAAGTCTATATCGGTCGATTAAGGAAAATATTAAGGGGGAATTTCTAAATTCTAAACTTAAATAACAGAGGAAGATCTAGTATATCTGTCGGAGATAAAGATATACTAAGCTTGTTTGACCGAGTGTTAAACACCTCTATTATACTCTTACACTGTTTTACGATTTATAACTATCTCTCTAATATAAAGTTAATAATTAATTCAAGGAGAATATAGTGAAATGGATTTTACTAAGCCTAATTTTGGCAACTACTGCTAATGCGAATATTAGCAAAGCCCCACAAAATTTTAATCTAAAAAACAATCAGAAAGCTATTTTTGTAGACTTTAAACGAGTTGATTCACAAATCGTTTATGACTTAAAAAAAGAAACAGTGAGTGCTGTAACAACAATTGAATTTGAAAGTTTCGAAAAAGGATTCCCACTTTTTGACCTTGTACCAAACATTGATTCTGCGACTTTAAATTCACACTCTGTGAGTATCAAAGAAATAGCATCTCCAGATAGGGCAACATCTTACAAGTTAGTAAATATTGAAACAGCTCCAGGAACTCACACACTTATTATAAAGAACCAATTCACGTCAAACGTAAAATTCAGTTCAGATTATGTTAGTTCCGCATTTTGGATGAGTGATCTTTCAGACCGTACTTATATAGAAAAGTACATTCCTTCTAATATCGAATATGACCAATACCACTTAACTCTAGACATTAAACTCTCGAGTTCACAAAATATTTCCCAACACGAAATATACACAAATGGACAACTCGTTGAAGCAGGGAATAACTTTAAAATTAATTTTCCTGAATACTTTACCGCTTCATCTTTCTTTTTTCACATGACAAAAAAAGATAGACTACCAACTGAGCGATTTACATATACATCAATAAATGGAAAAACTTTTCCAGTTGTTGTCTATGCAAAAAGTAGCTGGTCATTATCTGGTAAAAAGAAAAAGGTTATTAAGATTTTAGACGAGCTTGAGGGTAAGTTAGGAGCATGGTCACATCCAACACTTACAGTATATATCGCAGGGCAAGGTGGTATGGAGTATTCTGGAGCGACTATAACATCTTCATCAGCACTCGGTCATGAGTTAACACATAGTTATTTTGCAAGAGGTGTTATGCCGGTTGATGGGAATTCAGGTTGGATGGATGAGGCAATTGCAAGCTGGAGAGATAGTGGATACAAAGAAGCTTCGAAGCCAACTTTCTCTTCTACTTCAATGAGTGCTCACTCCCAATATAAACGCTCCACAGATCGAAAGGCCTATTCACAAGGTGCTAACTTCATGGCCTATCTAAACCATGAATTAAAGTCAATTGGTGGTCTGATTACATTTCTAAAAGATATGCACACTAAATATACTCATTCAAATATTACAACTCATCTCTTCAAAAAAGAACTAGAACAATTCTCAGGAAGGGACTTCACTAAAGAGTTTAATCAGTACATCTTTGGAAAAAAATCGATTAGGGAGACAAAGTTTGCTCTAAATAATCCTTACCATCCTAAATTAACAGAAAAACAATTACTAGATTTACTATAGATATTTCTTTGTAGACATTTCTTTATAGATAATTCATGGCCCTCAATAACGAGGGCCTTTTTTATACATACTTTATGACTTCTTGATGAACAAAATAACCAACTCCCAACAAAAATAACCCCGTTGCATAACATCCCCAGAAACTTAAATTAAGCTTTTGTGAAAAGAGGAAGGGTACAAAAAATAAAAGAGAAACAGGGATTGCAACAAAAACACTTTTAGCATATTGAACAGATTGGGCGGAGTCTTTCCACTCCATCTGAGAAAATGCAAGTGCAATTAAGGTTGTTAAAGGTAGAGCGGTTAAGAATCCAGCAAGGCCTGTCTTTTTGTCAGATAGCCAAGAAACAAAGCTAATAAGAATAGCTGCAACAAAAATTTTCCCCAAAAACAATACCATATCACTCCCCTTGATTTCTCTAGAGTTATAGGACAGTTTTAAGGCTATTGCAAAGTATCAGTAGAATACATTCCAAACCTCTTCGGGTTTATCAAAATCAAACTCATAGATATCAATATCCTTTCGAAGCGAACTATTCATAGCGCTATACAAAGGTGACCCAGCAGGATAGTTCATGGCTTTATTTTCAGGCATAGTTACGAGAGCATCCATAAAGTAACAGTCTTTACCAACAAGATGGTGGATTCTCTTTAAGAATGAAACATTGAAACTGCCTGATCCTATCCAAAGCATTTGGTCCATAGCATCAACGACATGCATATACTTCATTTTTTCACTAGACGCTTTTCTTGCTTTCTTAAGTAAAGATAGAAAGACTCTTAATTTTCTTTTGTATTCTCTAAGAGAAACAGAAAGGTTTTTATTCGTCCTTCTTTTCCACCAACTAGGAGTTTGATAAGGCTTTGATGCAAACTTTGCCATAAGCTCATAGTAATTATCATCAGGGGTGTTTATAATCTTATCTAGGGTTTTCTTACCGTAGCCCAACCTAACTTGAATAAAAGTATTTCCCCACATATTATTTGTAGTATGAAGACTTGGTGTAAAATTGATAAATTTCTTAGTTAATGAGAGGTCATCTATCAACTTAAAGTATATATTCTTAAGCTCAACCGTCCTTGTGGTTTGATCGTTCACGGTAAACCTTAAATCGAGATAAGGTTTTTTAAGACCACCATCGAGATCTAACTCTCCTAGAAGTCTCATTTTCTGCCTTTTTAACTCTCCATCTCCAAGGAAGCCCCATTCATTGGATCGATCAATATCAACTTGAAAAAACTTTTTGGTTTTCAAATCTCCGCTTTTATCATAAACAATTTCTTTTACATCATCAGTTCTTCGTTTCTCTTTTCTTTCAAAAAGCCCCAAAAATTTAGAATCACTTCTTTTACTAACATAGTTTGAAATTAATTCACGTTTCTGCCCGTACTCTACAATCGATCTCATGTCTCCATTTTCCAAAAGATTATCCAGAGCAACAAGGGATAAATCATCTTTATCCTTTATATTTAGTTTATATACAGAACGACTCAAAACACCTTCGTATGCGCTGGATTTCCAAATTGGAATTTTAAAAAAAATAAGTTGAGCAAAAAGTTTTTTGTGAAATGCTTTGAATGGTGATAAATCCCTATAAACTTCAAATGAATCGATTTTTTTGCTAATAACCGTACGAGTTAACTTTCCAAATGACTTTGCCATACTCATAGTAAATGCAAAATTTTCTTTCCCAAGAATTAGCTCGCCCTGTCCTTCAAGAGTATCTTCCAAAATTAAAACATATTCATCAGGAAGCTCCACGGTTCTTATATGTTTTGGTAACATTGCATTAAAAATAAATCCATTTTTGTACCTTCCTTCCTCAATTGTTTCAACAGGATATACAATTTTATATTCTTTTATATAGTTAATTTTTCCTCTTGCTACTATGCCAACACCCAAGCCGATCCTTACTTTTACAGTATCTTCTACCAGGTAATTATCATCTGGCCCTCTTTGATCTGGATTATTTACAATCTGACGATCAGCTGAAACTTCAATCTCACCGATTAAACTGCCATCATAGCCTAAGCTATCTCCATCAAGAACTATAGTGTCAAAGTGAGAAGTGGCCTTAAGAGCCGCTTTAACTGCTATAGATTGCATACCATTATATACAGGTTCTAGAACGTCTTCAATCTCACTTTGATAGTTCTGTGTTGACTCAATGAAGATGTCTTTAGTCAGTTCACCATTTAGTAAAACTTTATTTTCTGTCGTAATAAACCGATCAAACTCAATAGGTTCAAATTCTCCTCCTAAGTCAAATGCGTAGACTAGCTGATTTCTTCTTGATATAAGTTTTTCAACTAGGAGCATTCCTACTTCTTTAGGCCAACCTCCTAGTTCAACAGCATCAACAATTTGCTCCCTCGATAATCTTGCAATTAATCTTGTCATCCACTTTGCATCCGAATAACTAACGTGGTCAAAACCTGAATTTGTTTGAAAGCTATAAAAGAAAAGTTCAACTGCATTATTCTTTTTATTTTTAATTACATCCCATGGGAAATCATTTGGTTTCTCTTTGAAAAATCTACCGAATGAGTATCCTAGGTTTTGCTGGTAATGATAAAATTCTTTATTCTCTAGATGGTTTTCTTTCATCACAAGTATATTATTCCCGGATTCTTTTAAATCATTATTTGCTATCCAAATGTTAAATAAGAATAATCCACGAGTCTCCCTTAAACTACGATGCCCATGTTTTCCCCAGGCCCATGGACCAACCCGAATCAACTCTTCTGGCTTAGTTTCAACAAGGGCTTCTTTAAAAACTATATAAGAAAGGCCATTCTCATCTTGGCCAAAACTCTTTACATGATTTTCAAAATCATATTCAGAGAAGTAACTATTCCATTCTTTCTTAAGGTTCTTAATATTAGCTTCTTTTGGAAGTTCTAGTTTAAAGTCTTTTACGTATTGACTAATATCTACATGGAATCCAAGTGTACTTGCTAGTCGGAGGCAGTTATTTCGGAATGAACCTCTGACCCAAGCATCAGTTTGTACTTTCTCTTATTACCATTTATTTCTGATGTAAAATCTATTTTAGGTTTTGTTCGAGTTTTTCTAATTTTCTTAAACTGTCCTAATTTGTGAGGAAATTCAGTAAAGGCATTTTTATAAAGTTTACTTTCACCATAATACCTTCTTTTAACGTCTGTATTACTTATATCTATGTTTTCCCAAAATGTACTGTTTGATGAAGGGTTCAAACCTGAGAGATCAACACCCTGATTTTTTAGCATAATCAATTCATCCTGTGTATATAGCAGTCCCGTAATAGGAGATGTTAAGTTCCCTGCTTCTTCCTCATTTAAGCCTATTTTTTTTATCGAGTGAGATTTAAATAGATTTTTTATTGTTTGATAACCTTTAATAAAAGGCACTTCATTACCAGTGAGCTTTAAAGCATAATCAATTTCTAAAATCCTCAAACAAAGTCTCATTGCTTCATCATGGTCTTCAAAATAAACAAGATCGAGGGTTTTTAATATATAATTAAAAAGTTGGATTTCTTTTTCTTGTTCTGCATTATCTGTGGAACTTTCTAGTTCTTTAAATTGATATTTAACTTTGTAATTAATTAGAGCTGCAAGAATTTCAGATTTTCTTTTCCTTATATAGTCTCTATATTTAATTATTTTTTCAATGGAGAAATTCCCATTAACCATGAATGTTTCTTGGATCTCTTTTGTTAAACTTTCATCAAATAGCCGTTTTCCAGTTGCAAAGCAACTTAAGGAAAAACTAAGAATTACAAATAAAACAACCTGCTTCATAAATAACCTATTTGTTAAAAATTTAGGGTGACTGTCAAAAGTTGAGACAGAAATACTCTAATTAACATGTTTAAATTACAAAATTGTAATTATAGCTATTTAATTGCAAATACGAGGCCGTAATACTTTTGAATATATGGATTTATCACTATGAAGGAAAAGATGGCCCTAGATTGAAGAAAAGCAAATACAAATAAAGGTTTATTTTGCTCTAGGGCCATATTTATATTTATAGGTAACTCTCTCAAATACCTATAAATTTTAAAATCTTTAATACTATTAGAATAGGCGATAAAGCTATTTGACCCAATAATTAATCTAGATTTAAATTTAAATGAAATGATTTCGGTAATTTAGATTTTATTTGATATAAAGCATATGACAATAATAAGTGGCTATTACTAGTCAATACAGCTTGGTTCACGCCATTTTAGTTTTTTACAATGAGAACCAAAGTATGATTTATGAAGTTCTTTAATTTCTCTTTTATTAGTATAAAAATTTGGACAGTTTTCATTTGTTCTATTTAAGCCTGAATAAAGAGAACAATTTCTTTTAGCGACTTTTTTAAAGTGACAATTAACTTTTTTAAATGCTTTAAGTGTTTTCCATGAACAATAGTTTCCAAGTAAAATCGTAAGATCAAAAAGTGAGGAAATTTTTTGAATCTCAGGGCAAAGTTTAAAGCTATCGTTATCTTTAACACATCCCTCTACAACGGATACTACAATATTTTCAGTTTGAGTTTTAAAGTCACGTGAGAGGTATTTAATTAACGTTGAAAAACTATAATAACAAAAGGATTTAATATTTTTCTTAAGATAGAGAAATGCCAGTTCCTTAGGAAAAGTAGCTAAATTCTCTTTTGGAGATGTGGCATTCACGCCCCTATCATAACCATTTTTTTCACAATCATAACTGAGATTCCTTAAGAATCCTTTCTCATTAAAGCTAACTGACTTCTTTTGATTGTACTTATATAAAGAAATTTTCTTGGTTTTGATATTTTCAGCATAGCTAAATGTGGAAAATAATTGGATTAAACTAAATAAGACAAGAATAGTAACTTTCATTACTGTATTCTACCCTAAACTAGAAAAGATAAAAGAATAAAATTATTTTACTTTAACGAAAAATTCAGGATAATAAATATATAAATAAAAAGGATCACTTATCAGTATTTTAATTCGAATTGATACATTAAAGGAACTATGTCGGCTTCTTAGTTTACAACTTAAGTCAGATGGACATGGAAAATACAGTGAATCAATAAAGAAATGCATGAATCAATTTGAGATTGAATATAACTCTGAATACACACTTGAATCGCTTTCTCATTTACAAAGATTCCAATCTCAATTAATTCCAATTCTTAAAAATATTGAAAAAATCGTTGTTAACAGAGCAGTTAAAGATTTTTCAAATAGGCTTACAACAGAGCTTGATCGTTTAATATCAATTCAAGAAAAATCAACTTCCTTAAATTCTGAAGAGAAAGTTCAAGAGATTCAATCTAAGTAATAATAAAGTTTATCCTCAAAATTGATTTCTTTCCCCAATTTAAACTTAAACTGATGTAATAGTTCTTTTAGAAATTTGAGTTTTCCCATATCTCTATCTTTGTATAAAATACCAATAATTTTAAGTTTGAAAAACCGCTTCTTATCCCACATTCTTGTAATTTTTGTGAGAATTGAGTGATGAACACTATGAAATATTTCTTTTTGACAATTAAGGCTTGGTGAAATTTCAACAGCTACTTCCAGATTTCTTTCTTTTTTATCTGGGTAAGAATGAACAAACCAAGTAATCACACAGCCTTTATCGTAAACTGATAGCTTATTTGTTTTAACTTCCCCTGCTGCTTCGAGTTCAAGTACTTCGTGCTTAACAAAGTGCTTAATACTACCTCCGGCTTTTGAGCTCGCTGTCATAAAGACATCTACCATTCCTCTACCAAAGAAATAGAATAAAAAAACGACACAGAAAAAGCCCAATATTTTAAATATTCTCATAATTATTTATTTAAATCCTTAGGGATCGATATTTTTTCAATGTTAGAATTGATAATGCAAGAGCTACCATCGATAATGAAATTGCTAATCCGGCCCAAAGCCCTTCAGTTCCGTAGTCCATCTCAAATGCTAAGTAGAGTCCTGTTGGTATTCCTATAAGCCAATACCCAATAAACACCATATAGGACGATGTTTTCGTATCATCAAGCCCTCTGAGAATCCCTGAAAGAATGACCTGGAGAGAATCGGAGAATTGAAAGAGAGCTACGATAAATAGTAGTTTAACTCCCAACTCAATAACCTCTTTATCATTGGTCATGAAATGCATTATTTGGACTGGGAAGAACAGAAATGTACTAACAGCAATGAGAATATAACACATTGCCGCTAAAACTGAGGCTTTCATATGCGCCAAAATAAGTGGCTTATCTTTCAAGCCATGCCCGTGTCCGACCTTGACAGCAACCGCACTTGAGATAGAAAGTGGTATCATAAAAGAAATTGAAGCGATGGTCATAATGATATTATTAGTCGCAGCTTCAACGACACCAAGCCCTCCAGACACAACTGAAACCATACAAAATGCTAAAACTTCTAAAAAGAACATAAATGCTATCGGTAAACTAAATTTAAAAACTCGCCTAATGAGATCTGTACATATTTTAGTAAGCGGAAAGTATTTTAGAATGTAGATGAACAAACAAAGACAAAGAATAATTCGAATGGCCAAACTTGCATAGGCTAAACCAACTTCCCCCATTCCAGGTATGCCCTCTGTACCAAAAACAAAAAGATAATTTAAACCGAGGTTAATAATTACTGCTGAGATTGCCAAAAGGTTTGGTAAGAAAACTTTTTCAAAAGATTGAAGGTACTCCTTCATCCCTTGAAATATAATTGCAAAAGGAAAAGACCAAGCAACAATAGAAATATATTGTTTAATTGAAGGAATTAGTTCCTCTTGAACTCCCAGAAAACCAATGAATTCATTTATAATTAACATGATAAATGTAAGGACTAAACCTGTTACTGCCGAATAAACTATGACAGAAGTTAAACTCTTCTTTTCGTCCCCACCTTCTCCACGCATAACTGCAAGTGAAGGAGAGACTCCCATCATCAAGCCTATTCCAAAAAGAAAAACGGGGTTAATGATTCCCCCTGCCACACCAATTGCTGCAACCGATTTAGTTGAGTACATTGTTGCGATATAGACATCTCCGGCAACAATAAGCATTTGCCCAAGTTGTCCGATGATGATCGGAATGGAAAGTTTTAAAATACTTTTAACGGCTGTTGATAAGTTCATTCAATCCTAATTTACGACTCTAGTTATAATACATTTTTCCATAGATTTAATTTGGCTCGCTAAATTGTCTACGTGGTCCGCATGAACGTCAATCACAAGGAAGCCTATTTCTTCATCTGTCCCTAGATATTGACCTTCAATATTAGCTCCGGCTGTAGAGATGATACCATTAATTTCACCAAGAACGCCTGGTTGATTTTTATGAACATTAATAATTCTATGTCTTCCATCTTTAAGAGATAGGTCTACATTTGGAAAATTTACGGAACCAGATGATGACCCTGCTTTTAAAAATTTGATTAAACTCTCAGCAACTTCTAAACCGATTGAGTGTTGTGCCTCTTCAGTACTCCCACCAATATGTGGAGTAAGAATAACATTACTCAATCCTTGAAGTGGTGAGCTGAAAGTTTCTTTATTTGAAGCTGGTTCCTTTGGGAAAACATCCACTGCACAGCCAGCTATATGGCCTGACTTAAGAGCATTTACAAGGTCATCAATAACCACAACAGTCCCTCTACTGGCATTAATTAAGTAACTTCCCTTCTTCATTAAAGCTAGCTCATCTTTAGAGATCATATCCTGGGTTTCGGGGGTTTCAGGAACATGCAAAGTAATAAAGTCTGAAGTCTTCAACAAATCTGTTAAACTTTCCGCCGGTTGGGCGTTCCCAAGAGAGAGCTTTTTCGTGACATCGTAAAATTGAACTTTTAAGCCGAATGCCTCTGCAAGAATACTAACCTGACTTCCTATGTGTCCATAACCTATTATACCAAGGACCTTACCTCTGATCTCATTGGCACCAACAGCAGACTTAAGCCAAGTTCCTTTATGGGCTAAGGAGTTTCTATCTCCAAGTTGCCTTGCTAGAGCTATCATTTCGGCTATAACTAACTCTGCAACACTTCTTGTGTTTGAGTGAGGAGCATTAAATACGGCCATGCCTTTTCGTTTTGCCGCTAGTAGGTCTACTTGATTCGTCCCTATACAAAAACACCCAATACTTAAGATGTTTGGACATTGTTCTATGACTTCTTTTGTAATATTAGTTTTTGATCGAATTCCAACTGCATCGTATTTTGCGAAAAGTTCTGGCATATCTTTAGGTTCAGGGGAGTAGCTTAATAGCTCTACTTCAAACCCTTCTTGAGTTAGCCTTTCTTTTGCTATTGAGTGAATATTCTCTAGAAGTAAAACCTTCATGCCTAAGTCCTTTTAGTCGATTTATAAGAAATTAATTATGTCTATTTTTTTAACATTTTTGAAGTAAGATGAACAATTCTTTTTTCTAACATATTGTTTTTACAAGGGTCTTTTTGGCTATGACATTGCACTATTATTAGGTGGATCATTATTTTTATTAAAGGATTTTATGAAAAAATTACTATTATTAACACTCATTTTCTCGGGACTTCAATCCTGCGCTCCAAGCAAGATTGAAAATGTTGAACAAATGAATAGTAATACAACAGAGATTTCGACCCTAGAAGGAGATATTGAACTCCTTAAAGCGGAGATACAGAAACAAAATGAGGCCATAAAGAAACAACAAGAAGAAAATAAAGCAAACAATATCCCCGTCGTTTCAAATGATCCTGATTATAATCGCTTAAAAGCAAATGTTGATGAATTAAGATCTGATCTAATACGAATGATTCAACAGTTGGAAAAGAAGCTAGATCAGAGATTAAAAACTCTGGAATCAAATTATACAAATTTTAAAAGGACCCTAAACCAAATAGATAATAATTATGTAAGTCTATCGGACTTTGAGTCATTGAGGATTGATATTGAAAATGATTTAGCTAGAAAGGAGTCTCTTCTTAATCACTTGAAAGATACTTCAATTAATCAAATTGAAATTAAAAGTCTTAATCAACAAATATTAGAGATAAAAAACACCAAAACGAATGTTAAAATTGATTACCAAAACTACTTTAAGACAGCAATTAGTGCCTGGAATAAAAAATTCAAGGAATACGTTCAGAAAGAAAATAGCACACAATCAAAACAGCTAAAACTATTTGTACAGACTGAAATAGAGAGAGTAAAAATATCAATTGAGTCCATTGAAAATAAGATAGCTGCAATGGACGTTGAGATTGATGATCTTATGAATGAAGACGGCACCCCTCAAAGTGTTTTAAACTATAATCAGCAAATAAATGAGTACAAGGCGCTTATTGCCCAAAATAATCAGTTATTAGAAGATATTAAAGAAAAAGCAGAAGTTTTAGAACAACCGAACCTTTACTCAGACATAATGGATAAACAATTCGCTCCTTGTGTTAATGATGGCGGGTTAAAAGAGACGCCCCTTTGTTTTACCTTCGGTGCGCTGATTACTAGGCTTGGTGGAATTTTTGTTGATCCAACAAATTTTCCAAATACAATAAAAGGATTTTTAAGCTATTTAACATTGTCTGGAATAAGTATTAACTCTCCATTTGAAAATTATAATGCTTATCTGATTCCTGAATTAAATAATGTCGAAAAACTCAAAAGTTGCCATGAAGGCAAAAGAATAAATTTACTTCCTCCTCAAAGTTTATGGCCTCGAGGAGTACTACTTAGTCTTATTTTACAGAATATCGAAAAAGACCTATTGAGACAAAAAGAATTAGGTTTTGTTACAAATAGTGCGGCACCAATTAAAGGAATATCTTCTTGGTACAGAACAAAGTGTTATCAAAGTAAGTTAAATAAGGATTCACCCGATAGCGACCATATCCTTGCTTCAGCGTTTGATTTAAGTTTTAACGCTCAAAGTTCTAAAGATACTTTTGAATTTTATAGAGAATATGTATTAAATCATGTTTGGAAAAATGATACTTTTGAAGTTGTTCACCCTCTTAAATCTTCCAACCTGACTTTTGCCATTGGAATAGGACTTGGACATGGAAGCCATGGAAAAGGAATGTTTCACCTCGGTATTGGTTCCCAAGTAAATACGCCTAATAAGCGGCGGGACTGGGGTTATAAAGATAGCGACGGAAATGACTACACAGACTTGTTAAGTAACGAAGAATAAAAATGGGCCCGTAGAAACGGGGCCCAATAAATCAATATTTTTTTTATCTAATAATATCTTTTAGACCGCTTGCTGAACTTTGCCCAAAAGTTGAATGTGCAAGGTCTCGACAATCTTGAGAAATTTCCTGAATTGAATTTCCGAAAACTGTTCCAGGGACGAATTGATTAAAAGTCATATCTGGATCATCATCAATATGACAAGTTCCTGAAACGCTACCTTGTGGTATTGGATTATTTACATTAATAGTTTGCAGACCTGAAGAACCTTGTTTTCCATATGCATGGTCAGCAAGTTTTTTACAATCGTTAATGATGTCGGCCATAGTATAACCGAATATAGTACCCTCAACAATTTGGTTAAAAGTCATATCTGGATCATCATCAATATGACATACACCAGTTTGTACACCAAATGGAATTTCTCCATTTATTTGAATATCTTTAATTCCAGAAGATTGACTACGGGTTGGGTACATTGCCTGTGCCATAATTTTACAGTCATCGATTAGCAGAGCAATTGAGCTTCCTCTAACATCAACAACATTTTGATTAAAGGTTAAATCGGGATCATCATCGATATGACATTTAGCTGTATACATTGGACCTTGCGGTGGAAGTGGTCTTGGATCAGGCCTAGGATTAGGATTGCCTCCATTACCTCCTTGCCCACTTAGCATTGCTTTCATATCGCCTGCTGTATCAATAAGATTTTGAATTGTCGCTCTTAGTGACCTTTTATCTTGTGCTCTTGAGTTACCGTATTCAATTTTCTCAGAGAGCTTTGTTATCTTCATAGAAAGCTTTTCAAGATCTACTGCTGTTTGAGTTAGTTCTCCAGCAAAAAGGTTAAATGACATTACCATTACACTGCATACAATTGTTTTTTTAAACATAGTTCCCCCAAATGTTTAAGATGTTTTAAGTTAAGCTCCATCCTGGAAATTTCTTTATAAACAACATTAAGCAATTAGCGTGCCATGTTTTTTGCTAGTTTTGGGGGTTTTTGGGTCTCTATTGTGAAACTATGTTGTCAGTCTGACACCGCACTTAGTATCGTTACGAACCTTAATACTACAAGTCATTCAACTTAAATGTATCAGAGTAGTCTCTCCCACTTAAGTTAATAACTTTAACAGCTTCTTCTTTCCCGTAAATTTCATCAATTACACATGTTGGCTTTAATGTATCACCAGGTATCTGTTTGTAAGTTAAGAAGTAATGCTTCAAACGATTAATTACAAGTTCAGGACAATCTGTAATATCTTTAATCTGGCCATAAACTGCATCGTTTTTAAGAACGGCGACAATTTTATCATCAACTTCTCCATCATCAATCATTCGAAACCCACCAATTGGAATGGCCTCTAGCAAAATATCACCATGCCTAATATCTTTTTCAGTTAAGACACAGATATCTAATGGGTCTTTATCCCCTACAAGATCTTTTCTTTTAAGTATTTCATTAGTATGTTTAGCCAAATGATCATCGCAGTAAGTTCGAGGGACAAATCCATATAAGGAAGGAATAATATTAGAAAATTTCTGAGGTCTATCGACTTTTAAATATCCTGTTTTCTTATCAAGTTCGTATTTAACAGAATCGCCAGGAACAATTTCAATAAAAACATTTAGAATATTTTGTTCTTGGTCGGCCCATACATCAATTCCATGCCATGGATGAGGTTTATATAAGTCAATTTTCATATTTATCTCCTATAATTTTTTTATATTATACTACAAAAAAAAAGAATTAGAGAACTCCAGTCTAGAAAAATCTAAAATCTTTTAGACTAGTATATTGCCACACATCACTGAGATCAAAATTATAATTGAACTTTTCAACAGGGTATTTACTTTTAGAAAGACCCAGAAGATTTGATAAATGTTGAGATACCTGCTTATTAGGGTCTACAGCTATAACATTAAGCTCTCTCTCAATTAATTCTTTAATTATAGGGTAATGTGTACAACCAAGAATTAGATGGCTTAGATCGAGTTCTTTTAAGGGTTTTAGTTCATTCTTTAAATCTAAATAGATTTTTTCGGAAGAATCATATTTAAGCTTCTCAATTAATAGTGCTAAATTCTCCAAAGGAAGAACTACGATTTTACCATCTGGATCAAATTTCGTTTGTAATTCCTTGAATCGATTTGAAGCATATGTTGCTGGAGTGAGGATAAGTCCGAGTTTTTTTGCCCCGATAGACTCAACCTTATTTTGATAATTTATATATGGCTCGATACCAATAAATTTGATTGAATAGTTGGATCGCAATTTATCAATTGTTTCTGCCGTCAAAGTATTACAAGCAAGAACGATAGTTTCAACATTCTTGGCCATTAGTTTTTCAACCATCAATTGGGTCCGCTCATACATAAATTGTTGAGTTTTTCCACCATAAGGCACGTTACTCTCATCAGAAATATAAAAATACTCTGCGGAGTAAGCAGAATGAATGAACTCTCTCAATAAAGTAAGTCCACCAATTCCAGAATCGATAATTCCAATTTTTTTCATATATAACCTATTAATCTTTAAATATTATACAGAGGAAGTACTCATTTATAAACATTTCTCTTCAAGATCAACAAAAGAAGAGTAAATGCTCCAATTCTCAGTATGAATTGCCCCATTCAAGGCCCATAATTCTCGATACTGATTCTGGATTAGAGAGCGCATCGCTTTTCCACGAACAACGAGAAATAAATTTTCCTGGTTAAAGATTTCTGTGAATTTCGCAACCATTTTTTTTATACTCGCGAGGTCACTAAAGTCATAAATAAAATAAACATCTGCTTTTGGAAAGTGAAAATTGACATCCATAATATTTTTATTAGATAGTGTAGCATTTGTTATTTCATAGGTCTCAAATACTCTACACATCTCATCAAAGCGGCTTTCAATAAACTCATAGCCAGAGAAGTGGCTATCCTCCATAATCATTTTCATAATTATTCCGACCCGACCATATCCTGCCCCCAAATCAACAATATGTTGAGGGTTGAATTGTTTTAAGAAATTTAAAAATGAAAAGATTTCACAAAAAGGTGTTTGCAGAGTTTGTGGGTCAAGCCCTACCCAAGTTTTAGTTTCCCGTGTTTTTTCCCTTGCCAGCGCTGTTTCAATTCGAAGTGAATCGATTCCTAAGAAATCATCAAGAAATGAGGAATGTTCATAGATACTTTCCCCTTCATTAGGTGATAGCAGCCCTTCTTTTAAAATTAATTCTAGCTTTCGATGTGGAGAAGTTTCTAATTTTAAAAGTTCATTTCGATTTGTAAGATCAATCATAAAAATGTCCAACAATTTTTGTCATAAGAAATTTCAGATGGTTTACTTTTGTATAGCAACCATGTCCAAATATAGTTTGTAAAAAGTTAGGAAGTTTAGAACTGTCCCCATAATCTACAAATAAATGATGACCTTGGTTATGCATCCTATTTCTTTTTTTTACATTTTCTTTAAATAAATCATAATTTGTCCCCGCCCCTAATATTAAATCTAACTTATCATTAATATCTCTTTCACTTTTTACAGGGGATTTTATATCAGACCCTGGGATTCCCCACTGTTGGATATAATCGCCATCTCTAGTAAAGCTGGCTCCAGAAGAACTTCCTCCTAAAATATCTTGCCTACGATGGTTAATTATGTGAAGTAACCTCATCTTTGGACTTAACTCCCATCCATATCTAACAGGTGTCCCTAAAGTGACAAAATCGAGATTAAGTTTTCCAACCTTTTTTAAATCTAATAGGAATCCTGGTGGAATGCTTTTTTTATCCAAGCAAGAAAATATTTGATTGGAAAACTTTGTACTTTGAACAAGTTTACTGATCAAAGCAAATACCTGCCCTGCATGACTATGCCCAATTAGGAGAACCCTATCACCAGCTTTATGCTTCACACTTAAATCTACTATGAGCTTAAATGCCCCAATCACCCTCGCGTAGTGATGATTTCCGGATGACCAAGTAAAGTTATAAACAGGAACACTCCCCAGTGTCATGGACTTAAGAAGGTCCTCATGCTCTTCAATAAAATTTCCTAGGTCCTTTGTAAAAAGATCTTGCCCCTTTTTGGTGTGTTGTCGTATCTTTTTAATAATCTCCTGACTAATTTGAGGTAACGAATTTTCCAAAAGACCAATCCAGTGAAAAGGGTCTTCTCCTACAAAAGTTCCATGGAGTATATAAAGAGAATCTACTTTATTTTGTTTAATCTTTTGACCAAGTTGCTCTAAATCATCTTCCTCTGTATTAAACTGTAGTTCCTTTACTTCAAATTCATTAATAAATTGATAGGTTCCATCTACAGGTTTAATTCCTGAAAAATCAAGAGATAGGTATTTAAGAACCTTTTTTCTATAGAAGAAAACTCCAGCAAAGAGTACTGGAATTATAATAATTAAAAAGATTAAGAGAAAAATCCCCATTATAGTGAATCTATCTGAGAACTACTTTTAAACAACATCAACGAAACCTTCCCTAGTCTCCACAAAGTCAATAACACGAACAATAGCATCTAAGTTTAATGGGCCATACAGATGAGGAAACATAAGGTTTCCCCCCAAGGTGTTTTCATACACAAGTTTTGCCTTTAGTTTATTGGGGTCAATTTCAAATAAAATGAGGTTAGATTGCCCCTTAAAATAATTATTTGCAGATCCTAGAAATTGATTCCTTTTTGACAGATGAATAAAACCATCTTTTTTGAGTGCGCAAAAATCATAGATTCCTTTATCTTTGGCCTTAACATAATCGAATTTATTTGTAATGTGGTATAGATAATTCATCTTATTAATTAAACATAAAACGGAAATTAATACAAGAAAATGACTATATTGTACACACGATATTCTTATTAAATTCATTCTTAATGCCTAGACAACATCCAATACCTTGTTGAATTTTATAATTCATTGAACTAATGAAGCTTGTAATATTATTTGTGTGATTTAGAGTTGAATTAGTATTAGGCTTTCTACAAGTAGTGATTCCAATATTACTTGGTGAGCAGAGTTCTACTAGCTTCCCATCCTTATTGTATTTTAGTTCATTATATTTTTTTCCTATAACCCCTCCAATATATGAGCTAAGTCTTTTTAGGTGAATTTTTGTTATATTACCGTCAAAGTCGTAGTTAACATACATAGATTTGCCACTGGCAACCTCAAGTCGTGCACCACCTGGAGAGCAAGAAATTTGAGTAAAAATATTCTCTTCATTCATTTTATTATTGTCACTTAGGACTTTACACATATTTGTACCATTTAGGAGTTCTTCCTTTTGTGTTCTTTCAGGAAGACTAAGATAACTTATAAATTTCTCAGTTAGCCCACTAATCGGTGTACACTTTCCATTAATTATGTCCCAGTCATGATGACCTGGCATTGAAGTACACCCCATACTTGGTGAATATGTCGCTAGTAACACTGCATCTAGCACTAAAGAAGATCCCAATAAAACTGATCCCCCCACCTTCGCTATCTGTGATTGAGCCCTTGAGGAAATTACTTTGGCCATACCGTCTAGGGATCTAATACTCATTTCTTTTATTGTCCGCCCAGAATTTAGAATAGTTTTAAAGTGCTTATCTGTTTTTATCTTTTGTGCTAGGAAAAAATAATCTTTAGAACTTAGTTTTTTATATTTCAAGTGACCAACTAGTTTTTCATAATTGTTTTCTAAAAATAGGGCCATTTTTTTACCCAATTGCGTTTTTGCCACACTACTTTCTTTCCACATTTTACGCCCAAATTCCTCTGGACTTACTTCACTCATTCCACGATCAACAAAGTCAGCTAGTTTTTCTAACTTAAGAATCTTTTTTCTTAATGCTATTTTTTTAAGAATTTGAGATTTCGTATCACTAAACTCAAGGCCCAGGCCTTCCTTTTTTAAAGCTGCTTCCATAATTTCAGTATCGATCTTGTTTAATTTACTAATTACATCCATAGGTGGTTTTTTTCCATAGTATTTATAAAGTGTTTCATAAAATGGACCAGACTTTCCATAGGTGTATTGAGGTTTAATTTTTGCATTATCATGTTTTGACAGTACTCGAATAATTAAATCTGTTGAAAGACCTTTAAATTCTTTTGGAAATTTCTGAGCAAGTTCAACTGCCAGTTGGGTAACCCTTTTTTTATGCATTATAGTATGTTGATGAAAGTCTACAACTCCATTAACATACGTCTTTCTACCCAAGGCCTCATTAATTCCTTTGCTCAAGACCTTTAAAGAAGCAATAACTGGTGTTGTAAGAGGAACCGTTGATGCAACTTGCACATCACTCACGTCACAACTTTTCTGAGTTGTAACTTCTTTTTCAATTGACTGAGCAATTACGAGATCATGACACACTTTTAATGATTCTGCGTTACTACAAATAACCTGAGTCTTAAGTCTCGTATGAACAGAGTCAAAACTCTCGCTATCCAAGAAACATCTAGTAAAACCATCACTGCTAAAGCTAACCAATAAAAGTGCAATGAGCGGTAGAGTATATTTTTTCATGTATTGATCATATAATTTCTAATCAAAATAAAAATCTTATCTTTTCTTAAAAGTCTAATCACTATGAATAAACGGCAACTTATGTTTAATTTGTTCTTTTTTAACTCAAAAAAGCGCCACAAAAGATTGTCAATTTTTAGTCTTTTTATAAACTGATTTAACTCATATTGGAGTTTCTGATTTTGGCCGTTATAATGGCTTTATGAAAGTAATATTACTCATATTTGTTCTAGTTTCATGTGTTGGGCAACAGGCCCTTGAACCAGAAAACAAAGCTCAAAACGAAGAACTAATTACAAGTTGTGATTACTCTAATATAAGTAGTTCACTGAGAACTCCAAAAACTATTGATGAAGTCACTGATCTTATTAATGCACTTCCTAAACCATTAAGTCTTCCATGCTTTATTGAGTCCCTTAGTCGTCCCTTAAAAGTAAGCTTAACCTTATCAAAATTAAGTGCCCAGCCAGCGGTTGGAAATGATACACCTCGGATTTTTCTTTTTATCGATAATCTAATCCTTTCTGTAGCGCCAGATGGAAAAGGTAAAGACTTATTAGAGCTCAGTCTTTTATATACTGATCGAAAATCTCTTAAAGCCGAGCTTGAATTTCCCATTTACGAAGAAATTAGCTATACAGCCGGTTTTGATAGAATTGATATAGGGGGTAGGTCTTCATGTAACGGTTGTCATAATGCTGAAGCTGTTGATCCTAGTATTACAAATGCTATTGCTTACACTTCTGTAGCGATAAAACCAGAAACATATATGGATCTCACAGATTTCCAACATGAAAATTATAAGTGTGAACTTGCCACGAACCTAGATTATAGGTGCCAAATGATAATGAGCTTGTTTAAGTTTGATCAATTAGATTCTGAAATATTTAGGGCCGGAACACCAAGATGGATTGATACCGTTCTTTAAAGACCAAATTTTTCATGAAAACTCTCAGCCCTTTTTAAAAGTTCTTGATAGTTAAATTTCTTACCAACATCAAGTTGCCCATCATAAAAACGCTGAATTCGCCAAAGTGAGATAGAAAAAAAGCCAACCAGTATTGCAGTGTTTAAATATTCTTTCTCTAGCTGAACAAGTTTTCTAGCCTCCTCATAACCTTTAAGGAAGGAATTCATAAGATCAATATCTATATTAGTTCTATTTTCATTTAGGCAAGATCCAGAAATGGCAATTCCTATATCTAGAATATAACGTCCTGTACCCGATTGTTCAAAATCGATGAGAGTAACTAACTTTCCTTGGTCAAAAAGTGAATTATCAAAATATAAATCCCCATGAATAATTCCTGCAGGAAATAAATCGTAAGGGATATTTTCTAATCTATCAGGAAAAATTTTTAGAAATACTTCCTTGTAATCTGGCGCGATACTATCTTTTAAGATGTACTCTTTTATACTATTTCCATCATGCCCAACAAGGTTATGAGAGCGTATGGTATCTAAATCTTCCTTCCTTATTTCAAGAGAGTGTAATCGTCCTAAGGCCCTTCCAATTTGAAAAATACTTTGAATCGTAATCTTAGGAGGTAATCCTTGAATAAACGGAAATACAACTCCATAAAAATTTCCATGGGTATAGATAGGCTTTCCATGAATCGTTTCTATAGGGTGAAGTGAATATTCAAAATTATGATTTTTCAGAGCTAAGAGAATTCGTTGCTCATTTGCCAATTGCTCTATCGTTTTATCATTTGATATTTTTAAGAGAACACATTTACCTGAGCAAAGTTCAACTCTATAATTTGAGTTTGATATTCCCTCAATAGTAGATTCGTAGGTAACTGCCTTACCTAGTTCATAGTATTGTAAAATCTCGTTGATTATATCTAAATTTATTTCTGAATAAACGCCCATGGCCCACTACAATACAACAATAGAGTATTCATTGCCTACTTTTTTAATTGCAAGTGTTTCAGAGATTCTTGAATCAATAGCGATATCAATTTCATCCTGATCTTTATAAACGCTGGCCCAAGAGTTCAAAGTTCCCTTAGGAAGCTTTATTTCCTCATTTAGCTCCCTACAGTTTGTCCAAAACCAATCAAGTTTTGCAAGCCAGGGAACAAAAGAATGTTCTTCGACTTCAGACATGCTATCCAAAAATTCAGGAAAAGTTCGACCGTAGTTCTGTTTTTTTGAAGATTGAACTGGGTTGTAACGAAAATATTCATAACAAATATTTACAAAATTCGCCTTACCGAAAAGCCTATGAATGACTATATACTTATCTTTTAAAAGTTCATAGACCTGCTCAAACTGCTCATTATTAAGCTTCTCCTGAGATTGATCTTCATCTGATAAATAAATACCGTAATTTTTAGATTTTTCATTTTTCAATAATTGATGTGCGATATGATGATATGAATTTTCCATAAACTCCACCTTTTTTGTTTATACACTATAATTGTGGAGTATTAATTCCCATTCGTCACGTATTAATTCAGTAACTTAAGTCATATTATTTAAAAAATACCTTAAATAGCCATGAATTATTCTCATTTTTTTATTATTTAGCCAAAATGCCAATATTTTTTGTATGAGATTTTAGGAAGTTGAGAGACTTTTTTTTTATTATTTGCTCCCGTGTCATAATAGAATTTGGGAGAGACCTCATGAATAAACTCGAGAAGCTTAGCAAAACATCTGAATCATTCGGCAGGACTATAAGCTATAGGTTCTTAAACCGATTACTCCAAGGTTTCTTTCTCTTCAAAAGTCGACGGGGCGGAGTTGTCGCAGGGTCAACAACCTTCTTTTTTGTATTAAGTTTTTGTCCAGCTCTACTACTAATGATTAGCCTGTTGGGCCACTTAACTGGTGACATTATTCAGGCAAAGGCCATAGTGCTAGATACCATGAAAAATAATATGCCAGAATTGGCACCTTGGATATTTAAAAGCATCTCAACAATAATAGATTCTCAGCTAAACGCTTCTACAGGAAACAAGGTTCTTAATATAGTTGTCTTAGCTTACTCTTTATTAGGTGTAGTTTCTTCCATGGAATTCGGCCTTAATACAATCCACAATAAAAAATCCAAAGGCGGATTCATCCTGGAAGAGCTTAAATCGATTTTTATTGGGCTATCCCTAAGTGCGTTTCTTGGAACATTAGTTGTTATTACAAATAAAACACTTCTAAATTTATTTGTTTTCTCAAAAATCCCAATTTCTAAGGATTATAGTTTTTTATTTGAGTACCAAATAATACCAACTCTACTTTCCCTTAGTTTTTTCACTCTTTTTTATAAATTAACAGCAAAAAATGAAGTTTCCATTAAAAATGGATTCTTTGGTGCCATTGCTTTTGTGACATGCTTTGTAGCTGGAAAATCTTTCTATTGGATATATGTCAATCTGACTAAAGATGAGCTTGCTCAAAGTTATGGAAACTTTTACACCCTTATTATCGCTGTTATGTGGGTTTATTTTCTAATAAGTTCATTCTTATATAGTGCAAGTGTCGCGAGCCTAAGTTCAAAAAATATTAGCCATCGAGATATTGATTTTTCTATAAAAGGAAATATTCTTCCTTTCAAAAAGAAAGATTTAAACCTTTTAAAACGCAGTGCCTAGCTTTTACTTAATGACAGCAAAGAACTCATCTTTGAGTTCTGGAAATTTTTTAGCTCCATCAAATGCAATATCTTCTAATTGAGAGCTGGTCTTTCCAATTTTCTTTCCAGCGCGTAAAAGAACCCTATAAATATTTGGAGAAAACTTATTTATCTTTAATAAATTCTGAGCTTTTATGAAAGCAGATTCCGGTCCATCTGTCCCCTCAGAGACCCTCAAATCGATAGTTAACAATTCTGTTGATTGATCATCAGTTGCTATCGGGTCTATATACTCTTTAACCAATTCAAACTTACCTAGTTCAATTAAATTCTCTAAACAAGTTTCAAAAATCTTTGACTGAGAGTCTGATAGCTCAATTGATTTTTTAGCTGCAAGAATGATGAGGTCTCGATTCTTTTGATTGGGATCTAATAATAAATGTTTACCACTAATCGCTAAAGCCGCTGCAATAGGTTTTCTTACTGCTGTTAAATCATCATCAACATCCACAATCATTTGGCAAAATGTAATTAAGTTCTGAAAATTTTCAGTTGTGAGTGATGCTCTGATAAAGTTAGGAATTCGCTTTGGGTTTATTGGAAACTCGTCTGTTAAAATTTCTGCGATCCTATAGCTTTCTGAAAATTGCTTATTTTCAATATAGCCATCAAACAAACTACATAGTAACTTATGATGTTTTCTTTCTTTACCATGGCCAATATTCCAAATTTTAATGGCTTCATCAAGTTCGCCTTGAGCACTTTTAATTAATCCGTGAAGGTAATAACCATTTGGACTTTCAGGTTTTGCCAAAATATACTTCTCAGCTCCATCTTGGGCTTTTTCGTATTGGCCACTTCGAATATCCCCCATTGCTGAATTGAAAAGCACAAGGTCTTTGGAAAGATTAATTGCCTTAAATAGTGTTTTTTCAATTAGGTCCGTTAAATCAAGTTGATTATAAGGTTTAATTAAAAGGCCATCAATATCACTCTCAGCTGCAGCAGCGGTAACAGCAAGGGAGTTCTTCTCTGAAACTACAAAACAAAAATGACCAGTTCTATCGGGAAATTTTACAATATGAGCCTCAATTAAAGAGTCAATGACTTCACCATTCATTTGATAAGACGAAAATAGAATTTCCGGAGACTTATCATCCAAAATCTCAAGAGCTTCTTTCAAACTAGTAGCAGAGTAAAACTTGTTTATACCTACCCCAAGCTCTACGAATACCTTCTTCCAAGCCGTTCGATCTGTGGAGCTCTCGGTGACTACCAAGGCGGTTTTGTCTTTTAAATATTCTTTAACTACAATGTCATTTTTCATTTATTTGTATTCGAGAAAAAGTACTAGTAACTTCCTCTTGCTTCTCTCTGTATTCATCTAATAACTCTTGCCAACCATATTTATCAAATTGATTAAAATCAATTTTTGCAGTACAAAACTCTTGGTTTTTCTCCAGGGGAGATTTAATCTTGACTTTACCTATCGCAGAGTAATGAATTCCTTTGCCTTCACCTTGCTCAGGAAGGACTTTAGGAACCTTAGGGTTTCGTCCTTTGAAAAATAAAAGCATTAAGTTATGTCCAACATTACACGTATTTGTCGGTAATATAATTGTAATACCCTTCCCATGAAATTCTTCTATCTTTACTTGCTTATAGTTTCTAAACTCAAAACCGCTAGTCTGATTGACGAAAACACAGCAGTAGTGAACCTCTTGAAAATCATTTTGCCTAAATTTAATGCTCATAAATAGATTTTAGCATAAAAGAGTTAAATAAATAATATTAGGAGAAATCTACTTAAAAGAAATTACTTGAGCAAAATGTTTTTCATTCTTTTTTATTAACTTAACTTTTTAAAATTCCGACTAGTTTAGTAATGGATTTTATTTTAAAAACACTTATTACTGTTATTCTCTACAATGCGGGCTCCTGGATAATGGATATTCCAAAACTCTTCGCAGAGACATACTCGAACTTACTTTGGCCACCTGTAGGTATTATTTGTGGTTTATTCTTTCTATATAGAAGAAAGGCCTTACTAGGAATATTTCTTGGATATTTCCTTCAAATAATGATGGCACGACAAGGCTTTTTCCAAACTACAAATGATCTTATTGCATTTGCATTTTTAAATTCAATTCTATCCCTCATCCCATTTCTAGCAATAGATTATTTTCATAAAGACAAGAAGTTAAATATTTCTTATTACGAGAAAAATATTTTCACCTTCAATTTAATACTTTTCCCAATGGTGGCATTCTTCCTATCATTGAAAGGAACAATTCTCCTTTATTTTTTTAATCACCACACCTTTGATGTACTCTTTAACATTATGTATAAATGGTTTATTGGAGATACGACGGGATTAATTATATTCGTTCCAATTGTTATTTATTTAGTACAATTTAAAGAAAAAAAATCTAAATTAGTGGTATTTTCAAGTTTATTTACCCTCATCTTTTTTGCACTTATTCTCTACACTCTACTTGAGAAAAACAAAGAGAGCATTACATTTAAATATAATTCAAGTTCTCAAATTGCCTTACAAAAAATAAAAGATAATTTGAATTCGCTTACCTATCTAAATAGTAACCTTGATATTTTTTTCGAACAAAACCAGTCAGTGAGCTATTCAAGTTTTGTTCATTTTTCAAACAAGCTTGGTTCACAATATAAAAATATTTCAACATTTACTTGGGCACCATTTATAAAGTACCAAGATATTTCTAATTTTATCAAAAATAAAAGAGAGTTGGGTCTAAAAAACTATCAACTGATTGATCAAAAGATAAAAGGCCACGACATAATTCCTATCAGTTTTATTTGGCCAAGACAAAACTCGTACTTTGCATTAGGTTTAGATCTAAAAAGAGATAAAACGAGATTGAAAACAATGAATGCCGCTTTAAATTCGGGGGCAGCGACCATTTCTGATCCGACTAAACTTCACACAACTAATGATGAGTTAGGTCTAGAATTAATCACACCCGTATTTAAAAATAATCAAATACTTGGATTCGTTTCATCATCTATGACTCTTTCTACAATTTTTGTTGAACCATTAAGTTTAGGAGATATTTTTATTACCAAAGGTAAAGACAAAGTCATATTTGATAACAGATCAAGTCATGATACAAAATTTAATGTTAAAAAAGAAATAAAATATGCAGGTCATACTTGGACTATAATCTTTACGCTTCCAACTGATGAATATATAAAACTACAAGACAATAGCTTATTCTCTATCCAAATTGTATTAAACTTGCTTTTAATATTGGTTCAGATTATTGCAATTAATATTGTAACCGTGCAAAGGCAAGTAGAAGAAGAAAATGATAGAACAATAGGTTTTAATAACAAGATTTTAGATAGTACAAAATTTTCGGTTATATCCACAGATGTTGACGGACTCATAAAAAGTTTTAACAAATCTGCTGAACTTATGCTTGGTTACTCTCAAGAAGAAGTCATTAATACCAAAACTCCGAGTATTATTCACCTCCCCTCTGAAATAATCGAGCATACCAAACGATTAAACGAAAAATATAAGGAGAATCTAACCCCAAACTTTGAAGCAATTGTTTATGAAGCTAAACGTTTTGGAAAACCAGTGGATTATGAATTCACGTATATAAAAAAGAACCATACCCAATTTCCTGTTCGATTATCATTAACTGTTCTTCAAGATAAAAATGAGAAAATAATTGGTTACTTAGGTATTGCTGAGGATATATCAGAGATAATCAAAGCAAGAAAGGATCAAAAGAAAGCCCTCTTAAAAATGGAAAATGCAATGAACACCAAAAGTGAGTTCCTTGCCAATATGTCCCACGAAATAAGAACTCCTATGAATGGAGTACTAGGCCTTACAGATGCCCTTCTGGCAACAAAGCTAGATGATGAACAAAGCGATATGTTAAAAACTCTACAGGGCTCTGGAAATCTCCTTATGAATATTTTGAATGATATTCTAGAGCTTTCAAAAATCGAATCTGAAAACTTCACTTTACAAAAGTTCTCCTTCTCTCCAAATCGTGTTTTTAATGAAGTAATTGGACTATACGAACCAGTTGCTGCAAATAATAAAAAAGTAAATTTCAAAGCAAGTTCCAATATTACCCAAAAGTTCTCATTAGTTGGTGATGAATTTAGATTAAAACAAATTTTTGGGAACCTCCTTAATAATGCTTTGAAGTTTACAGAAGAAGGTCATGTTAATGTATCTCTAGATTATATTGATAACCACCTTGTCTTTAGAGTCGAAGATACTGGCATTGGAATGGAGGAGAATCACAAATTATTTGAACAATTTTCACAAGCAGACCCTAGTATTACAAGGCGTTACGGTGGAACAGGTCTGGGCCTATCAATAGTAAAAAAACTAACTTTATTCATGGATGGTCGAGTCTCAGTAGAGAGTGTCATCGGCCAAGGATCAACATTTACAGTGAGACTACCACTAGAGTTATCCACCAAAGATGTTAGTGAATCAGATTCTATAAAAGTTACATCTGAGATAATAAATAAATTAAAAAGCTCCCCTCCCACAATTCTTCTTGCTGAGGATAATATGGTAAATCAACTAGTGGTAAAAAAAATGCTACAACAATTTGATATCACTCCAATAATTGCTTCTGATGGAAAAGAGGCCATCGACATGATTATTGATCATGAACCTGACATTATCCTTATGGATATTCAAATGCCAATTATGGATGGAATAAAGACAACTGAATTCATAAGAAAAACAATGAACCTAGATGTTTATATTATTGCTCTCACAGCCAATGCTTTTGATAGTGACAAGGAACTTTGTTTTAAAGTAGGGATGAATGATTTTATCTCCAAACCTTTTAAAAAGATTGAATTCCTCATTGCATTTGAAAAATACTATAAAAATTTAAACTCTTAGATTTTTATGATAAGACTTTATTATGATTCAAATAAATAACCTAACAAAACAGTTTAGTGCAAAGGTCCTTTTTCAAGATTTATCATTCAATCTTCAAAAAGGTGAAAGGTGTGGTCTTGTTGGACGAAACGGTTCTGGTAAATCGACTCTATTTTCTATTATTCTGGACCAACAATTACCCGATTCCGGTGAAGTCGTTATTCCAAAAAACTACAAGGTTGGCCATCTAGAACAACATATTCACTTTACAAAAGATACAGTCTTAGAAGAATGCTGTCAGGTGTTAGCTGCGGAGGATCGATTCGATCATTATAAAGCGGAGAAAATACTAACAGGACTTGGTTTTACTGATGAGGATTTTCATAAATCTCCTCATACATTTTCCGGTGGTTACCAAATAAGAATTAATTTATGTAAATCCCTACTAACAGAGCCAAATATTCTTTTACTCGATGAGCCTACCAACTACCTCGACATCATCTCACTAAGATGGTTAAGGCGCTTTTTAATCCAATTTGACGGTGAAGTTATTATTATTACCCACGATAGAGATTTCATGGATAGCGTAACAACTCATACAATGGGAATTCATCGTAAAGGTCTTAAAAAGATTAAAGGTGATACTGGAAAATTTTATGAACAGGTAAACATTGAAGAAGAAATTCATGAAAAGACAAGACTCAATCAAGAAAAGAAAAAAGCTCACCTTGAGGCTTTCGTTGATAGGTTTAGTGCAAAAGCTTCTAAAGCGACACAGGCCCAAAGTAAAAAGAAGCAATTAGATAAAATGTCTATTCTGAGCAAACTAAATAGTGAGGCCACAATGGGCCTAGATTTTAATTATGATGAGTGTTCTGGAAAACAAATTTTAAGTTTAGAAAACATCGCTTTTAACTATCCCAACAAAGAAATACTTTTTAACGGGATAAATATTGCCATTAATCGTAATGATAAAATTGGTATTATAGGAAAAAATGGAAAAGGAAAATCAACTCTATTAAATATTATTGGTCAGGATTTGAACCCCACTACCGGTAAACTGATTCATCATCCTCAACTTAAACAAGGTCACCTAGGTCAAACGAATGTAAGTAGACTCTCTTTAGAAAATACAGTGGTCGAAGAAGTACAGTCCGCAAACCTAAACCTTCCCCAGTCAAAAATCAGAAGTATCTGTGGAACATTAATGTTTCAAGGTGATGATTCACAAAAAAAAATCAAAGTCCTCTCCGGTGGGGAAAAGAACAGAGTTTTACTAGCAAAGATTATGGCAAATCCCACCAATATGCTCCTACTAGATGAGCCAACCAACCATCTTGATATGGAATCAATTGAAATTCTCTCAGACAAGATTGAAGAATACCCAGGAGCTGTTATCTTAGTTACCCACAGTGAGGCCCTACTTAGAAAAACAGTAAATAAACTTATAATATTTAGAAAAGATGGAGCTGAGATTTTTCTCGGAAGCTATGATGAGTTCTTAGAAAAAATAGGTTGGGATGAGGAAATTGAGACCAATTCACAGCCAGGTGGTGGTCCAGATAAAAACAAAACCTTAACAAAAAAAGAAATACATTCACTACGAGCAGAAATTATTAAAGAACGTGCCAAGATTTGTAATCCACTTAACAAGAAAATGACCTTACTTGAAAAAGAACTATTCGAAACAGAATCCAAGGTGGAATCTCAAAATGAGGCACTCATCTTGGCAACAGAAAATGGTAATAATGACGAAATTTTAAAGTCGTCCCAATTAATCGGGAAATACGAAAGTGAATTAGAGGGTTTGTTTGAAAAAATGGAAGAGCTTGAAGAGCAAATCAACTCTCATTCCTCCAAATTCGATGAAAAGCTAAGGGAACTAGATTAAATATTAGCTTGCTTAATCAGTTCAATAATTCTCTTACTAACTTTATTCTTATGCTTTTCTGGTCTATAGACCAAACAAATTTTATCGTGAAAAAGTGGCGCTTGATCCAGTTCAATTAGGTTTGGGTAAAGCTTTGCGACCCTTGATGGAAGGACCCCATACCCCATTCCTTTGGCCACTAAACTTCCAATGACTTCAAGACTTCGAGATAAAATACGGCCTTCCATAAGTTCTCTTTTAATTTTGAATCTTTTTAAAATATCCTGGGTTTGAGCAAGGTCTGGATCAAAAATAAGTTTATTTTGACATCCCTTTTTGTGAAAGATGGTAACAATATCTTTACAAAGTTCTTTAATTATTAAATCTGGGTAACGAATAGGATTAACAACAATCCCAAAGTCTACTTCCCAGCTAATAACCTTTTCAGTCATTTCTCTAGAGAGACCATGCACGAGCTTAAAATCAATATTGGGAAATTCATCAATAAGATTAGGCAAAATTTTATCAAGGCTATACAAAGCAACAGAAGGATGAATCCCTATTGAATACTCTCCCCTTGCTTCTTTATTATCGGAGGTCATTAGGGTCTGAATGTTTTCCCATTCAATTATTAAATTTAAAGATCTTTTATAAAATTCCTCTCCAAGCTTGGTTAGCTCTACTCCATTCTTTTTCCTTATAATTAGATCAGCACCAATCTCACCTTCCAATCTCTTCAAAGAGTAACTAAGCGCCGGCTGAGAAATACCAATGGCCTCTGACGCCCTTGTAACATTAAGGGTTTCACAAATTTTTCGAAAGTACTTTAAATCATCTATATTCATCGCCATAAAGTATTCTTATCACATCTAACAATAAAAACAATTTTTTTTATCGTCATATCAAATAACATAAAGCGCTTTGCAGCAATAACAAAATAATCAAGATCCTAACTAGTAAAAATTAACAAATTCAGCTACTCTACGACCGTGGAAACCAAACATGGACATATATTAACATCACATTGGCGGGACAGACCCACAGGCCTCGAACTCTCCTACTATGGAAGTAGCCAAGGAAAACCATTCAAACTCATTTTTCCACAACAAAAAATTGTCTTTTTTATAAAAAAAGACACAGATTTCAAACCATTACATATAAAATTTGAAAGAAAAAATGGTGGTCTTAAAAATTTCCTTCATGAACCTGTTGATACAATTTACTTAAATTCCTATAAAGATTTAATGCAAACTAGAGAGTACTGCCAACAAAAAGGTCTTAGAACCTACGAGCTCGATGTCCTTCCGACGGAAAGATTTTTGATGGAACGATTTATTTATTCTCAAATAGAGTATCAAGGAGAATCTGAAATGATTAAGGGGGTAGAAGTTTTCCGCTCCCCTCAAATTAGACCCATTCAATTTACTCCAGAGTTAAGCTCACTGTCTCTAGATATTGAAACAGGTGTCGGTGGCGAACTATATTCAATTGGCCTATACTTTGAATCAAAGAATGAAATAAAAAAAATGGTTTATATGCTAGCTGATGAAAACAAAGTACTTAACTCGGAACTTATTTTTCATAATTCTCAAAAACAAATTATTCTCGGTTTTCTAGAGACATTAAAAAGATGGGATCCAGATTTTATAATAGGCTGGCACGTCATAGGCTTTGACCTTAAATTCTTGGAAAGAAAATGTTTAGAGTTTAAAATTGACTTTCACTTAGGAAGACAAGAAACACCGGTACGCATTGATGATAGAAAAGGGGTTGGATTTTTTGCTGATACTTACGGTAGAGTTATTCTAGATGGACCACCAGTATTAAGAGGGGCATTTTATCAATTCAAAAATTTCAAACTAGATACAGTTGCTAGTGAAGTCTTAGGAATAGGAAAGGATATTGCATCTGATAGCGGAAAAGTCTCTGAAATTGAACGACGTTTTAAGGAAGATAAGATAGCCCTTGCAAAGTATAACCTACTCGATTGCTCCCTTGTAACAGATATTTTTAATAAGCTTGGGATTTTTAAGCTACTTGTAGAAAGAACAAAAATCTCTGGAATGCTTTTTGATAGACTCCCTGTTTCAACAGCTGCGTTTGATCACGTCTTCTTACCTAAACTTCATAGGAAGGGTTATATTGCACCAAATAGAGTTGATATAAATAGAGAAGATGCATCAACTGGAGGAATGGTTATAGAGCCTAAGTCTGGACTCCATAAAGATGTGGCCATATTTGATTTTAAAAGTCTCTACCCTTCAATAATTAAAACCTTTAAAATAGATCCTTACTCAAGGGTGCAAGCTTGTATTAACACCATTAGTACACCAAAGGGTTTTGAATTTTCAGGCTCTGAACACTTATTACCAGAAATCATTTCACAGTTATTAGATAAACGCCAAATGGCAAAAGATAATAGTGATGGTGCTTTGTCACAGGCCATAAAAATTCTTATGAATAGTTTTTATGGGATTATGGGTTCCAGTAGATGTCGATTTTATCATAGCGATCTCCCAACCGCTATAACTACAACGGGTCATTGGGTTTTAAAAACAGCAATTAGCTTTTTTGAGAATAGAGGGTTTGATGTCATCTACGGAGATACAGACTCTATCTTTGTGAAAATGACTAAAACAGATAATGCAAAAATAAGTGGATTACTCCAGGAGCTTAATGATTTTATGGATAGGATTATCCAAGAGGAATTTGGCCTTACTTCATATTTAGAATGTGAATTCGAAAAAATGTTTCAATCAATATACTTTTCTTTTGCACGAAGTGGTGATGGTGTTGCTAAAAAAAGATATGCAGGCCTATTTAAGGGAAATGTCGAATTTAAAGGAATGGAGTTTGTTCGAAGTGATTGGACAGATCTTGCAAAAGTATTTCAATATGAACTTTACCAAATGTTTTTTGCTGGAGAAGAATTAGAATATTACATTAAGGACTTCATAAAGAAGTTAGAAGCTGGTAATTTTGACGATAAACTCGTTTATACTAAAAGACTATCTAAAGCACCTTCAGAGTATACAAAGAACATTCCAATACATGTAAGAGCTGCTTTAAAGATTGAACATAACGGGCCATACAGGTTAAAAGAAGTAAGTTATGTAATTACCAAAAATGGACCAGAGCCAATTAACAATAATCCAACAGGGTTTGACTATCAGCACTATATTGAAAAACAACTAAAACCAATAGCAGACGATATTCTCATTTCTCAAGATAAAAGCTTTGATTCTTTTATTGTGGGCGATCAACTTTCCTTCTTCTAAATATTCTTTTTCACCTTAGAGCTAGATGTTTAAATAACCATGTGCCATCATATCCGAATACAAAACTAATTAAGTAATAAATGGAGAGCATAAATGGGTACCTTTAAAGTTCAAATCATTCTTATATTAGCATTATTTTTAAATGCATCATGTACAACAACCAACAAAAAAGCGTCAAATAAAGTAGCAGGCCCAGTCTTATCTCAGCAAGACGCAATTAAAAGATCCAAAAAAGTTAGTAAGGTTAAATACGAACTAAACTTTAATCTCTCAGATAAATCAAAAAAATTTTCGGGTTCCTCAAGGATAAAGTTTCAACTATCAGATAATTCATCTCCTTTGAGAATTGATTTTCATAAAGGAAAAATTTTCACAATCATAGTGAATGGAAAAATTTCGAAGATTGATTATAACAATAGCTTTATTTCTATTAATGAAATGGATCTTCTTGTCGGAATGAATAAAGTAGAAATTGATTTTGAAAAGGAATTTAGTACAGATGGTAGTGGCCTTTACCGCTTTGTTGATTTAGAGGATAAAAGAGTTTATACATATTCTGATCTTGAACCTTATGACGCTAACAAAGTATTTCCTTGTTTTGATCAACCCAACCTCAAAGCGACTTACAAAATGCAAGTTCTCGCTCCTAGTGATTGGAGTGTCATAACTTCAGTCATTCCAAGTAAAAGCCTAATTCATAAAAATAAAACTAAAACATGGTTTTTTCCTGAAAGTGCACTTTTCAGTACATATATTTGGTCTCTTCATGCTGGCCCATACCATAGCTTCAATGATGTCGGAGCAAAATACCCAAGTCGTCTCTTTGTGAGACAATCAATGAAAAAATATGTAAACCTCAAGGACTGGCAAACATTCACTAGGCAAAGTTTCGATTTCCTAGATGAATACTTTGGTTACCCATATCCCTATAAGAAATATGATCAAATAATAGTTCCTGATTTCAATGCTGGAGCAATGGAAAACGTCGCAGCAGTAACTTTTAGTGAAAGGTTTATCAGCAGAGGTATCAAAACCGAAGCTCAAAGAAGAAAGCTCGCAAACGTAATCTTCCACGAAATGGCTCATATGTGGTTTGGTAACCTCGTAACTATGGATTGGTGGAATGATCTATGGCTCAACGAAAGTTTTGCAACCTATATTGCCAATCTAGGATTAAGTAGAAATACAGAATTTAAATCAAATGCACTCAGAGACTTCAACGGCACAAAACAATGGGCCTACTGGGAAGATCAACTTGTGACAACACACCCTATTGAAGCCAATGTACCCGATACCTCCCAGGCCTTTGCAAATTTCGATGGAATTACCTATGGAAAAGGTGCTGCCTCTTTAAAACAAATTCATTACTTCCTAGGAGAAAAACAGTTCAAAGAAGGACTCCAAATCTACTTTAAAAGACATGCTAATAAAAATACAAAACTTGTCGATTTCATCACGGCCCTTCAAGATGGCTCAAATAGAGATTTGAAAAAATGGCAAAAATTATGGTTACAAACTAAAGGCGTTAATACTATATCGGCGAAATACACCTGTTCTAATAATAAAATTGATTCTTTTCAAGTAGAACAATCTGCACCTGAACATTTAAACTATTTAAGACCACACTCATTTAAGGTCGCCCTTTTGAATATGTCTAAAAACAAACTTAAAGTTTCAAAAACATTTAAGGTCCACCTGATAAACAAATCAAAAGATATTTCTGAAATTATTGGATATAACTGTCCTGATATTGTTTATCCAAATTTTGAAGATCATGATTACCTCATGGTAAATTTAGATAAAAGAAGTATTCGAAACCTTGAACTCAATATCAATAAAATCTCATCGCCTTTCTTAAGACAGCTACTTTGGTCTACTCTTTGGAATATGGTCTACTACGCACGCTATGACTATAAAAAGTATACAGACCTTGTTATCGAAAAATCTTTAAAAGTTGAACAAGATGATATAGTACTGGGAAAAACCCTTGATACTATACATGGTAAGTACTCAACAGGCCCAAGTATTCAATTTTATGCTTCCAATGATATGACTGTATCTTCTGATCAATTTAAGGCTTTATCCTCAAAAGTTGAAAGTGCTATATGGGATCGTTTATCACAATCCAAACCAAAATCTGAAGTTCAGAAAATCCTCTTTAAGAGTTTTCTTTCCGCAGCTCACTCTAAAGTTGGTTTTGAAAAATTAAAAAGTATTCTTTCGGGAAAGACGATCATCAAGGGAATAAAAATTGATCAAGATAAAAGATGGAGCATTATTTCAAAACTTAGCTCTTATGGGATCGAAGAAGCAGATAAATTAGTGAAAGATGAATTAAAAATTGATTTATCAAACTCAGGAAAAAAGATGAAAATAAGAAATAGTGCCATTCGCCCTATTTGGAAAAACAAAAAGCACTGGCTTGAAGAGTTAAAGAAAGATAAAACTGAATATTCTTATGCTCAGATAAAATCAGTTATTTATTCCCTCTTCCCAAGAGATCAAAAAGATTTAAGAATCAAGTACAGTACTTCATTTTTTAAGGATATGGACTGGGTAATAAAAAATAAGGACTCAAGCTTTGCTGCGACTTTTACAAGTTTAGCCCCGAATGACTGTTCAAAGAAATCTCAAAAGTCATTATTAGAATTCATTCATGAGCATCAGGGTATAAAAGCAAAGGTTTTGAAGAAGTTGAAAATTATTCATCAAGAAAACAAAAGATGTATGAAAGTTCTAAACCTAGCATCTTCTAAATAACATTCAGCTAAGGCCTAGCATCAAATATTCATCTTATGCTAGGCAATTTTTCTATTCATAGTTTTCGTTAAGTGAATTTAAAAATGCTTTTAAATCTTCTTTATGATTAGATTTTAAATTCATCATTCTAAGTTGTGGTGCTCCATTTCTTAGTTCACCAACCTTCATCAATTTTGAAGCTTCTATATAATGATCTATGACCTCACCAATATTTTGACTAGCACCATTGTGAAGGTATGGAGCCGAATGGCCTAAATTTCGAAGGGTTGGTGTTTTAAACCTTGCAGTAAGATACGGTAATAACTCCTCATTACTACAAGACGAGTTAGCGCAAAGATTTTTTTTCACATAATTTGTTAAAACTTCTTTCCCATTTCTTCCAAAGAAATTCCACATACCAAGATCCACTAAATTTTTATTCTGTGAACTTGGATTATCTAAAAAGTATTGTTTTTGTCTTTTTAATAATCCAGGAATTTGAAGTTTTACAAATTCTCCACTCGAATGAATCTTATCGTATTCAAACTGAACGACACCAACATTGTGGAAGAATTGATCGGTAAAAAGTGGTGGCATATGACAATTCACACACATTCCTCGAATCATTTGCTTATTTTCACCTATATTAAAAAAGGTTTTCAAACCACTCCATTCTTTTTCATTAAATTCAAATGATTTGTCATGTGTATCAAATCTTCTTTTTGACACAAATTTGGGATTTTTTAATTTAATAAACTCCCTAATTAGACTCGCAGAATACTGAGCTATGGATTGTTTTTCTGCTGGTTCTAGAGGCAAATTATTTATTCTTAAAAATTCATCATAAGGTGAACCATTATAGAGTCCATTTTCATCTTTTTCGAAATCAATTCCATCTAAATAAGCCGTAACGTATAGGACAACCTTCTCTAGAATTTCTTTATCCGATGCTGTAAAAACATCTAATTGATAATCTTTTGGTATACGAAATTCCTCTGGGATTAAAGGATCAAGCCCTAACATAATTTTATTATAGGCGCCACCAAAGTCTTGGGCCAAATCACCAAGCCCATTATCTTTTTTTATAACATTAACAATATTTTTAAGTGCCTTCTTTGAATCAACTTTAAGCCACCCCATATTTCGTCCAGAAAAATTTCCTAGGACTGTTTGAGAATGATCCTGAAACTCTCCATCATGATGAGAAAATCTATTTTGAGAATACTTAGAGCCAATACCGATTAGCGCCGGAGTATTTCTTAAGGTTAATGACCTACCATCTTCTCTTAGAGGTATTTTTGTTCTTATTGCAAAGTCATTATAACCTCTCATACCTCCAGGGTTCATATCAAAGGCTTGATCAACCATATGACAAGAGGCACAACTGACAGTACTTCCAGAAAATGGAGAGGGATGCTCCTGTTCCCGTATAACAATAGTATCCAATTGTGTTTGGCGGTCTTTAAAAGTGAGCTCATAATTCACATCACCTGCTGATACTTTTAAGAAATGCTCGGAGAAGCGAATATCATTAAATAATCTCTCCCCCAAGGCTTCTACGGCCTCATTAGCAAGAGTACTAAAAGAAAACAATACGGTAATAGTAAGAATTAATTTTTTCATTTTGTGACACTACGAACAGTTGTTTGAATAGTCAAACTTTTTAATGCAAGAGCTAATAATTCTAAATATATTGTAATTTTTTTATGTTTTAGGGAAGGAATTTGATATATTTAACTTATGAAAAAATCAATCCAACTTTACTCTACTCTAATATCTTTAATTTACTCTTCTATAAATTTTGCTGGAATCATTCCCATAGCTGCACGCTATGATGGTGCAGGTGGAGCGTATGGAGCTGCATTTGAATCTAGCGTCGGTGATTATAAATTCACAGTTGGAGGTGTTACAGGAGATGCGAGCGCATTTGGTGGCCTAATTACAAAAAACTTCTCAAAGGACTTCGAATTATCTGCGGGAGTCATAAGTTTCAGTGATATTTCTCTTCTAACAACTTATGAAAGAAATTTAGCCAATGACGAAGACTTTCAATTCCTACTCAATATTAATGGAATAGCTTATGGATTAGGCTCAAAGCTCTGGCTATTAAATGATTTAATCACCCTAAATTTTTCAGGCGTTCAATCCACGATAAAATTTGATAACTACCAAGACGAGTTTGGTGAGGAATTGGAACTTCCCGAAGCAAACCTATTTGACATTGAAACCCTAAGTCTAAAAGTTGGTTTAGACGTAAACCTATTTGATGATCCAAGAACCCCCAATAAAGGAATAAAATTAAGTTCTAGTATTAACCAAATAAGTGGAAGAACTGGTCAATCAGATCAAACGATTCTCGATTATGGGGCAATTGGAATCTTACCTATTAGCAATGCTTTTTCATTTGTCGCTAAAGCGAATTTTAGTGACGCAATCATAGACGTTAACAAAAAGTACGACACGGAAGAGGAAGTTAGGAGCCAACTAGCAGCAAACTGTACCGCAATTACAGATGCTACTGCCCAGGCTAAGTGCCAAAAACTGGAAAACGCTCTTGTCGCTTATATCCTTCAAAATAACCTAAGGGGTACTGCCACTCCTCTTGGAGGAAGTGTAGGACTACGATCTTTTAGAGAGCAAAGATTTAAGGCCACTCATACAGCAATTTATATCGCAGAATTTCATACAAGTTTGTCTCAACTTTTCGGTATCTTAAAAGACAAAGAAACTTCTTTAAATTTAGTACTTTTTTATGATCAAGGTTTCGCAAATGATGATAAATTAGAGCTCTTTGATGAATCAAAATTTTCAAATGGTGCGGCTTTACAATTAAACAAAGGTCAGGGTGCTATAAAGTTACAAGTTGCTAGTGGGAGTGATGATACAAATTCTTGGTCTTTAAGTTTTGGAAAATCTTTCTAAGTTTAAAAAATTATTTCTCAATTAGACAATAAAAAAGCCCCCATTTAGTGATCTGTACCCCGAAAATGGGACAGGTTAATAAAAGGCCTAAAAGTTAAGAATCAAATAGCCTCCGATATTCACTCGGGGGCATTTTTTTTAGTCCTAACTGTGGTCGTCTATGATTATAGTAATT
>JBLIAG010000016.1:0-77200 GCA_047634375.1 Bacteriovoracaceae bacterium
AGGCAGGGCTGTTAAGAACCCCGCCAAACCTATTTTCTTTTCTGAAAGCCAAGAAACAAAACTAATCAATATTGCTGCGACAATTTTTCTATTTGTTAATTCCCTTACGTAGTACCCCATATTCACTCCTATCTTGTAATTGATTTTTGGAGCGACATCGTCTCCATCGTCCTAATCGGACGATAGTTTTCTTTCTAAAGTACTGATTTTACTCATTGTTGTGGTGGGCGATCCCTTGCTTATGGTGAGAAGCTTCAAGGGACTACACGGGTTGTTCATAAGGGTGAGCAAAAAGTAATCAACAAGATGCTGGCCTTATTAGATGAAGGGCAAAGCTTCTCCCAAATCTCAAATCATTTAAATAATAAAAACATACCAACTAAACGTGGTGGGTCATGGCATCCATCCACAGTGAAAGAGATTATCAACCGAAACAAAAAAAGGAAGGTTTAATCATGCGTGCAATAATTGACATATTTCTTGCAATAATTTTTTCTGTAATCCTTGGCTCTGGATCAATGCAGCTACTGAATTATCAAATGAAAAAAGAGTCATTGATTAAGGTGCAGAAAGGGCTGTCGTCACTTGAGAACTTTACAAAGAAACTTACTCAGAAATGATATACTTATGCATTTCGTGTAAACCGACACCGTGGATAGCTCTCACAGCCCAAGAACTCTGATCCTGCCCTTGGCCCTTTCTTTGCGACCTTGAGCTTAAGGCTTGAGCCACACTTTGGGCAGACAGTGCTTGAACTTAGACGTTCTTTAAAAGAGCGTACATGGTCTTTAGTGGAAAGCTCAGATTTAGAGTTATGCTGTTCGAGTTTTTTTACAATAATGTGAACTTCATCTTCCGATAAACATGGTTCAACAAACCTTTTGATATACCTACCTAAGCCAGATTTTAGGACATTTGATGGTAGTTGGGTTTTGAACTTGCAACTACCAACAAAAAAGACAACAGTATGTATATTTGATTCATCAACAGGAAGAAATTCAGCTAATATTTTTTTCTGCCTATAAGTCTGCCTCAAAGGATTTTGAAATGAATACTTTTTACGGTGAAAAGTTTGAGTCCATTTAGCTTGTTCTTCTGAGCCAAAAATCCAGCCTCCCTTATTCTTTGTTTCAATTATAAATATTCCGTACTTTGAAACTAGAATATGGTCTATTTGAGTTGTTCCATTAGATGCTGGGATGATGACATCGTGAAATCTCTTGTAGACTTCTTTATCCAGAGAGAGCCACATGGCAAAAGTAGCCTTCTTTTCTCCAACCCATCCCCTAAAAATACTCATTTCACTTAACTCGCATCCACATCTCTAAAACATGCCACACAACATAACTAATTCCACCAAACGTAAACGATTGAAATTGCCACCTTGCAAAACGACTACTCCATTTTGAATTAGTTTCCATCGCATCACGAATCCCATCAGAAGCAGCTTTGATAACTTGTGGATGATTACCAGCCTTTGGGTGCCTCCCCTTCTCAACTTTAAGGAGTTCTAGATTTGCAAACATATTAGATGAAACATAATTCAAATGATTGCACCCAAAATAAAAACTTAAACACCAAGAAATAAGACTTATTCCAAGGGGAATTTGGGAATAAGAAAGTGCTTTACCATTTGTTTGAGTTAAAGCAAATCCAATAGCAGCACCGACAGCAGCAAGTATAAAATAGCCATATTTATCTTGTGAAGTACGAAACTGCCTGTAGATTTCTAATTCATGCTCACTACTCATTTATCTTCTCCTACTTCTTTAACTTCATTAATAGTTACATCATTGTTACGACACGATCTCTCAAGAAATATCCTGAGGATGAACCAGATTCAACAAGGTGATCTAGCAAGCAAACGACTGATGACCTCAACGAAGGGTTTTCTTTCAACAATCTAAAGTTTCTTAATACATAGCTTTGCAAAATCCGTTGTAAATAAAATTGAGCATTTGTTGTTGAAAATATTTTTTCTCTATTATCGTTATTACAATTTTTTGAAAGTCCAATGATAGCATCTGGCATAAACCTACTGTAATGATAGAAGCAAAGCTTCAAAAATGATTCATACACAATTGGATGTTCTCCAAATTTATTAAATGCTACGGCCATTGAGCCTATTCCATGTTTCAAAAAATCTTTTTGAATTTGGTTCTCTCTTTCCCACTCAATATGATAAACAAAAAACGCTCTAAGAAGTTTAGAGTAGTCAGAGTAATTGATTCTTCTAAAAGACTGCTTTGACTCTTCTAAGATTTCTTCTCCAACATTATTGATCAATCTTTCCCAGACTTTCCAACCGTATCCTTGTTCAAACGGACGAATATCGCTATAAAGGTCTTTAACGATCCCCTCGAAAAGATCAGGAGCCTTTTTCAAGGCTATTAGTTCAGCGCTATAAGAAGACATGACCTTTTCATAGTCCTCACTTAGAAAAATCGTTGCAATTCTTTTCTCAAAGATTATTTGAAATTTATGTCCAATTCGGTTATGCTTCTCGCTTTTATCTCCAGTTTCATAATTAATAAAGATAGTGAGAATTTTTTTGAGTAATAGCTCACACTCTGAACATATGTTTGAATTCGGAATCATCGAAAGCGCACAACGCAAATCCCAACTTGAGTGAGTTTTAAATTCAATATTTTCAATATTTGATTTTATATTACCATGAAGAATTTTACCTCGAACGATGGCCACAGTTTTGAGTACTTCCTCATTTTCTTTTTCTCTATCATTACTTCCTACATACCGATGCTTATATATAGCCTCCAGATGCGTTTTGGAATGCTCAATACTTCCTTCAAAACAATTTTTAGCGAACTCACTATCATAGCTCCAAAGATATTCTCTAATTCCGAGCCCTACTCCTTCCTGAATGTTATGATCAGGGTGAGTGACAGCACAAGCTATCGCATTTTTTACTCTTTCTAATGTTTCAACTGATAACTTTTTCTGTTTATATAGCACTAGCAACGCATAAGAAGCTGAGTACTTTCCATCTAGGTGAGAATCTCCATATCTATCAGAAAAATTATTAGCAGTACTATCAATAATTTCGCAAATTAAATGTGTTCCCCAGTCAAGATCATCTTGAGTCATTTCATCACTATGCTCTTTCAAGCAATAAGAAAGTGCAAATATCGCCCCTCCCATAAACATTGAGGCAAGCCTGTTCTTATCATCACTAAAAGATTCCTTAAAGAACCACTTTACTTCCTCAAACGCAGTCATCCAATCTGGATAGTCACTTGATACTTTCTCTCCTTGAAACTTTTGCATCCCCCATGTTTTAAGCATTAAGTGTCTATTCATAAGATTATGATCTGTCTTCACACACTTTTGAATTTTTTTTATATCTTCTTCCGGCTCCGGAGGATGAAAAATAATTTGATCATTTTTCTTATCAACTTCAGGCTTGAATTTACGCATGTCCATTCTTAATAAAGCAATACGCCAAGTCTTATCTTCATGAGTTTGCTGCTCCAAAACTGGGAGTGACTTCTTAAATTCATCAATGATCTCTGAAACCTTAACATTATATCCTTCAGTTATGATCATATTGCGAACTACATCTTCAAGATGCTTTGATCTCCACTTGTAGCTGTTAGAGTCTTTTCTTTCTTTATTATAAATCGTAGCCTCTGGAGAGGTATCCCAATTTAAGAAGTCTAATACTCCTTCTGCATATTCTGTCAGCATCCTTTGATGATCAATGCTATAAAAGTCTCTAACTTTTAATATTGAGTAAATAACATCACCCATTTTTGGCCAAAACTCAGGAGCAAGGCCAACTATCAATGAAATAGGCAATACAGAATTGCTATGTTCTATTATGTAAGTAAGTGTAGAGGAAAATGATTCTCTTTTTGATTCTACCTCAACAAGCCACTTTTCTAACGCCATCAAAGAACATCTTAAAAAGCTAGGTACTACAGAATTACTTCGATACCCCATCCAAAGTCGGTCGGAGTTAATGAGTTCAATTTTGTCACTTGCTGGCAGTTGAATTTCAGTTAAATAAATCTCATTATCAAATCGCTTTGAAGATACATACTTTTCAGCAGCATAGTTACAAAGATTAATTATATAATTCAGAGCAACTTTTGAATCCGCTTTCAACAGACTAAAAAATGGCCCCTTTATCGCACATTCAGGTGAATAGCTTCTCCTAGAGTAATTATTTTTAAATCCAAAATCCTCTGTTACTTCTCTTCTGTGCCCATATGGGTCATTTTCTTTATCCTCATCTTCAATTTTCCACCATTGCCAAGAAATTCTAACTACAAGTTCAGGGTCTATATATGAAATATGTGAACAATCTAGAGAGGAAAGTACTAACTCACAAAATGTTTCAATATACTGATAATGTCTCCCGTAATTTTTTCTTTCAGCTCCAAACAGCTGATTTTCTAATTTTTTATTTACTTCTTCTTTTATTTCTCCATAAGCTCTAATTACAACCTTAACTAGTTCTATAACTTCGTCTTCATTGTATGCACCTTTTAAGAAATCAAGAAAATGTATCCCTAATAACCCTGCTTCTCTAGTACATTCAGGTGCTTGTTTTCCAACTGCAACCTTGGATGTCCAGTCAGTAAGCACAGGCTTAACATATGGGATAAAGGATGAATCAAGTTTTTCCTTATTCTGATATAGAAACCTAATTAAGTCTGGCCAACCTTGACCAATCGGCTCCAAGAATGATGATCCATAGAAATATGCTTCTGAATTACTATAACCTAACTCTTTTAAAAGACAGTAGTTTGGGTCTTTACATGCAATTTGCAGCATAAAACAAAATCTAATTAATAAGTTATTATTATTTTCAAATATATCGTTACCTAATTGCTCTAAAAATTCATAAGCATTACCTGCCAGCAGAATGGAAGTAATTAGTTCATCCTTCCAATGAGAAGGTAGATCTTTTTCTCTTAGTGACTTTAGAATAAATGACTTTCTCTCAAGAGTATTACTTGTTTCTTTAATTTTGTTTTGCAGCCAATATCGAAAAGTCCTCTTGATTGCAAGTTCACTACCTATTGCTGTAAAAAAGGCGATTGGGTCAGAGGCATTTACCGTGTAATTACCTTCTATATATTTTTCGATTGCCCAGTCTTCTAATAAATCATGTGAGGGCGCATGTCCCTCATCAAACTCACAAATCAAATCATCTTTTTTTAATTTTTCCAATGCTCCGAGGTCTAAATCCTTCGTAAGAACGGCCAGACTCATTTCTTTCGCTCTTCTTACACAGACAGTAATAAAAGTATCTTTTCGTCTTCGAGGCATTCCATCTTTGGCCTCAACCTCTTTTGCTATAATCCCGTTCCAAACTCCTTCCCTAAACTTATCTAAAGTCATACAATCGTTATCTGTTGCTGAGAGTTGATAAGCAAAATTTAAATAGAATGGATTTTTTAACAAGGACTTTAGCTGCGAATCCTCTAAGTATGGTTTTAGCTGTGGAAACTTGTTCTTTACAACAGTTATTTCATCTTCATCAAATTTAGTGACCTTAACAATAGATGCATTAAATCCTTCTGTTGCTAAGAAGTATGTCATTATTTGATTTAAAGAATAATCGCGGCATGTCGCAATTATTTTCCATGAGCTGTCTTTCTTAATAAACATGAACAAGTCTTTGACTGCTTCAGTATTCTCCAACTCTAAAAGTTTTTCCATTGACTCAATTACCAGCACCTTTTCTGGCAAAAGAATTAATTGATTCGATAATTGTGACAGTCTATCCTTAATACCTATCGAATTTATAAACTTATCAATATGTGAAAAGTTCAAATCCTCAGCTCTTAGATAGAAGAGTAATTTTTCATCTTGAGATTTGAATAAGTTTTTAACTATAGCTGATTTTCCCACGCCAGCAGGGCCGGAAACAATAGTTACCTGATTATCAAAATATTTTTCTAATATTTCAGTTTGTAAATGTACTCTCTCAAAATGGAAACCGTCGATTCCCTCCTTGATTCTCTTCTTGATAACACTGCCATGATCTTTCAAACGCTGTATACTGTCATGGCTTAGTATTTGCTTTGAAAAATAACCTTTAAATTTCTGATCTATATCCTTCAGAGATATAACACCTGCACCTGAGTTTATATTACTTATATACTCTAATATTTCAGTCCATATACTTTCAGCACTCCTAGAAGAGTCTGTTTTTGAAACATTTATGAGATTCAATAATAAGGCCCTTTGAGATGAAGTATCATTACTTAAATCATAGCCAAGTAATGTCCACGACTTACAGAAAGACCAAAGTTCATCATCAGTTAAACTCGTTCCCTTTGCTGCCTCTAGGTGGTACTTAATAACATCTAATTTTTCAGCCTTCTTCCTATGACTAAAGTTGCTAGACCCAACTCTATTTATAAAATCTTGAGCTGTCTCAACATATCTAGCCCAAGATAATATTGGTCGAACATGCTCAGTATCAATCTTACTTAGTGGCCCCGTTATTAGAGAAAGAATATCCTTGGAAGGATCAAACACACTGGCATTCGTAAAATCACTCCATGCTGAACTCAATACTTCCTTTAATGTTTCATCTGATTTCGTAAACGATAGACTGTGCTTAATTTGACAAAGAAATTTTCGCTCAAAATCATTACCACTTTGGATATAAAGAACGCAGTCGTCAGTCTCATACCCTTCAATTCTACCTTGTAGTTTTATTTTGGTGATATCACCATCAGGAACTCCAGGAACAAAGCCATTGCATAACATTGTAACGAAAAAAGAAGATTGAACTCTTCCCTCAAAAGTTGCTCCCCCTGAACCTGTTGAAAATGGATTTGATAACTCTGTCACTATTTCTCTCTATTTTTATAATTTAAACTTAAACATACTCTTAAAAAGCGGAGTCACCTGATAAAACTCCTTTCTATCAAAGCCCTTTCCCTCTTCTTTAATCTCAAGCAGACCAAGCGGCAAACACATACGATTAAGAAAACGGGTACAAAAACAATTAATTACTTCCTTTTCTGGCCCAAAATAACTATCCCCAACTTCATGTACGAGCATTGGAAATGCCTCTAAGTAGCTTTGGCCAAGCTCTTTATCTAAAACCCAACTCTGGGCCTTCTTGTTCAGCATATGGAGATTAAAGGCAGCAGTTTGCTGGATAAGCGGCAGCTCCGAGTAACCGTCACTGAACCCCCAGTTCCACTTATTAAAAAGAGTATCATTCAAAACTTTAAACAACGCCAAAAAATCTTCTTTCTCAACTAACTTTTCACCTTTTTTAGTCAGTGAAAATTTACCGCCCCGTTTTTTTATAAGGCCCGTCATATCCAAAATATGTTTAAGCCTTGTAAGTTGAGGCAGATCATCTTCTTTATTTGGCTGACGAGCATATCTTTCCTTCGAGAAAAACTCATGGTAAATCTCGATTACAAATGCCTTTGATAGGTTTCCTTTTTGAGTTGCTTTAATAAACCCATCTTTTTTTAATCTCTTTAGGAAGTAAATAGCTTGTGCAAGAAAAGGAATATTCTTTAACTTCTCTATATCTTCGCATTCAAAACTAAAAATATTGTTGTCTAAAGTGAATGGCGAATACATAAGCCCATGCATATCGTTGGGAGACAAACCAAGAAAAGGTGACACAGGTAAACTATTCTTGTTAGTCGAAATTCTTTCTAGCTTCTTATTCATCTCATCAATAGAGGTAAAGTCACCGTCCTCAAAGTGATCTTTCACCATTCCTAAAAAATCAGAAGCTGACTTAAAATCCCCACCGGCATAGTCACCTTTAGAATGAAAATCAATAACATTGTCTTCTTCCTCTTCAAGAGCAATTTTAGTCATAGCAATGGCGTACTTTGAGCTTTCAATCAACGACTGATCTCCTAGTTTTTCTCTTATCGCCAAAGCTTCTTCAAAACATTCCAAGGCCACTTCAAAAGAACCAATTTGGAAGTTAAATTTACCAATATGTTGGATTACAAAATGCAAGTAGTCGGAAACTTCCCTTTTTAGTTCGCACATTTCTTCAAGATCATAAAACATCTCTTCGGCAATGTCGTAACGACCCTGCCATTGATATATGTGTGCTAAGCGAATTCCATTTTGAATCCAAAATCTTATCCCCAAGTCATGCTCATCTATCAAGGCCATGGCTTCATTTAAAAATTTTTCTGCTTGATCCAAGTTTTTAAGTATTCGGGAATAGCTCCCAACCTCTCCCAAAATTTTCACACGCTCGATCGGCTCATTAACCTTTTCAAGTTCCTCTCTTTTATCTGAAATATACTGCAATATATCTCTTGTGTTCTCGGGAGCCTCTGTTAGGTCGGTATTGAATGAATAATTCAAATTATACTTATCCATTTTTCTGATTCTCTATTTCATATTGTCTTTTACATACGTCACTTCAAATGCCTTACATGGTCGAAATTTTTGATTTCTATTGGCAACAGAGAAGGCATCATTCATATCATAATGTTGAAAAATATCGAGACCTCGATCTAGAATAACTTTCCATCCAATGTCTGATTTTATATGTCTTGCATGAATTGTCTCTGTGTGATCAAATTCCCAAATAAAACTCATCCCTGCAATCGAAAGGTTATCGCGCATTTGATTAAAATATTCCAATTGTTGATCTTTATTTTTTTCATCTTGAATTGTAATTAGCTTTACTGTTACTTCATCTTCAACATTTTTGTGCTTTACAATCATTTCAAGAAGTTCCATAAGGTTCCTTGATTGATAGAAAAGTCTGATATAGGGATCAGTAATTAGAATTTGCTTGGCTCCTTTTATATAAGGAATAATAATATCTTCATAAGAGATACCTTTTTGATTTTCACTATAAGTAAAGTTTCCTTCCTTAAGAAGTACCTGCTCGTAAATTGGTTGACTTGATCCTGAAGCTTCTTGGTCTCTATCTTTCTTCTCCTCAGTACCTTCTATTGATTGATTATAATAGGAAGCATACTCACGCTCTTCTAATGTCTTGACTACAAACTCTTTGTTGCTAGATGTGCTAGTAAAACTAAATTTAACAGGTGCATAAGTTGAGTCAATTCGTAACAGTTGATCTTTAACTCGTTTTCTTCCTTCAATAGAAAACTCTAATATCTCTTTAATTTCCTCTTCAGTTGCTTCATTGTGAGGAAATAAAATTTTCATAAGCCCTGAAAAAGTTTTATGGATTCCATCTCTATCTCTTGTCGAAATATCACTTCCAAGTTCAAAATAATTTTTATATTTTTGAGAGTAATCTGAATTCCTAAGATGACGAAGAACCTCTGCCAAATAATCAACAACGAAACCATATCCTTCAGAAAACATTTCCCCTCGGATAATATCGACTTCCCATCCCGGTATATAAAAATGAAGTCGATCTAAAAAAGCTGAATCGTGGTATTTATCGGGAAGATCATCAAATAGATCCGAGTGTTTTAACATATATGGCAATGTATGCTGAGTATTTCCGACAAAGGCAATAGAAGCCTCTGCTCCAAGTGTTTCAACACCTCTAGAAAATGATTTGTTGGCCATATAGTTTTTCATGATATCAACGAGGCCCTTATCAACCTTTTTCTGCTTTCCAGCAAACTCATCAAAAGCAACAGTATCCCAATACCCAACAAGCCCAAGTTTTCCAGTTGAGTTATTAACAAAGAGTTTAGCTGTAGTAACTTCGCCTCCTGATATCAAGATACCATGAGGGGAAAATTCTGAATAAATATGAGATTTTCCCGTACCTTTTGGGCCTAACTCGATTAAATTATAATTTCGCTCGCAAAATGGAATAAGTCTAACGAGTTGAAGAAGTTTACTTCTTTTTCCGAACATCTCAGGATTAAACCCTATACTTTGTATTAAAAAGTCAATCCACTCATCTGTGGTAAATTTTCTTCTTGATTCAATATAAGAATCGTAATCGAAATGAGAGAGCTGTATAGGTTTTAATGAAGTTAAAATCCATGGAACTCTTTTGTCCTCTTCTGAAAACTCATATTCAAGGTCGCAGATACACCAAACACCTCCAACCAGTAACTTTGGATGTTTTTTCACAGTATCAGATCCAATCAGAATTTTTTTAATCCCCAAATTAGAAAATGATGCTTCATATACATCTTCTTTGTCATTTAAAGAAACGCTAATTTTATCAATTACCTTATGACGCCCCTTTTCTTTGATTTTTGATCTAATGAGACCTGCTTCATTCCTATGAACATAATGCAGACTCAGAACTTCTTTTACAGTATCAATTCCTGAGTTAATACTCTCTTCATCAGAAGTGGCACAGTATTGACCAAGTAAGTATTCTAAAACATAAGAAGGGACTATCGCATTTCCCTTCACGGCCTTTACAAGATCTTTTCTTACTACTGTTCCAGCAAAGACTTCAGTTGTTTTTTTATCTAATTCATTCATAGTTACCACCTAAAAATCAAAATCTGTTGTGAATGATCGTCTTAAAGTATAGCTAAGAGAGCTGTATAATTTTTCAAACCTTTCAGTTCCTTTAATCTTTTCAAAAAGTTTCAACTTTACTTCCTCATTATTAAAATTATTAGCTTCTTGAGCTAAAATAAATTGTACTTTTTTCTCCCGATCTCTAGGATTATCAGACACCATATCAAAAATAAAATCGTGTTCATCACTTATCAAAATATCTCCACAATAAATTCCGGCCCTTAAATGAAGAGGGCGTTCTTTATTGGTAACAGCTATGTTTTGATAAAACGTGACAGAAATTTGCCCAGAACTAATAACCGAAGACGCTCCTCTAATAATTTCAACACCAACGTAACTGATATCACTTTGTCGTTTTTTCTTAATAAAGAGAACAGGAGTTATCACTTCTTGAAGAGAAGCTCCACCATGAACGAACCGGCTACCAGAACCTCTTTGGCGTAATCTATTTATTGATTTGGGAATCATTATTTCCATATTACCGTCAAGATTAATATCTTTTGCCGTAAAATGCTTAAAGCTAGAGTGTTCTTTAAAATCTCTTCCAATTAAAAAACGTCTATTTGTAAATTGAATATCACCTTTTATAGTGCTGTCTTGGATGAAATCACTTTCATCTAAGACATTATTTTGATAAATAAAGCCATGATCAGAGGTAATAATTATTTTATTGGCGTTAGCCCCTGTTAATTTTTTAATTGCTTTTATAAGATAGTTAAATGTCCCTTCGACAGCATCAAAAACACGATCTTCAGATGATTTATCATCACCTGTTTTATCAATTTCATTGTGATAAAAATAAATAACATCATTATTTTTAATAAGATTTCGGGCGTCTTCATTGCTTAGCTTCATAAAATTTTCAATTTTCATCGCTTCGGATCGATCAGAACAGTATTTTGTTAATATTTTTGATCGATTTGCGGTTCCTTGGGTACTTAATCCATCTGCAAAGATAATATCTGCTTTATCTTGAGAAAATGATAATTTTTCATGAGGTAGTAAAGCGGCCATTCCAAGTTGAGTATAGCTAGGTAAAACAGAAATATTTGGCTCAATCTTACATTCATACCGATCCTCTTGTTCAATTCTATTCACAAGTTCTTTTCCTGCTTCAAAACGTAGAGCATCAGATATAATAACAAAAACCTTTTTCTTTTTTGCAAGCGTTGATGATATGGACTTCTTAAAAAACTCTTGTTGTCCCGTAATTCCAGCAATAGACCATTTCTCTAACTTATCAATATGCTGTTGCCAAGAATCGTTAATTTTTAATAAATATTCATTTGAGTAAAAATTCTCTATTTCAATAGTTAATGGACTTAACAAAGAATTTTTAGAACTTTCTCGAAGGCAATAAATATACTTCCTATAATTTAAATCAATCTTATACCAATTTTCACAATAGCTTATTACGCCTTCTTTAAGTGACGGGACCGAAAGATTTGATTCTTTTAAGAGTATGAAGAAATGGCAATAATGAAAAATTGCTTCGTATTCATTTTTAAATTCATTATACCAATGGGTAGGCCTTCTTGCTTTAATAATCTTTATACAATCATAGGCCGAAAGTGTTTTTGAGCTTAAATCTCTAATAAGTGAGCTGATAATTTTTTGATCAATAACTTTAAAATAATCTAGCTCTAAAACTTGAGAATAGTCTCGGTGAACAAGGTCATTATCAATATTTAAACCATCGGCACAGTCATGTGATAATATTTCAAAGTCTTTATGACGGCTCCTACTGTCTTTCCATCGTCTTATAAATACAAGAGAATCATTAGTAAGATCCGTTTTCTCTCCAAAACCCTTTAGATATGAGGATTTAAAAAGCTCAACGACAAAGTCTTTTAGACTAGGACTTGTAGAGTTATAACCAAAGTGTGCTCTTAGGGCCTTCCATAAAAATTTGTCTAGGTTAGCTTCTTTTACAAGTGTGATCCTATCATCTTCATCCCTAGCTAGTTCATAAAGAAGTTCCTCTAATACAGAATGAATATGAGTTCCTGCACCTACACAAACAGATAGCATCTTATAGCGAATTTCATTTTCATTATCACTTATATCAAGTGTCTTTTTTAACTTTTCTCGTAGGTCTTTTTTCTTAAAAAAGAAAATATGTTCTTTTATAAGGGAAGAATAATCAAAACTAAGACCTAGCTCGCCAAGCCAAAGCGACTCTTTATCTCCTCGGAACTCTCCAAACCTAAGCTCTAAATCAAGAAGCCAATTATCTAGATCATGTGGGCGATCGCCATGCTTATAAATTATAAATTTATCATTTGGACGCTTTCTTAAAACTTTATGTTTAATTCCAAATTCGTTATTATAAACTTCTATTTTTTCAACACCATGAATTTCTAACTCATTAAACTCTTGTTTTAAATCTTTTTTGTGATCATACCAAAAAACGATACGATGTTTTTCAAGTAGTTTTTCAATAGCTATTTTTACATTACTCATTAACTCAATCCTGCTATTTTCTTTAATGCGTTCCCAAATTTTGGATAATTAACCTTCACTCCATCATCTAAATCTATCTTAATTTTCTTTGTGGCAAGTGGGTAAAGAATATCGTGCTCATATTCATCAAGCTCTACGATTACCTTTTTGATGCTTTCAATTTCTTTTGTTGCCTTGGTCTTCTCTTTTTGCGAACTGTCCTCAGAAATATCAATCTTTTCTAAATGATCTTTTTTAGCAGAGAGTTTTGTTCTAAATTCTCTTAAGTAGTCATTAAGTACAATTGAAACTAAATCAGGTGAATACCGATGCATATAGACAAGTGCATTGAAAGATCCTTTGGGGCTTGAAAACATCCAATAAATTGGACGCTTTTTATACATCTTAATATGGTAATTGTAGAAATCTTTTACAAAAAACATTCTTATATCTTTACCAATAGCATTTTCAATAAACTTTAAATTTTCATCAAAATTCTTTTCCCCGAAAGTCACTTTTAAAAAGGTTTTAAACCTTTCAGTAATATCATCTTCAAACCAATCATCTTCAAGAAGTGGAATAACATTATCTTGATCAGGCATAAATTTTGGTTTAGGAGTTAGTTTTAAATAATCTTTTAATGTTTCCCCTTGATTGGCTAATATAAGACCTTCTTTATCAAGGCTATATCGTCCAAACATACACCCCACGCTGTAGGATATTAGCTCTTTCATAGTATCAGCGAGCAATAATGCTTCTAATTCAGCCTCAGTTTTTTCTCCACCATAACGATAATGAGGATTGCATGTAAGTGTGATTTCATTCAGCGCCACATCTGGTGAGAATTCATCTTGAATTCCATAGGTATCAAGAAAAATTCTGTTATTTTCAATCTCAAGACGCTGCATTCCAAGAGTCTTTTCCAGCCAATGCTTACGAAGTTTGTTATATACATGTTTTATATTTAATCTATCATTAGTAAATAGTAGACGGTGTCTGGTGAAATCCCAAGAGTTTTCATAAGAATCCCAATCCGATTTGGCAATTTGAATGATTGAATTAAATTGTAATTTATCAAAATTAATTAAGTCAGGAGACAGGGGCAGCTTTCTAACATCATCAACTTGTAGATTCAAAGTGGCATTAAACAACTTCGTAAAGTAAGAAGATATTTTGGTATTCAAAAAAAGCAAACACTTCTGTAGATCTTTTACATCATTAAAGAAGATACTCGAACCGCCTTTATCAAAAGTAGCATACTCCGGTAAATAGCGAAAACTTTGTTTTGATGAAGCTATTAATGTCCAAGTGACACCCTCCCTAAATCTTAGATAATCCGGAATTATTCTAGCTGAAGGATGAGATCGATACTCTTTTTGTGCACCTTCTGACCAATCAACAACATATTCAAGATTTCCAAACCATTTTCGATATGTGCCACCTTTAGAATAAAATGACCATTTACCAGCTTTTTCAATTTTGTCCGAGTTTACCTCCCAGTGCAGCCGTAAAAAACGATCATTGTTAGCAGTGATATTTTGTCCCTCCGAAATTGAACACTCATAAATTTGTCTGTGTTTGTCAAAAACATTTACCATGGCCATGCTCACCCAATATGCAATCGGGCTTCCGGGGATTTTTTTAAAGTCAGCCGAGGAGGCACGAAAGAACCAACCACATGATGGATTTTTAATGGCTTCTTTAGCAGATGATTTTTTTTCTAACTCATTTTTTCCATCAAGAAGTCTTAAATATCCTCCTTTATAGGAGTCGAGCCTTTTATTATATAGTGTAAAAGCTGTCGTCGAAACAACTTCGCCTCCAATACTATCAAAACCTCTTGCCCCCAAGTGGGCCATAGAGGTTAGTGTTCCTTGATTAAGCATTTTAGATCTTAATTTTTCAAATGATGACAAGAACATCCAACTTTGCATCGTTATCATCCCAACAGAGCCACCAGATAATGCGAGCCTAAGATTTCTTTCAATAAACATGGCAAATAAGTCTGATTTACTATCTTCGTAATTCTCTTTAGCCCACGATCCAAGCCTTCCATTCATACCTTTCCCACCCATATAAGGAGGATTGGCGACAACAACATGATACTTAGATCTCAAATAATCAATTTGATTTAAAACTTTTAATACCTTCTTATGAGTTACCGCTAAAAAAAGTTGCCCTGACGGATGTTTGTCTTCAATTCGTCTTTTAATCTCTTCAATATCTTGAAACTTCGGAACAATTAAAGATCCAAAATTATCGCATTCTTCAAATTGACTAAGGGTTTCTCTAAAGTCTGCTGTAAAGAGATCTTCTCCAATAAAGCTCATATACTCAGCTAGTTCGTTTTTATCAAAACTGATATTTTCTAAAACGCAAACATTGGGAAATACTTTTTTTCTTAAAAAACGTTTTTCTTTTGAAAGGGCCTTCATCGTTAAAGCAAAAGCCGCAAGCTCTCCTGCTCTCTCATCAATCTCTACTCCAAATAAATTATTCTTCAATATCTTCTCTGATATTTCTGATGGGGAGTAACCTTCTTCCTCATAAATTGAATACAACAGATCAAAAGCATAAGTTAACATGTGGCCTGACCCACAAGCTGGATCACATATTTTTATTTCTTCTGGTGAGCTTATCTTTAAAAAATCCGTTTCTTCTTGCTCGGACGCGATATAATACTCCATTTTACTAGCAAGACTAGAGTTTGGGTAATTAAGCATCCACAAACGCCCTAGAGAGTTTTCAACTAAATACCTTACGATCCAATTAGGGGTAAAAAGCTGTGTCGCTGCTGGAATATTTTCAGGTGTTACTTTTTTATTTTTCTTCAAGTCTGCAAAGACTTCATCTTTTTTCTCTGAAATATAATACTGATAGAGCCATCCGATAACTTCAACATCTTTACAAACTTCTGGTGTCATTGCCTCTCGGGTATAAGCAAGTATTGAACTTCCAGAAAGCAGATCATCTGGCATTAATAGCTCTGTATAATCATCAATGGGTTGAAATAAGAATGGCATAGCACGATGCCAATAATTGCAAACAGCAACAACTAATAAACGATAGGCCTCTCCTTGAGAATCATTGCTGGGTATTTTGCCATCAAGTAGATCTATAATTTGTTGTCGTGTCTTATCGGGAACCATCTCTTTATCAATATGGCCCCCTTTAGCCTCGGCCAAGATCTCTGGCTGAAAATGTCCATGAGAAGGAGATAATACTCCAATGCGAGTATATTGATTAACATCCATAAAGCGTAGAGCACAAAATCTATTAAACCAAATATAAGACACACGTTCAATAACCTGCTCTTTTCCCTGTTTTTTTATAGCCTCATCAAGCTTATTTATGGCACCAGCACTTTCACGTCTAGCAATACTATCCTTTGTTAAAACTTGCTTCAATTTAGACGAGACTTGTTCTATTAAGCTTGTTCTTGCAAATTGAGCGAATTTTTTAAGTTTAGTCGTTTCCATTTAATTCAGATCCTCTTGAGTGCATTCCGATAAACGTTTCGCTGGCCATTTAGGAAAGTTGTCGTTCCATGTTTTTATATTGAAAACTTGGCAATTTTTAACTGGGTGCCTTTGCCATCTATTTGATATTTTTCCAGCAGGAGAAAGTTTTTGAGTGATTTCATCCGACAAATTTGGCAATAGCCCATCATCTAATGTTACTAAACTAAGATAGTAAATGGTTTTAGATAGCCGATCCTCTGCCCATCTATAAAAAAAACTATCTATAAATTTTGATGCAAAGGAATCACTTAGTGTCCCTTGCTCCAATTTTCTATAAAATTTTTCCAAACCTCTCTGTTTGGCATTAGGGTTTTCTGGATCTTTTATTTCTACAAATATAATTTCATTTTCCAATTCAACAACAAAATCCACTCGATGCATTTCACCAATACCGTGATAATGAGGTTGATTAAAATCCATTTGATCAAATACAATCCCCTCAGTAGCGTCGGAAAAGTTAATTTCAATATCACGCTCAACAAGTCTCATTTCCCCAACGCTCCCATTTTTTTACTTACTTGCTCTTTAGTCAGATCATTAAAACTATCCGCAATGGCATTTTCAGAAATTTGACGATAATCCTCTACACTATTAATTTTAATATCTCGCTCTTCATCTCGATAAAGAGAATGAAAGATTACGTGATCCCCTTTATCTATATCCATTAAGAGATCAAACCACTTAAGTAGCACATAATCATGAGTCGTTAATACAACTTGCTGACCATTACGAGATAGTTCTAACAAAATCTCTACAAGTTGTTTCATTAGTTTTGGATTCATATTAGATTCAGGTTCATCCCAAAATAAAGAACCGCTTACACCAGGCTGAATTGCTCCTGTCTCAAGTAAGCGAGAAAGCATCCCCGCCTTACGAAAACCTTCTGCCATAGCATTGGCAGAATATTCAGAAGTATCAGTTTTAAAGGTAACCTTACCACCTCCATAGAAAATAAAGCGACCTCCGCAAATTTTTTCAATCTCTTCCATGGCCCATTTTGATTTTTCATGTAGTTTGTCTGAACGAACCTCAGGTAGATCCAAAAGAAGACAAATATCTTGATAAGTTTGATCAAAAGAAAGCTCATATTTATCATATAAGCTGTTAAATCCTTTCATAAAAGAAAGAACTTCTTTCGTTGGAATAAAAACAGCTTCTGATAAATTTTTTTTATAATTAGTTTCGTCTTGAATATCTATTAATTTAGAATTTTTAAAAAAGGTTGCTTCAATTTTTTCATCTTGACCAAAAGTAGCAAGCATAGAAGTCTGCTCACCTCTCTCTCTACTTGTTATTTTTCCAATCTTCTCATCCATCGGCATAAAGAGACGAAGTAATTTAGCTGTCAATTTTTCCTTTAAATCATCCGAACTAATATCTGGATTATTCTTATACAGAGGAGCACCAGCACACAGACCATAAGCAGCTTTAAGTATATGAGTTTTCCCTGTACCGTTTTCCCCTATAATCACATTAATTTTAGGTGAAAAATCTAGTGCGAGATCTCTAAAAACTGTAAAATTCTTTAATTCGAGATGTTTAATCATACTTTAATTCCTCTTATTGCTTTTTATTTTTCCCCAAAACCTAAATTTGAATTTGCTTTCCATTTTGAATTTCCTCAAGAAAAGCATTTTTGAGTTGCTCTAAGTATTCATCTAGGTCAGCTTCATCTTTTAATAAGGCCTTATTATATTTAACCTGTATTGATTTTGATGAAACAATCTTATTTTCAGAGCTTTGGGGTGTTTGCTTCCCTCCACCAACTTCTTCTTTTGATCTGTTTAAGTTTGTGAGTTTTGATAGCATTTGTTTATATTCACTATTTTCAAACTGAGAAACAGAATCTCTTACTCTAGCGATGAGATTAATCTCTTTTAATCTATGCGTTGCTTTTTCAAACGAAGACTCAACTTCACTTTTTTCAAGATCTCCAAGAGTTAAAAACTCCTCCATGGCTACAATTTTTCCATGGAGCGCTGCAATTTCTCTTTTGGCCCTATTTTTTTCTTCATCTATTTGCGCCCGTATATTTTCTTGTGCTTGGTCAGATAGCTCTTTAGCCTTTTTTATTTGGCCACCATTAAAGCACCTTGGATCTGACAAAATATTATTTAATTCACTCAAGTATTTACTATCAATATAATCAAAATTGGCCCGCTCATTTTGAATAAGTTTTCTAATTTCCTCATAGATTTTTTTCTGCTCCCCATTCATAAATGATTGAATCGGTGAAAACAAATCATCTTTAAAATCTAGTAGCTTATCTTCAACTTCTTTAAGACTTGTTAAAAAATAGCTATAGTTTTTTTTAGAAAGATTATTTATAAGATCAATAGGCTCTCTTAGAGCTGTAACAAAAGGAAAGAGTTCTTTTTGAGCAAAAAGTGGAATTAATTCATTATGAAGATTTTTAAATTCATCTGCGGTTTCCTTACCTAGGGCCTTAGCCTCTTGACCTCTTGGTGGTTTATCAAAGAATTCTTTAAAAAAGTTTTTTAACTGACTAACTTGAGAAGCGGAAAAATCATCTTGGCACTCGATAATAATATTTAGATGAAGATGGCTATTAGTTATGCCTCTTTCTAAATCATTATCTTCTAAGATATTCCCGTCTTGTTTTAAATCAATTTTTCCTCTCGTACAAAGTTTCGCTAGCGTACACAATATTGCTTCATCATACCAACCATAGGGCTTAGATCTAAAATCTGTTACAAGGGACTTTATAGTCATCCTTGCACCCTTTGTGGCATTACGCTTAATTAGGCTTAGCATTTCATGTTCAGACTCGATCATGTGATCACCAAACATAGTTAAATTTGATTGATTTAAACATTCAGTAATATGCGACTCTGTGTACTTTGTACCTTTTAACATTTGTAGCTGGGGGTAAACTTTTTTGATAAGAGCTTCAAAGCCCTCATTAATTCGGGAGCGAGAATCTTTTGCTGAAACGTCAAGATTTTCACCCATGACAAACATTTTAGCGTTAGACATTAAGTTTTTTAATCGATCTTCAATTTCATTATATCGTTTATGGTTTTGCTCACCTTTTTCTCGCAATATTCTTGAGATCGTTTCTTGCTGAACACTGTTAGTATTATGTCTAATAAACTTATTCGTCTTTTTATACATCATCAGATCTTTAACCAATCTATCATCACTCGCAAGAATAACGAGCAGCTCAGGACGACCTAAAGATTGTGAAATAATCGTTTGTTCGCTTTCATACAGATCATGAAAAGGAGTCACAATATGAACTGATAACTCCTGATCTTTTCCTACCACTTTATCATCAAGTTTTTTTGCAAAAGGATAGTCATGTCCATTTTCTTCAAATCTAATTTTTCTTGTTCCAATAATCGAATCAAACAAAAGCTTACTTAACTCCTCAGACAAAGATGAGGTATCTATATCAGTATTTTTAATTTCTTCTTCAATATCTTTTTCTTCATTTGTTAAAAACTCAAATAAGTCTCCATTCCTTTGGATATAAGTTTGCCGTTCAAGTTCTCCTAGTGCCGATTCAATATTCTTTTTTAGCTCAGGAAGGTCTTGCTCAAAACTTTCATACATTAAAACGCATAAATTTCTAACCGTTGGTTTGAATTCTTTAACGTATTTAACTAAGAAAAGTGCCCTTAAAAGTTTTAAGGCAAATGGATTATCTAAATTTTTCTTTGCATCAATAATGGCCCTTTGTATTTGTCCTTTTAGAGCAGTTTCTATTCCAGAAAACATCAGATCAAATGTGGCAAGTTGTCCCATGTCGTGATCTAGAATTTGCTTGGCTACCTGCTGAAAAACCCCAAGCATTGAGCGTTCTCCGACGGCGGTATGCTTTCCTTCAAAAGCATTATGAACTGAAAGCTGTTCTAGGCAAGATTGAAATAGATCAAATTGATACGGAATAAATGGGTATGAGTCTATAAAATGATCTTTACTTTTAAAGTTCTTATATTTTCTTGAGCCATCTGAAAAATCAAATAGAGTTTTGAAGTTGTTAACTTGTCTCTCATAAAGATCTCCAAGTTCTTGCTTGGCACTGTCTACTTTATTTAAAAGTCTTCGTTGTATAACCTCTGCCACATCTGCGCTTGTCAGTTTCATTCTATTGTTAAAACGAGCTTGAATTTTTGAGAAGTCATTTCCTTGCTGCTTCGTCATGTCACCGACAATAGAATTCATATCCTCTTGAGCTGTCACAATGACCCAAGCTCTTCCTTTACACTTAGTAGCAAGACTTTCAGCTATAGTTTGAAGGTTAGTCATAAGTTTCACGTTATCAGCTATGTATTGACCTACCTCGTCGACGAAAAAATTTAGCCTGAAATTATCACCGTGCTTATTAACATAGAGATTAATCTGATCTGCAAAATCCTCAATTGATAGCTTATAATCACTGCGATATTTTTTTAAGATATCGCTCTCTGCACTTTCTTGCCCTGATACTTTGGCATAGGATTTAGCTACATTCTTTCCTTCTAATACAACTTGTTGCCTACCTTTTTCCCAAGGTTTACCTGCAATTTCCTCATAAACATTTTTAAAATCTTCTAATATTTCCCGTGTATCAAGATCTCTTTCAAATTGAGCTATATATGCTTGCTTTCCATAATATCCACACATTTCATCAAAGACTTTAACGAAAACAGAAAGAAGTGCATCTGTTTGGTCTTTCCCAATTATATCTGCTTTTTGATCTATATTAAAAAGGATACTTTTTGATGGAATCTGAACAGACTTCTTGATCTTTCCTTGAAGGTCAGCATCGTCTTGACATTTTTCAATAAAAATATCTTTTACTAAATTTCCATTAACTTCTCTATTTTCAAGGAGGTATGCAAGCATTTTCAGTAAATGAGATTTACCTGAACCAAAAAAACCAGATAGCCATGCCCCATTGGCTCCTTGAAAGTTATTATAAGCATCTAAAAAAACATCTAACCTTTTAGCCACTTCATTAGTCAGCACATACTCTTCAACTTCGATTTGGATACTTGTTTCATCATCAGCCTTGATAACACCTTCAATCTGTCTATCTACTGGTTTTTTAAATATGTTATTTAACTTCATCTTTACCTCTATTATATTTCACAATGGAATATGTTAAATGCTCTATAATATTTATCATCTCTTAATCGTTTAAATAAATCTAAAGACGACCCTTTTGAATTACACTGGGTGTACTCCCCCGGAAAAAACATTACAGTAGGCTTTTCTTCTGCGGTACTTTGCAAATTATTAAGAATGCTATGGGAACGTATAAAGGGAAAAACTTCACCAACGCCTGTAATAAACATTATATCAAAACTTAATTCTTTCATTTTTTTTGCAATCATAGGGATAATTGATTGCTCAGGATCAAGAGTATTTTGTAAAAGTTCTTTTAGTTCATCCTTTTCAAGTTCTTCTTCTTGTTCCAAGATCGTCTCGAAGATCTCATCTTTTTCAAGAATTTCGATGGCCAAATCGTATAGGTTTATATTTAAAACAGTTCGTCCCTGTTTTTTTAATTGATTAATAAGCTGTTCTTGAACTTTAATCATTTCATTTGTTTCTTTTGGATCAAAAGGACAAATAAAAAAGGGAACCTCGTTGCCAAGACCTTCTTTATTAAGAAATCGTTCACTGCTAATCAGTTTTAACAAATGATCAAAACGCTTATCAATGCGATCTATTTCAATATTTATACTCACTGGCATAACCTTTTAATCTCTTGATCTGCCAATGGGAAAACAAGAAAATCTTTAAATTGAGGAGAATTGAAACTTTCTAGAAAGCATGGAGTTAAATGAATCGTATTAATAGAATCATCAGGAAGAAGAATATCGGCTTCTCTCATAATGCGAAAAAGTACTTGTCTTAATTTATTACGGGTTGATGTAGTCAATTGGTCTAGCTCTTCATGCCACTCAGCCTTTTTATTAAAGAATATATCAAAATCTCTGTATGTAACTTTGAAATTAAGAAGTAAAAATTTCTCGCGAAGTACCTCTATCGCAAATTCTTTCACGAATTCATGCTTTTGGCATAGTGCATACCAAAGAACATACTTTTTCTCTTGAGAGGTTCCAGAAATCAACAAGGCCAATTGAGCTTCATTTAAAAACTCTAATCTTTGAATAATCTCTCGATTAAATCTTTTTAAGGAAGCCTTAGTTCTTGATTGAATAAGATTGTCTGATAACACTTTTTCTTTAACGACTTTCCAGCTTTTATAATCAAAATATATTTCTGCAATTTCTTGAGATTCAAGAAAAAATAAGCTTCCTGCCGTGAATGACATATTATATTTTACTTCGGCCATAAGCCCTCTTTGTTCATATTCCCTGATTAAATCCATGTTGAAGCACCACCCTTAATTCCTTGGTTTACTTATTTCACTTTTTTAGGCCTATCCTCTTCTGCGCCACCAGAAGTGACCCACTCATCAACTTCGCTAACTCTAAATTTCCATTGTCGGCCAACCTTATGAGCGGGAACTTTTTCCTTTTCCACCCATCGATAAATGGTTTCCTTGGAAACACCCAAGTGAGAAGCAATTTCTTCGACGGAGTACCATCGTTCAGGTTCAATCACCTTTAACCCCTTAATAAATGCAATAATTTAATAAACATATTCAACCAGTTATAATTAATTATGACAAGCTATTACCACTTAGTACAAAAGTAAAAAGCATCAGTTTTTACTTTTCTGAACCGTAATAAAGGCAAATCCAATGCCAAAGAAGCCTTACTGGCCTTTCACTACTATTTAAAAGGCTTATGTGTGGGTGACGAAGATAGAGCTGTACGATAAATATTGCATATATATTGCGTGCAATATTTTTAAATATTGCGCCTTTGCAATATTAAAATCAGGACAAAAGTCTCAGGCCGTAAACATATCGGTATCGAAATGTCCTAATTCGCTTTAAATGCCTGAAAATATTACAGACTCGATTTGCCAATCCACCTCTAAAGCGATTGTATTGCCTGCTGTGTCGAAATTTTAAAATTGGCACGGGCCTTGCCTATAGACTGTGCAGATAGCGAATTACACCGCTGGGGGGAAAGCTTGAAAAAAATTGTTCTTGGAACAACATTCACCGCACTTGTTTTGATTGGAGGTTTTTATCACCAACAATCTGAACCTGAAACTGACCATGTAGAAATTCCCTACATCAAGGCAGTGTATTCCAAGCCAGTTACTTATGATCCAGCACAGATGAATGACGGGGCTTCGCTGATTTTTTCAGAACTTGTTTATGAAGGACTTCTACGATTCACCGAATCTTATGGCATTCAAGCTGGAATTGCCAAATCTTGGAATACAAGCAAGGACGGGAAAACTCTCACCTTTATATTAAATGAGAATGCTAAGTTTCATAATGGTGACAGAATCATGGCCATTGATGTTGTCGCTTCATTAAGTCGGATGGTTGCCCCAGAAAGCAAGGTCTTTAAATATTACGATATGATTTTGGGTGCTACTGATTACCATAATGGTATTTCTAATTCGGTATTGGGAATTAAAGCCACTAATGATCAGACCGTATCCATAGAATTAAAAAGTCCTTTTCCACCCATACTTTATGTATTGGCCGGAGGTACTGCAAAAATTCTCCCTGCAAAACTATTGAAGAATAAAGACTTCTTTAAAAATCCAATTGGTGCAGGCCCGTTTTCGGTTAAACAAATTAATACAGTTGATATTGAACTTGGACGCTTTGAAAATTACCACGGCATAAAACCACAAATAAAATCCATGGTTCTAAGAGCTGTTGATCAGACCACGGCAATGCAAGAAGCTAAAGAAGGCAAGATTCACGATCTTTCTAGCTGGCCATTAAACGGACTTGAAGAAATATTTAAAGATGGTCAAGATTTTAGCACTGTTGTTGCCGATACTTGGATTATTGGATTCAATACAAGAATCCCACCATTGAATGATATTAAAGTCCGTCTGGCCTTAAAACAAAGCATAGACTCTGAACAATTTAGAAAAACGTTTTATCCAAGTGCTGCCAAGGCAAATGGCTATGTTCCCACGGGGTTTCCCGGCCATATTAAAAATGAGAAGGCCTTACCTAAAGTTGAAGTCCCCCCACATAGTCCTATTACAATAACGATTCCTAAGGAGTTAGATAAAACCAAAGAGATTGCATCTTTTTTTGAAACTACACTCAAGAAGAAAGGATGGAAAATAAAAACAGAAGTCTTATCTTGGCCTGAGATGATGAAAAGGTACGAGGACAAGACTTTACATACATTTCTAGTTTCTATGATAGTGGATTATCCAGATACTGAGTTCTTGCTTAATAATTTTGCTTCAAATAATCCTGACAACTATAGCGGCATTAAAGATGCAGTAATAGACAAACTTCTGGCTTCAGCAAGAGGTCTTCAGGACAGAGTTAAAAGATTTAAAATTTACAAAAAACTATCAAGCAGAATTGAATCCCTAGCTCTCGCGGCTAACTTATTTCATTCAAAACCACATTATTGGATTCATAAATGCGTTAAGGGATTTAAACCAAACTTACTGGCAGTTGCATATATTGATTACAGAAATGTAAGCTTTGATAATTTATGTTTAGAGGAGGTCCGTAAATGAAACGTAGCCTTTCCTTTAAAGAATATTTAAATAAAAAACTTTTGCCGTATAAAATCATTTTGCCTCTGTCATTGGCATTGATTACAGCAATAATTACTGCATACTCAATTTTAATATTCTATTCAGATTCAGATTTATCTTTTGCGAAGGCCATTTCACCCCATCTTTCGACTCTTATAGAAACTCAAGATGGGCCGGAGCTACAACGCTTTATTACATCAGTAGCAAATGAAAAAGGTATTAAGATTGAAGTATTCAACAATCAAAAAATTATTGCCTCAAGTGATTCAACGACGACTATTGGCAACCCATTAAAAAACATTGGAATGGATATCTTAGGAATCCAAACAAAGATTTCATCTAAGAATCTAATCTCTACAGCGAAAATAAGAAGACATGGCGGCCCAGAAAATCTTAATTCATATATTAGGATTTTTAACCCTATATTTGAATTATTCTTCATGGTTGTGATTGTCTCAGGAATAATTTTTCTTCTGAGCTTTTTAATTTTAAATATATTGGCCACAAAAATCATTTTAACGGCTCAAAAATCAATTGAACCGATTAAAGAACTTGAAAACAGTATCAGTAAACTCTCAGAGTTTGGAGAAGTGAGCCTTTCTAATTATATGTATATTGAAGAGCTTGAGAATATCTATAATACAATTTTGACAACAAGCTCAAAATTAAAAATAAGCAATGAAAATCTAGCTCATTCAAAGGCCAAGGCACTTACTGTTGAGACATATAAACGTCTCATTCATGATCTTCACACCCCCGTTGCAGCATTAAAGCAGATGATAAAAATAATTAATAAAGACGGCATTCCACAAGATAAAAAAGATTTTGCCAAAATGCGAGTGGCAGAGATTGCGGAACAAATATTATTTCAGGTGAAGGCCTCAAAAGGAAATCTAAAGCTAGATATTGACCGGAAAGATGATGACCTAAATGAGTCTGTTCGTAAGGCAACAGGGCAAGCTCAAATGGCCCTTGCGGAAATTGAAAATGTGGAAATTAGTGAAAAATATGATGAATCACTAAAATCATTTCTCCACGATAACATGATGCTTGGGCGAGCTGTTAGCAATATCATAGTTAATGCCATTGAAGCTTGCAAAGGGCATGTTGAAGTGGCCGTTCAAAAACTAAACGAAGAAATATCTATTTCCATCTCTGATGATGGTGACGGCATAAAACAAGAAGATGTTTCCTTATTTTTACAAGGAAGAGGTAGATCAAAGAAGAAAAATGGTGTTGGCCTTGGATTATCCAGTGCTAACCATATTGTAAGACTCCATGGTGGTAAAATCATCTATAGAAAATCGCATCTAGGTGGAGCATGTTTTGACATAAGGATGCAGGGGTAAACTATGGAAAAAGAATTAATTTTATTAGTAGACGACGACAAGGCCATTTTAGAAAGTAGTGAAATTCTACTTTGTGATGAGTTTTCTGTCCTAACGGCAACCAGTGTAAGTGATGCTAAGGATATAATGAAAGCTTCTGATGTCCAGCTCGTTGTAATTGACCTCAATTTTGAAGGGCACGCCGAAGATGGATTAAATCTCATTAACCATTTAGTAAAAGAGTACCATCAAATTCCATTTGTGGTTCTAAGTGGAGACCAAGATACAAAACGTGTTGTTGAGGCCATGAAGCGACCTCTAACAGATTTTATTACAAAAGATGGTGATCACGATGAATTATTGAGAATTGCCATTAAAAAAGGACTCAATAAAAAGAAAGAGCTTAGTCAAAAAAAGAGTAACACCAGCGAATTTAAAACAAAGTCGCCTCAAATATTTAAAATGTTTAAAAATCTCGACAAGTTACTTAATAGTGGAAGTGAAGCCTCTATTTTAATTAATGGTGAATCTGGTACCGGAAAAGAGTACATGGCAAAATATATTGCGAGCTACCTAGGAAAAAAACTAGTTGCCGCCAATATGGCAAGTATTCCGAGAGAAACTGCTGAATCTGAACTATTTGGACACATGAAAGGTGCTTTCACCGGCGCAACTTCAAATAAAATCGGACTACTTGAACAAGCGCATAATGGTGTCTTCTTTCTTGATGAAATTGGTGATTGCTCACTTGAAATTCAGGCAAAACTACTCCGTGCCGTTCAAGAGCGAGAAATAATGCCAGTAGGCGCAACAGTCCCAAGAAAAATCACGTTAAGGTTTATAGCTGCTACTCATAAGGACTTAACCCAAAAGGTTGCAGAGAAAGAATTTAGGTTAGATTTACTGCAAAGGCTCAATACTTTCACTTTTGAAATTCCAGCATTAAGGGATCGGCCAGAAGATATTGAGTATTATACAACTATGTTTGTAAATGAATTTTCAAATGGGGTTTTCTTTCAAATTCACCCTTCTGCTTTTCATGCGTTAAAGCAACATGATTGGCCGGGGAATGTTCGGGAACTAAAAAATGTCATTCAAAGAGCAATGATATTTACTGATAGACGATCAATAAATGATGAGATTATTTATAGGGCATTAAATTGCACTCCTCAAAAGATACAAAAAGAGATCACGAAAGAAGTCTCATTTGATATAAGTAAGCTGAAAGACGATGAGATAAAAACGACAATCATTAAAGTGTTAAAAGCAACAAGGGGAAATAAAACTGCCGCCGCAAAATGCTTTGGTGTTGATTATTCAACTCTGTATCGCTGGATTAAAAAATATAATTTAGACGAGCTTATCCCGTCTAAAAGGAGAGGTCGGCCTAAGCTTCCTCTTTCAATTACAGGTGTTGAAGTGTAATGGAAGTTAAAAAATATATAAATAAACATTCAAAACTAAATTTAGTTTTTATTCCTGGGGGGCCGGGATTAAGCTCAATCTCATTTGATAAGCTTCATCCCCTCAAAGAAAAATACAGCCTGTTTTTTCTTAACCCCATGGGAACGACAACAAAACCTAATGATGTTCACGATTATGATGCTTTACTTAATGAAGTTAAAAACAGCATAAAAGACATGGATAATGTGGTTTTGTGTGGACACTCCTTTGGAGGAATACAGGCCATAGACATAGCGACCAATAATTACCCCAACATTAAAGGCCTTATCGTTATTGGCTCACCTGTTTCAAGCAAGGCTTTTGTTTCATTGGGCAAGCGATTTGAAAGTGGCATAACTGAAAAACATACTGCAATTTCAGAAAAACTTGAGAATCAACCAACAGATGAACTTTATAAAGAATGGTTTTATATTTATAGAAATTTCTACTTTCATCCAGACAATGCTGATCAAAACATCGCCACGATCACCGATGATTCTGTCTGCGTTAAAAGCTATACAGAAGCCATTGCAGAAAGCGCAACAAAGGAAGATCGTCTATACAGATTAAAATCAATATCAATTCCAAAATTATTCATCACAGGTGACGCTGATTTAGTCATGTCGCCTAAGTCGGCAAAGGATGAGGCTAACTTGGGTGGATTTGATCTTAAAATAATAAAAAATGCAGGACATTTCGCTCATTATGAGCAACCACAACAAACAATTGAAACGATAGATGAATTTTTATCGAAGGGGAAAATACTATGAAAATATTTTTAAAAACTATTGCCTTATGTTTAGCAATTGCTGCTAGCGCACAAACAGTAAAGAGCTATGCCGACAGTACCAAAGACCTTCCTGAATTAATTAAAAATCAGGAACATCTACTAACTCAATTACTTTCTGGTAGTAAGGTCTCTTTTTTAGAGGAAGATGGTACACAAATAGATGAATTTTTGACTGACAACGAAAGAAAAGAGCTTTTAATAAAAAACATGGTTCATTACATTCGCTTACTTGAAGGAGAAGAAACTCTCATTGATGAAATTAAAGACCAAGTTTACCCTGATCTTGATGTTAATGGAATTATCAATGGAAGATCAAATCCGGGAATCTAATATGCAAATGGTAGCAATAAATAGGGCCACAGATTATAAAAAATGGATCAGTGGCTTCATCATGCTTTCATTTAGTTTGATTGGCTTTCTTCGATGGAACTCATCGGGAGAGCTTTTCTTCCTTTTACTCACATTTCGTGATTTGATTGCTGGGATATTTTTACTTAGGAGAGAAAGGGCTATTAAAACTAGTACAAACTTTATTGCAATAATTGCTTATGTATCAAGCTTTTTACCATTAATATATTTATCAGCTCCATATGGAATTGAAAGTAATTTGATCAAGTTAGTTGCAGATTTGTTGGCTATAACTGGGTTTCTGGTTGTTACATGGGCTACAATTGACCTTGGGACTAAGATCGGGATTTCTCCTGCTAAACGTGGTGACCCATGCAGGAAAGGACTCTATCGTTACATAAGTCATCCGATGTATTTAGGATATGGAGTTGCTCAAATTGGATTTATATTTCTCAATAAATGGAATTTAATTATTTTCTTTACCTCTGTCTTGCTTTTCTATATTCGCTCTCTTTATGAAAATAAAGTACTCAATTCTTAATATTGAACTCAATAAAAACACTCATAATCCGAAAAGATAAGTATCTAAAATCACGTATAAAAGAGTGAGATAAATGACAGTATTCTGGAATAAAGAAAATAGCGAAAAGATTAATGGGCAAGACGTAATTGGCCTTAGAAAAATAGATCAGTCTATTGAGAAAGAATGGGTTGCTGGAATCACAACCATCTCTCAAAGAGCAAAGTACATTTCCATGCTTGTTTGGGGACTAGTGGAAAGCTATGAAATAATGAAAAAGTCTGATGGTAGCTATGACTATAACGAAAAGATTCTTAATTTAATCTTTTCAAGACTAGAGTTTATTATCCTTGCATCTACAAAATGGGCTGCAAAGAATAAAGGCCTTATGAATGATTTTGGCTTATTAGGTGCCGATGTTCATAAAAAAGAACTCAGTACACTTTTTGAAAATAATCAAGTTCAAATTCCTGAAGGGAAAGTGGTTGGCCTCATTGGAACTTACTATGTTACTAGTGCTCTTTTTGGTATAGTATCCCATGATTCAAATTCTCCTCTTCCTATTTCAATAACACAACGAGGTAAAGAGCTTTACAATTCAATTTGTGGTCATATAAATAGCTCCAAGCTAAAAACTTTAGTACTTCATGGTGGGGTAATTGATTCCCAAACTCTTACAGCAGAGTCTCACCTTTTTTCTGCAAATGAGCTGGTTAGTAACCAAAACGAAGCACCTTTGCTAAGAAAGTATTTTACCGAACCACCTGAACAAGCTCCTGAATTTACCAACCAATACGAAAGGCTTTTAGGTACATTAAGCCTTTTAAAAGATATTGGAGAAGAAACAAATAATGCTGATCGCATCATACAAATAAACTTTAATAAGGCAAAAAAGAATAGAATAAAGTCATCAAGCCCATATTTAATCCCATGGGCAGAGTATGAGTTAAGAAGACGTGTGCACTTTTCACTTGAGTTAATTCTGTCTAGAATTAGCAAGTTACTTAACTTTGAAGGTGCTCTTACCATAGAAGAACTTATTCATATTTGGGAGTCACAAAAAGATAATCAATCAAACGAAGATCGAATCCTACAGGGCAGAGAATTTTCTTTCGATGATAAATTAAATGATTTTTTAGATTGTAAAAAAGACTATGATGAAGAAAATTACACGAAGTATGGAAAATATGAAAATGATTTAACATCAATAACATTTGCGTTATCAATGTTGTGTGACCTTTACCATAGCTTTTCTCATTACATTGATTCGCAAAAAATTAAAAATAGAAACTCTATTTTAGAGTATATCTTCACAAAAATAAATGATTCCAAGGAAAAGTCGCTAAGGGATTTTTTGATTGATATATGTGTCAATGCGGTGGTGTTACCACACTTCTCAAATACCTTAAGAAAAATGAGTAACGGTGCGAAATGCTCATTGAGAATATATTTAGATGGAAAACAACTAATGCCTACAGGAATCATTTCTATTCCTGGCCGTTCAGGAACGCGCTTATACAATGTAATTAATATTTTCTCAGACGTTGGCATTATACAAAATGAAAATAAAAAACTTGTTGTTAAGGTATAGTCGATGAGAAAAAACATTATCGACAAACTTTCAAAACTAAAAAACATATCGAATGTCGTTATATTTACTCACAATATAGATTTTTTGTTTTTACAAACTGTTGTGGCATCGACTCTACGCAAAGTAGGTAATCCTAAAATATTAATTTTTGCAGAAAAATCTTGCGTATATGAAGCATATAATCGCCAATCACTTTTCTTAGATAGTATTGGCACTAAATTTAGGATTATCCCCGTTTCAATGAAATCTGGATTTCGATTTCATCCTAAGCTCATAATGGCCACGGGAAAGGACTCTGCTCATTTGATAAATGGTAGTGGGAATTTAACGTTTGGAGGCTGGAGCGAAAACGGTGAAATATGGGAAGAGTTTGATAATTATTCTGAGGCTTCTGGAAATTTCACTCTTGTCTCACAAGAGGTAGAAAAATTGATTCATTCTCATCCATCAAAAGAGAACTTAAAAGTTTTCCTGAATGAAACTATATCAAGTGAGTATGATTGGGTAAGTGCACTCAGTGAAAATACAAGTTTATTAATAAGAAATGAAAATCAAGAAAGCCTTCTTGAAAAGATAGAAGATATCATCTCAGATTTCAAAATAAAAGAAGTCGATATTATTGCTCCTTATTTTGACTATGAGGGCAAGACTATAGAAATGATAAAGGAATTATTTTCACCACAGACGCTTAACATTTATGTCCCCCTCAAGGGTTCTAATCTATCTAAAAAGGCATATGAAAAGGTGAAGTCCTATGCAATTATAAAGTCGACCTCCTATGAGGTTAAAACTGAAGATGCAGTCAAGAGCAATTTCATACATGCAAAATTATTTTGTTTTAAAACTAAAGATGTGGTTCATGTTTTTTCAGGAAGTGCCAATTGTTCTTTTGCTGCCCTACTGGCAAAGGGAGAAACTGGTAATTATGAAACTCTTACCTATAAAACAATGAGCCTAGAAGTATACAAAGAACTTATTTTAAGTGAGTTAAAAGTCACTGATGGAATTCCAGAGCTTGAAGAAAATGATCCAGACAATCAAGAAAAATCCGAAATTGAAGAAGTTTACACCTGCAATATATCTAGTGCGATATACGAATACGGCAATCTAAAGGTTTCTTTTATGTGCAGTTCTCTCATCAACGGACTAGGACTACTAATAAACGACACTGAATACCTACTAAATAACAACGAGAATAATGTATTTAATATCCCTCTCACGTATGCACCAAGGTCAGTACAAGTAATTTATGAGCTTGATGGTAATCAGCATTATTCAGATCCACATTGGGTAGACAACGAAGTAATTTTAACAGCAAATTTATCGGCTTTAAATTTTTCATCAAAGATAAAGGATTGTGTGACCGAATTGAATTGGGGGCCAGCATCGTATTTTGAAATAGTAAAAGCATTTAACGAGAATATAAAACACATGTCTAAAGTCACAAGATCAAAAATATCTCTGCCTTCAGACAAGCAGGAAAATATTACTGAATTTACAGAGCAAGATATATTTACAAGCTCATTTTCACTAGAAAAAATAAAATATGAAGACATATCATACAGTACAAAACGTATTACAAGCCTAAATAATCTCATTTCGGCATGGTTTGGCCTCGAAGGAGCAGTAAATCAAAATTCTACTGAAGATGAAATTGATGATGAAAGTGACAATGCGGAACTAAATATTGAAAAAGCTCCGAGCCTGAAGAAAAGAAAGCTCAAAAATAATGATTTTAGCTTAAAAATTTCTAAGCAAATTACTGGCATTTACCTTCAATTCAAAGATGAATCATATTTCAAGTCACGAAGTCCTGAGCGTTTTGTTGCAGATATAAAGATATGCTCATTATTGCTTAGAACGGGGCTAAAAGAAAAATGGATAAGTGAGGATGATTTTTTTCAAGTTACATGTGAAATCTGGTCTTCATTATTCTTTAGTTGCAATCTAGATAAAAGCATAGGTTGGATAGAATATTACCTAAATAATTCAGAAGATAAGCCAAATGCAATAAGTAGGATGAAGTCTGACGAACTAACAACTGCAATGGGTTTATGGGTGTTTTCTGTCCAGCAACTTGACTCGCCATTTTACTCCACCTTCAAGCTTGCTTCATATTTATCTGTATCTAAACATTCTTGGATGTGGTCGGTGGAAAACAAAAATTTATTCCTCGAAACATTATCAAAAGCAATTGTGACGGTTGACAAACTGGGAGCGAAACAGTTTGAAAAGTTTAAAGAGCAATTTCCTTTAGACTGGTCTAATTTTAGAAAAAAAGGTTATTCTCTTAATAGATTGGAGAAAATTTTAGAAAAATATAAAGTAGCAGAACTTGCAGCTTTTGCTTCCCCTAAAGTAATACAAACTGGTGATCTCCTGTGGCAAGGCTCTCTGGGATTTGGAATATCACTTGAATCAAAAGAAATTAGATCGGACTCCAAAGTTAAGATACTCACTCCACAATCGGACAAGCAAGAACGCACTATAGTTGCAAAACTCATGGTTCCTCTTCGCTTAGTTGTTAACTCTGGAAAGTTAGAAGAATTAAATGACTTAAATGATAATTTAAAAAGTTCAATACTTGAGTTAGTTGAAGAACTCACTAGCTTGAAATTCGTTTAAAGTATTGCACTCACACAACCCCTGCAATATTGCACGCAATATTTATTCAATATTTTATTTTTTAAAAATCTAAATCCAATTTAACTAAACACCTGAATACACTCAACCTCGTCAACTCATAGAAGCTGGCACAAGTCCTGTAATAGATAAAACCAAGATTAACAACTGAAAAAGGATTCAGGGGGAAATATGGTTTTATCAAAAATCAAAATTGGAAAGTTCAAAAGAAAAAAAGATCGCAAAAAATCATTTTTAAAAATCAAGGCAAAGCGATTCATTGATTTTCTTAATCGGCCGGTTAATACAGAGCGACTTAAAGAAATTGAAGCAGAGAAAGCAAAGCTTCACTACCACTATCCATTCATCAAATAAGGAGATTGCCGTGTACGTTAAAGAAATAACAATGGAACCAAGAAGATTAGAAAAGCTATCAGACATGAGACAAGAAAAGAAATACCTAGAAAAAATGAACACTGTCCCCACAGCATTTAAAAAATACAGTGTGGAAGAGCAGGACTTAGTAAGAGAAAAAGTAACTCAACTGCCCTCAGAAGAACTCGTGGTTATTTATTTGTCTTTCTGGGAAAACCTCTGTGAGTACGAAATCGCAAAATCAATCTGCTCAACAGCAGCACGAGTATTAAAAGTAAAACAGTCTGCTCTTATCCATTTAAGAGAGCTAATGGAGACAGATCAAAAACAGGAGCTTTGTATAGCGTAGAAAAAAATCAGGGATGAACTTGGGTGGTGAAAAAATAAGATTAATTTTTGGAGATAAATATGAATACAAATAATGAACACAAAAACGAAACTTTACAGCTTTGGTGGCTCGATCAGCAAACAAATAAATACTTTCCGGCAGGAGTGGCCTTTCACGATGAAAAATATGGTGAGTACCGCCTTAAGATTGATATGCATCCAGAAAATCAATACTACCTAAGACCTCTAAATTCTACTGATGATCAGATCAATTTTAGAGTTGAAGTAGTTATCAAAAGAAATGGAAAATTCCATCAACGCAAACTTATTGGTGAAGGTTTTAGTAATACTGAGACTAATGGAGACATCATTATGACGCTCGGGCCTTATACAAAAAAATTATTATTGGGAGTAAAAAATGATTAATAAATCAAATCTTTTATCACTTGGTTTAATGGTTGGACTTTTTACGTTATTTGCCTTTTATCCAGATTCAGCATTCGCCCAAGTAATTGGCGGTGGTTTTGAATCTAAAATGCAAGGGCTAACAACAAAACTAATCACCGTTATTCTGCCTTTGGTCAGTGTACTTGGCTTAGTTTATGCCGTTATCTTGGCACTTACTGGAGATGGTGCAGCGAAAGGGCGAATCATAATGGTCATTGTATGTAGTATCGTAGGCTTTATGGCACCACATATTATCGGCTGGTTTCAATCAGCAGCAGGACAATAAATTGAAATTGAATCAATCTATCGTGCATAGAAAATTAGATTCAAAGCTAAAGATCGTGGGCCTAGAAGTCCACGATCTTCTTTTTGTCCTTCTTTTTGCTGCAATCATGAACTTAATTTTTGGCCAAACAGCAATTGGGTTTTATTTAGTCTTTGTGGTTCCATCCATAATGGCAACAATCCTGTTTATTGCCAAAAGAAATAAACCAGATGGATTTCTAGTTCATGCCATCAGATATTTCAGCAGTTCAGGTGCATTTTCAGCCGGAGAAGACGGGAAATATTCAACCTTAAAACAAGTGAGGATCAATGAATCAAAGTTTAAAAGATAAGATGCCCTATTGGCATTTTGATAACGAAATTATGGTGTTTGAGGATGGAAGCCTTGGGAAAGGTTATAAGCTTGAAGGTTTTGACATCAATTGTACTGATTCTGAAAAAATTAATCAGCTTTCTATAAGCCTTGAACATCTTTTAACCGGAATTGATGAGGGTTTAAATTTGCAGTTCTTTTACAAAGTTAATTCAAACTACCGAGATAAAGCTGAAGCCCATAGAGCTGTGAGTAAATCAGCACCGAGTATATATTTTGATATTCAAGAAGCAAGAACAGAGTTTTTCAAAACTAATATTGAATATAAAAATTATTTTAAAAGTGAGGTTTATCTCTTTGTAAGAAGTAGCAAGCATAAATATTCAAAGCAAAAGTTTTGGGAGTCACTAAAAAAGTATGAACCAATATTAAAAGCTGAATACGATGCCTTTAAAAAGAAGTTTTTGAGATCAAGCCGTCAAATTCAGAATGCGCTTAACCACTGCTCCTTAAATCCCACAACTCTTACATCTTCTGAATGGCACGCTTTATGTTTTGAATACTTCAATCTGGATCGCAGCGAAAAATTAGGAGTGCCTAAATATAGAGATGAAGCTTTATACTTGGCACCCAATTTTAGCGAACAAATTGCTTTAACTGATACCTCTTATTCAAAACAATACATTGAGAATGGAGATAAGAAATTCCGAGTAATCACTCTTGGTATTCTTCCAGAAGGAGTGACCTATTCTGCCATGATTCATGAGTTTACAAAGCTTCCATTTCATTTCTGGTTATCACAAGGAATTAAAATTGAAGATCAGAAAAAAGAATTAGAGCGATTACAACTCCAAAGGAGAATTGCCCACTCAATGGCATCTGGTAGTAAAAACGTGTCCGATCTTGAATCTGAAAGTAAGCTGGGTCAAATTGAAGAGCTTATTAGAGAACTCCTCGATGGCTCCGAAAAACTTGTCTCCATGAATATAAGTGTAATCATTTGGGATGAAAGTATTGAGGAGCTAGATAATAAAACAGACACCCTTTTGAAAGCATTTAAGGCATTAAATCAGAGTGAAGGCCTCATTGAGAGTTTTCCTTCTCTTGATGCCTTTATTGGTTCAGCCCCAGGAATCTGTAGAGGTCTTAGAGATAAAAAAGTCAAAAGCTCTAATGCAAGTCATCTCTGCCCAGTATATGGAAACTGGCAGGGCAATAGTACCCCTGTTTGCTTAATACCTTCTCGGGACTATTCACTATTTGCCCTTGATCCCTTTGCAAAGGAGCTACCTAATTGGAACGGTCTCATTTTTGGTGGTTCTGGTGCTGGGAAAAGTTTTACTATCTGTCAGTTGATGCTCCAATTTTACGGTCAAAATCCAACTCCTAAAATTGTTTGGATTGATAACGGTGCTTCTTCACAGAGATTACTTGAGGTTCTTGGTGGTGAATTCATTGATCTAAACATTGATTCCAATATTTGTCTTAATATGTTTGACCTTAATGGTGAAAAAACACCGACAACATCAAAAGTAAAACTTATTTTGGCTGCACTGGAATCAATATTAAAAGATGAAAATTCAAACGGTTTACCGAAGAGAGATAAAGCCTTGCTAGAAGAAGCTATCTTTATGACTTATGACAAGTTGTATGGAAAAACGCCTACCCTCAGTGATTATAAAGAAGTATTAGAAAAACATCGCAATCCTGAAATAAACAAATACGCCGAAATACTTTACTCATGGACAGGTAATACGGCCTACGGACGGATGCTTGATGGTCAAAGCAATGTCACCCTTTCAAAAGATTTAATTACAATTGAAATGAAAGGTCTTGATACTTATTCTGATCTCCAAAATGTTTTTCTTCTTCTCTTTACGGATTTCATTAAAAATGAAGCGGCTAAGGATACTTCAAAACCCTACCTTCTCATCATTGATGAGGCATGGAAGCTTTTTGAAACGAAAAGTGGGTTAAGCTTCACGATGGAAGCCTATCGAACTTTTAGAAAGTTCAATGGCGGTATCTGGTGTATAAGCCAAAACTACAAAGATTTTTTGAGTAATCAAGAAATTAAAAATGCCGTTTTCCCTAATACAAGTAGCGTATTTATTCTAAGACAAAGAAAGATTGATTGGGAGGATTTTCAAAAAACGATGGATTTCACGGAGGATGAAACTGCGGTAGTTAAAAGCCTTGAACTTGTTAAGGGTGAATACTCTGAATTTCTCTACATGCAAGATGAGAGAAAAATTGTTCTTAGACTTATGCCTGATCCCTTGAGCTATTGGGTTTGTACAACAGATGGATTCGACAAGGCCCAAATAGAAAAAATGAAAAAGAAGTTTCCAAAGTTGAAGACGATAGAAATTCTTAAAAAACTTGCCTATAACGACAAGGAGGCAGCATAAAAAAACTAAAAGTACTGATTGTAAGCTCACTCTTGATACTGCAATCCCCATCATCTTATGCATTTTGGGGTGATGGTGGTGCTGGATGGGCACAAATTCCCTACTTGGTTAAAATACTCGCTGAAAATATCAAACGTTACCAGCAGTTAAAATCAATGGTGGATACGGCCAGAAATAGAGATCAATATATAAGACTTATTAACTCAGGTCTTGAAAACTCATTGGGTCTATTAAACTCACTTCCTATAAAGGACGAGAGAATTTTATCAGAGATTCATAATTTCCAAAAGGCTTTTAATACTATTCAGGAGGTTTATGGGGCCATTCCAAAATCTGATGAGGCAGCATTACAGATGCTTCATGATCAAAGTGTTGCTGAAAGTATAAAAATGGCCAGTAATATTAAAAAGTATGCAACAAATCAGGAGGAAAATGCCAACAAGATTTCAATACAAAGTAGACGAGCATCTCCTAAAGGTGCTGCCAGAATGAATGCCGAAACGAATTCCAAGATTCTTCATACTCTGAATCAATTACTTCGTATCAATGGGCAGATTTTAAAGCTTCAAAGTGAGAGCTTAGCTATGAATAATAAAGCTGGGAAAGACAGTGTTGGCCATTTTAATAAAATTAATAGTGATATTAAAAGTAACCTTAAAAACTTTGACGAAAGTATGAAGCTACAGAAATTCTGATGTTTGAATACTTACCCGAGGTGTGTAAGGAGCTAAATGCAAATATGCAAGAGCTGTACTGGATACTCATCGTACCTTTTACGCTTTTAACGATCATATTTGAATTTTTCAAGCTCCCTGAAGGAAATCCAAATGTTTCAGTCATTTTAAAAAGAGTGGTCATTTCCATTATTCTTTTAATTTCATTTGATCAATGTATCAATGCAATTGCAATGGTTGGCGACGGAGTGGCAAACAAAATCAATGGGCTAACTCAGCTTGGCGATCTGATGAAACACTTGGAACAAAACTACAACGAATCAGAAGTCAGTTGGTTGAAATTTAGAGAGGCGGTAATTTTTATTTTAAACCTCCTCTCTTATATCATTGCTTATGTCGGTGTATTTGTGGCCAATGTACTGGTTCATTTTGTGTGGTCAGTTCTATATGTCTGCTCACCGCTTATGATTCTCATGTATATCTCTGGAAGAACGTCGTTTGTAACGTCTAATCTGTATAAAGGACTTATTAATGTGGTTACATGGAAAATACTGTGGTCGATTTTAGGTGTAATGCTACTTAAACTTGCTACAAGCCCAGCGGTTGGTGATTGGGATAATTTTCTTACAAGTATTCTTGTAAATCTTTGCATTGGTCTTTCAATGCTCTTTATTCCCTTTACTACTAAATCATTAATCAATGATGGAATGTCTAGTGCGGCATCCGCACTTGCAGCAGCACCAACACTGGCAACCGGAAAAGTCGTTACTGAGTTTTCTAAGAGACAAGGGAAAAAACTTGGCAAAGGGGCCATGCAGGGAACGGCGAATGGATTTAATCGCATGGGAACAGGCATGAAATCTGGATTAACCGGAGCAAGAGATCATTTCTCAAAAAAAATGAACACTAAATCAGCTGAGCTTCCAAAAAATGTCGTCAAAGTTGATTTTAAAACTAGGAGTAAAAAAGATGACTAATTTAAATGCAAGAGGACAATGGCTTGCTCTCAATAGGATTGCATATAGCTACAAAGTGATATGTTTTTCGTTAGCTGGATGCCTTATTTTAACCCTTTCTGTCTTGGCCTATGTAGCAACACTCCCACCTGTGGTCATAGAAAAAAGTGGTAAAAATATTGAAAGGTACTCTTCAACGAGAAAAAGTACTGCTATTGGCAAGAATGAGATTGAAAAATTTGTAATCGCTTTTATTAAGGCCAATTACGAATGGGAAAAGCTGGATAAGAACATCATGATGAATAATATCCACCCCTTTGTAACTGCTGATTTTTTAAATCTCATTAAAAGCAAAACAAAGAAGGATTCAAAACCAGCCCCTGAGTATCGCCAATATGTTGGAAATATTAAGGTGTCAGTAACGGATAAAGAGGTAGTCTCTCAGTTTGACAGGATTATTAGACTAAAGGGCGTCCCTTTTATTTCAGTGACTCAAATTTCATTGCAAATAATAAAGGACTCACCTAACAAGTGGAACCCTCTTGGGCTTTACGTTAATGGACTTATAGAACACGAGGTAAAATAAATGAAGATATTTTTATTATTAGGTTTGATCTTTGCTGGAGAAATTGCATTAGCAGGAAATATTAGAACAATACAAGTCTCTTCAAAAGAAATGAGAACAATCTATTTGAAATTGGGGCAGTCAACAGTATTAAGATTTAAGGAAACACCAAAGAAGGTTGTGGTTGGAAATCAGAATTACTTTAATGTGGAATTTATTGGAAATGATATTACCATACAGCCTCAAGGGCCAGTTAAGACAAATCTCTTTGTTTATGGGGAATACCATACTTTTGGATTTATTTTAAACGCCGGTAACTTTTCAGGCTATGACGATCTTGTGAACGTATCTTGGAAGTCACCAAGCATGAGTAGGCCCAAGGAAATTAAGCTATCATCGAAAACGCTCAATAAGAGTCTTAAGCTCAAATCAAAGCTTAACTGCTCTCTTGAGAAAGTAACAGAACTCAAACCCAATTTTTATGTTCTTGATTTCAGCCTTTTCAACAATAGCAAGAACGCAATCAACATAAAAGACGTTGACCTATTTCTTACTCGCTCGAAGATCAAACTTCCAAAGCAAAGATTGATTTTTTCTGGCCAAAGGATTGAAAAGAATCTTGGGATAAAGGGGCGAATCTTTTTCAACCTAAAGAAAAAGGAAGGTTTCACCCTGCAATTTTTCAATAAGGACGATGTAAATAGATTAATCATTTCGAGGCAGTTCTTATAATTAAAAAAGCAAAAGAAGGTTTAAAGTCTGTCTTTATTATTGAATCTGATGGCAAGTCCACTCTTAACAAGAGGAATATAAGCTTTATTAGTATTTTCTTTATTATTGCGGCAATTATCTTGGCTCAAGTGTTTGGTAAGGTTGAAAATACTGCAATTGTAAAGAAAGTGGATAAATCTCTAATCAATACGGATAGGTTTCAAGAAGCAGAACAGATAATCACTGGAAGTAAAAAGATTGGCGGTGGCATAAAGGCTGGTGATCAAAGTGGATCAAAAGTTAAAACGAGAAGTATAAAAACAATGCCAAATATAAAACTTATGGCAAAACAAATTATATCTCGTTCCGACTTGGCAACTCATCTAGACGCAATCCCTACAGGGACAAACTTCATTGGAAAATTAATTAGTACAATTGATACCCATGAACAAAACCAGTTTATTAAAGTTTTGCTCCCCTATGGTGGTTCATTTAAAGGCCGAAGCAAATTGCCAAACGATACTATTCTTTTAGGAACTGCAAAATACTCAGGACATGGTGAAAAAGTATTTGTCCAGTTTGCTAAAGCGATTCTGCCAACAGGCATGGAAGTTGAAATTAACGCTCAGGCTCTCAACCCTGATGATTATTCCTCGGGAATACTTGGTGATTATCACGGGACAGCAGGAGTCAGAATAGCGACCACTCTTGGGTTGAGTATGGTTTCAGGAATGACAGAAGTTTTGACCGAAAAGAAGGCCCTTGGTGAAAGTGGTGCTGTAACACCCAAGGCAACAATGAAAAATGCACTTTACCACGGGGTTTCTAAAGTAACTGATATGGAGGCTGCTAGACAAGCACAAGAGCTATCAGCAGAAAAACCCTACGTCACAATAGATGCCGGAGTTGATCTTATTATTTCACTGATGGCACCTCTCAACATGAAAAAAGGAGACTTATGAAGAAGGATAAAGGTAACGAAGCAGCCGTAAAGCTGTTTGATGCATTGGGAAAGTTATTTATGATCTATTTTGATATTTCGTATTATGGAATAAAGAAAATAAAAGTTAAATCTGCCATGACATGGTTTTATATCACATTGGCATTAATGATAATCTTTTCTTTAACCTACAATTATGATTTTTTGGTAATTCTTAATAAGATACTACCGTTTGCCTTTACAGATACAGTAATAGCATTTTTTGTAAAATTATCGTGGGTAAAATACTTTCTCCTGTTTTCATTAGGAGCATTGTTTTTGTCATTTCCTCTGATTGGTGCAAGAGAGTATAAAAAGATTAAATCTTATCAAAATGATTTTAACTTTCTTTCGCTAAAAGCAGGCAACGGAACGGCTCCAAAAGTTATTCGAGTTATTGAGGTTGACGACTATAAAACCAAGGTCTTCTTAAAATCTGAAGGCATCGGAATTGATCGTTATCAATCTAAAGTTAGCGACCTCACGACCGCTCTTGGGCAAATTGTAGAAAATATAAGGCCCTGTAAGAACCCAAAGTTTGTAGAGTTCAGCCTTACTAAGAAATCACTAGCTGAAAAAGTTAGTTACTATGAAATGCCTGAAAGTAAAAATAGTCCTTACACATTTTCAATTGGTGAATCACTAGGAGGTTTTTTAACTCAGGATATTTCAACTTTGCCGCACATGTTGATTGCTGGAACGACAGGTGGCGGTAAAAGTGTTTTCTTCAAGCAAACACTGGTCTCGCTTTTAAAGGGCAGTAATAACATTCAGCTTTACCTTTTGGATTTAAAAAAGGGTGTTGAAATGAGGCCTTTTGAAGACCTACCCAACGTGAAGGTCATCAAAACGGAAAAGGACGCCGTTAACGTTTTAAAAAATCTTAGGAATGAAATGGACAGACGTTTTGACTACTTAGAAGAGAATAAACTGAAAGAGATTAGCCCTAAACGAGATAAGATGGATAAAATTATCATTGGAGTTGATGAAGCATCTGTTCTTTATACAAAGGTAAAGTCGGACTCTGCTAAGAAGAAATACATTACAGAGGCCCGAGAACTAACTGATGAACTTTCAAAGTTATCCCGTGCAGCCGGAATACATCTTATTTTAGCAACACAAAAAGTTACCAAGGAGACAATTGATACCAAAGTTCAAGAAAACATTGGTGGGAGAATGTGCTTTCAAATGAATACCCTACAGGGGTCAATGACAGTACTCGGAAACAAAATGGCACTAAATTTACCTGATATTAAAGGCCGGGGCATCTGGGCCAGTGGCAATAAATTTACTGAAATTCAGGCACCATTTTTATCAGAAGATGAACTAGAAACTGAATTGGCCCTGCTTGGAAAAGAGTACGAAAGTAAAACCAAAACCTTTTTTGGCCCAATGGTGGCTCTTGAAAAGGTTGAAGGAGAAAAAAAGAAAGTGATCACGAAGGCATCTGAAAACGAAAAAGAAAAAAAGAATGGCAGTAGCGAAGATAATACTAACGGATAGGGATTTCGGTTTATTTTCGTTTTTATTTAAATATAAGGCCGCAAGTGTTTCCCAGATCAAACAGTTTTGTTATCCCACAAGTGAAGAGTGCAATCTAAGAAAAAGATTAAAAAAGTTGGAAAATAATCATTTTATAGATTTCTCTTCTCTCTATCATGGAAAGCGTTTTCAAAAGATTTTTCACTTAACTGACAAAGGCATTGAAAAATTAAGGGAATCAAGACCACTTGACTTGATACGTAAGCAACTTAAAAGTGACAGTATTGAGCATGATCTCCCCCTCATATTTATTGGGGAGTCCCTCAAGCAGTCTGAAAATGTGCTTCAGTATTATTCTGAAAATCAAATTCAATGTCTTGAAGATTTCACCGACGATGATTTAACTAGTCAGTTCGTAAAGCTTCATAGTGATGGTTATGCACTGATAAAATTCGACGATGAACGCTATCACGGGGCTATTGAATTTGAACGGAGTGAAAAAAAGTCCACAAAGTATGAACAATTAGTGATTGATTATTACATCAGCTCAGCAGTTGATGTGGTTTTATACTTCAGTAAAACCGATTCAATCATCAAACAAATTAAACATTTTGAAGAACTTCACTATCAAAATCTTGAACCAAAGTTTTACTTTCTGAAATTAGAAAGTGAACTAAAAATGATAGATAAGATCATCTTCAAAAACAGAAAGGGCCAAAAGCTAGAGTTTTAATGGCCATCTTCTGCCTTACCTGTCTGTTACCTACAACAGGTAAAGCAAATCCTTACAACTTGTCGAAATTATTTAGTTTACGAACTTAATAATGAGACTCAATCAGAGATAGGAGCATTTATGCATAGAGTACCAATTTTAGTTATGGTCATCGCCATAATGACTACAGGCTGTTCAACAATGAGAGAATCACTAACACTAGGAATATCAACAGGTGCAGCAACCGGAGCAGTAGCAGGAGCATCATTAAACAAGAATAACGGGAAAGGTGCCCTACAAGGAGCACTCGTCGGCGGGGCTATAAGTGGGATTGCATCTTACTTTATCCATAAGGGATTAAAGAAGCGTGATCAAAAGACCAGAAGAGAAACACTTTTTAATCTTGATAAGTTTGGAGTTGATTATCCTAAAAATTATTCCACAGGTAATGGGCCGGGCCTTTCCATGCCGGTAGTTGAATCAGAGTGGGTGGATACTCAAGTCAAAGGAAAAAAACTTGTTGAAGGTCATCGAGTCTGGATTATTTCAGAAGAACCCCAATGGATTCCAAACAGTGAATTGAAAAAGGAGAAAAAATAATATGCTCTTTAAGTCATTACTTATAGTCGGCTCCCTTGGTCTATTGGTTTCCTGTGGTGAGAACTGGGATAAAGAATCTGATGAGGTTGTTGAGCATCCCCAACCGGCACCTACAGTCTATTACCAACCAGTATTAGAAAGTGAGTTAGTAACATCAGATAAATATATTGCCGAACTTAAGGCAAATGAGACACTGATCATCACTTTTACAGGAAAGGTATCAACTCCATTATTTAGTCCCATTTACCAACGAAGTTACCCGTCAGGTTGGACTGATCGAGAGTGTGAGATACGCGGCCCGATTTGTAGGCATTGTGAATTTTTAAAAAGAAGGATTTGCTGGGATCGAAGGCGATCAGGAAGCTGTAATTTAAAATACAGAAATTTTGATGGCATGAACGAGAACGACATTATTTTTTCCGATAACCTGAATGAAACAAAGCTACGGGTAAAAATTGGAGATAATCTATACCCACTAGGGAAAATCATAGACTATTCTGCAATTTCGATGACTACAGAGTTTAAGGTTTCAGAAGAGATGATTCAGGAATCAAGCGAGGCTTACCTTTCCATCGTTCCCGATACCAATCACGGTGATGTCAGAATCGGTTTTCTAGGTTATAGCTCATGTTTTGGCCAAGGTAAAAGAAAATTTTCTCATGGTGGATCAACAGCAAGTAGCAGCCGTAAAAACCAAGCAAGCCGAGCCTATAAGGTCAACGTTAGTTTCAAAAAAATCAAGTGAGGTTAAATGAGTAAATTAAAATCAGGAAGAATCATATTAGATGAGGGGGCCAGTACGGCCCTTTCATCTATGTATGATGAATTGAAAAAAGAAACATGTATAAAGATAACACCTACCAAGCTTTCATCGTGGATCATCCAAAAGTTTCATCAAAGCTATTATAGGCAATACAAATCCAAGATAGCTAAAGAGCATTTTAATTCTAAGGAATACCTTAAAAAGGTTGTATCTCAAATGAATGATCATGACAGCATTGAAGAAATCTTAAAAACAACACTTATAGAATTAAAGCCGAGGAAAAATAAAGATTTAAATGCAAAAGAAGAAAGCTAAGAAGGCAACACAAATGCGGAAGAGACAAATTAAGATAAAGGAGTTTGAAATTATTATTAAGGAAGCTGAAATTTCTGAATATCAAAACAAAGAGAGAATAAAACACCTTTGCCACTTGATATTTCCAAATCTTCAAGCAGGCTAAAAAAAATCTGAAGTTAGAAAAACTTCTAACTTCAGATTTATCAACTTATGCAAATGACATGCATACGGCAGGATTTCCGTTAAAAACTGATACCTGAACTCTTTCTACTTCAATCAATTCTGTCGCAGCGCCTAGGCCAGCACCAACGAAGGCAGGGGCTAACCAACCAAATCCAAGTATCGTTCCTGCGATAGCAAAGACAACGCCACCAACACCGGCCCTAATAAGGAGTACTTCTATTGAAAAATCTGCTTTGATTTTTAACCTGATGTTTAAACCCATTTGATTAAAAAGATCGTTAACATGATTCAAAGCTCCCTGTAATTTTTCAGGGTCTTTTGGTAGTGAAATGATAAACTCTGCACCTATTTCAATACTCTTTTTTAATAGTACTAAACCCTTTCCTGTTGAAGAAATAGCAATTGATCTAACCGGCATAAGAACCTCCTATGGCTAAAGCCTAAGCAGTGCGACATGCACCGCAGTATATATTAATTATACGCCAAATCCGAAATATTGGTAGTACTAATAGAATTTTTACTTGTTGAAACTCAAATATTACTATATTATTAGTAACATATACTAAAAAAGGCTCATAAATTGGATATTAAAACAAAGAGACAGATTAAGAAGTGGACTCGGTTTTTTATAGAAATTCTTGAAGGCACTGGTTTACAAAAACAAGAAATTGCCGATTCCCTAGCTGTTAGCCCAAAGACTATTTCTAATTGGCTCAACACAGGAGAGAAAGGAACTGTTCCGAGGCAGAATGTTTTTGTTCGATTGGCTATTTCCTGTATTCGAGCAAAAGGATTACATCTTGAAGGAGAAACTATCGGAGGTTCTGCAATTGCAGGAGCATTGTTGGGCGCAAGGTTTGGAGGGTTTATAGGAGCAGGCATTGGTGCAGTAATTGGTGCGTCTGTTTCGGATTGGCTAACGGGACACAGTGAAGAATTGGAATTTATTAAAGAATTACAAGAGTTAGATAGAGTTCAATCAAATTGGCAAAAAATACTATCCTTCATTAAAAAGAATGAAGAACTTTTTCCAAACTAAGGATAATGAATATGAGAAAAGTTGGAATTTATTGTCGTGTAAGTACTGAGGAGCAGGCCAAAAACAAAGAAGGTTCTATTACTTCTCAATTGCAACGACTCAAATTAAAAATTGAAGAAAAAAATAGGTATGAAAATAACAAATGGGGAAAACTTGTTGGTATTTATAAAGATGAAGCTTTTTCTGGTAAAAATACTGATCGTCCCGAATATCAAAAACTATTAGATGATGTTAGACGAAATAAAATTGATACTGTCATTGTCACAGAGCTTTCAAGATTAAGTAGATCAGTTACCGATTTTCTTAGTTTTGTTCAAGAGCTTGAAGATTTAGGAGCTGATTTTATTTGTTTACAATATGACTTTGACACTACAAGCCCTGCCGGAAAAGTTTTTATGACCATCATTATGGCATTGGCACAATTTGAAAGAGAATTGACTGCTGAAAGAATCAAAAATAATTTTCATGCTAGAGCATTAAGGGGTCTTTTAAATGGAGGAACTCCTATTCTAGGGTTTGATAAACACCCTACTCAATCAGGCTCAATGATTATCAACAAAGATGAAGCTCGAATTGTAAAAAAGATGTATAAGGTATTTTTAGAAACAGCCCAAATCTCTGAAGTGCTTAAATATTTAAAAGCAAATAAAATTAATAATAAAGCATGGACTTCAAGAAATGGGATTAATTACGGCGGTAAACCCTTCACTCACTCTTCTCTTTATAGACTCCTTACTAATCCGTTTTATATGGGAAAAAGAGAGATCAATAAAGAGAACAAAGAATTAGATCAAGGCCAATTAAAAACAATTGAGAAGTATCACATTGTTGATACTTCATGGGAAAAAATAATTAGCGAAGTTGATTTTAATAAAGCCGCCAAAATTTTAGATTCAAATAAGGCGGTTAAGCACGAAGCAAATCATGACTTTATTCTTTCAGGTCTGTTAAATTGTGATGAATGCGGTCAGCCTCTATTTGGACAATCTGCTACAGGTAAAACCAATAAGCATTACTATTACGGTCACAGTAAAAAATCTGATTGCCAAATTAAACGCTACCCTGCCATTGAACTTGAACAAAGGATCAAAAAACATCTTTTTAGCATCCTGAACAGTCAGGCCCTTAAAGATGATTTTATTGAGATTCTTAAAGAGCTTTCTGTAAATACCTCCCCTGAATACAAGGGACAGCTAAAGGCCAAAAAACGAGAAGAGAAAAGCCTTCAAGGACAAATCAACAAGCTAATTGATGTTATTTCTAGCAGTGATCTAGCTGGAAGTGTTGATGCTATTGTAAATCGCCTTAAGGAGTCTGAAAAAACGCTTGAGAAAGTTCAAGAGCAGATAGCTGAACTTGAAATCAAAGCTGCTAATGAAGAGCCTGAAACGATTCACCCAGAGTTTGTTTTGGAAAACCTTAAGAAGCTTAGCTCGGAGAAATTTAGAAAATTCAAATTGCAAAAGAAGCGAATGGTTACTAAGAGCGTCATAAAGAGCATCCATATCGGCCCTGACAATTTGATTCAGATTAATGTGTGGACAAAAGAAAATGGAAATAAAGACCAGAGAAATACTGGTGGAGAAAAGGGGGTTGTGCTCCCTTTTTATAGAAGTGGTAGGACACTAGGCGTGGCCAATGCGTCTGGTGGTGGAAGGTTTGAAAAAAAGGCAAAAAAAAATGCTAGTCCCGAACTCTTTATGGACGAGAGTTCGTCTAGCATTTCGATTGGTGGAGGTGGTGGGAATCGAACCCACGTCCAATTATCTTCGTTAGTTAGGTTAAAAAGTGCATTTTACTTAGCCAAACCTAGCCAACGAATTTTCCGCATCCCCCTCAAGTGATAGTTTGCGTTTTGTAATCAATATTGACTACACATTTAGTCTATCACGGGTGGCCTATCAAAACTAGGCCAAAGTCTATGGATAACAAAATGAAAGAATTCAAGAAGCTCTCCTTGGGGAGAACTTCTTACTGATCTGAAGAGAAAAGTTGAACGACGTTTTCTTCGTCGTTAAGATTTTTAGGTAGAACTTTGAGGCTTTCTGTTGCCCCTTTTACATCAACACCAGACAATCGAGAGTATATATCCATTGTCTTCGTTTCTCGCCAACCTCCTGCGGCCATCACCTTATGAGTGGACACGCCATCAGCTAACAAATGCGTTGCAAAACAAGCTCTCAAAGTATGGAATTTGATTGAAGGTATATTAATATCTTTGCAAAAAGACCTTAATATACTTGCTTGCATTCCTCTATCCCATTGCCAATGTCTAGGTAAAACAAAGTCTGTTTCGCCTGTCTCGTTTTGTAAAATAATCAAAAGCTCTTTCAACTCAGAAGATATTGGTACGTTTCGCCAATATCCTGCTTTTGTTGATTTGGTTGTTCTTGTTTTTGTATTATAAGATTCATCGACTCTCATAATTTCATTTTCAAAATCAACTTTTGACCATTTCAATGCATACAGTTCACCATTCCTCATACCCGTTAGGATTGCAAAAGCCCAAACAGGATACCAAGGATGATCTTGTTTCTTTGCCTCATATAAAAGAGTTTTAATCTGCTCTCGTGTTAAAATTTCGGGAAGTTTGTCTTCAGTTTTCTTAGACAGACTTAAACCATCCATCGGTGTTTTGTTAACACCAAGGATAAGTCTTTCTTCAAGCCCCCAAAGATAAATTCTATGAACTACGTTTCTGAAGGTTTTCATAACTTTATATGATTTTCCCTCGTCTTCCATCTTCCTTAGAACTTCTCTTGCATCTGCTATTCCGATTTGGTTAGCAGGAACTTTCATCCACTTACCAGACCAATTTCTTAACAGGGCAAGATAGTCTTTGACCGTCTCGTCTGAAAGTCTCGAAAAGGTATTCTCCTTTTCGTACTCTTCCCACTTTCTCACGACAGCACCCCATAATAGACCACGACATTCAATGTCGTTGATTTCTTCTAGGGCCTCTTTAATGAGACGCTTCTCTTCTCGTTCCGCTTGCCTTTTTGACTTCAGCTTATAAAGTGTTTTTTGCACTCGTAGGCCTGGGTCTTTTTTACTTCTTACGTTGACGTAAACCCGATAAAAGGTTTGGTCATTTTCTTGATATTCATTAACTGCCATAGAGACCTCCTACAATTTCTGTAGAATTCTCAAGCAGCCTATCAAGGTCGTCTTTTCGAAAATACAATCGTCGTCGCCATTTTTTACATTTGATTTGGCCCCTAGAGACCATAGTTCTTAAAGCACCGACTGATTTTCGAATGTAAAAGGCAGCTTCTTCACTCGTTAACCATATTAAATTGTCAAAGAACGAGTCAGAGTATTTTTGAAAACGCTCTGACTTTCCAATATTCTCGTTGTCCATATTATCAAAATCCTTTCTGTTTGACATTTATTTTTTATGTTTATTTATCAAAAAAAGAATGTCACAAGTTGCTTAAATCATTGTCACTTTTTGAAAGCGAACTGTTACATTTGTGAGGACTGAAATACTAGGCCTTGACGTACTAATTTGAAGAATTCATCTCTGGTTATTTTGCCATTTTTAGAGCAGTAATTTTTATAATCTCTTTTGAACTTATCTTCTTCGCTTAGAGAATCTTCTTGCAGTTCTGTTACAGTATTTTTTTGCATTGTTGTAATGAGATAATTTATCAGAGTATCTATTTTGACAGTATTTCCAAAATCTTTTTTGTTAACTTGTGCGAGAACTTTCTTCAACTTGGCTGCGGTAGATTTGGTCAGTCTTATGCCTGTGTATTTAGAGTCAGTCTTAGTTTTTTGTTGATTTGGTATATTATTATTAGTTTCCATTCAGACCTCCGGCTTCGTTTATATTTGTTTGTGGTTTATTGTTGTACTCCCTGCATAGGGGGGAAGAAGGATTTTCGTCGAAAAATTTGGTTACAATCGTTTTTCTAATGTTTTCAATGGATTGCATGGTTATTTGTTTTGTACTTACTGTTGTCTCGGAAACAGTAGGTACAACACTTAGTTTGAAATCAATTTGATATTCTTTACTACCTACTGATCTGAAACGAATAGTATCATTCTCATTAATACTATCTCTTAAAGCATAAAAGAATTTAGGTTCTTGGCATCTTGTCCTATACTCAAGTTCAGAATTTTGAACTTGTTTCTGTGTTCCTTCATGTTCAGATATATAGAAAACAGCTTTTATGTTTTTATTGCGGTAATAACGATCTATCAGGTCTAAATACCTTGGTTTGGTTTTAGAAGACCTTTCATATTCAAGTGCTGCCTTGAAACTTTTACCTCCAATTCGAATCTCTAAATAGCCATCTGGCCTTAAATCACCAAGATTCATCCTTGCTTCGGTACATTTCAGATTATCCCGAACATTATATTCATGTTCAGTAAGCATATATTCGATTTTCTCCCTATTCTTTAATGACCTCCATATTTCAATTAGGTTAATGTCATGGTTTGGGCTATTAGTGCCCTTCCATATATATGCATTCTTTGAAAAATCAATAAATCTTTTAACTGTGGAACTTGTTAACCTATAGCACTTATCTCTGCTCTCAAGATTAAAGTATTTTGCTTGAATATATCCTGCCCTCATCAAACGATTTAATCTTACTCTTGTGCACTTTAAAGATTTATAGTCATTAAAAACGTCCCTATGAATTACTTTCGCTACCGCTACTCGATGCCTAAACAAATAATCAAAAAGCAGTATGTCACGCTGCTGAAGTCTCACTCTTTTTATTTTATTCTTCAACCGTTCCTCCTTCTTTTACTTCATCCAGTTCGCCAACAAGTGACTCTTCATCTTTCTCAATGTTTTTACCTCTTGTTTTTTTCTTTTTTATCAACTTAGTTTTTTGTTTCGTTTTATCTCCCTTACAAAATTCAATAATCTCTTTTTCTTCGATAAATGGTGCTTGAAATTGAATAAAGTCTTGGCCGTAATGCCAAATAGCTCTCCCTCTGATTTGTGGAAGCTCTTCAGCTCTTTTGTTACCTAAGACGAGTACAGATGCATTATTACCACTCATCTTAAAACACACTTTTGCGGCAATATTGTCTTGAATACTGGTATCAATTGTTTCTTTTGTTACTTTCTGTGTTGCTAATACAAGATGAATTCCTGCTGCACGAGAGAGTTTAGCAATATCATCAGTAATTTCTCTTGCTCTAACCTTATTATGGTAATCACTACTTCCTTTATTCTTTTTCATATAGAGAACACTACATTCATCAATTCCTAGAATGATTCGTGGCATTCCATCTCTTTCAGGAACTATCGTTTTCTTTTCGATAGATTTTAGATGCTCAAAGCGATCTTCCATTTCTTCTTTTACCTTCTCTAAAACGTCCACCGCATCTTTAACATTAGAAATAATTTCAACCCTGTCGGAGTCTTTAAAATCCGTCATTTCAAGGCCTCCCTTTAAATCAATAAGATACATTTTTAGTTTCGGTGTTGATCCTAATAAGGACAAAAGAACTTGCTTAAAAAAGACACTTTTACCTGAGCCTGTCATTCCTGCAATCAGCATGTGCGGTAATTCAGCAATATTTTGAGTTATTACTCCATTTTTAGACATTCCAACAACAAAGTGATCCTTAGAAACCTGACTCATTTCAAGGTCTGAGAATCTAATCATTTTTGGCAGTTCTGCCTTAGAAAATAGAATTTCGATTTTAGATTGGTCATTTTTAACCCTTTTTATTTCTTCTATTACGCCAAGCTTAAATAATCCTTCTAATTGATCTTTTTTAGATTCAAAGTCTGTAACACCTAGGCCTTTTGGGTCAATTCGCATTTTAAGCGAATCTTTATCAATACGAATACGATTCAATACTCTAGGGAATCTATCTTCAGAGTTCTTTAACCTGGCCAGCTTAAATATTTTCTCATCCCTGGCCCTGAGATACATCCAACGAAAACCAAAGGTGGCACAAACAATTACTAAAACAACACTTGAAACTAATAAGAATTGATATGAATTATCACCGTTGAAAACCCCTTTGTTCCTTAACCAAAAAAAGGCATCTTTATCTAAGGCCAGGAATAGCTTTAAATGAATGTTATCTTTTACCAACAAGTAAACATATAAGCAGTAACTAGACACAGCTAGAAAAGCCGTTGTAGTCCTCTGAAAAGCAAATCTAATAAGTTCTCCAAGTCCTACCCCAATACCAAATATTGCTTGTCCAAAAAGTTGAAACATTTCACTAATAGCCCTATCAATGCTTCCTGACCATTCTGTTGTACTAGACTTCACATCAATTTTTTGCAAACACACCTCCTATAATTTCCTGACATGTCTTTAATAAATATAAACTTCCTCCTACTCGGCCCCTTTCATGGGGCTGAGTGTTCTTATTGCTGTGCTTTTTGTCTCACCTACAAATTGCGGTGCACTTTCTTCTTCCTTATCTTTTAATAATCCTCTGAAACTCATAAGCATACAGCCTGTAAAGAAAGGCCCTATTAAAACCTGCAACCATGAGTAAACTGAATACATATAGTAAATTCGTGAAGTAACAACTTTGGAATAATAAAGATGAGCACCAGAGTTTAGTTCTCCCAGATATTCTAATGTTTCTCCTGCAATCGCTAGATTTGTGACGATGTGATAAAACAACGTCCAAATTGGTTCCCAGAGCAATACAGAAAAATAAGTTAAAAACCAAAATACTATCCACTTCCATTTTCCTGCAACGACAGGAAAAATAAGCAAAGGAAAAAGTGCAACTAATAGTAATGTAATGAAACCTTTGACATGAGGTGCTCTTGAAAGTAGTTGATTAAACTCTTCACTTCTTTTTGCTGCTAATGCTGATCCATGAATACCATCTCCATCAAAGCCAAGAAGTGAGCCAGTTATTGATAAAAAACCATCCCAAGTAAATATCTTATTTAAATATTGAAACCATTTAGCTGCCCCTCCTGGAACCTGACTTCCTTTGTTAATGCCAAACCAATCCTCATCAAGGTAATGATTTAAAAGAGCACTTGAATAAGAAATATTTTTAAATTGTTCTTCTGAAAAATTCTTTATGTAGTAATCTCTAAACGTATCTCCCCAACTATCTGTTGTATTATCGACATAAGAATGAAAAGAATTTGAAACATTTTGTTTTAATTCCAAACAATCTAAACTCGTTCCAAAATCGCCGCTATCTCGACCTTCAATCTTTATTTCTGCAAGAGCATTGTCTAGCTCTGTTTGGTTTTGTTTAAAGAAGCCTGAAATAAAATCAAGTCTTCGATCTTGGGACTCAACTAATGGTAATACCTTTTCAACACACTCTTTTGTATAAAAATTAATTTCTTCTCTCAAGTCAGGATCATCAATTGTTGTTGCTCCTGCATACATAATTGATTTATAGAAAAAACTTGGTGCTTTTAACTGAGAATGACTTTTAGTCATTAGCTTATCGACCAAATGTGAAAGCAATGCACTGAACTCATTTGCTGATCTTGATAATATATCAAACAATGCACTCACTTCGACTCGTTCATCAATTGAAACACCCCTAGAAGCAACATAAGGATTTTTATGCCATGATTCTCCTTCGTAGTTTTTTACAAGAGAATCTGATCCAACTTTCAAAACACTTATGCCTAGAAATATTGAAACAAAAATCCAAAAGAACTTAGATAAAGGTACTGAGGCCCTATAAACTAGAACTCCGGGCAAATACTTCGAAAAAAATTTAAATGTTGTAAAAAAAAAGATACACCCAATCGTTAGCAATACGATTGCTTGAAAAAAGCTCTCTGATAATAATATATCTCTCAGACCTTTTTGTAGATTTAATCCTAAGTAAAGATATAAGGCTTCATAACCTGTTGACGAATACATTACTTATCTCTCCTTACAAAAAATTCCATCGGCACAATTCCAGAACACTCTTTCCGTGTGATATTTTTGTTTTCTATCAAAATCAGTTCTAATAACTCTCCCTTTCTTTACACTTATCCACTCTTCACCTTGCTTACTGATATTTGCCAATACTTTATTTAAAGGCTCATTTTTCTGTTTATGAAGCTCTAAAGTAAGCTTTACGCTCGATTCCAAAGAATCTCTTTTATTCTTGAGTGATGTTTTCTTAGAGTCCGGTAAATTTGGGTTTTGTTCAGCAATATGTAAAAGATCAAGAGTCTTATTCATTTCACTTGAAAATCTTGTTAATGCAATCGCTTCACTTAATTTATTAACTGCCATTTCTTGTTGCTTATACGGCATAAAAACAAGTGCCTTTATTGTTTGCTTATCAACTAGAACGAGATCGGAACTCCCTGAGATCGTTTCTAAATCACTTTTGGTCACAATTGCTTCTACTGGTCTTTCGCTATATCGGCTTTCCGTTTTTTCTATAACTTTGCCAATCTCTTCTTTGGTCTTTTGAATAATCGACTGATAGTAAGTTCTTGGAGTCATTGCAACCTTTCTAGGCCCATAATCTAAGGAGACTTTACCTTTCGAAACTGCAATATCTCCTACTAATGATTTCGTAAGATCAATAACTTTTTGTGCAGTTTTACCTCTGAAGCCGGCCCACTTTGAAGATGATTCAATTAACTTGTTATTACTACTATTACTGTTTTTTCCACTCCAATCGGCCAAGTCATAATCAAAAACTCTTGAGTTTGAACATTCCTTCATTGCTGCTTCCATATTCCCACCATTTCTTTCAATAGCCTTATGAATGCACTTTTGACGTTCCTTGTAGAAATCTTCTGTACGGGAATCTGTATATTTATCTATTAATGAACATTGATCTAATCGAAGTTGGGAAAGAAAGTTAGCATTCATTCTTGTATGCTTTAAAATTGCACACCAAGTAGGTGAAAAGTAGCAAGTAACGAGCATTGGAGAGGCCGCTAAAATATCTCTCCCCATATCTCCAAAATACTGTGCATCTAATAAGTTCTTTAAAGAAGCTCTTAGAGTAGATTTCAAGTCAACACGCCCACAATCAGAACCTATGCCAAGATCAACACCTAAGTTTGCAGTAGCATTCCCATCAAAGACGGGATCTTTCCCCCTATCCCTTGAATTTAGTAAATAGTCATTAGGTCTCAACTTAGATGAATGACGATAGTTGTAGTTAGCACTCGCACTTGATGAAATTGCTATTAATACCAGAATAATACTGATTATTTTCAAGCTTTCACCTCCTGGCCTAATAAGTTTTCAAAGTACGAGGGAATATCTTTCGTTAAAAACCTCATAACTTCCCATTTATCGCCACGACACTTTACAAAAGCATCTTCAACCTTTTCCATGTCTTTCATATTTGTTGGTGCTAACCATTTCTTAAAAGGAGTAAGCCAAAATCTAAAAGCCCCCTGATTTGACTTGTTTTTATTTACATAAAAAACTTCAGCATATTTGTCTTTGACTGTATCCAAAGACTTTATGATTTGCGTATTTGCTTCATCAAGCAAACTTGACTTACTCTTCAAGTATTCAACATTATCAGGACTCATTTTCATAAAGATATAATTGTCAGCAACTTGCCACATGGCTTTCCCTGCCTCGATTTCAAAGTAGTTCTGTGGCCTGGGGGTTAATCCAATAAGAAATACACCAAGTTTCCTGAAGGTTTCTGCTGCATCAATGATAAATTTCGAGGCCTCTGAGTTCGTTCTTCCAAGCATCCCAAGCTCTTCAATAATTACAAAACCGCCCCTCCCCTTATTCTCTGGAAGTTTGATAGTTTGACGAATTTCCTCCATTACAGACATTGTCATTAAGGTTTGAAGTACAGGGTCAGAATCTAAAGAATCAAGATCATAGACAAAGTAGCGAGTATCTTTATTTGCAATTGATGATTTACAACTTTTAAAATACTTAGAATATAAACCATCACCGTAAAATGGTTTTAACTTGTTTAAAACTTCCTCAATTTTATCTTCAAGCTTTTCAAACTCTTTTAAACTCGTTAAACCTGATAATTCTGAGATAAAACCATCTACAGAAATTTCTACATTCTCATCATTACTACTTTCAACAAGTTCCCCATCCAAAAACTCTAAACCTTTTTGATTCTGAGCACTCTTGTATGCCAATTTAAGTGATTTAGTAATTGCTGCAATATGCTCACTTTCAACAACAAAGTTCGGACTAGTTAATTTGATTGCTGCAATCAGAAGTTGAGTTAGAAACGAAATTTTCCCCTCATCATATACGCCTCGAAATGGTGAAAAAGGAATATCTTCATTAGGATCAAAGATAGTCATATCAGCATCGAAATACTTACCAATAATCTTATGAGATGCTTTCTTTTCAATTGCAAATATTAGTGGTTCCGGCTCAAGTCTTTTTAATGCCTGAACACAATCAATAATAAATGAGGATTTTCCAGAACCTGAATCAGCAATAACTACGGTATGATTGGAAATTTCATTTAATATAAGGCTAAACAAGGCCAGGTTATTCTCTCTTGAAGTATAAAGCTGAAGACCTTTTTCATAACCTCTAAAACTATCAAATATTGGCAAAAACTTGATAGCATCTGATTTTAAAATCCTAATAAACCGTGATGCAGACAAGTCAGCTTCAGGGGTATAACACAATGGTAAAGAATTGAAATACAATCCTAATCCAATATCTTTATCTGAAATAACTTCTGACTCTAGTTTATTGTTGAAAACATTTGCGACCTTACGTTCTTTTTCATCAAGTTCATCATCTGTTTCACCTTCAATGATAACGGTATAAGTCATATAAAGAACTCTATCATCGTGAGCTAACTTTTCCTGAGCTTCTCTAATTTCTTTTAACTGCCTTCGCCCTTTAGCTGTTTGTGTTTTATCAAGAAGAAATTCTTTTACATCGTAGAACTTTTTAATTTTATCTTTTTCGGGAAAACTAAACGAAATAGAAATCTTAAAAGGAAAATCTAGTTCCAGAAAACTAGCTGTACTTCCTGCATAAGCAAAACTAGGAGCCATCTTTAGTGATATTGCTCTTGTCTTTACTCCTTCTCTTGAAATTCCTTCAAAAGAAAGTTTCGGTGAGTTGTATATAACTTGCTTTGAAATTGATACTTCATCGTTATATTTTGCAAATTCCCTTTTATAAAATGTCTTAGGATTAAATTCTTTTCTCAACAATCGAACCAACTCACACCCTGTTACTTTTTTCATTTTTAAAGATGAGTTGCATTCCAAATCAGCAATATGCGCTTTGAACTCTCTGAGTCTTTTTATAAAAGATTTTGTTTCATCAAAAAGTAGTGCTTCTCCCTTCTTAAAAAAGTTTGAAACAAAACTTTTATTATCTACTGAGCAGTTTCTAATCGCTAAATAAAGCACTCTTTCATAAGGTGAACTTTTTCGTGTTCTTTCAACAGCTTCCTTATGAAGTAATTTTGAAACGACATGACCTTTATCGTCGTTTAGTAACTCGTTCCATCTATTATCCAACGGCCCAATTATTCTCTGGTCAAATAAGAGTTGAAGGGTGTAAGAACTAGGAAGCCCAAGCCAAGTCTTCAAACTACTAACCGAATCAACAATTTTGGAGGCAACTAAAGGCTCATGCTCAACTAGTTTTACTTTATAGACTGCCCCTAATGAACCATCTTTCATTAAAAATAAATTCTCATCTTTAATGAACTCATCATAGGGAAGGTATTTCGATAGGGATTCAGGACGACTAAATAATGCTTCGGTAAAAATCGTCTTTCCCGACAAGGCAGAGTTTACTATGCTACTAGTCATTACTTCGCTCTCCCATTGATTATTACTTTTTCTTTTTCAATTTCTGCAAAAATATAACCACCAAGGAAATAATCACCATTTGGTAATTCGTGAGGATATACATACACCTTCACTCGCTTTGCAGGTTTTTGAACTGCGGTGAATGCCCCATTGCTTTTAATCTCTACTTTCTTACCTTCATATCCTGCTCGTTTTTCAAGCATATTTTCACTTTTGGCCCTATTTAGAGCACATGAAGTAAGACCACTACTAATAAAGAATATTAGTAAAATATGAATAAACTGATTCATCTCTGACACTCCTAGATTTCTTAAAGTATTCTTTTGGTAATTCGACTTTATCGGCCATAACGATCCACACGTCTCTTCCTGAGCCGACATTAATAGTAGGCAAAAGGCTTTGAGCTTGCTTTAAGTACCATTGAGTAACCTGGCCAGCAGCATTTCCAATTCCTCCTGCTCCTATGTATTTTGCCTGATCGCCTGTAATGATCGACTGACTTCCACCGTTACTATTTGTACTTGATGTTGTTTGTGCAGCTTGAATAGCTTTTCCCACACCTTCAACTACTGATGACAGAAATGCCATTGCTGCAACTCTATCTTGTTTGGAATTTACCTTTCCTGTTACTCCAAAACTATTATCAACACCATCAGCAGTAAAACCATTCACCTTTCTTTCAAACATTTGCCCCGTTTTTGAGACACAACTCAACTTTACTGCTTGCATTTCAACTCTTTCTGTACTCAAACTTCCAGATGCCTTTGCAATCATAAAACAACCTACAAGATCGAGTTTCTTATCGTTCGGCAAAATGTGAGCAAAATCTAGCTGTAGTAAAACAGGATAATTCTTTCCTTCAGGAGCCTCTATTCCTGTCATCATCTTTGCCTTAACATAACTTCCCGATGGTAGAACAATCCCCTCATTCTTTACGACTCTCGAACTTTTAACTGGAAACGAGATAAGAGTTCTTGATTTTTTCTTTCCCTCTCTCAACATATTTCTGGTTTGAGAAATGGGTGATGATCGAAAGTCCATCTGCGCTTGATGAACTCTTATTTCTTGAGGTGCAGAATTTTGAATATCTTCTGTTTTCTTCGGCTCTCGTAAGTTTTCAGTTTGCTCTTCTTTCTCTAAGACATCTTTCTTATTTACACGAACTTCAATTTGGTTAGTTTTGTCTTTAAGTGCTTTTATTGACTCTTGTAGCTGTAAATGTGAATTAATAATCTGATCCATCTTTTTTTCTAATATTCTTTCCTTTCCCCTATAGACCCTTCCGTAAGAGTTACTAATCAGACGAGAATCCTTAAAGTCCGTTTCCTTCTCGACTTGAATCGTTTTACTTTGATTTATGCTCTCTAGCATTACTGAAAGCCATACAAGAAAGATTAACAATGCCGAAACCAATGCCATGTTTTTTCTTTTTTTGTTTGCTGTAACAAATTCCTTCACTAGCAAATAAACAGGGATAACTTTCTGAGCACCTTTAATCATTACTGCCACCTTTTGTTACTTCAAATGGCAATTTAATATCTGAGTAAACGGAACTTGGTTTAGCCACAATTCTAAGATAAGTAACTGATTTCCCCATTTTCCTAGAATAGACATTCTCATCATCAACTTGTGACATAATGGCCTGGTTGGGATTCCCTAAAGTAATTGCTTCAGGATTAATCTGCACTGTGGTATTATTTGTTTTATTTTCAATTTTAAAGATATAGCCGTTGAATCTTTTTCCTGAATATGTTCGAACTAGCTTAACATTCAGCATTTTATTGATGCCCCAAATCGTTCTTACAAGCTTTCTTCTTTTGTAACCTGTAACTGAATCATCTCGAACCATAGCTTTGAGTAATTCCAATTCACTTATAGTCGTTAAATTTTGAGTTTTATTTACTATTTGCTTTTTCGATACAAATTCGTAGAAAGAATCATTATTTAGTGATGAATTCTTTTTTATCGCTCTAAAGCTTGTTCTCAAAACTGTTCCATCTTCTAGTACAAATAGAACTTTGCCCTTCGATTTTCTAAATATTGGTTTAATTGAAAGAAGTGTATAGTCGGGGTCGTTTTTATCTACAGGAGCAATTTCAAAGTCACTAACATTTGAAATAGTCTTAACCTGACTAGGAAATCTCAGAATCGTTTCCTCTCCGTATATCAAGTTTATTTTTTCAACAGCTTCACCAAATAGGATCTCACTTGCATTTGCACTTCCCAAAGTGAATACTGCTGACAGAATAAATAATAAATATATTCTAATCATCTAGCTGGCCTCCTATAATTTTGTTTTAACCTTAAATGCTTTTTTAGTAGTTCTTTTCAGATCAGTTATATTGACAACCCATCTCTTCTTTTTATTTGGAGCTACGGCTGCAAGTTTCATTTCTACAACTTCATCAACAGCTCCAATATATTCATGGTTAACGTAGGTTTCCTTTTTACATAAGGCCGTCACTTCATATTGACCTTTATCATTCGAATAGATTTCTTGTTTCCCACACTTAAGAATTTCCGTAATATTTTCTGCAACAACATATTCTTTCCATTCATACGTTTGCTCTTCAAAACGACGTTTCAAATCTAAACTCATATTCGAACTTAATTTTTCATACTGTTTTTCAATATCTTTGCTATTTATATTTCCAAGGAGAGACAAAAATGTTTCAACAGCATCTTTTACATAACTATCAGATATAGTGTGTGGACTAACTGGAATATAATCTGGAAGAACAATGTATTCTTTTTCTCGATATTGCTTAGTTAACTTATTAATCTGATTGCGATTTACAACATATAGAAGAGAAAGAACGCATAGTAGAACGACAGATACATTTTGCCACAAGAGTTTTTCTTTCAATAATACAGACTTGTAACAAATAAAACTTGGAAGCTTAGTTAAATCTACTCCCTCATACTTTCCGACAGCAGGCACTTCAACCTTTGCTTTTTCAATTCCTTTATTGATTGCATCAATCATATTCGAAAATACCTCTTTAGATTTATTGTTAAAGTCATCTATTCCCTTCCTTATGCTTACGATTAGTTGTTGGCTCGCTACTTTCATCAATCTGACACCTTCTTATTTTTTTGTGGATTAAAGAGGCCTGGTAAAGAAACACCAAACCGCTTATAAAAGTAGTGTAAGAACACCCCTCTATTATTATTTTTTTTGACATAAGGAATTACTCCGATGGAGATGCAAAGGAGAAAAAACATCATCCACCAAGAGTAAAAAATAATTCCAAAGAAAGTTATGATGAAAAGAGATATTGCCAAATCCCATAGATCAAAGTGATCCATAAACATTATAGGGCCATCAATTGTTTGACTTACTTGATTGCCATGTTCTCTTTTTAAACTTTCATACGAATGCATCAAACACCTTTGAAACGATTTACTAACTTTTATTTTGTTAGTTCCTAACTTTTATATTTCAAGTTCGATGCCATTTTTAATGACTGTTAAGTTGCTAATTTTTGTTAATAAAAAAAGAGCCACTATCGGGTTTCCGATAAAATCTGACTCTAAATAAGTGAGATTAAAATATTTTAATAACTTACTAACTGACGGGATTTCGTCACAAAAAAAGGATATTATTGAATGAGTAAAAGAAAATAGAGACTTAAAAGCTATCGGTAATACGACAGCCTTACTTTATTGGTGTAACCGTAACTTTAGTTTTATTTGGAAAGATAACCTCAACATTGAATTCATCTATTATTATCATTGTTACAGATTGATAAAATGAAAAATTAGAAACTGCATTTTCTTCATATACAGCAAAATTAATGCCTCCCCCTTGCGGATCACGCACAGAAGGATATGAAATTGATTCAGGAATACTTGATAAGCTTTGAATCCATTGATGAGAGTGAACATAACTCTTAGTATCTAGTATTTGATCTTTATTATCTTCGCCCTGAACATCAATCGGCTTATTGTTTGGATGAAAGTCTAATTTTATAAGGCTTGCATTTGTTTGCATACCTAACTCATTTTCCCAATCTTTAAGCTTCCAATACGCAAATTCATAAAATGTAGTATCATCTTTTTCACTAGCATATAGTGGCCAAGTATCATAACCTTCTGGGCCAAACCGAGTTACCCCTTTAGAGGTAATCCCACCAGTTCTTTTAAAATGATCTGGCCAATCAATCTCATCAAGAACTTCTCCTACAGCGTAAACTTCATCAGGAGTATCGAGAAACTTATTTGAATTTCTTTTCTTTAATACAGAACAACGAAATAGTGTCATGGATTCATCCTGGCCTCTAAGTATCTTCTAACGTCTCGAAGATGACTTGGATGCTCAAAGATATATAAAAGCGGTGAAAGTTTATTAAAAGCACGATGCTCTGTTTCTAACCATTTCACTTGATCTTCTGTTTTTACAAAATAACTAGATATTGTGTCATAAAGTTCGATAAGCTCATAAATTTGTACATCATCTGGTGTGTACTTATCTTTTGAGACTTTAACACTACCGTTTTTGAACCATCCATTAACTGTCGTTCGTGGCTTATGTAAGAGCTTTGCAATTACGACTTCGTCGAACCCAAACTCTTTTTGAATTCCGTGTAGTATTTTATAAAGGCCTTTATGAAGGTCTTCAGGTGATGATGATTCTAAAGGTTTTGGAACTAATGCTTCCATAATACTACCCCTGTTATACAGCTCCATTATATCACCTCTTCGTACTATTTAGTATATTATTTACTAAATTCGTTAATTTTTTACATATTTTTGAGATATTTCATATATTTATATATTTTACTATTTAGTACAAGCAGAACTGTAATGCCCTGAAATCACGTTAACTAAACAGAGTTGAGCCACCACCAATATCAAAGATATTCTTAACCCACATAGGACAAGTACCAATGAGAATTGATCCAATAACAGAGATAACTGCGAGTCCAAATCGCTGATCCTTTAAATGCCACCCTGCTGATAAAATACCAAGGCCAGCAAAAATTCTAGCACCCCATTTAAATAAAGCTGTATCAACCATCCTCAATAAAGTACCGGCCGCTTCTAGCTTGTCTGAGCTATCCGTTCCTGGCAATTTTATAGAAGCAGCAAAAGCACTATCAGACAACAGGATTCCTACTAGGACAACTAAGAACATCAGTAGTAGCCAATCAACAACCTTAAACTTGGTTAATATATTTTTCATAACAATATCCTCCTATTGCAATTTATTTAAAGTTTCAAAAAGACTTTTCACCGTTTGAAATCCATTAACAGGAATAGCTCTCTTTCCAACTCTTACGATTGAATATGGAACTCCAATTCCCGAATTTAGAATTCCTTCTTTTTCCTTTTTATTAATCTTGTATATAGGTATAGAAACACCAAACTTTAATTTCTTATCTGAATCAACCTGAATTGCCTCTACATAAACACCCATTCTTTGAAGCTCTTCCAATGTTTTAAACATTCTTTTACAAGCAGGGCATGTTGTTAAAAAGTATGTTGTAATAGTAATATTCTCTTGGGGTAACTTGGTTTGAACTAAACTTCGAGATTTTTGAATTAACATTTTTGATGATTCAGGGGTTATACTCACTTTTTCCCTATACTTTACTAACGCTTTTTGAAAACGAGCTTGTAAATCGTTTTTCATTTTTATGTATTCTAACCAATTTTTTATATTCTCTTCAGTTGGCCTTCTTGCAACTTCCATAAAAGGTTTTGGTGGGATATGATTTCCTTCTTTAAAAAACTCGTCATTTTCGATATTTTTGTATTTTGACCAATCAAACTTAGCTTTCTTATTACTCGGTTGATGAACCTGCTTATTTTCTTTCTTCTCACTCCAAAAATTAATATCATCTTCAAAAAAACTGACTTCTGCTGAAGATACCAACGGAAGTAAAGTTAAAAGAAATATTAGAATCTTCACTCTATTGCCTCCCATTCTTTTAAACACAGTTCGCCCTTAACTAAATACTTTCTAGCTATTTCTTTTAAATTATTTCTATTTTTGTCATTTGAATTTCCAAAGTTAATTGGATATTTAAGATAATCCAAAATTGGTCTTCTATTAACAACTCCTGTAAACGAGCAATATTCACAACCACTTTGACTTTGTTTAAAATAGCTTGTTCCTTCCTTTGTTTTGCATTTAGGACAGAGGACTTTAATTAATCTTTGTGCTCCTACAAACTTCAAGTTTTTTTGAATCAAAACCTTATCTACTCCCAGACCTTCTAAGCGTTCTATTACTGAAAAACAATCATTAGCGTGTATTGTAGAAATAACTAAATGGCCTGTATTTGAAGCATCAATGGCAATTTTAGCACTTTCTTTATCTCGAATTTCCCCAATAAAAATAACATCGGGGTCTTGTCTCATGGCAGACTTCAGAGCATCAGCAAAACGAAAGCCATTTTTAACATGAATTGGGGTCGTGTCCTCTATAATTCTTTCGACAGGGTCTTCAATAGTAATAACATTTAACCTTTTCCTATCAATCAAGTCCAAAATTGAATAAAGAGTAGAAGATTTTCCACTTCCCGTTGGGCCAGATAACAAAATCAATCCGTTTTTGAACTTGATGGATTCCTTTAAGATATTTATAACTTCTTCGGGATGACCTAGAGACTTCAGGTTTACACTTGATTCATTATCAATAACTCTAAAAACTAATTTGTCATCATATATAGAGGGAATTGCCGATCCTCTCAGGTCAATACCGATAGATGGATATGAAACCCTTGAATCTTGAGGTTTTCCTTTCTGAGCAATAGACATTCCTGCAATTTTCTTGACCTCAAATAGAAATGGTTTTGAATAAATTCCTTTGAGCTTGATAAATTCCGACAAATCACCATTAACTCTAAATCTAATAACTAAATCATCCTTCTTAGGTTCAATGTGAATATCACTAGCATTAAGTTCTTTTGCTTTTAACAATACATTCCTAAACATAGAGGCAAAAGGCCCTGACGTACATAAAAGTTCATCGTAACTTTTAACCTCTTCTACTTTTATTGCCCCGCTCATATACATGCCGCCTTTATTGCAGCGAGAGCCGCATAAAAAGCAGGAACATAAGGATAATCGACACAACAACTAACCTTTTTCCATGTTGCAAACAAATAGCCTTTTAACTTTCCTCTAGTTAACCTTCCATGCTCAATAACTCTTTTAACTGGTGACTCAAGAAGACCCAAGTTTTGCCCCTCATTAAAACAAGAAGATGAGTTTGGAGTAATCATTTGCCACTTTTCATCAAATGTTGATGGCATGTTTCTATATACTTCACTTGAAATACTTTTCATTCGAGAGGCAATCATAAGTGCCCCTGCTGTTTGGCTTGATCCGTGATAGGTTCCACTTCTTGGAAAAAACGCTCCCCATCCATTACACATACTATGAGAACTAGGAGGATATACTTTCAACCAATCCAGAGGATAAGAGCAAGCTCCCTCTCCGTTAAACACAGGTTCTTTTCCAACGACAGAAGTTGCAGCCCCTTTAATTAAACAAGCTTTAGGAGCTACCGACCAAGCTAAAAACTTTGGTTGCATTAAATCTGCCTTTCCTGTCTTCCAATGGCTTCCGAGATGTTCTGACATGCCATCAAAACAATATTTTTCCATCCTCGCCCCTCCACAAGACAGCATATTGAGCAAGTAATTAAATGGAATGCTAAGAGTATGTGAATTATAAGTATATGTGCCATCAGAATTAACTATTCCAAATGGCACTTTTTTAGTTTGAACAGTAGATAACTGTGCCATAACCCCAGGAAGCCCTTTAAAAAATGTTTCTCCTGCTTCATGGAAAACTTCAATAAAGCTCTGGGGAATATAGTAACTCATCCGTACACATGGCCTTAAGAAAGGCCAGCTTCCACAAGTGCACCCTGATTTTCTTACTGACATACAAGAATTAAACTCAATTGTTTTCACGACATCACATATATTAGGAAAGGAATGTGCCTTAAATGAAAAACAAATTACTATAAGACTAATAAATAAATTCTTCATCTGGTAAGATCCCTCTAATTCCATCTTTGATAGTTCCAAATATTTTTTCGATAAAATCAACAATTTCAAATTCTTCCTCCTGAGACAAAGTAGCTTCGTCAAGAGTGTAATCAAAATTATCTTCCTTACTCATTAACAAATACCCATTGAGTATTTCATTGCATTTAACCTATGCTCATCTAATAGCGTCTTAACTCTTTGGTATTCTCTTTCAGAGCCACCAATCCCAAAAAACAAAGCAGCAAAATTATTTAATAGTTGTTTTAAATATTTCATATTTTCCTCTTTATACTGATAATCTCAGATCGTTATATACAGGTAATGCAAATCCCTTATTTGTTCTTTCTTCATCTTCCTGACAGTAAATACATTTAGTGCTCGTAGGATTGGCCAGGAGCCTTGAAGATCGAATAACCTCCCCACATTCAACACACTCACCATAAGAACCTTCTTCAATCTTTTTCAAAGCGCCACAAACCTTTCTAAGTTGATTTGCGTCCCTGAAGCCAAAGGCTACTTTATCAAGGAAATTCATTTCCTCTCTTGAATGATCTGCAAGTTCTGTAAGTTCATTTGTATCTAAAAATAAATTTTTAATTTTGGCTTTAATTCCATTTTTCAATTCTTTCCTATCAAGCTCTAGTCTTGATTTAATTTGCTTCAATTCTTCTTGGTTCAGCATTTAAAACTCCTTGCTTGTTTTCAGTTCCTACCTTTTATATTTCAATGTATGTGCCAGTTTTAAACGCAGTTAAGTTAATGAAAACTCATTAGCTATTTTTTTTGAAGTGACGGTATCCCGTCATAAAAAGATTGTTTTAATGAGATTTGTTTTAATAATAAGAACTTACTAGCTGTCGATAATCCGATTGAAAAATATGTTTTGCTCCCCAAAAGATAGCAATTCAACAACTTATCAACAAACGGAAATCCGACAGTCTGTTTTTAATTAATGTAAGAGAAGTCTTTAAAAGAATAACTCAGGTTAACTTAGAGATTGGCCCCAACCTAAGATCGTTTTAGGAATAATCTTCACGCCTTGTTTTGAGCAAATTCTTTGAAGAAAAAAATCATCAAAGTTATTTGTAAAAAGATATTTCTTATAATTTGAATCTATAGAATTGATAACATCAAGCCCATCTTTGGCACTATTCTTTAGATCGTAGTCTATAAAGAAAACTGGCTCTTGTAGATCGTCATTTCCATCATACCAAGACGTAAAGTCATCTATATCATTAAATGAAGTTATGCTTTTAGACTTTGCACCTAAAGCCCCTTCATCATTTTTAAAGCGTTCAATAACGCTTTCATCGTCATCAAGAATTACATAATTCATATTATTAGAGAAATTTAAATCCTCTGCAAACCAATCAGGGGAATCTACGACCCTGACTCTAATAGAAATATTAGTTCCCTTTGAATTAGATTTAACTTTAAATTCTCCACCGTTCTCTAAAACCTTATTACGAGAAGAGTAAATTCCCAGGCCGCTTCCATTCTCCTTTCCATAAGTATTACCCTTCTCACCGATTTTGTTTAATACAATTTTTGGAATACCTGGCCCATTATCAACAATTTCAATAAGAATAGAGTCTGCATTTTCTTCAAGTGTGACATTGACTTCGACTTGCTTATTCTCATCTAAAGGATCAAAACACTCAACAGCATTATCAATCAAATTTGAAAGGACTCTTTTAAAATCTGAGTCATTAAAACATATAAAGCTAGTAATTGATGAATCTTTAAAATGACCTCTAATACTTAGCCCTTTGATCTTTCTATATGTATGAGTTTTTTCTTGAATTATTTCTTGAACAGTTGAAAAAATAGAACACGATTCTATCTCTTTTACATTCTCCTGAACTTCACTTTGCTCTTCTTTAATTTTAACGGCATTTAAGTCCTGAGTTATTTTCTCAATTCTTGAAACCCCAGATAGAATCATTTCTCGACTCTGTTCATCAATAGACTCTCCTGTTTGAACTGCCATCAAAATAGATTGCAAAGGTGATCTTAAATCATGCTTAACCATTCCTGCTAATTCCACCAAATCCTTTGCTCTTTTCTTTTCACCTTCTAGCTGGAGTTTTCTTATAACTAAATTAAAGTGGTTTCTAATTACTGGAAAAGTTAGAAGTAAACTAATCACCCAAAGAATAAGACCAAAAACTACTGCATTACCAGTATGGAAGTTAAACTTTAGAACTCCGACTTTTTGGCTTTCCTCGCTCTCTCCAAAATAAATCACTTCTGATATTGTTTTAGATAAAAAGTATCCCTCTGCCATATCAAAGTTATTCAGATTTGAAGGTAAAGAGAAAATTCTTCGCCCCTTCATATCAAAATAGCCAACACTTCTAAAATTTTCTAGTTTTGCTGAACCAAGTGTATAGATAGCTTCTCTATGCTCACCTTTCTTAACCATTCGACTTACAATTCGTGCGATCTGCCCAGCGTTTTGCTTTTTGATATAGTAGTTTGTTGTATAAGAAACTAAAATAAGGAATAGAGCAAGAAGAGCTTGAACAAGAACAAACTTCTTTCTAAATTGCCTCTTAATTTCAACCAACTCTATACTCATTTTAACCTACTGGATGAACCATAGTTTCTAAATCATCAAATGTTAGTAACTCTCCAAAGAACTCTTTCAACCTAGAAAAGTTTACTTTCTGTTCAGATGTATTTCCATAATACATACCTTGAAGGGATTTAGTTCGCCCTCTTAAAACACATAATTTTAGGCCAGGTATAATTTCATTTAAATTTCCTAATTCTTCCCATTCAACGTCAATGTCAGCACTCTTATTAATCACCTTACTTGAAAATGATGAGTTTTTGAGCAACATAGAGTTTACTAATCTTGGACTTTCAAGATGATAAAGATAATGCTCAATGGGATTTTCCACGTCTTTATTCAAGTCGCTTGAACTTCTTCCTGCCTCTGCAATCAAACGAAAAAGACATTCAATCATTGATTTCTTCAAGGCTGATTCAGAATCTATAGAAGCACCGAGGCCAATGATATTCCCCAATGCCCCATTTTCTCCAATTGTTACAAAAACATTATAATTATTTAGAGTCGAAAGTTGAAAAACCTTCAGACGGCAACCCTTACTTGAAAGGCCTGCATTTACTTCTTGAATATCACTATTTTCGACTCTTTTAGCTCCTTTCCCTGTTAGAAAGTGACAAAGAAACATATCTCTTTCAATAAGTTCACAAAGAGAGTTCTCTTTTGCACTCTCTTTACACCAATGAGCAGAAACACCATGACTTCTAATGTTATTTTTTTTACAGTAAGCTCTTTCAACTGATTCAGAAAAAGCTTTCAGAAAGGCTACTTCTTCATTTTGGTCTATTCCAATTCCTATGGTTTCTTCACCAAACAAATTAGTTTTTACTCTAAAATCAAAAAGCCCACCAAGGAATTCTTCTCCCCATGAAAGCTTCTGAACTTTCAAACCAAGTAATTCAGCGTTACTAAGAATATGATTTAATCTCGTACTATTGGCCATAATGGATTGTTCGCATAAATTTGAGAAATTCCTACTGTCCAACCATCTCTAGCAAAAGCAGCATAAGGTGAGTTTACTAATGGTATGAGAATTCCTTCTTTTAAAACTTTATAATGTAATTCTTTTAACTTACTAATACGGCTATCCTTTTCAGGAATCTCCATATAATCCTTGAGCCATTTACGCATTTCTTCTTTTTTTGCCCCAAAATAGCCTGCATTAATCGAATATGAGATAAGTCCAATATCCTCTAAAAAACCTGTATCGGGGCCAGAAATAAATGCATCAGGAATCTCACTCTCTTTAGGATTTTTCATAAAGCTAGGAGCAGTTTTTCCCTCATATACGGAAATATTTGGATAGTATTTTTCAAATAATTGTTGAATTGACGTAATATCACCAACCCGAATTGTACTGACACTAACCTTTTTATTTAACAGTTCTTCTGATTTATTGAATAGCTCTTTTAAATCTTCTTCTGTTTTCTCATCTAATCCACCATCACCAAAGGGTAAAAAGAATTGATCTGTTGAACTAAAACCTGGGGACTTCTGATGGTGTTCTCTCCATACTCTTTTAAACATTTTCCCAATTGCAATTCTCTCATCTTCAGAGAATTTTTTTAGGCCTTTTTCAGTAAAAGTTAGAGCATAAGTTCTAATGTTCATCGTTGTATGCAAATTACCTTTATTCTCTTTAGAAAATTCAATCACCTTTTCCGCAGGTAATTTATCAATAGTCGTGATGTAGTCAACTTTTCCAGACTTAAACTGATCTAACGAATTCTCATACCCTTCAATACCAGATGGAACAATAACGATTTCCTGTGGAATTTCTTCTTTATAATGGTAGTGAGTCTTATTACTCGCTAATACGATATTACCTTTCCCATCATCACTTTTGACATAATAAGGCCCTGAAGTATTCTTGTAGTCCTTAATATCTAAACTAATAGGGTCAACTGAACTCTTGGGAATGATTGCAAAGTCTAGTGCTGCCATCATTGGCAGAAGAAACTCTTTTTTCTCAGCAGGAGCGAGAATCAAGGTATTCCCTTCAACTCTGATGCCTGAACAGGAGTCTTCTATAGATTTGAGTTCTAGATTCGTACACATTAAATCGTGAAAATTTCCATGAGTATTTCCCCTTTTTATCAAGAGACGTTTTAAAGAAAATTCTACATCATGTGCAGTAACACTATTTCCATCAGCAGTTTTCAAATTGTCTCTGATATGAAAATGTAGTTCGTTACCAATCCACTCAAAACGATCAGCAATTCCCGGAATTGGCTCTCCATTTTCAGGGTGAAGCTCAATTAAAGGACTATAAATATTTTCAAGCAATATGTATTCGGGTGCGTAATGAATCCTAGTCGGTTCATACACAGACAATGGTTTATCATAAGGAAATGCTACTCTTAATGTCATATTCGTATCTCTTTTTAAATTTTTAACAATGAGAATAGTTAATACAACAGATACACAAACTATTACTCCTGCTTGTACAAACTTTCTCATACCAACCTACATGCAAATAGTGCCAGTTTTACTGACAGCATCCCTTTCAAGAATTCCCATTTCATCTAAAATATCGGTAAGGTTTCTTTTAGATAATTCTTCAAGTGAATAAACATCAAAGGCTTCTTTTACATTTTGAACGACAAAAATCACATTCTCATCTGATTGCCCCGCATTTTTAAGTTCCTTTGCAAGAGTTCCATAGTTCACAAGTGGCATCATAAGGCCTGGAAGTTCGGAAACGATTCCCCTCTTCTTCATTTCTTGCATTATCTCATCTTGACTCAATACTTGCCTTTCAAGAACTGGAGTCGTCTCACTTTTTGGAACTTCCACTTGAGGGTTATCACACGCCAATGCATTTCCCGAAACAAGACAACCTAAAATAAGTAGTGTTTTCTTTTTCATGTTTACTGGTTTCATCCTTCCCCCTAAATACTGCTTAGAAGCTCTTTTGCTTCGTTGCCATTTATATTACTGAGATTATTCTTTGTTAAAAAATCAATTAATGTCGTTCTCTTCATATCTAACATGTCTGCGGCATGTTTTTTGTTGTTATCACATAAAGTTAATGCCCTTAAGACTAGTTTAGTTTTTTCTTTTAACTGCTTTTCCTCTAAAGTTTTCATAGTATAAAAGGACATATCAACAGATGGTTGCTCAACACTTTCTAAACATAAATCCTTGGCCATAACTTTTTCATCTTTAGAATTAATAATTGATTTTTTAATTACCATTTCTAATTCACGGACATTACCTGGCCAGTCGTATTTCTTTAATTCAAAGTAAGCTCCTTGCGCAAAAGACAACTCCCTTTCTGAGCTATGTTTTTTTAAAAAGTGAAGAATCAATGGTTTTATATCTTCTTTTCTTTCGTTTAAATTCGGAATCAATAAATCCAATTCATAGATTCTAAAAAATAAGTCTGGTAAAAATGTCCCATCCTCAACCATTTTTCTCAATGAGGGTTTTGCTGCGATAATAAGTCTAAACTGAACTGGCCTTTCCTTATTTTCACCAACTTTTACAATTGACCTATTTTGAATCAATCTCAGTAGCTTTGCCTGAGCATCAGCATTCAAGTGATGAACTTCATCTAAAAATAAAGTTCCTCCGTTAGCTGCTTCAGCAAATCCTGTTCGATCTCTGTCTGCTCCTGTAAATGCACCTTTTACATGGCCAAACATTTCACTTTCAAATAAGTCAGTTTTATCTTTGTAGCGAGTACAATCAACACTAATAAACTCTTTCTTTGCTTGAAGTGAATTCTTATGAATACCTCTTGCAAAGACTTCCTTACCCGTTCCAGTTTCCCCCAAGAGCATCACAGTTATATCTTTCTTAGCATGTTCAAAAGCTTTTAAAGCGACTTCTCCCATTGCCTTAGAAACTCCGATGACCCCAAGTTTATCCATTGCCATTTTTTCTCTCTGGTTGGCATAAAAGTCTTCAGTATCAGCACTTAATCTTGCAATTTGTCTTTTTTGTTCCCTGGCCAACTCGATATAAGCTAACAACTGTTCTTTCTTAAAGGGTTTCCAGAGGTATTTATCCGTTCCTGCTTCTTTCCAACTTTTTAGAGCTTCTGAAGAATAATCACCAGAAAGCATTACAACTTGAACCTGTGGATTAATTTTTCTGATTTCTCTAACAACCATTGGCCCAAGAATTTCAACCTTCTGATTCTCTTGCTTGTATTGATTATCAACAAGAATTGAAAGAAATCCATTTGGAGATTTTCGAAACAGTCTAATACCCTCTTCAGGACTACTAGCAGTCTCAACAACAATATTAGTTTCCTTCAATGCAACTTTAACCGCATCTAAAACTAAATATTCGTCATCTATGACTAAAATACGTTCGCTCATTTCTAGTTCCTCCAAAGACATTTATTACAAAGCTTGTGCCAAATAGCTGACCTCAAGAAATTCAATGAGGTAATGCAGTCAGCAATACAAATTGAGACACAGTTTGGCAAAAAACTGTCGGAATACCGTCACTTTGAGGACTTCTAGCGAATAAAATGAATATAACACATTGAAATTAATGAGTTTTATAGCTCTGTCGAATACCCGACATTAATTACCTATCATTGCTCGAAAATTACCGTAAACCACTAATTTCATTGTATTTTGATGAGGTATCGGAATTCCGTCACTATGTAATTTATTTATATAAATTGTCGTACAAATCCACATTTTGGGTCTTTTTTACTTTTTTTCGCATTTTGTATTACGTTGTTTGACGATCCATAACGCAAACGCTAAATACACTTAAATTTTTCAAGTAAGGAAGGAAGCAATGCCATCAAGAGCAGTTAGATTCTCTGAGCAAGAGAATGAAGCTATAAAAACATTTTTAGAAAAGAATCCATATTTTGATTTTTCAACAATCGCACGAATGGCCATTCTAAAATTTATTGAAAATCCTCAAATTGAATTTACGCCTTCGACAATTACAAAAAAAGAAAACACAAATCAACAGGAGGTTCAGTAATGGACAGACTCGAAATTACAGAACAATCAAACATTACAAACTTTCCTAATGCTGATGTAAGTAACAATATAGAAAATATCCCTACTCCCAAGAGTGACAAAATTTTTGCTGAGGCTGAAAAACTATCCAAGCTCTCAAAATATAAATGTGAATTTGATTTTGAAACTTACAGAAAACTTGAGCTTCGTTTTGGTCATAATCAACCTAGAGGAGGTGTTATTTTTTCTACTCCATTTAGATTAGTAAATAGTCACAATACTTGTCAGCAATGCCTTTATGCTTTTGAAATTGATACTTACGGAAGAGGTTGTACGCATGATTGTGTTTATTGCTATGCTAAAGCACAGCTAACCGTTCATGGGGCATGGAATAAACCTTTCCCAATGCCTATAGATATTACACAAGTTTGGAAAGTATTTTATACAGTATTTGAAACAAACAAAAAAAATAAGTGGCGAGATGTAATGGAGAAAAGAGTCCCCATTAGAATTGGTTCGATGTCTGATTCTTTTATGTTCATGGATAAAAAATATAAAGTCACACAAGAACTTTTAAAAATATTAGATTTTTATAATTATCCATATATCATCTTCACCAGATCAGATTTGGTTGCGCATGATGATTACTTAAATTTACTAAATCCTGATTTATGTTCAGTCCAAATGAGTATTGCTTCTACAAATGATGATTTAAACAAAGTAATTGAACCCGGAACACCAAGTGCTAAACGTAGATTAAAAGCATTACAAAAACTTGTAAGAAATGGTTTTTGGACAACGGTAAGGATAAACCCTCTATTTCCAATATATCCTGATGGCTACTTTACTGATCCCAATTTTGACAAAGAAAATATGCCGGAACCTTTCAATTTCTCTTCTTTTGAAATGATTTGACCTGCCCCCCAATTTTGCTTCCAAAAACAATGGCGTTAAAATCGTCAAATATGGAGGTAAGTCATGGGAAACATTCGGTACAATGAAGAGCAAATTATTGCAAAGTTAAGAAAAGCAGAGCTTCTCTTTTCAGAGGGGAAATCTAAAGGAGAGGTCTGTAAGGCCCTTGAAATCTCCCCGATCACTTTTGGAAGGTGGCGTAAGAAATACGGAAACATGACTAAATCGGAAGCAAAAAAGCTTAAAGACCTCGAAAAAGAAAACGCTAGATTGAAGAAGATTGTTGCAGAACAAGCACTCGACCTTAGTGTCTTAAAGGACTTTGCTAAGGGAAACTTGTAAGCGCTGAGCGAAAAAGATTGGTCATTAAAAATGCTATGAAAAAATTTGAGCTCTCAGAAAGAAGAGCTTGCAAGATTTTTGATCAATACAGAACAACTCAGCGCTATAAGAAAAACGAGAGCAAGTTCAACGAGGCCTTGAGAGCTAGAGTCATTGAACTCGCTAGTGAGTATGGGCGTTATGGTTACCGCAGAATCACTGCTCTCGTAAATCGAGAGGGATATCACGTAAATCATAAGAGGGTTTATCGTATATGGCGTGAAGAAGGGCTGAAGGTGCCTCAGAAACAGCCAAAACGAGGGAGACTATGGTTAAACCTTTCTGACCCCCTATATACTCTGGACAGTTTTTTAACAGTCTTACGAGTATGATATACTCAGTACTTAGGGGGTACCAATGCAATATAGTCCAGAATTTAAAGAAAAAGTTATTAATGAAGTTCAAGAAGTTAAATCATTAACTAGCGTAGCTAGAAAACATTCAATACCAACCTCAACAATAGCTACATGGATAAAAAAATCAAATAAAAATGTAGAATATAAATTAGAGTCTAGTAAAAAGAATCTTAAATCTGAAAATAAAAACTTAAAAAAAAAGCTTGCTGATGCTGAGCTAGAATTGATGATTCTAAAAGATCTTCTAAAAAAAAGCTACAATCCTTAAAAGATAAGATTCAACTAGCTAAACATTATATTGATCTTGGATATTGTAAATCTCAGGTCTTAAAGATTTGTAATATTGCAAGATCAACTTTTTATAATTACTTTAAACCTAAAGAAAAATCCAACAATAAATCAAAGGGCAGGCCAATCCCAGGCTTTACAAAGAACCTCGACGGTAGTCTCGTTTTAGACACTGCAGTTGTTAGTATCTTAAAATCTTATCGTGAGAATTTGAATTATCAAAATGCAGGAGGAGTTAAAGTTCTCATGCACCTAATGAGACGAGATTATAACTTTTTTATTAATCATAAAAAGATATATCGCTTGTGCAAGGAAAATAAACTTCTCCTTCCTAAGAATACTAAAAAGTTAAAATATAATAGAAAAGTTTCTCAAAATAGAAAAATCATCAAGCCCAATCAAATGTGGCAATTTGATATAAAAACAGGATATGTTCATGGTGAAAATAAACACTTCTATTTTCTAGCGATTAAAGATGTATTTAATAAAAATATTGTTGGATCTCACCTTGGATACCACTGCAAGGCAAGAGACTTAAAAGTAACTGTTGAGCAAGCGATACAGAAATTAAATCCAGACTTAAGTGAGCTTGTTCTTCGTAGTGATAATGGCCCTCAGATGACTTCAAATCAATTTTATAAGTATATTAATAACATTGGTCTTGAGCATGAGTTTATACCAGTGAGAACTCCAAATAAGAATGCATTTATTGAGAGTTTCTTTTCAATATATGAAACTCAGTTCTTACAAGTGAGATATTTTGAAACGTTAAAAGATGCTTATGAACAAACTGAGGAATTTATAAAGTTTTATAATACTGAAAGATTACACGGATCATTAAAGCACAAAACACCTGCTGAATTTAATGACTTATTTAACAAAGGAGAGATAAAAAATATGGTCGTAAATTGTTAGGAATTTTGTCCATATTTAGGGGGTTGACAGGACTGCACTGTGCAATGTAGTATGTGTTGGAGACTGCACGCACGGTGCAGTGTAAACGAGGAGATAGAGTATGTCAGTCGTAAATTCCAGCGTCGCTTTGCCTGCTGAGGTCTCAAAGGACCGTTTCGCCAGGGGATCTGCTACATTCGCCGCAGTCACCGGCATTCCCACGGAGGAATACCTTGATGGATTTAAGGATAGCTCGCCTGATTTTGGTCGCTATGTGATTGAGTGGGTCTTCGGCGATGTATACAGCCGCACCGATTTGGATTTGAAAACCCGGGAACTCGTTATCATCGCA
>JBLIAG010000017.1:0-75611 GCA_047634375.1 Bacteriovoracaceae bacterium
TACTTTAAATTAAAAATCATGCAAGTGTGTGGATATTTAAACTCAGATTTCATATCAATAGAGGAATATTGAAGGTTTTAAGTGATTTCATAGAGATGCACTAATTTGGTAGAGAGCCCAAAATGAATATAAATTTTACAATTAAATAGATAATAGTTCTGTTTGTGGTATTCTGCGTCAAATCTAAGTGTTAGGGGCCATGAAATGTACAAGTCTTTGTTATTACTATTAATTAGTTTTCCATTATTTGCTTCAAGCAATCAGGTTGGACTTGTTGAATGTTATGATAAATCTCAACTAGGAGTTGAAGGCGCGTTAATAGATGGTCAGTTTTGCACTTACACTATTAAGAATTTAGCCAATGTTTCTGAGTTAAGCCGAAAAGTAGAGCAGGCCCTCTTTAATGGAGAGTCTTTAATAGAACCAGAGGGTATTCTAGAAACCTTTGGAAATAATAATCAAACACTTATTTTTTCCCACCAAAGTTTAGACATTTTACAACAAATGAAGTTGATAATTCCTATGATGGATTCAAAAGAAAATTTTGCTCCAAATGATGTTGTAAGAATTAATGCAGATATTTACGAAGTTAATGAAACTGGTCTCTCAAATCTTGGAGCTGCGATTACAAACTTAAGAATTGGTTCTGGGATTAATGATGGTCTTGATAACGTACGTGAAGTTTCAGCAAACTCTGATGGGCTTGGAATTGATCTTAGGGCCGGAATTTATGAAATCTCTGGACGATTAGCAGCTGAAAAATCTAAAGGGAATTTAAATAGAATAACAAGAATAAAAACGGAATCATATAATCTTCATAAAACAGATTATTCCGATATTACGACCGTTTATCAGGCCCCTGGTGCTGGTACTTCTATTCATCCTGAAGAAGAAGGTATCAAAATTCAAGCGAAGGTTTCTATTAATAGTCGAAATCGAAACCTGGTTGTCCTTAAAGACTTTGATTTATACTATGGCGTTGCAAATGGTGATGGGACAATCAATAAATTAAATATTCCTAAACAAAGACTAGTACTTAAAGAAGGAGTCCTTTTTCCAATCGTAAGTTCAAAGACAACAGGAACTGAAACAAGTCGTACAACAGGACTTTTAAACTACAGTCGTTCAGCCACGAAACAAAATAAGAAATTATTAGTTTATTTATCAGTAGACATCATGAGCTGGGATGAATTTGTTGCGGAGATGGCCGTATCTGATAGAGCAAAGGTTCAAACTAAGTTTACAAAGTCACAAATCAAAAAATTACCATCTAAATGCCCTAGTACAAATGAACTTCTTTCTGCCATCGAGGTCAATGCAATACGAGGTGGAGAAGGTGTTCCGATGCTTAGTTTTCAGCTTGATAAGAGCATGGCCTGCAAAAAGAATATTAAAAAAAGACTATACGTTAGAACGACCGGCGGTGGAGTTAATAATCAAGAAAATACTCATTTATTAAAGGTAGAAGAACTTATGCATAAACCAGTTAGGATAACTGGAATTCAAGATTATTTTTGGAATTTAACTTGGATTAATTTTACAGTAGGGATTAATATTTTTAATCAAAAAAGAACAAGAGTTCTACACAATCTTATATACTCAAGAACAGAGAATTACGATGTTAGCGAAAATTTTTGGGTTGAATAATGGTGGTAATAAATAAAATTAAAATTTTTCTTATGGCCGTAGGGGTACTCGCCCTCACAAATGCTGTACATGGAAAAATACCAAAACGATTATTATCTGTAGATAAAGTTATAGATGAAATTAAAATGCCCCTTAATAATAAACTATTACAGATGCATCAAAATTTTATTGAAGAAACAGCATCCAATATTATTAAGTACACCTCTGATAAAATCTCGAAATGTCAGCTAGGACAATCAGTTCCAGTTGGTGAAAATATACTAAAAATAACAAAGCAAAGATCTAAAAATACAAAACTGAAAAAACACATCACCACCTACACTGGTTGTAGCGGTCAAGAATCATTTAAAGAAATTTCAATTAAATATACTTCAGGAAATGATAGTTATGAATTCATTGGTCCTGATAATACCTTTATTTTCAAAACAATAAGATTAAAAGATCAAAATCAAACCACATCACAGATTTTTATGAATGATCAAATAGTTTTCAAAATTATTGAAAGGAAGAGGAATGGATATGATGAGGTTCTCTACAAAAAATATCCGTTTACTGTAGCTTTAAATTACAATGGTGGAAAAATTAACTTCAATTCTGTCCAGAGTTTTAATGGAGCGTACCGCTTAAAAATATATCCAGGTAGGCGAGTTGAATACTTTGACGATAGTTCTCAGCTTATTTCACTGGCCAATTTTCAAAAACAAATTGGTTTTAGAGGTATCAATTATTTTATCGATTTAGCACTAAAAGACCTACCTAAAACTAAATTTATTAACTCAGGGAATGGTAATACTAAATTATTAGAAGAACTCAGAAATGCTCAAACATTTTTAATAAGTGGAAGTAATATTGATTATGTTAAAAATCTAATCAACGAATATATAAAAGAAGCAGTTGAAGGTAATATCATAGATAACAGAAGGTAGTTTTGAAAATAATTAGTTTATTCTTTTTATTAATTTTGAGTAATGCATTTGGAGCTGAGTTAAATTGGCCTAATGGACATTACAATATTGACTCAATAAATAGTGGCTTTTTTGGACGATTAAATAGCTATATGAAAATTATTAGGACAAAAAATCCTTTTCGAATGACACCAAATGGCTTTTATATTTATCATCACAGGAATAACCAGCCAATTGTAAAAGCATCCTATAAGATAAGTAATGGATTCACTTATCTTGTATATAAATCTAGAAATCAAAAGTTTATTATTAAAGTCAAGAACTCAGATGAGAGGATTGCAAGAAACCTTTTAAGTTTTGATTTTAATGATATTCTCCAAGGAAAAGAGTTTAATATTCAAATGCCTAGTGCTGATTTAAGATTTATACGAAAGCATACCAGTGCCGGTGAACTGATGTCCTATTGGCTTGATTGGGGAAAGTTGAGTTTACTTGAGACTAAAACTCAAGAGAGTCTTAAAAGTAGATTTTGGATTCAGTGTGAGCGGTGTAGCGGTGAGAATTTAACTTTTGTGATGAAGCAAGATGGAGATTCGTTTAAAAGGTTCTATTTTTTAGGGAAGCTACAAGAAGAAGTTTCACCAAAAACATTTTATCAATTGGCGAATAGATGGTATCTACCTGGCATTACTGAATATGTTGAGTCAATTATATTTAAACTTCAAAAACGATATGGTTGGCCGTCGGAAAGATAGCCAAAATATGATATAATTTTTCTATGTCGATAGAGAGAAATATAATCTTCCTATATCCAATTTCTAGTAAATTAAAAGAACTCAAAGAAGAGTTGGAAAAAGATGAAGAGACAGTTGTATATGAGCTAGATTCAGTTAATGAATATGGTCAACTTATTGGTATTATGGAACACTCCGTAACCTTTTCATCTGATATGAAAAAAACAGAAGGTTATTTAACGGATTGTAAGCAATTCGTAAAATCAAAAAACTCTAAAAATATAGTTGTTCAAAATAAAACTATGCCTCCGCATTTCTTTACTAAGCTTCAGCGCTTGGGACTTAACGAGGTTATTCAGGAAGATGTTCCACTAAAAAACTTTCTCCATAAAGTTAATATGTTCTTTGTTCCATTTGAACAGGCGTTAATAAAGGAAGAAGAAGAGAAAAATAAAGCAGTTACAGAGCAATTCATAGGCGGGAATACATTACTAGGTGAAAGAAAGAGCCCTGAAAATTATAGTAGTGAAGAAAGGCAACGTGTTGAGAAAATGACTACTGGAGATGAAAATTTTGGTGAGTTAAAATCTAAAAAAAAGAAATCAAGTTTTGATCATAGTTCTTTGCTTGGTGGTCAATTCAACTCAAATTTTATTCTAAAATCAAATAACTCGGATATGTCATTTCTTAAGTCTCCCTTTGATAATATGCAACGAAAGAAGGTTGCAACATTTGATCCTGTTGCAAGAAAGGGTCCTCTGAAACGTGGAACCTTTACCCCAGTAAGCGCCGAATTTAATCAAAACCCCCATAAACAATTAGGTATTAAACCACCTGGAGAGTTGAATAAACGAAAATCGAGCGGTGTGGTTTTTGATGAAAAAGAAATAAACCGTAGAAAGATTAAGTTTGATGAAATTGACGCTGTTATCGGAAAGAAGGCAGGTAAATTTGAAGAAGTTCAAAAAGAACTAAACCGTAAAAGGGCAAAGTTTGAAGAAGTTCAACGTGAACTTGAGAAAAAAAATGTAGAGAAAAAAGATGAAACTGAAGCAGAAAAGAAAAAGCGAAAAAGGTTTGATGAAGTCCTTAGAGACTTAAATAAGAAAAGAACAGATCTTGGCCTTATAGAAGATGAACTTAAAAAGAAGAAAAATTTATTTGAAGGAGTCGAAGCTGAACTTAAGAAGAAGAAATCTCTTTATGATGAAGCTAAAAATGATTTAGAAAAGAAAAAAGGTATACTCATTAGTTTAGAAGAGCTTCAACGAAAGAAAAAGGATCTTTTTAATGAAGTGGAAGCTGAACAAAAAAAGAGAAAAAAATTTATAGAAGAAGAAATTGAAATTTCAAAAATAAAAAAGCTGGGTTCAGAGTTCGAAAGTGATATTGAAAAGAAGAAAGGAAGTGAATTTGAAGGTGAGGAGTATGAGAAGAAAAAGGGGCTTAAGCTTGATGAGGTTGAAATTGGTCGGAAGAATCTAAAGTTCGATGAAGTAGAGATTGATAAAGATAAGAAAAAAGATAAATTTCAAGAAGTTGATAATTCACATGATAAAAAGCACGATAAGTTTGAAGAGGTAGAAAGGGAAAGAGAACAAAAGAATCTTAATTTGAAGGACCCTGAACGAAATAGAAAAGATGGTAGATTTGAAGAAGTAAAAAAAGAATCTCTCTTTAAGAAAAATAAAGATATCGTTATTGGTAGAACAAATGGTGAAGAATCTGATCTTGATGCTGATGGAAAGAAAGAGTATGAGGAAAATATTCTTGATTATAGTCAGTTTAAGAAACAATATAAAGAAGGTAAGTTAAGTATTTCTGAAGAGAAAAAGGTGGAAATTGAGAAAAAATTTGTAGATAAAATTCTAGAAGAACCAGAATATACCTTTTATGATAATCAAAGCTTTGGGCTAGAATACCTTGTTATTCATAATGACTTTTTACTTAAAGACTCTGTGACAGCAGATAATTTGTTTAAATTTATTCACTTTGCCCTCATTAAAGAATATGCCGCGGACATTACCTTTTATTTAATGGATCCATCTGCTAAAGATGACTCGAGCAATCACTCAACAATTAGGTTATACAGTGGACACCTGGCCCGGAAAAATGAAATCCTAGGAAATGATTTTCATGAATATGAAACAGAGAATTTGGAAAAATGGGTTGATACCAAATTACCATTGTGGCAGGATGAAACCTATCAAGTAGAAACAAATGAATTTATCTATCCGTACTTTGAAGATGGAAAATTATTGGGTTTTGCTGTTTCACATTTTAAAAACACCGTTAGAGACCATTCTGATGCAGCAAAAGTAGAACTATTGGCCATGTGCTTAAAAGGTTCAATATTAGATGAATACATTCTGAAAAATGGGAAATCTTAATGAAGTTTTATCGAATTTCTTCTACATTTTTTGAATTAGAAAAATTTTATTCTTTCAATATATTTTTATATGATTCCATGAGAGAAAAGAGGCTAGTTGCCCTTCATGCTGGCTCACCAATAACTCAAGAAGTATTGGATGAATGGATCAATCTTGAAGAAAAAGGTGCTTATTTACAGCTTTATAAAGATGATAGGAAAGAATTTTTTTATGAAACGAGTATTTCTGAAGAAGAATTATTAGAAGCGAACAAATTTTATTTTCGAATGCTAAAACTTCAAAAAGATCGTTTGGAGAAATATGAAGAAGAGAGTAATGAAACATTTTTGTTGAAAGGAGCTCTTCAGGAGGCAGCTATGAATAGCGATTTTATGCCTCTTATTAATAAGGTCAAATGTGAAGTGCTATGTTTTCCGTTACATGAATCTGAAACTATATCCATTTGTACCGAACTTGTGGATAAACTTTTTGTTAGGGATATAATGCCAGTAAGGGTTGCAGCATTTTCTTACTTACTGGCAAAACAAAATAAAATTGTAGATAAAGAAAAACTCTCAATCATCATAATAGCTTCTCTTGTAAAGGACCTTGGTTTTGGTTTGATTCGATCAAGCTTCTTTCAAAAATTCCAAGATCTCCAGAAGGAAGATATCTATCTAAAGCACCCTATGTTAAGCATTTATATCCTTTCTAAAGTTGGACATGAGTTTCCAAAGCAGCTAAAAAGATTAGTTCTTGAGCAACATGAGCAAGCCGATGGCTCTGGCTTTCCTAGAGAGAAGAAAGAAGACTATATCGATTATGTCTCCTTTATCATTAATCTTGCTGACCAGATTTTGATGTATTCATATGGAAATTTAAATGGACGAAAAGTAGATCTTATAAAAACGATTGAGATGTTTCATAAGAAAGTTAGTTCGGATGGAATTAATATTAATTTTCCTACAAGATTAACTGATTCACTTGGAACCTTATTGCTTAATGATTTAGAGAAAGAGTTGGAAAAAAATAAGCGTTAAAGTCCTAAATCTGCAAGTAGATCATCAATAGACTTTTGATCATCTAGCTTCGTATCATCAGTTCCAATAGAAACTGAAGATCTTTGAATATCTTTAAACTTATCTGCTAACCATCGTAGTCTTGTTCCAAATGCCTCTAGATTTATTCCGGAAACCTTTTCAATTTTGTCTGATGCGATAGTTTTGTTCATCACTTGGAGTATTTCTACTGTGTCAAAAAGAACGGCAACGACTATATCTAGAAGGGCTTTGTCCATTGATTGACTGGCCTTATAGCTAATGGTCTTGCCAAGGTCACAATATAGCCCTGTCTGGTCTGCATCAACTGATTTTGCAGCACCCATAACTCTGTCAATAACTTGTCCAAATTCTTCAAGTTTTTTTGAGTCTTGGTTATCCTCGTAGTCTTCTAGCATTGATTCAAGATCATTATAAATTGCTTCTGATTCTTTACAGAAGTCTTCAATAATCTCGGCCATTTCGGGATCTTGTAACATTGACATATTTATAATTCCTAAGGAAAGACTTTATCGATTTTTTCTTTAAGAGTTACAATCGAAAATGGTTTTACAATAAAATTACTAACACCTGCTTTTACAGCAATAATTACATTAGCTTGTTCTGCCTCTGCTGTAATCATAAGGAAGGGGAGCGTTTTAAATCTTTCATCTGATCTCAAATTCTTAAGCAAATCAAGACCAGTTAACTGAGGCATGTTCCAATCAGAGACGATAAAGTCGTAAGGTGTACCGGCTTCATGGTTTTGTTGAATCATTTCCCATGCTGGAGCACCATCATCTGCTTCGTGAAGATCGGTACAACCCATTTTTCCTAACATATTCTTAATAATTTTTCTCATCGTACTCATGTCGTCTACGATAAGTATTTTTTGTTTTGGATCGAATGCCATGTCAATTTACTCCTAAATATAGTTTATTCTTTATTCTACTTTATTATCGGACAACTACCTATACTTTTTTAGAAAAAAAATAATCCAGACAAAGATTGTCGAGAAATAATTTGTTGGTAAATTTTCTAGATGCCATTATACTTAATAATTATAAAGGAAAATTATTATGAGCTATTTGCCAATTCGAGTTTCGACATTAAAAAGTGATGTAAAATTGGGGTTTGATGTTTTTATTCAATTACCTCATAAAGTTCTTTTGTACGCTAGGGGAGATGATGATGTTGAAGGTCATAGAATCCAATATTTAAAAGATAAAAAAGTTAGGAAACTATTTATTAATGATGCTCAAGAGTCAAAGTACCAAGACTATATTGATCGCTGTTTAAATGAAGCCATGAATGACTCCAGTGTCTCTATTGAAGATAAAGCCAATCTCGTTGTAGGAGCTGGTGAAGCGACTGCAGAAAGGATTTTTGAAGATCCGCATTCTAAAAAATCGTATGATGCTGCTCAAAATACAGCGGCTAGTTTAATTAGTGTTCTTGGACAAAACGACGAACTTCTTAAGGGTATTTTTGATCGAAAGTTGGAGGAAGGAAATGATTCGCTTGATGCAAAAATGCAAAAACATGCTTTAAATTCATCTTCGTTATGTATTAGTTTTGCAGAGTTTCAGGGCCTATCAAAATCTTCTGTTGAATTTCTTGGTGTCGCTGGTTTATTTCATGATGTAGCTTATTCTCAGTATGAAGAAGACCTTAAGTACTTATTTGCAAAAGAAGTTAAAGATATGGAAGCTAAGGAATTAACGGCCTATAAAGAACACCCAAAAACTGGTGGTGAGATTTTACAAGATAAAGATTTTGCAAGTGCAGATGTCATTAATTTAATTATGGCCCATGAAGAAAAGCGAAGTGGTAATGGCTTTCCAAATAAGTTATCTTCTTTAACTCCTGAGCAAGAGTGTTTATCTATTTGCTGTTTTTACGACAGAGAAGTGACTATGTTGGGAAAAGAACGTGATGCTGTTCTTGAAGATTTTAGTATAAATCAAATTGGTAATTATGATTTAGCTATCATAAAGAAATTTAAATCTTTTGTTAAAAAAGCAGGCCTTTAATATAGATTAGCTATTTTCTTGGTAACAAAGTTCAAGTGAAAAATTCCCGATATCACAAGTTAAAACAATTTCAATTACCGTAGTTTTAGCAGGATACTTGATCTCATGACTTTTTCCACGAACAGTACTGGGTGTTGCCATTTCGATTTTATAACCAAGTGGAGTTAAGCCACTTTTTGCATTTCCCATAACTATATTACATATCTCCGCACCTGAGTCTGCAATGTCTTCACAGTATTCTGTATACTCTTCAAAAAGCATTCTACCGGCGAGTTTAACATATAGTTCTTCTGGCCAAGAAATTGCCATAAGACCTTTAAAGTCTTTAACCCCGTCTTCTCTTTCAACCGTACCATTCATACCTATGAGGGCCGTAATATCACCGTTAGCAACATTACTTGTTTTTATTTTTGGAGAGTGAGCAGTTAGTTTAGTCTGAACCATCATATCAAAAGTTTCTGTTAGTGCATCAAGAAATGGTTTAGAAAAATTAACGAAGTTATTATCACTCATGTTAGCCCTTTAAAAGTTATAGAATTTAATTCTCATTACTTATCGAATTTTTTACTATTATACTTTACATCTATTTATAAACAATAGAATTATTTGATTTATTCATGTTTAGTTTAGTAGAATATTTATGTCAGATAAACCATTTTGGTTCTTAACCAAATTAATATTGACCGGTATTCTACTGGTTAAATCACTAATATGTGAAATCACTCCAATCTGTTTACCACTATGTTGGATTTCTAATAAGAGTTCGTAGACTTCATTGATTGAGTCACTATCAAGTGTCCCAAATCCTTCATCAATAAAAAGAGAATCAATTTGCGTATTACCTCTCGTTAGTTCAGCGAGGGCCATCGCCATTGCTAAAGAGACAAGAAAAGTTTCTCCTCCAGAGAGAGTTGAAATCTTTCGCTCTAAACCGTCCATAAAAAAATCAACAATTTTAAACTCTGAGGCCATTTTGTTAGTTCTATTTGTTTGAATAATTCCGTAACGGCCCTGGCAAAGAATCTTTAATTCTTTATTTGTTTGCTCAAGTAAGAGGTTTTCTATAATAGCTAATACGTAATTTCTAAATTCATCCTTTCCAATGAGCTGATTGAGTTCATCCAATTCATATTGCTTCTTGAGAAGTATTTTTAATTCATCATTGATTAGTCGAACTTTATCTTGATTCTCTTTACGTTGCTTTTCAAGTGCTGTGTACTCTGATAATTTTTTTTCTTTATTGAGGGAAAATTCTTTTAATAGTTTAATCGATTCTCCATATTGGGTAAAAGTTTCGTAAAGAATCTCCAGGGAAAACTCATCTTCTCGTAATTGAGAAAGCTTTTTTGTAATTTTTAATATTTTGTCGAAGTCTTCCAGCTCTACGACTTTTAGATTATTTAGATGTTTGGAGATTTTTATTATATTTAATATAATTGCGGCCCTTAAAACTTGGGAGGTTTTGTTTTGTTCATTATTAATGTCAACTTTACTTCTAAACTCTGCTAATTGAATTTCTATGAGTTTTAATGTCTTTGCTTTCTGATTGAATTTAATTGTAATCTCTGAAAGTGAGTCTTCCAATTGTTTAAGTTCTTTTGAGGGCTCACAGTTACTTGTATTTTCTTTAAGAAATATTTGAATTAATTGATTTTCGTCGTCAAGTGACTCTGTTTCCAAAGAAATAGCTTCTGATTCTTTTTTTAATTTTTCTAAGTATTGATCAAGCCCTTCTTTCTTTATAGAAGATATTTCAAGCTCTTGATTAATTTTTCCATATCTTTGAACATCTTGTTTGAATCCCTCAAATTCTTTCCATGATTCCTTGGTCACTGTAGGAGAGGAAAGGTACTTGTTCATTATGGATTGAATTTGTTGATGGTGTTCGTCTTTTTTATTTTTCTTAGCTTTGTAGAGAGCATCAAGTTTTTCTAAATCGGTATTTATATTGACCAGTAAAGTATTCTGGTGAATGATTTTTTCTTCATTTATTTGGAAAAGTTGAAGTTCACTTGTCAGTTTTTGGATAAGCTCTCTTGTTTCTTGTTGTTTTTGAACTAAAGAATCCAGCGTAGATTGGTTTAAAGGTTCTTTGATTGTAAAAAATGAAATCTTTGCCAGATCATTTTTAATCATTTCACTCTTAAGCTCAAATTCATCAAGTATCTTTCGATATTCATTTTGGGTACTCAAAAGTTTAACCTTTAGAGTATTGAGATTGTTTTGAGTTTGTGTTGTATTCTCTGTGTTTTTTTCTAAGCGAAGTTGTGTATTAATGAAGTCATCGCTATCTAGTTCATCAACCTCTGATTTGAGGTCAAGGTTTGTATTTCCACAAATAATACATTCCTTTTTAGATACACTTTCTTCTCTGCACATCTGAATAGAATCAGCTAGCTTATATAGTTTTAGTATTTTTTCTAGATCTAATTTTTCTTGTTTGTAGAAAAGTAATTCATCACTTTTAGAATCAGATTCCTCCGTTAGTTTTGAAATTGAGCTTTCCAAGAGGGGGCTTTCTACGTCAACCTTATTTTTAAAATCTAAAAAGTTTTTTAATGACGGCACCATTATATTCATTTGATCGAGGCTCTTAGAATTATCTTCTAGTAGTGAATTTGTTTTTCCAAAATCGATCTTACTATTTTCTTTCTGGAAATTATCTTTTGTCCTCTTGATTTCCTGAAGGGTTTTATTTTTGGTTTCTCTGTCTTCATTAAATAAGTCAAGATCATTTTTAAGCCCCCTTGATTCATTTAAGATCATGGATGCATGGTTGAATTCTTTTAAAAAACCATCTACTTCGATTTCGTTGAATTTTGAAATAAGTCTTGGGAATATAGCGCGTTCTTCTTTTAGTTTTTCACATTTCTTTTCGATATCATTTATTTCGGCAGTTGAGGTAGTTAAATTGTTTTTGTTTGTATGGGCTTGTTCTTTTAGCTGAGCGATTCTTTTTTGTATGCTAAGGGAGTTAATTTCTTTTTTTATTGCTTGGTTTAGAATTGGTTTTATCTCTGCCAGTTTGATTGTTTGCTTTTCTACATCATTTTGAATGAGATCAACTTTTAATGATTCTTCATTAAATAAACTTTGAGTTTCATTTTGTTTTATGGCAATAATCTTATTTCGTTCGTGGGTATTTTTAATTGTTTCAGATAAGTTGAGAGCATCCTTTATATTTGTTATGAGCTCATTTGCACTATCAAGATAGGACTTGTTATTAGTGATTACTCTCTTTAAGTTATCAATATCTTTTTCTGTGAATTTTAGATCTGAGAAAGATTCACTTATTCCTTTTACAAGGTTTTCTTTTTCTTCTTTCTTACTTAGATTTTCTTTTAATTTAATTTTAAGGAAGTTATTGAGAGTATCAAGGCTTTCACCTTGATAGAATTTTTCGAGAATCTCTTTGCGTTCCGTGAAATTACTCGTTAAGAATCTTGAGAATTCACCTTGGTTGAGAATTGTAGTTTTACAGAATTGATTAAAGCTGAGGTTACAAATCTCTTCAGCAGTAGTATCTATAGCCAACTCTTGGCCGTCGGGCTGTAATGTAAAAAGAAGTCTAGTTAATTGAGGTTTTTTCAACTCTTCCCCATTCTTTTTACGGGTACGTAAACGCCAACTAGCTTTGTACTTTTTGTAGTTAATAGAGAAAGTTAAATCAATTGAGCCAAGGGCTTCTCCTAGAGTTATGAAGTCTACGGAGTTAGAGCCTCTTTTGTAGACATCTCCATATAGGGCAAGGGAGATACAATTTAAAATTGTCGATTTACCAGCGCCTGTCTTACCAGTTATGGCAAATAGGTTCGAGCTTTCATTGATTTTATCAAAGTTTATAAAGTGTTCACCTCTTAATGAGGCAATATTTGAAATAGAGAGGTTATGAATTCTCATCGTTTATTTCTTCCAAAAGGGAGTTGAAGTTTTTAAGTAAATGTTGTGGTATTTGTTGGTCCTCATATTTGTGCTTATAATATTTAGTGAAGAGCTCAGTTAGATTGAGTTGTTTAAGTTCCTCAAAGCTTAGATGTGTTGTCTGAGTTGAGGTGATCACAGGGATAAAAGATGTTAATTCGATATTGTGATTTGAGATAATTGCTCGTATTTTATCTGCAACACCAGCTTTTGGTTTATCTTGTTTTATTATCACCTCTAAGAAACATTTTTCGGCTTGGTCTTTGGCATCAAGAAAATTCTTGATATCATTTTGATAGGTATCTAAGCTTGTTTTAATCTGTACCACTCTTTTGAAGACCGGGATCACAATATCTTCTTGGGAGAGCTTTCCATCATTGATTGTAACCAAAGAAATATATTTTTTATTACCTTCTGAAAACCGCAGAGGAATTGGAGATCCCGGGTAAATGGTTAGGGGATCTTTAGAGATTGTTTGCTTCTTATGTATATGTCCTAGGGCAATATAGTCAAAAGCGTTCTCCACCCAACTCATTGGGAAATGATCCACGCCTGAAAGAAATATGGCGTGCTCACTTCCTGCGGCGCTGTATTTACCAAAGCCGTGGTGGGAAACAAGAAATTTGTAGTGAGGTTTTCGCTGCCATTGTTTGAAGAAGTTTTTAAAGTAGTTTTCCACACAAGAGTCATCTTCCTTTGAAGCTTCGGGTAAAAAATTAGTGAGTTCATAATTTCTAAAATATGGAAGGAGTTTTATTCCGATAATTTCGTTATTATATTCGATATAGTGTTCGAGCTTACTTAAATCGTTTTCAAGTTTAGTGTAGATATGGCAATTATGTTTTTGAAAGAAAGATTTTGGAATCTCAAATAAAGATGATGAGTCATGATTACCAGTTATAACAATTGATTGAAAGTTTGGAATTTTTCCAATCTTAAATATGAAATCATAGAATAGCTGTTGAGCGACGTTAGGTGGATTGGGGACATCAAAAACATCCCCAGCTATAATTAGTAAATTGATCTTTTCTGATATTAGAAATTGGTAGGTCCATTCTAAAAATTGGGTATGCTCTTCAATTCTATCTGCCTTGAAGAGCTTTTTTCCCAAGTGCCAATCTGAGGTATGAAATATTTTAAACTCAGGCATCTCTACTCTTTAGAGGGCTTTTTTGGTCCTCTGTTATTTGGCTTCCTATTAGCGTTTTGACTATTATTGCTATTCGGGTTTTTCTTTTTGTTTGGTCTGTACGGCTTCTTAGTATTTCTTGAAGCTACAGGTTTATTATCGTCATTTCTTGGCCGAGGAGTGGGAGAGGGTTTTAATTGAATCTGAACCGGTGCTTCCTCTACTTCTTTAATTGAAGATATAGATTCATCTAGCTCTTCAGCTGTATAGTCATTTGAGCGATCTCTTTCTGGTAGGAACTCTGCAATTTCATCTAAAGATTCTGCTGCAAATTTCTTTGAGCGCTTATTCATTTTCTCCATGTCTCTTTCAAATTGACGTGAGATTTTTGCCTCTTTCTCTGAAAGTCCAATGACTGTTCCTGTTTCATCAGACACATGGTCAAATTGTCTTGGGAATTTGTATTCATCATTTTTATAAGTTTTTGCTAGTTCTTCGTAAGTATAACGTTTGATTTGTCCACGATCTGTAAGCATATCAAATTGTTGGCTTAGGATATTTAGCTTTCTAACTTTTCCTGAGTCACCATTCTTAGTTTGAACGAAGTCACCTTCATTTGGTAAAGCTTTTCTTTTTTGAGAGTAAACTTCATCTTCGTATTGTAGACAACATTTTAATTGGCCACAAACACCATTTAATTTTGAATAATTTAAAGTTAGGTTTTGGTTTTTAGCCATTTTTATAGAAACATTACCATATTTAGATAAAAATGAAGAACAACAAAGTTCTCTACCACATGGACCAATGGCCCCTTGGGAAGCAGCTCTATCACGAACGGAAATTTGTCTGAGTTCTATTCTAAGTCTTAATTCAGCTACAAGATCTTTTACCATTCCTCTGAAATCAACTCTTGATGGTGCAACAAAATAGAAAACAACCTTTTTACCAAATTGAGTAAACTCAACATGAGTGAGGTTCATGGATAATTTATGTTTTTCAATTAGATTCTGGCAAAGAGTTTCAATTTCTTTTTGTTTTTTATAATTTTCAACTTCAGTACTTATATCTTCTTCAGTAGCGGCTTTATTAATACTTCTCAAAGGAAGCATATCTTTTTTGAAAGGGAGTTCATATGGGAATGAGTTTATATATCCTACGGCCATACCACGGTCACTCATGGCCACGACTTTTTTACCATAGACGAGATTTCTCTGTCCAACTAGGAAGGCATAGCTTTTCGCATGTCCAGGAAACCTTACTCTAACAAATTTTAAAATCTGTCCTTCATCAAAGCGACAGTTCTCTTCAGTAATTTCTTCTTTTACTGCAAACTTGTTTTTCTTCTTTCTCTCTGATGAGTCATTATTGTGTTGGCCAGATGAATCTTGGTCTTTCACTTCTTGTGTATCAGTCATTATATTTCTTCCAAATCTTTACTAGTTTAGTTAAGTTTTATTTTCGATTTTTAAAGACAAGTAGTCAATAACTTACCCGCTATTTAAGCTGAATAAATGAATTGTATATCTTAAGTTTTATGTTTTGCGCTGAGTTATGAAAAAGTAAATCTTCTTGAATGGAAGTGATGTCCTTTTTCAATTGATTCATTGACTGAAAATTGGCATTTGACTCGTTGTGTATAGTCACTAGGTCTGAAAGTAGCTGATCAATACTACATTCTTTTGAATCACAAAGCTGGGAGAATTCTGCAAAGCTTAGTTCTTGCTTCATAATGTCATCAAAAAAGTTCTTACTTTCTTCAGTAGGCAATAGTAATTTTAACTGCACCGCTCTTGATGAGATTGTAGGTAAAATATTAGTCTTATGTGGATTTATTAAAAATACAGTTAACTTAATAGGAGGCTCTTCAAATGTTTTTAAAAGCTTGTTTGAATTTATTTCTGAAAGCTTATGTGCTTGCGGAATTATAATAAATTTTTGATCTAAAGTAATCGCCTTGTAATTTATAAAATCAAAGATTTCTTGTAGATTTGTTTTATTGTATTGCTTTGCATCCTTTTCTGGAACGATAGTGAGTATATCTTGGTGGTTCTCAATAGCTGTTTTTGAGCTCAGAGATGAAATACTCTGAAGAATTTGATTCAGCCATGTATGACAAAAATTTTGATAATCTGCTTTGTTTGGTTCGACGATATAGAGATGTGCCATCTCATTGAGTTTTGCTTTATTTATCAATATATCTTTAATCTTATTATTCATAGTGAATACATTCCTATAATAGTTTTTTCATCTCATCTAATAAAGTTGCTGAAACTTCCTCAATAGGTCTTGATGCATCGATTCGAATAATTCTATTTGTAAATTTGTCAGCACAGTTTTCGTAACCTTCGATTAGTTTTAGGTAAAAATCTTGGTTTTCTTTTTCGAAATAATCTTTTTGATTACCACGTGAGTCCTGCCTTTTCATTGACTCTTGCATTGTAATAGAAAGGTAAAAGGTCTTGTTAGGCATAATGTTTAAAGGGGAGATAGTATGAATATTTAAAATTGTATCCATTCCCAAGCCTCTAGCATTTCCTTGATAGGCCATTGAACTATCAATATAACGATCCAAAATAACTATATGTTTTTCGTTCTTCAGAAAAGGAAGAATTTTTTCTTGTATTAGTTGCGCTCTAGAAGAAGCAAATAAGTAAGCTTCTGAAATAGGGGTAAGAGGGCTAGACGAATTTAGTATTGCAGATCTTAGGCCTTCTCCAAAACTTGTTCCACCAGGTTCTCTTAGTAAAAGGACTTCATAGCCTAAGTCCGTTAAGTAATTTTTAAGAATTTGAATTTGAGTAGATTTCCCACTTCCTTCAATTCCTTCAAAACTAAAAAGCCGAGAGTTATTTTTCTCGAAAGTGTAAAATTTGTCTATTAGTTGAGATGTATTTAGCATGGGAACACAGTATCATGGCCATGGCAAAATTAGAAAGATTTAATATTCTTCGTGGTCCTCACGTTCTTCAATACCTTCATACCCATCTTCTCTTTCATCAAGAAATTCTTCAGCTTCTTCTTCGTTCACCTCACCGTCCATTTCATATTCACCGGCGAGTTGTCTTGTAAGCTCTTCTTGTACTTCAGGGTCATTGATATCTAATTTTTCAATATCTTGCTCAAAAACATCTTTTCTTTTGGCCCGAGCGTTAGTGCGCCTTCTTTGTGGATCCGGGTTATAGCGTTTTGGTGCAATTCGTTTTGGTAATCTTTTAGTGATTTTTTTGGGTTTCACTCTTCTTGTTGTTGCTGCAGGTTTTCTTGTTGCAGCTCTTTGTGAGTTATTTATACTTTTTACATCTGTTTTCGCTTCTTTAATATTCCTATCTGTATTCTGAAAACCATTTATGAGTGCACTTCCTGCAAAAACCATGACACATAGTGCAAGCATTGCAAAAGCAGGTACTAGAAATTTCTTTTTATTTGTCGATGCATTATCTTCAACACTTTCTTTTTTTGAGTATTCTTTTTTGGTTATTCCAATTGATTTTTGATTTTTTACTTTCGGCGCAACTGTTTTATTGTGGCCAATAAATGCCAACTCAATTATTGCTTCCTCTTGCTCTTTTGCTTTGAGAATTTCGTCTTTAGTTTTGGCCATGTGTTCCAAAATTTCTGGTGCAGGCCTAAAAGGTAATTCTTGATTAGATTTTTTAGTTCTTCTATCGAAAACATGATGCTCATATAGTTTGATCCATGATTCACCTTTGTCTAGTGAAATTAGGGTCGAAGGTGTGATGTTACCATTATTTAAAAAGGCTTGAACCTCATCTTTACGGTAAGGTCCATTTTGTTGATCATTTATTAAAACGTAAAACTCTGCATTTGCAATTAAGTTTTGCGCCGAAACAAGAGCTGGTTTTCTTCGTTGAAAATGGGGGATAGAGAAAGTTTCTGACCATTTTTCATCTTCCAAATTATATGTTTGTGAATTTTCAAATAAATGATGATGATTTCCGGTGTAGACTTTTAAAGACTCGGTATCATAAGGTCCGAAGATCTTATCATGTTCGTCTTTAACCATCCAAAGATCGGATAAAGAAATACTTCTATCCTTTATCTCTTGATCACTGAGCGATTTTAAATCGATAATTTTCTTTAATTCATCCATTAATTATTCCTCAATTACCTACCGTCTATATCGACCTAATATTTTGATAACTTTAAATAATAATGATTGTGAAATTCTTGCCGGCTATGCTATAAATAGGCATTGGAAGGTATTGAAATTATGAGTATAGAAAATAGAGTAATAGGCTTAGTAGAGCGGTTTAATCAGTATAATGATTGGGAAGATCGATATAAAGAACTTATAAAGATCGGAAAAAACTTGGACGATTTACCTGTTGAGTTTCAAATCGAGAAATTTCAAATTAAGGGGTGTCAGTCCAAAGTATGGTTAAGACCTCAATATAAAAATGGTGTCGTAGAATTTTTTGCTACCAGTGATGCAATTCTTGTAAAAGGTATCGTTGGTTTATTGGTCGAAGCTTATTCCCATGCAACGCCTGATGAAATAATTAGTTATAAAGATGATTTCCTAAAAGATATTGGTATTACTGATCACCTATCTATGAACAGAACTAATGGTCTTGCCAGTATGCTAAAGCAAATCAAAATGTATGGGATTGTTTTTAAGTCTCTCGCCGATAAAGGTATAAAAGATGCAAACAATTTCTAGACCCAGAAGAAATAGAAAAAATTCTTCAACCAGAGCATTGATTAAGGAAAATCAAGTGACTGTTGATGATTTAATAATGCCTTTGTTTTTTTTAGAAGGTGAAAAATTAAAAATCGAAATTACCTCAATGCCTGGTCAATTTCGGTATTCAGTTGATAAACTAGTTGAGAAGGTCATTGATTTACAAAAGCTTGGAATTAAATGTGTGGCTTTGTTTCCAGTGGTTGAGGAAAGTTTAAAAACAAGTGATGCCAAAGAAGCCTATAATCCAGAAGGGCTTAACCAGAGGGCCGTAAAAGCCGTAAAAGCTGCATGCCCTGAAATGTTGATAATGACAGATATTGCTCTTGATCCTTATTCAAGTGATGGGCACGATGGAATAGTTGATAAAAAGACAGATGAAATTTTAAACGATGAAACTCTTTCAGTACTTGTGAAAATGGCGTTAGTCCAGGCTCAAGCTGGAAGTGATATCTTGGGTCCATCGGATATGATGGACGGTCGAATTGGTGCTATTAGAAAGGCTTTAGAGGAAAATGGTTTTGCACAAACTTCTATTATGGCCTATACGGCTAAATATGCTTCAAGTTTTTATGGTCCATTTAGAGATGCTCTAGATTCAGCTCCAAAGTCTGGAGATAAGAAAACATATCAAATGGACTACTCAAATAGTGACGAAGCAATGAGGGAGCTAGATCTTGACACTCAAGAAGGTGCTGATTTTGTGATGGTTAAACCAGGACTTAGTTACTTAGACATAATTTATAGAATGAAAAAAAAGTCATTATTACCCGTAGCTGCTTATAATGTAAGTGGGGAGTACGCTATGGTTAAAGCCGCCGCAAATAATGGTTGGATTGATGGCGAGCAAATCATGGTTGAAATGCTAACATCCTTTAAACGTGCAGGTGCGGATATAATTTTGACTTATTTTGCTGAAGAAATGGCCAGCTTACTAAAAGATCAGTAATATTTTATAATGCACTTTGTTTTAATCAGATTTTCTAGCCTCGGTGATATAATTCTACAAAGCCCAATTTTTAGTTGGCTCAAATTTCAATTTCCAAACTGCAAGATAACATTTGTAACCTCAAGCGAATTTTCATCACTAGTTGAGGGGCATCCCTATATTGATGAAGTTAAAACCATTAAAAGACTAAAAGGTGTTGAAGATATAAAACAGCTTCGAGCTTTAGCAAAAGAAATCCAACAAGGTTTGAGTGCTGATATTATTATTGATTTACATAATACTTTAAGGGCAAAGTTTTTACGGATTTTCTGTTTTAAAATACCAAGTATTATTGTTCATAAGCGAAGCTTTCTAAGATTTTTACTTATAAAATTAAAAGTAAACTTTCTTGCAAACCTTGAATCCCATCACGAAAGAGTTATAAACGATATTAGATTTATACTTAATAAAACCTTTGATTTTGATGAACTTGCACAGTTTAACCGAGAACAAACAGGAAGTGAGAAGATAGGGCTGACCACTGTTCCCAAATCATTTAGAAAAGTTAAAGAAATTGTTCAAGGGGACTATATTGCTATTTCTCCTATCGCCTCATTTTCACCTAAGCGCTGGCCTATGGAAAACTTTAAAGTCTTAATTGAAGCATTTTTAATGGATGAACAATTCTCAGCATTAAAGGTCGTTTTAGTGGCCGGTCCAAATGATATTTATTGTGATGAAATGATTTCTAATAAATTGAGTCAATCATCACGCTTTATAAACTTACAAGGAAAGACAAGCCTTGAAGAAACATCAATGGTCTTAGCACGGGCTAAAGTTTGCGTTACGAATGATACGGGCACAGGACATATAACAGAAGCGTTTGGAAATCCGGCTCTCACAATATTTGGGCCAACTTCGGAGAGCTTTGGGTTTAAACCCCACCTTTCTTTATCAAAAGCTATTTCGACAAAAGTGTGGTGCAGACCTTGTTCTGGAACTGGTAGTAAAAAGTGTTTTAGAAAAGAACAATATTGTATGACAAAAATTACCCCTGATTTTGTTTATAAAGAATTGAGAGAGACTTTGATTAGGGTGGTAAACTAGTGTACTTCTTTTATATAACTCTACGAGTTCTACTTTATCCAATTACACGGTTTCTTTTCCCAATGTTTAGTCAAAAGGCAAAGAAACGAATTCATTTTGAATTAACCAACCTTATCCAAATCAATAACCTAACAAGGGCCAATTTTGCCTTTGAAGTTTCTTCAGAAGGAGAGCTAGAACAGGTTAATCCATTACTTAACTATTTACTTGATAGTGGAGAAACCGTTGAGCTTGTATTTTGTTCAGAAAGTGTTGAGCATCGTTGTAAAGAACTCAAAGAAAAATATCCTAATCAATTAAGAATTTTTAGATATCCAATATTAACATTTAGACCATTTTCAAAAACGAAGAATATCAATAAATGGCTCACGGCAAAGACTTTATTTTTATGTCGCTATGATTTTTTTCCAGAGCTTATGAAATATGGGAAAAGAAAAGATATACGGTTTATTCTTTTATCTGGGGCAGCTCAGACTTACCCTCAGAAGGGAGTGTTAGCAAAGTGGTATTTAAAAAATTGTTATCAATCATTCGATCAAATTGTGGCCGCAACGATTAAGGATGAGGCTCATTTTATAAAATATTGTTCAATTCAAAAAATAAATATCGATCATTTTGACTTTAGAATGATTAATATTGCCAAAAGGATTGAGAATAAGGACAAAAGTATTTCTAATAAATTTGAAATATTTAACAAACTAGATTCTGAGCTTATTTCAAAATACAAAAATCGAAATATCTTTGGAAGTTTTTGGGCACAGGAAGTTACCGGTTTTAATAAGCAGGTGCTTGTGGAGAGTTCGGCTGAAAACATCAACTGTATCGCGCCACATCTATTGGATAATACAAGTTTGAATGATCTACTTAGTGCATTTGGAAACGTAAACATTCCAACTTATCAAATCAATAACACAACAACCGAGAGTGAACTCGATTCGTATATTGATGAATTCAAGATAAAGCCGGGTGTTTGGATCTTTAATGTAAAAGGTGTTCTTTGTGAGTTGTATGCTTACTTTAATAGGGCATATATTGGTGGTGGTTTTGGGGAATCTATTCATAGCGTTTTAGAGCCATACCTAAATGGATGTGAAGTCTATCATGGACCTAAATGTCACCGATCTTCGGAGTTAACATATATTGAAAGAAAATCTCCTGATAGGGTGAATCTCGTAAGTGAAGTTGAAAATATTCTTGAAATTATGACCCAGCCCAGTAACAATGAAGGTCAAAAAGAAACTCATTTTGATGGTCAGATAATTAAAGATTATGAGAGAATTTTAATATGGTTAAAACTAAAAATGGGATAAGGCTTTAAATGCTTCGAAAATCATATAATCACGGAATCATTGGATTAAACTATATCTCTCTTGTTTATGGGATTATATCTCTTAAAAATGGTGATAGTTCAGTTTTGATAGACGATAGCGAGCTTTCTTTTGCCAATAAATGGTACCTCAATATTGGGCACACAGAAAGGGCCGTTTTATTGAAGCTTGGCCACCGATATGATATCTCTTGTTTAAAAAAGCTCGATAATTATTTAAGTGAAAAAAATACAGTTCTATATTTAAATGAAAAGATGATTGAGTTATCAAATTCTCCATATGCAAATATTAAAGAGATTGCTAGGAAATTTCCTGAGTGTTTCTCGGAAGTTTATCAAAAAAGATTGGTTGATGTTAATCACGAAGTTTTTGATAACGATTTCTTTGAATTTCTTGATTCTAATGCCGAAAAATCGTTCGATCTATTTAACCAAAAAAATCTTGATGAATCCTTCGATCATTCTAAAAACTTAGAATTAAGTGAAGTCTTTCAAAGTTTTTTGAACTTCTTGGAAGAAGATAAATTAGTAACGAAACAGCTTCATTATGTTCTACAAGTAATGTTTCAAACAGTATTTTCTGCTGGGAAAAATGAGCTAGAAACAAAATACCTTTTAACATCACTTATTTCACCTCGTTATGAAATCGACTATAAAGCCCTACAAGAAGATTTAATCTTTGAATACCGAAAGCATGGCGGCGATATGAGAAATACTTCAATTCGTGATTGGGGTATTGCAAATAATAAACTTAATTATATTCTACTTGATGCTATCGATGGAATTGTAAAAGTTGAAAATACCTTTTATTTTGGTCAGGCCAAAGAATCCCTACCTTTTAAAAGTCACGAAATGGGAACTCAGTTTTTAAGTATTAGTTTAAAGGGTTTTGTTGACCATGAGTTCGTAACATTATTTAGAAATAAAAGAATCGTTTTTTCCCAAGAAAAAAGAATGGGGTCGGACTTTCCTTATTGGGAAGTGAGTATAAATGATGACGGATTATTAGAGGGGGTATATTCTTTCGCTGATTATCAAGGAACTAAGCCAAGCTTTTATTATCACCATGCTTTAGAGGATCTATTTCAATCTTTGGAAATGATGCTACCTGGGTTTGTTAAGGCAGACTGGATATCACGGGCCAAACTTATTAAAGGGAATGATATTTGGTTTGAATTTAGACCAAGTGATAAACAAGATTTACACCCTCATAGTAAAAAAGATTTCGCCCACTTTTACAATAACGATACAAAGCAAAAATTGGCCGGTATTGAGCATTGTGGACCTAACCGTTCAAAATCATTAGGACTCTATTCCTACCTGCTTGATATATTTTCTGCATAAGGCATAATAATACTATGCTTAAGCACTTAAAAAAGTTTAATCGACTAAAAAATGAAAATGGCCAAACTATGGTTGAATACATCCTCTTGTTAATAGTTGTGATTGCCATTTGTCAGACGCTATTTGCAAAGCTTAACGAATATTTACTTGAAGATCCTAATAGCTTTCAGAATAAGTATTTGAACTCTTATAAATCAACAATGCAGGGTGGAAATGATGGGTTTAGCGGTCAATATAAGTTTTTCACCATCCGACGCTAGTTATAAACAACCTAAAAACAAGTAGTTAAGATAACCTTAATTTCCAAAGCATGTAAATTATACACCCTTTAGATAATATGCTGTAGTGCGTCGTAGTTTTTATGTAAACTAGCCTTGATTAAGATTATTATTCGAGGAGAAGAATTATGAAAACAAACAGAGGTAAGCTAGCGGCTACTTTTCTAGGGATGGCAATGACAGTTGCAACATTCTCAGGAGCTATGGCAAACAACGGTGCTGTTCTTAACAGTGACCCAATTGACATCAATGGTTATGTAACAGAAGAAGAAAATGTTTCTGATGCAGAACTTGAAAACGTTAAGAGCGAATTACGTAAGCAAAAAACTGCAATCGTTGTTAATAAGCAAAAGAAGAAAAAATATGGAGAGCTTTCTAGATCTACTGAAAAGTTAGCAGATGTAACTGAAGACATGATCGAAGAAAGAAAAGAATCTCAAGTAACTATAGATAAATTTAATAAAAAGATAGACTGTCTTATGGCCGAAGGTCAGAAAGAGGGTTGTGAAGAATATGTAAAAGCGCCTAAGGAAGATACCCTTAACGTTCAACAAGCAGCACCCATAGCACCACAAGTTATTGAGGCACCAGTAAAAGTTCCTACAACAGGTGATAAATTTGGCTCTACTATTAAAGTCCTACCTTACTCAGGACTAACAACATTGATGTCAGATAATGAATCTTTAGAGGCAGGTCTTGTTGGTGGTATTAAAATTGAAACTAACGCAAACGATAGATTTAGTATTGGAATCGGTTTTAATTATACATCACTTTCAACCCAAGACTATGGTGGTTCAAACTATATGAATTCTGGGTACGTGGATTACTATAATAGTTACTACGGTGGACGAGAAATGGAATACAAGAATATGAACTTTGATATCTATTCTAAATTCTTTATTATAAAGAACGATAGATTTAGACCATTTGTAGGTGCCGGTATTGGTTATAATAGAACAACAATGGCCTATGCAGATAATAACCAAGCAAGTTCATCATACGGCGGACAATACTACGGGTACAACTTTGGTAGTGAAGAAGTTATTACAAGTAACGTAAATATTGAACTAATGATAGGTTCAGAAATTAAGTTTACTGAAAGTATTGGCGCCAATATCGAACTTAATTACTCAAGGTCATTAGGTGGAAACCTATCATCTGAAAAAGGGGTTAACCCATATCTAGCACCAGACCAGAAAAGACTAGAAGATTTATCGGAAGAACTTGGTGAATCTAATATTGTCAGTTTATTTGCAGGAATGTTAATTGAATTTTAATCAAATTAAAAAATCTCGAATAATAAAAGGCCTTCTTATGAAGGTCTTTTTTTTGTTTAAAATATATTAATTGACCATTCTTTCCACTTCATAATTTTCATAACTATTGTATAATGAAATATAACAAACTGATCACTAAACAATTGAGAGCAAAAAATGCATTTAGTTATCCTTATGAAAGACAAGGAGCTGGCAACTAAGATGGAAGCCGATATTTCCGCAATAATTGATATTGGGGTTGTGTCTGTTCATTCTACCGAAGATTGCATGGGTTTATTTGAATTACTTCCTGATATTGAAATCATAGTTTTTGATGATTTCTATAAAGCATCGATTGTTAGTAGTATTAAAAAGAAAGAGCGTATTGTTGATCTGATTTATATTGGAGAGACAAAATTTAGCGATCCGGTTTTGAATATTCATAGTTTTTTACCAAATGAAAATATTGGAGAGTTTTTAAAAGGAAATATGCGCCATGCAAAGCAGCGATATAATATCATTGACGATAAAGAACTCTACTATCCAATAATTACGACTACTCTTAAACTGATGAAAAAAACTCCTGTAGATGTTTTCTTAAGAATGAAGAAAGATAGTTATTTTCATTATATAAAGTATATCCATGGGGATAGCACTATCAGCGATGCACAATTTCAAAAGTTAGATTCTATTCAAAAAGTTTTTATAAAAAAAGAAGATAAATCACAATTTTTTGAAGATATGAATAATGTCTTTGTAGATGTTTTGGCCAATAATTCAGATCAGATACCTGATACTGAGACAGAAGATAGGGTAAGAGAAGAAATATTCAATTCACTCGTGTCCGTTGGACTTACGGATAGACAAGTTAAAGTTGCTGAAGCCACCATTGATAATGTTGTTGGCTCCCTTAAAAAAGGTCTTTTGAGTGAGATCAAAAGTATTTACAAATCAGGAGCCTCTTTTAGTTATAGAAAAAGTTATATGACTTCTGTTATGTGTACAAGTATTGCAAAAAACTTAAGTTGGGTAACAAAAGATAATAAGTCTTCATTGATTTTGGCATCTTTTTTTAATGATCGAGAGTTGATTCGAGATAGTATGCATTATATTGAATCTGATTATGGATTATCAGTTTCAGATTATACCCAACAAGAAAAATCTATCTTTTTATCTCACGCTCAAAAAGCAGCGGATTGGATAAAAAATCAAAAAAACATTTCTAGCGAAGTTGAGAGAATTGTTAGACAGCACCATGGCTCTCATGCTGGGGTAGGATTTGAGACTGAACTTAATAATCAAATCACTAAACTTTCAATGGTTTTCATTGTCGCTGAAGAGTTTACTATGGATATTTTAAAGTCTAAAGATGGCCAATTTGATGTGAAAACCGCTCTAGGTAGAATTAATGATAAGTATAAAAATAAAAGTATAAAAGAAATTATTGAAGTCTTATTCTCATCTTTAAAAGGATAATTCACAATAATGATAAATAAAAAGGATTTCTATGAAGTTAATAAGTTTGCTATTTTTGATTACGCTTGTAAGCTGTGCTCACCATAAGGATGTAAGACCATCTGCAAGTGGTGAACATACTGTAAGAGTTAGTGGTGAGGATAAGGTGACTATTTCAAGGCAAGCTCTTGATCAAGCTAATCACTACTGTGAAGAAGCAAAGAAGCGAGCAGCTATTGTGAAAGAAAATGTAAAGTTTATTGGTTCAGGAACTGAAGAAGGGTATAGAAATGCAAAGGGAATATCAAAAGCTGTTAAGGCCGTTGGTGGTGCTGCATTTGTTTTTGGTGGAAAAAGAGAAAGTGATGCTGGTGCTTTAGGTACAATTGGTGGGCAGGCTGCTGATGCATACCTTGGTAATGGTTACGAAGTAACTATGATATTTAAATGTAATTAAGGACAACATTATTAATCTAAACATGGGCGTAAACTTAATTTTTTTTCGTGAACGCCTAAATTTTAACATTTCCCTTATAATTCTATTCTTTTAATAAGAGTTTAAGTTGTTGAATTTATAGTATTTATTCCCAGTTTTTTCTCTTTTGAATAAAAAATAAATTACACAATAATTAAAAAACATTTTTGGTCTATTATATTTAGTAAGAGCTAAATTAAAAGAAAGGATTGAAAATGATTACAAATGAATCTTATAAAATTCATTATGTTTTTGAAGGGAAGGGGCTCTACCTTGTGGAGTTTCAAAAGACCGAGGTGGATCAAGATCTAGATAACAACTCACATTGGGTATTAGTTAAGAAGAATAAATCAACTTATAGTAAACTCTTTAACCGATCAGAGCGATTTCAAAACAAAGTTCAATACAGGGATTTCTTTCAGGGCGTTTTAAGTTTTGATACAACACAAGGGAGACTTGAGTTAAAAACAGGGGAAGTTTTTATTCTAGGAAGAATTCCTTTTCAAGAAATACCAGAAAATAAGGCCAATATTTTTAATAATTATTTACACAGTGTTAATTAAGAAGAATTACACTGTTTTGCGTAGAGTCGAGTCAAAGTATTCTGGTACTTTCTATATAAATACCCTAAAATATCATAGTATTAAATAATTTATTGAAACGGAGTTCAATATGCAGCCAGTTTACCTAGTCAAAGGGAACAGAACACCTCAGGCCAAATCTGGGACTATTTTGAAAGAGGTTCCTGCGCCGTATTTAGGGCACTATCTCGTAAGAGACATTCTAGATCAAACAACCATTCCAAATGATGAAGTTGATGAAGTTATTGTTGGAAATACAGGTAACCCACCAAAGTTTCCGAATGTGGGGCGTGTGATAGCTCTTGAAGCAGGCTTAGATAAAAAAACTAGCGGCTACACAGTACATAGAAATTGTGCTTCTGGTATGGAGGCCGTTTCAGAAGCTTTCTGTAAAATTGCTATGGGAAGAAGTGATGTTATTTTCGCCGGTGGTGTTGAGAATATGTCTCAGATGCCGCTTTTATATAATGAAGATATGACTGAGTTCTTTATCCAGTTGATGAAGTCAAAAAGTCCTGCCGATAAAATGAAAGTTCTCTCAACATTTAGACTTCCACATTTAAGTCCAGTTATTGCCATAGAGCAAGGGTTGACTGATCCTTTTTGTGGGCTAAATATGGGGCAAACTGCCGAGACTCTCGCAAAAGAGTTCAAACTGACTAGGGAGATGCAGGATGCATTTGCAAATGAATCTCATAGAAGAGCAATTGCTGCTCAAAATGAAGGAAAGTTTCTAGATGAAATAGTTCCGATTATATCAGGTAAGAAACTAGATACTATTGTGTCTCAAGATAATGGACCTAGAGCAGATTCTTCAATTGAAAAACTAGCGAAGCTTAGACCCTTCTTTGAAAAAGTAACGGGAACAGTTACGGTTGGGAATGCTTGTCCTATAACTGACGGTGGTTCTATGTGGCTATTATGCTCGGAGGCCGCTGTGAAGAAATACAATCTAGAGCCAATGGCAAGAATGGTAGACTACCATTTTCATGGTTTAGAACCAGAAAGAATGGGGCTAGGACCTGTTATGGCGATGGATGGAGTTTTTAAAAGAACTGGCTTGGGTTTAAAAGATATGGACTTAGTTGAAATTAATGAAGCTTTTGCTGCTCAGGTTTTAAGCTGTGTCGATCTTATGAAAAACAAAGAAATGGCTTCCAGATGGAATTTAGATGTTCTTGGCGAGATGGATATGAGTAAGCTCAATGTCAACGGTGGTGCCATAGCACTTGGTCATCCAGTAGGATCAACTGGCTCAAGATTAATAGTGACATTGGCCCATGAGCTGCAAAAAACAAAAGCAAAGTATGGTGTCGCATCTCTTTGTATTGGTGGCGGCCAAGGTGGTGCTGTTATTATTGAAAATTTAAAACGTTAAGATATATAAATTAGGAATAGATATGAGCTTTGAAAGAATAACTCTCGAAATTAAAGATGGAATTTATTATTTAGGCTTTGGCCTAAATGAGGAAAAATCCTTGACCATAATCACCGAGAAAACCTTAGAAGAAATGAATGAAAGTCTAGATACCATCACTGGTGATAAAAATGCTAAAGGACTTATCTTATTCTCTCATGTTCCAGGTTGCTTTCTAGCTGGCATGGATGTCACTGTTATTCAGTCTTTGAGTTCAGAACTTGAAGCTACAAGTGGATGTGAAAAAGGGCAGTCTGTCTTTAATAAAATAGAAGATCTAAAAATTCCAACAATGGCGTTGATAGATGGGATTTGTCTTGGTGGTGGTCTTGAGATGGCACTGAGTTGTAATAAGATCATGTGTTCGGACAATAAAAAAACGGCCCTTGGTCTACCTGAGGTAATGCTTGGTGTTCTACCTGGGTTTGGTGGAACTTATAGATTACCTAAAAAAATAGGTCTTACGACTTCTCTTGATCTTCTTCTAACAGGGAGACAGGTTAAAGCCAAAAAGGCAAAGAAAATTGGACTTGTAGAGTATGTCATCCCTGCAGAAAGGCTATTGGAAAAAGCTGGTGAGTACTTATTTAAAAAAGGTGATAATGAAAAGACCTTTCAAGAGACCCTTACAGAAAAGGCCAGTGAAAACTTTATTGCTAGAGGAGTTATATTTAGAAAAGCAAGGCAAACAGTCCTCGAAAAAACAAAAGGTTTTTATCCCGCACCATTAAAAATTTTAGAGCATCTAGAAAATAGTTTTGGTAAAAGAAGAAGCACATACTTAAGTAATGAAGCCCGATACTTTGGAGAGTTATCTCAAACGTCTCAATCTAGATCTTTGCAACATGTTTTCTTTTTACATGATAATGCAAAGAAAATGGATAATAAAGAAGGTGTCACCTCTGTTAAGTCCGGTGCCGTTCTTGGTGGTGGAACAATGGGAGGCGGTATTGCTTGGCTGATGGCCAATGCTGGTCAAGCACCAATACTTAAAGATATTGGTTCAGAAGGTTTAGAACTAGGACTTAAGCAAGCATCAAGTGTTTTTTCTTCTGCTTTAAAGCGTAGAAAGATTTCTCATGATGATTTTGAAAGAAAACAAAGATCAATAAAACCGACGTTGAATTATAATGGCTTTCAAAGAGCAGATCTTGTTATTGAAGCTGTTGTAGAAAATATGAATGTGAAAAAAGCCGTTTTTAGTGAAGTCGAAAAATACGTCTCAGATGAATGTATCCTTTCGTCTAATACTTCTTCTTTAAGTATTAATGAAATGGCCAAAGCTCTTAAGAAGCCAGAGCGTTTTGCAGGACTTCACTTTTTTAATCCTGTTCATAAAATGCCACTCGTAGAAATCGTAAGACACGATGGTGTAAGCGAAGAAACAATTCAAAAACTTTATAAATGGGTTCTTGATGTTAAGAAGACACCAATTGTTGTAAATGATTGTCCTGGTTTTTTAGTGAATAGAATTTTAGCACCTTTTTTAAATGAAGCAGCATACTTGCTGGATGAGGGAGTTTCAATTGAAGCTATTGATAGGGCGATTCTTAACTTTGGAATGCCAATGGGGGCTTGCCGGCTAATGGATGAAGTTGGTATTGATGTTTGTGCACATGTTGGTGAAATAATGGAAGCTGGTCTTGGTGCCAGGGCTAAAGCAAATCACCTTTCTGGAAAAGCACTTGCTGCAGGTTTACTTGGAAAGAAAAATGGTAAGGGTTTTTATCTTTATGATGAAAAAGGTAAACATGTTGAAGTTAACCCTGAGATTTTAAAACTATTACCAAATAAATCAAAAGAAATGGATGAAACAACAATTCAAATGCGTGTTATTCTCCCTATGATTAATGAGGCTGCAAATATTCTTGAAGAAAAAATCGTCGACAGTGCTGATACTGTGGATCTAGGACTTATCTTTGGTATTGGATTTCCTCCGTTTAGAGGAGGATTATTAAAGTATGCTGACTCTGAAGGACTTGATCGTATCAAGGGAGCAATTGAAAAATTTGCCTCAGAGGTTGATTCAGATAGGTATCAAATAAGTGGTTTTCTAGAGAAACTTGTAGAAAATAAACAAAAATTTTATGAAGTATAATCCATTATGAATCTTAGTTTATTTTCCTACTTTTTTTCTTATATTTTTCGAAGTAAGACTCGCCAAAAACTCATCTTTTTGGCGATCATTGGTCTTGTTATTTCTTCATTCTCCCTAACGGTTCTACAGGGGATAATGGGAGGACTTCAAAATGGACTTATTAATAGGTCTAAGAATGCTCTTGGTACGGGCTATATCGATATCAATAAGCTAAATAATCATGACATAGTAGAACTAAATAAACTCTTAGACGATAATGAGATAAAATTTGTTCCAGAGCTAGAACTAGAGCTTATGGTGCAAAATGGTAATTATATTTCCCCCATTATAATGCATGGAATGGAGTTTCGAAAGTACGTTCCAGAATTCTTACAAAATAAAGATAAAACAGACCTTGTTATAGGTAGTGATTTAGGCCGAGAACTTCGAAGTTTTTATGGATCAAAAATTCTTGTTACAAGTCCAGCTCATGTTGAGCTCATCTTTCAGGAGATACCGAGGCAATCAGGAACTACTGTAACCGATTTCTACTCAAGTGAATTACCTGAAATTGATGGGCTTCATGGGTGGGTTAGAATAACTTTTTTACAAAATCTTATTAGAAAAAAGAAATTTAATAAATTACGCTTATTTGAAGATGACCTCGATAAAATTAGAGTTCTCATTAAACCGACACATTTTAATATTGAACTTGTTAGTTGGGAGGATCAAAACTCAACCTTAGTTTGGGCGCTAAATCTTGAAACAAGAGTTATGCTTTTTCTTTTTATTGGGATGAGCTTTCTAATTGGAATTTGTATTACTTCTGGCTTTCTTATTTTTTATAATAAAGTAAAAGTCGACCTAGCATCTTTTTGGATATTAGGGCTTTCAAAAAAACGCCTTATGAGTCTTGTGTATACATTTGGACAGGTTGTAACAGTGTTGTTCTGCCTTATGGGTGTACTTTTAGGGGTTGGATTTTTGGTCTTATTAGAGACCAATAAGTTTGTTTTAATGCCAGAGCATTTTGTAGAGAGAAATATACCTGTAAAGCTTGAGCTAATTCATGTGATTATTTCTTTTATTGTTCCATACTTTGTTTCTAGTATTTTTACGCACTTAACTTTTAAAATTTTTAATAAAGAGAATTATTCATTCATATCTCTTATCAGAAAAGTCGGTTAAGTTCTTATTTTGTCGTTTTTTTATCTAAAGAAGTGGCAAAATTTTCCGTATAGAACCTTGTACATGTTAAATCAAGGTGAATATGAAAAACGCAAAATTATCAAGTGAACTTAGCTGGCCAGTAAAAGATTTAGTGGAGGGAAAGTGGAATGACTCATACCAAATTGATGAAAATGCCCCCTTTTACTTTAAGTTTAATGATAATCACAAATTAATCAAAAACCTTCAAAGCAAAATTAAAGAAGATGAAAGTATAAAACAGCTTTTTAATTATCAGCATGTATTTGGTGATGATCTTAAAAAGGTTAAAGTATGGGTTAAGAGCTCTGAAAATATCATCCAGATGAATATGTTTGATATTTATGGAGGTTTAATTAGACACCTTAGAGATCATTCTTTTGAGGACCAGTTATTTAATTCTAACGAGGTTAGTTTTATTGGGCCTCTTGGACCTTTTAAACATATGGCGCTTATTGAGTGTTTGAATGAAGAACTAATAGATAAATTTATCTTTTCTCAGATTATGAAGAACAAACTTCCAACGAGGAAATTAAGAGTCCATACAGAAGGCCAAATTAGAATTGAGTTTGGTGAAAATTTTGATACATTTGCAAATATTGAAATTAAACAAATTACGGACTCGGGAATTCTTTTTTCCTCAAAGGATGATCTTCTGCTTGAAACTTTGTCAAAAACTGAATATGTTAAATTTTTTATTGATACACGAATGATGAATATTTTTCTTGAGAATAATCTTCAGATGCCAAATCACAAGAAGGAAGATTTCTTTTTTACAAAGGATGATTTACGTTATTTCTTTATTGAGGAAAAAAATGTTGTTAAATCTCTTAGTTATAAATCTGGGATTAATAATGAGGTATTCCTCTTTTGTAGGTATCCGCATATGCTAGAAAGTGATGTGCCTAGTATCTTTCATGAATTTACCCAAAAGGTTAAAGAGTATTTCCAAAAAATTACTTAGCTACTTTCTTTTCTTCGTAGTTAATATCATATGCCGCAGAATTATCTAATCCTTCACGTCTTTTATCATAGCGCTCTGTTGTTGTGATTTTTGAATGTCCTGCAAAGATAGCAACATCTCTTATAGGAGTCTTTTGCGTGTCGAGAAGATGAGATATCGCTGTGGCCCGGCAGCTGTGTGGACTGACCTTTTTATTAATGCCACATTTTTTCGCGTACCTTTCTATTATTCTATAAACTGTTGAGCCATCCATTGGTTTTGTATTCTTACCATTACTATTACTTTGAATTAAAAAGTCATCTGGTTCAAACTCAATATTAAAATTCGCCATGGCATCCATATATGATTTAAGTGCCCTGATTACATCTTGAGAGAGAGGAAGGTGTCTATCTTTGTTTCCTTTTCCTTTAATCTTAACAACATAATGACCACGCTCTTGGTAAATATGAGAAACCTTAATTTGCACCAATTCACTTCGCCTAAGACCTAGAGAAAAGAGAAGGTGAATGACAAGTTTGTGCATTTGACCTTTTTTAGTGTCTAAGTCTGGAGACGCCAGCATCTCAACAACCTCTGTATCATCAAAGGCTATTGTTGGAGCTTCTGTTTGAACTTTGGGCAATTTTACAATATCAAGTGGATTATGATCAATTAGTTTTTGGGCCATAGACCATTTAATAAAGGATCTGACTGCAACGAGTTTTCTGTTAATACTTGCGCTAGCGTAGCCTTTTTCAAGTAAATCATCTCGGTAAAACTGAAAGTGAGCACCTTTAATTTGGTTAGGATGACTTACAAATAGTCCTCCTTTTTTTAAAAATTTAAAAAAAAGGGTAAGGTCTGTTATATAGGCTTTTTGAGTTTGTTTAGAAATAAATTGGCCAAGAAAGTCATTTATAAAATCCTGAATATGAGTATTGGAGTTTTCGGCCTGCTGGAATTTTTTAAATAGATCTTTATCAATATCATCATGATTTATTAGTTGAGAGTCGCCATCAATGACTTTAAGTTCTTTTTTGGTCATAAGCTATTATAACCGACATCTTGGGTGCAACAAAGTGAGACGAGGGTAATGCAGGAATTTCCCAAAAAAAAGCCCCTCTATGTTAAAGAAGGGCCCTGGACTCAAGTATTGGTTTGTTCGATTATTTTAATTTTAACCCTGCAAGTCCTGCAAATGCATTATTTTTTAAGTTTTTCACAGGTTGTTGTTTTGGTGCTTTATTCTGAGCACCTGGTCTTGGACCTTTGTTAGTATTCTTATTGTACTCGACATCGGAGTCAGATTTACAACTAAGGCTCACTCTTTTACGGTCTAGGTCAACTTCAATGACTCTTACCTTAAGTTCTTGGCCAACTTTAAGTTTATCAAGTGGGTTCTCAACAAATTCATCTGCAATTTGAGAAATATGAAGAAGACCACTCTCTTTTACACCCATATCTACGAAGGCACCAAAATTGGTAATATTATTAACAACTCCTGTGTACCATTCACCTAATTTTAAATCACTGATCTTTCTAATATCTTTTCTAAATTCAATAGACTTAAACTCAGATCTTGGATCTTGTTTAGGTGCTTGAAGAGATTTTACAATATCATCAAAAGTTAAGGCACCTAGTTCTGTTTTTAGACTTGAGTCAGTTGTTAGTGAAGAGATAAGCTTTTCATCATTTACAAGTGCAGCTAATTCGTGCCCGTGATTTTTTGTCCATTGTTCTAGAATAGAATATCTCTCTGGGTGAATAAAGGTTCCATCAAGAGGATTGTCTCCATTATAAATTCTTAAAAATCCTGCAGACTGTTCAAAAACTTTATTCGTATACCTAGTAACCTTTAATAATTGCTTTCTATTTTTAAACTGACCATTTTTTTCACGAAACTTAACAATATTTTCTGCAACGCTTGGACCGATACCTGAGATATAAGACAGAAGTGGAGCGGAAGCTGTATTTAAATCAACTCCAACAAAGTTAACACATCCTTCGACAACTCCTGTAAGTGACTTTTTAAGCTTTATTTGGTTAACATCATGTTGATATTGTCCAACACCGATACTTTTAGGATCAAGTTTAACGAGCTCTGCAAGAGGATCTTGAAATCTCCTTGCGATTGAGACAGCTCCCCTTACCGTAACATCTTTATCTGGGAATTCCTTTCTAGCGATATCACTTGCAGAATAGATCGAAGCTCCGGCTTCACTGATGATTGTTGCCTTAACTTTGTCTTCTTTAACTGCTTTTATATTTTCTTCAATGAACTCAAGAGTTTCACGTCCGTTTGTTCCATTACCAATGGCAATATATTCAACTTCAAAGGCTTCAATTAGCTTTGTTAAAATTAGCTTTGAACCAGCTTCGTCAAATTTAGGAGCAAATGGATAGATCACGTGATCTCCAATAAATTTACCTGTTTTATCTATAACAACGACCTTACAACCAGTTCTGATTCCCGGGTCAATTGCTAAAACTGCCTTCGAACCAAGGTAGGGTTGTAGAAGTAAGTTCCTTAAATTAACACCGAAGACATCAATTGCAGCAGTATCAGATACTTTTTTAAGCTCTGTTTTAAGCTCTAAATCAAGGCTTGAAGAAATTGATGAATCAAAAGCTTTTTTAGCAAGCTTTAAAAGAAGATCATAATTACCTAGAATATCTCCATTAGGGAAGTGGTTGGCCTCAATGACCTCAACTCCATAGTCTCCTTCAAGAATGATTTCTATTTTGAGAACCTTTAAGTTCATACCTCTTCTCATCGCCATAAAGCGGTGAGTATTCTTTGGATCTTGAAGTTGTGAAATATTTTCTTCAAATTCAAAAAAGTCTTTGAATTTCAGGTAGTCTTTAATTTCCTCAGCACCTTTACGCATACTAGATTTAATTTTAGCTGAGCGCCAGTACTGTTTTCTAAGGGTGTCTTTAGTATCTGCGTTATGTACAAATTCTTCTACAATAATATCACATGCTCCGTTGATTGCTTCTTCAAGGTCTTTCACTTTTCCTTCTGAACCAGCGACAAAGTTTTTTGTGATATCTTGGATTGTTTTTTCGAAACCATCTTTTGATGTTTTTATTAATTCTGCAAGTGGCTCTAAGCCTTTTTCTTTTGCAATTGTTGCTTTTGTTTTCTTTTTAGATTTGTATGGAGCATAAAGATCTTCAAGAAGAGTAAGAGTTTGTGCTGCAAGAATTTTCTTTTCTAGTTCTGGTGTTAACTTCTCCATCTTTTGGATCGTGTCTAAAATATAAACCCGTCTTTTTTCAATTTCTAAAAACTCTTCATAGCCTTCTTGAATATCACGAATTTGAACTTCATCTAGGTTGTTAGTCGCTTCTTTTCGGTAACGCGAAATAAATGGAATGGTACAGTCCTCAATAAATAATAAATTACAAGTTGAGATAACTTGGTTAAGGCTTATTCCTACTTTTGATACAACATATGCTACAGCTTTATTGTCGAGTGTTTTTGACATGGACAATTTCCCCTTATCTGGATAATTACTAGATATAAAAATTTGATACAAAACGATAAGATAGTTAGATTAGTCTTGCAATAAATTTAAGATTTTACTTAAGATTATGTAGGAAAAGGTACTTAATTGAGGCAAAAACAAACAAAAAATATTTTGACGATAGGTGACGGAATTGCTGCATGGTGCCTTCATGAAGAGCTTTTGAAGCTTGATAATGTAAAAATCGTTAATATGTCAGCAGAAGCACAGTTTCCGGCATGTAGCTTGCGCTCAACTTCGATCAATTGTCTTAGGGGAACAAGACCTGGTGTTTCTGCGCTCGGGGATCTAATTCTCAAATCCTATCAAAAGTTTGAGGTCTATTATAAAGAAAACTCACCGGCAGGGATTCACCCATCAATAGAATATCAAACTTGGAATGATGTAGCTAAATGGAAAAGAAGATACTCGTCATGGTATGACGTAGAAGACAAAGAGTTTCTCAGTTCCAAAATTCAAGGACAAAATTTCTATCAATATAATGATGCCTATTTCTTAGAACCAAGGGAAATGAAAAACTGGTACAGAAAAAGGCATGGGGCCATTGAATTTAAAGAAGAGTTAGTCAAAGAGATTAGTGATTCTAAGAAAGTCTTTACCGAGGCTGCGGAATACAAGTTCGATATCATTATAATGGCAACAGGATACGCCTCAGCTACCCTTGGAAAGGGTTATAATGAAAAATTTGATTATTATCTTGATCATTGTAAGCCGGTTGCAGGAACCTACCTTGAAATTGATATTAAAGAAACTGACCTCAATTTTGATTCTAGTTTCAATTTAGCAATTGGCCCCAATCACTTTATTTATCGAAAAGAACAAGGTGTTATACAGATAGGTTCAACTAACGATAATAGAAGTGATGATCATAGACCCAATATTAATGGAGTTAAACAAATTTATAACTATTTGTCTGAAACTCTCATTTTTGATTTACCTGATTTTCAAGAATTTAGAAAGATTACAGGCATCCGGCATAAAGGCTTTGAACGAATGCCTTATTGGGGAGAAATTGCCACTAATATTTATGCCATTTCTGGGTTATATAAAAATGCTTATACATTCGCCTACCAGGCGGCCTCTGACATAAAGAAAAGTATAGAATCTAAATAATGTAAAAATTACGTACTCTTTACCCGCTCAAATATTTCATGTTTCTCCAAAAAAAATAATAAATTTCATCCTGTCCTGTAAGTTTTACATAAATGAACTGTCGCAGTTTTACTTAGTATCAAAGAAGGCTAGAAGATATTGTTAGAAAATAGAATTTATAAAAATAGATTTAGGAGAAAATCAAATGGGATTTATACGATTAACAAGACTCGTATCAACACTAGCACTAGTACTTTGTATGAACGCTTTTGGAGAGGTACTTACCTTAGAGCAAATGAGATCAGAGGTATTAAGTAATAATATCGATATCAAATTACAGTATGAAAAGTACTATCAATCACAAAAAAATGTATCTGTTAAATTTGGTGAGTTTTTACCAAATCTTAACTTTAATGTTCTTTACGCTCCAACAACAGCGGCGATTCTACAATCAATTATTCCAACTCCTTCTGACTGGTTTGTTTATCAAGCAAGTAAAGATCTTAAGGTCGCTGAGGAATATACAAGTCAGTCTTTAAGATTAAATATTCTTGAAGGCCTAACTAATACTTATATTAATATTAAGATACAACAAGAGATCTTAGTATCATTAGAAAATCAAACTGAAATTCTAAATGAGACTTACGAAGCAGCTAGTTCAAGTGAAAATATGGGATTTGGTTCTCCTGTAACAACTTTTGAAGCAAAACGTGCATTACTTAAGCATGAGCAACAAATTTTTGTTCTTAAAGCTTTAATAGCAGCTCAAAAAGAAGCTCTGTTATTAGCGCTTAGTCGAGTTCCAACCGCTGATTTAGAGTTAGCTCAACTACCAGAAGATAATTACGAATTACCTGAAACGACTGAAGAAGCAACTGAGATCGCTTTAGAGCGTTCAACAGAATTAATGAGTAATACTTATTTAAAGCAAGCTTCTCTTCGTATGATTCAATCGCAAAGATATTCTTTTTTAAGCTTTAATGGAATTGGTTTTGATTATCCAGCACTATTATCAATAGAAAGCTCTAAATCAGAAGTTGTTTCTCTACAAAGAGAGCAATTAGAAATAAAAATAATGAATCAAGTTTACGCAGCTTATGAAGAACTTGATCTTATCGAACAAAGAATTGAGCTTCAGGAACAACAATTGGATATCTCTGAGCAAATTCTTTATAGCTCCACTCAAATGTTTGAGGGTGGTCAAATAACAAAAGAAAAACTGTCAAAGGCACAAGTTGAAGTTCTATCTGAAGAAAGAACAATGCTTACACTTCTAATGGAAAAAAGAGTTGTAATCAATAATATAAAAAGACTTTTAAGTGCTGATGCAACTTTACTAGATAACAATACTCCACAAACATCTAGTTCTGTAGAAGTTATTGTGAATATCTCAAATAAAAATGTTCAACTTTCAGTTAGATCAATTGGTGAACTTAATAACTCAATCGTAAGTGTAAAGTATGAAGTTGAATCTTTTAAAAGACCAAGTAGAAGTACTGATTCATCAAGTGACTTTCTAAGTATTTATAAATTTAGAAGAAATGGTGTCTACAATGTAACGGCGACAATAACGCTTAGTTCAGGACAGACAATTGTAGAAACAACTCAGATTAAGCTTTAAAATTAGCGAGAACAAGATGTTAAGAAATAAAATAATAAACACAATCATAATTCCAGTACTTCTTGGTACAAGTGTTATGGCCAATGCGAATTCAGTTCACCTGGATCTCGAGAAAAAGGCCAGTTCAATACTTGAACAAAAACAAAATGGTTTAAGCCTTGCTACAGTTAAGGAATTAGCTGTAGGAGAAGGTGTAGATGTAAGAGTTGCTTATCAAAGAGTTCTTCAAGCACAAAAAGAGATTTCTGTAGCTAGAGCACAGTTTTTTCCATATGGAACAGGCTTAATCTTTAACTATAATGCTTACGCAGTATGGAATACTTTAATCTTAGTAGAACTAATTACAAGTCTTCCAACAAAATTTTATAATGTGAGAAGAAATCGAAATTTATCTACAGCACAAAATTATCAATTGTCAGCATTGAAAGAAAATTTAAAGAATGAAATTGCAAAAATATATTACGGTGTTCTTAAACAAGAATCAATAATTAAACTTGTTGAGTTAGAGTTGAAGTTATTAGAAAAACTCTACACAACAACTGATCAAAGAGTCTCTTTGGGATTAAGTAATGGAAACGACTTACTTAAAGTAGAGCAGAGAGTATTAAGTTTACGTGATGATTTACTAAAATTTAAAGCCTATCATGTTAGAGAAAAAGAAGCCTTTAATAATATTCTTTCTAAAACTCCGAGAGCAGGTAATTTAATCAATCTTCAACCGGTAAAAGGGTTTTTAACTGGTGACGAAGTAGAATTATCAACTTCAGAGATGATTAACCTTGCGACAAGTAAATCTCCAGAAATAAAAGCTTCAAAATTTTTAATTTCCGCTGCTTTTAACCAAAAAAGATCTTCTCAATGGTCTTTACTCAGTTTTTCTGGAATTGGATTTGGATACTGGGGCAGAGTTAATGTTTCAAAATCAAGAGTTCGAGAGATGGAATTACTAAGTACACGTACTGAAAACTCTATTATCAATCATGTTTATACTAAAGAAAGTGAGTTTAAAAATTCAGTTAACTACTTGAAGTCAGAATTAGGGATTTTAGATGAAACTAAAGCTTTTATGGAATCTAGTAGAGACCTGTTTAAAGCTGGTGAAGTAGCTCTTGATGTCTTGTTAGAAGCACAGATTGTTTACGTCAAAGATTATAGAGAAACGATCATGGCCCACTATAGTGCACTCGCTAGTTTAGACAGTCTAAGTCGAGCAGTACTGACGGATTTATCTACAAGTAAGCCACAGTCTTCTGCTCCAGCAGTTGCAGCCGTTACTAATAAAGCCAAGTTGGTTGCAAACTTAAGAGGGAGACGCTTGAAAATCTGGATTAACAATCCATCAAACGTTGGTATTAAGAAAGTTGTTTATGATTTTGAAGGTAATTCTTTAAGAGATATGACTTCTACTTACAGCAGAAAACAATTCTTGATCAAAATTAAAACGAGTAGAAGATTTCAGCCAATATCTGGAACTTATAAAATTTATTTTCAAGATGGAACAGTTCAAAATAGTAAGTTTTTAATAAAATAATAACTAAGAAATAAGATAATACTTTAAGGAGCATTTAATGTTTAAAAACACAGGGAAATTTATCGTAGGAGCAGCCGCAGTACTTACACTGTCAATGCCCTTCACAGCTACACTTGTTCAAGCTAGTGAGTTAACATGTAACGTACCAGTATGTGATATCACAGCTGAAATTGAAACGTTAAGAACTCAAGACCACAATGCACGTGGTATGTTTGGTATCAAGTTAATGGATACTTATAAGAACTCAAAAGACATAACTGTTCTTAAGAATGTTTACGACACAGCTATTGAGCTTAAAGCTTTGACAATCGAAATGAATGACGAAGGTTGGGTTCTACGCTCAGCAACTGATTTAATCAATGCAGTAGTTTTAAGCATAGCAAAGTATTCACCAGTTGATGCACAAAACTTTATTGCTCTTTTTAAAGAATTAGAAGATCAAAATGCAAGATATCAGATGATTTCTCATTGGTACTCTCAACTTGAAAATATTGAAACAGCTTCAACTCTTAATGCATTGATTGAATTTGCTCAAGTTGCAAAAGAAATATCTATCACTCTTGAAGATGAGTCATGGGTCGCGCGTTCGGCAGCTGAATTTATTTCAGATGCAACAATTAAATTAATTGCACTTGATCCAGCTCACGAAGGACTTTACGAAGTTAAGGTTTCTAAACAGGCTATTGAAGATGGTGCTTTTCCGTTTAATAGAGTAGCTGTTCTAGACTCAAGTTCTAATGATAACCTAGTAGTAGCATTTATTAACACTAAACATAGACATGTTGTTTACAGTTATAGAAATGCAACTATTTCAGGAAATATTGTTAAGGGAACTTTTCTTTCGAACGGTGATCAGGCAAATAGTTTTGAATTTACGCTCGATAGAGCAAGTGGAAGTATTTCTGGAGAAATTAAAACAACTTTCTCACAAATCCCTTTTAGCGGAGAGCAACTTTTCTCTACAAGAGAAGTATTCGCAGGTGAAGCAGCTTATGAATTAACTGCTAACGATGTTATCGGTGAAATGAAAGGAACATTAGCTGGAATCTCTGGAAAAATCTCTATCAAGACTTTTTCTCCTAATGTTTACTCAGCAACCTTTGTTTCAAATTCAGGTTCAATTGTTCTTCACTTCCAAGGAAAATTCTACCCGAAAACAGGAGTTTTAAGCCTTACATCAAATAATGAGATTAAGTTAACACTATCTCTTAGAAACACAGCGACAGGACCTAAATGGAATGGCGCAAGCTTCTCAACAACAACAGGGACAGTAGCTAAAGCAAGTTTTTCAATCATTAAATAGTGAAAAAAAATATTAAAAGAATTAAATTAGGGGCCTTATTAATAGGCCCTTTTTTTTCTAAGATTCTGAAATTACGTCAAAAATTCATGAAACATTGCTAAAGATTGATATGTTAATTTTACACAAGATCTATGATTCTACGCGTGATCGTGTAGATTAAGCACTGTATTTAATTTAAAGGAAAGTAATAATGACTGCTAAAAAGCATAAGCCGACCGAGCAAATTCATGGCCTCATAAAGAATCTTGATTATTCCCTTAGACTGAAGAATGTTAAAACCTTAGGAGTCTTTTCAGACAAACAAGGTGAAGGGAAAAGTACATTTATATGCACTTGTGTTCCACTTATGGCGAAAATATACAAAAAGAAAATTCTCGTACTCGATATGAGTACGGTTAAATCAGATGAGGTTAAGAGGTACTTTACTCTTGATCCAAATGCTGAAAATCAGCTGAATTCGCGTTTTCAGGGTGTTGATTATATTTCTCATAATTTAATTAACCAATTAAACACTTCAGATGTACTAACTTCAGATGCGAAGGTCTCAACTTATCTAAGGGATACGGCAAAACTTTACGACCTGGTTGTGGTTAACACCAACACATTACGTCGAGCTGAAAAAACAATTTTTCCTGAAATCAAATTTGATGGAGCTGTTCTTCTACGAACCGAAGAAACAGTCGGTGAAGAATCAGTGATGGTAAATGAAATAATTGATAGAAACATTCCAATCGTTGGAACAATCCATAATGAGGGTCTGTAATGAACTCAGATAAAGTATATATTCGTGACTTAATAAAAACTATTTTGAATTATAAATTTAGCATTATTGTAATCATTGCAATGTCCGTTGGTTTTAGTGTTCAACTAACAAATTTAATTGAAAAAAAGTTCAAAGCTAGTTTTGAAATAAATGTTTATTCAAAATATTTTAAAAATCCACTTATTTCAGAGATTATACCGGGTGTTTATAATATTCCAGAGATGAGGTTTACAATTGATTCTATGGTTAAAGAAGCTATTAATGATGATTTCATTGATGAAGTTGGAAATGAATATGGGATTTATAAAGAAGTAAAAACGGAAAAAGAATCCGCAATGCAACGTCAATTTCTAAGAGATAGGTTTTCTTATTATTCTACAGGTGGGCAAAGTTATAAAGTTGTTTTTACTTACTCGGATCCAATTGTAGCAAAAGAAGTTGCAGAAAAAACACTAGATGTTGTTAGGTCTAATTTTATTGATAGCCGTATTGCAACTATTGAACTTGTTAAGCAGATTATGGTTAAAAGGTTAAATGCTTTTAATGCTTCTCAGAAGATGAATGCCAAGGGGACTGATAAAGTACTTGCATCTAAGTCTTATGATGTTTTAAAAGCCGAGCAAGCACAGATTAATAGTGATATAGCTGCCCTTTCTAAGCATTTTCAAAAAGGACATCCTAAATTAATTAAATTAAGAAGCAGAAAAAGAACAATAAAGGGATGGTTAGAAGAGTTTAAAGAAGTTGATAGCCAACCAAAGGATCATTTTGATTCTTCAATTGCTATGTCTTCAAATAAAACTATTTCTGAAAATTTAACTTCTAGTTTTTACACAAAATACCATGATTTTAATATTGCACTTGATATTGAAAAAAAATCATTAGCAACTTATATTGGTCTTTTAGAGAGTCCACAATTACCGACATTCCCAACATGGCCTAAAAAGCGTTTATTTGCTTCGGTGGGACTTATTCTTGGGTTCGTTTTTGCCTTTATAATTGTATTCTTAAGAGAAGTTATGGCACCTAATACACAAGAAAGAAGAGTGTTAGAAGCTGACGATTTTAATACAGAAATTCTAGGTGTCCTTCCTAAGGTTAAGTTAAACTTTAATGATTCGAAACTAAGAAAATTAAAAAATAAAATTTCTGGGATTACTCGTCCAGAAAAAAAACAAACCGAATACCTTAAAGACAATATTACGGTTCAATAATTTAAAAATTAAAAGTAGTTGAAAAAATGGACGAGTTTAAGCAAGTCATTCTTAACTTTCATCAGATCTTCATAGGCTTACTGGTACTCTCTTATAGTGTTTTCTGCTTGGCAGATTTAAAGGACATAAAAGAGAGTAGTACCGTTGTAGAAAGAAGAAATGTTGTTCTGATCTGTCTTGGAATTTTTGTAGGAAGCTTTATTGCTTTGTATAATACATGGGGCCAAGGGCAAGGTCTCTTCTTTGTAGCCGAATTCAGTATTCTCATTACTCTTTCACTTATAAGACCTAAATATGCAGTCGGTTTTTTTGTTTTTTTATTACTTTCTAGACCATGGGAAACTTTTGATAACCAAATGATGTCTTCCATGCCAAGAGATATTTCGTATCTGGCCATACTGAGTGTCGGTTGTCATAAAATTATTAGTCGTGATTTTTATTTTCGGTTTAATTTTGGAACTCTAATGACTCTTCTATTTGGTTTATGGATGCTTTTGTCCGCGATTGTAGCACCTCACTCTGAAGTTGCAGTCGAGGAGTATATGAATATCTTAAGTAAAGGAATCATTGTTTTTATTCTAATTCAAAATAGTCTAAAAAAAGTAAATGATTTTAAACCGCTTAAAACAGCTTTAGTCTTTGGTATCTTAGAGAAGTGTTGTGTGAGTTTTTATCAATCTTATTTTATGGGAGATAAAGGAATTGATGTTGCAAGTGAAAGGCTTGTCAGTGTCGGTATTTTATCCAATTCAAATGATATTGCAGCTATTTTTGTATTGGCCGTTCCTTTTTGCTTGTTTTATATTTTAAAATCCAACCTTAGGCCTTTTCATTGGCCTGTGGCCATTATCTCTGTTGGAATCATGTCAACACTTATTTGGCAGGCACAATCTCGTGGAGCTGTCTTGGGACTGGCAGCGGCCTTAGGTTCGTATGCTCTTGTTAAGGTTACCAATAAGAGGACTTTAGGATTTATTGGAGCGGGATGTTTTTTAGTTGCATTACTTATTATGGGAAAAATGTCTAGATCTGCATCCGACCTTGGAGAATCACAGTCAAATAGAATTGTATTCATGAAAGCCGGTGTTAATATGGCCATAAGAAATCCTTTATTCGGTGTAGGTTTCTGGGGATTTAATGAAAATCTTTCGAGCTATATAGTTGATGGTGATTCTTCTTCTGAGAAAAAAATGAGTGCCCATTCATCATGGGTCCTAGCTTTAGCAGAAGGTGGATTTATTGGTCTGTTTAGCTTTCTTGGAATTTGGATATACGCATTCCTTTGTTCATGGAGAATTCGAATTTTGGAGCCTGAGTACTTAATGGCCATAATAGGCTATGGGGTTACCTGTACTTTCTTATCACATACCTATTTATTATATCCATATATTCTTTTGGCAATTATCATAACACATTTTCATATTTTAAAAGAAAACGAGCAATTACCACAATGAATAACTCTATAAAGTATATAAGCTTTTTTGTATTTTTGATCTTTTCAAACCTTGTCTTTTTTGAACGAGTTACTGAAATGATTTCTCTTGGTAAATTAAAAAATCTGGTACTTTTTCTTGGGATATGGTTCGTTTGTATTATTGGAATGGTTGTTGCTCTTCAATTAAAGAATTTCAAAATTCGTTTAAGCTTTGGGACAATTTTTGTTATAAATACTATTTTAGGCATGACTTACTTTTCTGTCGGAAAGCATTATTTAAGTTATCAGGATATAGAGTTATTATGGATTTCAAGGGCAAATGCTGGTGATGCAATAGGTTTTTATTTACCTGAGGTACTTGTCCCATTTATTATTTCACTATTTGGTCTCTTAGCTTATATCATTCCAGCAAATAATAAATTGCAAATTAAAAAATCTTGGATATCTGTCCTATCCATATTTCCTATTTTTTTACTCATGGGGGTGACCTTTGTTAAAAAGGGTTACGGAACAGAGGGGATGCCACATCAGTACTCACCTTTGGCCACTTTTAGTTTGTATCACACCTACGAGCAATTTTTACCAGGTCTTATTGGCGAACGTCATCCGGTATCTATTAGGCCAAAAAAAGAGGGTAGTGCGCAAAATATAATATACATTGTTGATGAAAGCATTCGTGCAGATTATTTAGATATAAATAATGACAAGGGAATAACACCCTACCTACTCGAACAATCTTCTAGAATATCTAACTTTGGTTCAATGTCTTCAGGAAATAATTGTAGCGGTTATAGTAATATTATTTTAAGAACTGGTACATCTCAGGAAACGCTTGGTGAAATTGGTGAAAAACCAATGATTTGGGAATATGCTCAAAAGGCCGGATATAATACTCATTACTTTGATGCACAACAGACAGATGGAATTCTACAGAATTTCATGACTAAAAATGAGCTTAAGCAGATTGATAACTTTCACCAATTAGGTTCTCAAAATAAGTTAAACGCTGATCATATTTTTGCCCAGAAAATTAGAAAGGTACTTGAAACTCCTGGCAAAAATTTTATTTATATTAATAAAAGAGGCGCACACTTTCCCTATATTGAAACCTATCCTGAATCTGAGGAGATTTACAGGCCTTCTATGCAATTAGGGGATGAACTAGGGAAAGATAGAAACAAACTAATCAATTCGTACAAGAACTCTGTAACATGGACAGTGGATGGCTTTTTCAAACTCTTATTAGGAGATAGAAAATTTGAAAATGATATAGTTTTTTATACTTCTGACCATGGTCAAAATCTTATGGATAACGGGATCATGACCCATTGTAATACGCAAGAACCACATGCTTATGAAGGCTATGTTCCATTCTTTATCCTTACCGATAATCAGAATTATAAAGTTAACTATGATTTTTTAGCAAAAAAACAATTTAATAAACTCACACATTTTCATATCTTTGGTTCAGTTGTTAGCGCTATGGGATATTCAGTGGAAGATATTAAAATTCATAACGAGCTAAGTCTTAAAGGGCCAATAATTGAAGATAGGGCCTTTACACTCGGTTCACTTATTCCTAGATTTGGTGAAGACGTTAAATGGTTTGGAGTAAGTACTTTAAAGTTGAATGATTAATTATAAGTCATTTTTAATATAGCCAACAATATATCCCCATATTTCATAAAACATTTTATCAAGAGCAAAGAGATTCTCTCCATCAGGGTAAATAAGGATATTCCCAAGAAAACCTTGGTAGTTACCTTTGAGAATGAATTCAGTGGGAGCTGGGATTGGATGAAGTCCTGCCTTTTTGAAGTAGGCCATGGCACGTGGCATATGGAGAGCTGAGGTAACAAGAATAAATGGGTTATTTGTTAAGGACGTTTTTAAGTTTATTGGGTGTTCTTTTGTATTTGCAGACAAGGGATCTTGTACAATATCATTTTTATTTACACCGAGTTGAACAGCCATTTTAGTCATGGCCTTTGCCTCAGTCATCTGAGCGTAACCCTTTCCTGAGACAATCAATTTACTATTAGGGATTTGCCGATGTATTTTAATGCCTTCTACCAGCCTTATTAGGCTTTGTGGACTTAGTTGAGAACTTAACGGTTGTTGCGGCGTAGGATCAAGTCCACCACCTAGAACTACAATGTATGGTGAATCTTGGGCCTCTATACTTTGTAAGGTAAATTTGGGGTAAATGGTTTCATACTTATTTAGTAAGAAGTCAGGAACTAAGTTACAAGAGGTTAAAAAAAAGAAAAAGGTTAAGGTAATATAAGTGAAATTAAAGAGTTTTTTATTTTTCCTGATAAGAAAGAATATTCCAATAAGTAGTAGTACACCAATAATAGGAGTTGGTGACATGAGTTTGGCAATATAAGTTTTTAAAAATAATTTTATCATTTTAGAATTATGCCGTTGATTTATGTAAGTGTAAATTTGTATAGGTAATAATTATCCAAGTACTTTACATCATGCATTGTAATTCATAAAAGTTTGTATGAAAAATTTTGTATTTAGAATCTGCATTTTAGTGTTTACAGTCCTTCCGTTAATTTTTTTAATTCAAGGGGCCGAGGCCAGTAATTGGAGTTATGAAGATAGCCCTGACAAGATTTCGAAGACTTTTAATTCTTTCTTTGAACAACTTCCACTTAAAGCAGAAATAAGTAATAAAAAAATAGCCTGGCCTGCCAATCATTGGGCAAATATTGATAGTGGTATTGCCTTCAGATGGACGGCTGCAAATTCAAACTCTTTTAAGTACCGTTCCCCTAGTCGACAAGAACTAAAGAAGTACACAGAAGCACAAATTAGTGAACTATCACCGGCCGAAAAGTTTTCAATAATTATTGGAGATTATAATTATCAAACCGTTAATCTCGTTTGGCGTGAAACAAGCCCTACTGAAGCAAGCTGGAATGGTATTTGTCATGGAGTAGCACCTGCTTCTATAGACTACGAAGAACCTCAGCAAGTAATCGTCAAAAATTATGATGGTGTCCCAGTAAAATTTTATTCAAGTGATGTGAAGGCCTTATTGTCTTTTTTCTACGCTAGAATAGTAAAGCCTAGTACAAACATGATGGGTATCCGTTGTAATTCAGCTGAGGGAACTTATAATAGTGGAGGCCAAAATTGTTCAGGTGTAAATCCTGCTGCCTTTCATATCGTTCTAGCGAATAAGATTGGAATCCAAAAGAAACCATTCATCGCAGATATAGATCGTTACTTAGAGGTTTGGAACCATGTTGCAATAAACTATGAGTCATACATTGTAGATGAGTACGCTCCAGCTGCAACTTCAGCTAATGGAACGGTTAAAAGAATACGGGTTCAAAGTTCTGTAACCTATGCCTCGGCCATTGCGCAAAGTAGAACTGCTGTAATTGGTACAGGAGATGCTTATTACTTTGATCAACCATACGATTATTTCCTTGATCTAGATAGTATCGGTCGTATAATAGGTGGTGAGTGGGTAGGTGATATAAGACCTGATTTTATATGGCTTCAAAGAAAACCCAACCTCTTTGGTAAATGGAAGAATCTTTTAAGAATATATAAACCAATAGTAAAATAACCTAAACATAAAGTTAAAGAATGCTCATACTGCTTTGTATTTCTATCTTCTTAATTCTCTATACCTATTTTGGTTATTTGTTTTTAGTCATTATTATGGGGCGATTAAGAAATAAAATAATTCATAAATCTGACTTTACACCCAATGTCGCTTTCATGATATCGGCCTATAATGAAGAAAAGGGAATTGAAGAAAAACTTTTAAATACTCTTTCGATTGACTACCCAAAAGAAAAATTCGAAATAATAGTTGTTAGTGATGGTTCTACAGATAAAACAGACGAGATTGTTAAGAACTATGCCTCTCAAGGGGTTAGGTTAATCCGAGTGGAAGGTCGTGTCGGTAAAACTGAAGCACGAAATATCGCCATTAAAATGATCAAATCTGAAATCGTCATATTTTCTGATGGGACAACAGAATATGATAAAAAATCTGTTCAAGTCTTAGTCAGAAATTTTTCAGATTCAAGTGTTGGAATGGTTTCAGGGCATTTAAAATATATTGATCCCGCTAAGTCTCAAGTTGGAGCGGCCCAAAAACTATTTTGGAAATATGAATCTATAATTAAAAAGTCACAAACTAAAATGGGAACTCTTACAGGTTCAATTGGTTGTATAACGGCCTTTAGGAGAACTCTATATACTCATTTACCAGCGAATGTTATTGAGGACTTTACAGGTCCTTTATTCATCGTGAAACAGGGATTTAGAGTTGTTTTTGAGGAAGAAGCAATTTGTTATGAATTGACGACTCAAAAATCTTCAAATGAGTGGAATATGAGGGTTCGAGTTATTCGCGGTGGTATGACAGGATTACTTTTTGCACGCGGCGTCCTCAATCCATTTAGGTATCCATTCGCTAGCTTTCAGCTTATAAGTCATAAACTACTTCGGTGGTTTGTCCCTATTTTTCTAATAACTGCGATGGTTAGCAATGTTCTTTTAGTCTTACAGGGTGATGCTTGTGTTTATATTAGTATTTTATTAGTACTCCAGTGTTTATTTTATACATCGGCGCTTATGGCCTTTGGGTTAGAAAAATGTGGAATCCATTTTAAAATTATTGGTATCCCTTTATATTTTGTGATTGTTAACTCAGCTTCTTTTGTAGCAATTTACAAGACGATGACATCAACACTAGGTTCTACTTGGGAAACGGAAAGATAGATGAAAAAAGTTTTATGGGTAATTCCAAAATGGACATTCCCAATTACAGATGGAGCAAGAGTTGCTACTGATCGACTTATTAGGAATACTATCAGAGATGGTATTTCTGTGGATGTCCTTTGTTTAGGACAGGCAAATGAAACTAGAGATGAAGCAGAAATGATTAAGAGTTGGGGAATAAAAGAAGTTTATTTTTTGGCCCGAGGACTTCCTGAATCAAAAATAAAAAAAATAATTTACTATGGAATGAGTTTTATTTTTAATCCATTTACTCCGATAACTTTCTCCTCATTCTCTGAAAGTAGGGTTAGAAAGTCTGTGAATTCTTTTCTGGCAGAAAAAAGTTATGATATTGCTGTTTTGGATGGACTTCATCTTGCTGGTCCTTTTTTACAAAATAGAGTTCTTAAACATCCTAGTATTCAAAAATTTGTTTATCGAGCTCATAATATAGAAAGAGATCTTTGGCAAAAATCTGCAAGTGAAAAGAAGAATCCATTATTTAAAATGTTTTTAAAATTCCAGTGTCTTCTTGTCGATCGTTTTGAAAAGGCAGTGATAAAAACTTCAGCACTAGTAGGATCTATCTCTCAAGAAGACCTCGAGATAATAAAAGAAATAGCTCCTAAGCAGAATACAACTTTAATACCCCTTGGGTTAAATTTTTCAAATCCACTTCCAAAATATTTGAAAGACCAAGATAAGATCAACCTGCTATTTATTGGTAGACTCGATTGGCCACCAAATAAAGATGGTCTTGAATGGTTTATAATCAACGTCTGGCCTAAGGTTATACATAAGAGAAAAAATATTAGGTTGACTATTGTAGGCTCTGGAAATTCAGGTTGGCTTGATAAATATCGTAAAATTAAACTGTTAAATATTGTAGGGTTTGTTGATAGTATTGAAGATAGTTACCAGAAATGCCACTTTACGATTGCTCCTATTTTTTATGGATCTGGAACTCGAATTAAAGTATTAGAGTCATTTGCAATGGGAAGACCACTTATCACAAGTAAGATGGGGATTCAGGGTTCTGGTCTTAACGAAGATGATTATTTGAGGGTTGAGAAAGATAGTGAATGGATAGAGCTTCTTTCCAATATAGAACTTACTACTGAAATTGAAACTAAACTTCGAAATGGGCAGGACAAACTAATTAAAAACTACGATGAAAAAATTGTAGGAAACAAATTCTATAATCTTCTTAACGATTTATAATATAGGTCTAGGGTCGTTTTTGCCCACTTTTTTGGTGAATAGTATTCTTTGATTTCAAGAGATTTTATATTGGCTTCTTTTAAATACTGAACCTTGTGATCAATAAAATTTTCAATAGCTCTCTTTAATTGAACTGGATTATTTGGTGGTACAAGTATCCCATTTCTATCATCTACGAGTTGAGGGATACCACCTACATTTGAGGCGATTACCGGTAAGCTAGATGCACATGCTTCAATGAGTGTCATTGGTAAACCTTCTCTATGGGAAGGCATGACTAAGCAATCAGCTTGCTTATAAAACTTACTCACATCATCTTGGAACCCTTCGAATATCACATTGTCTATAAGCCCTAATTTTTCAACCTCAGCGATCAGTGACTTCTTCTCTTTTCCAGTTCCTACAATATGAAATTTATAATCTACTGATTCTTCTAATTGAGATAAGGCCTGGAGGAAATCACGAATACCTTTTTCAGGTGAGAGGCGTCCAACATAGAGGAATGTTGTTTTTGAGGAAACCTTTCTATTGCTAGAGGAAGGTGTGATTGCGAGAGGATTATTTACTAGGTTAACACTATTTGTATCCACACCTGCCTTCTTTAATTCCTTTTGCATTTTCTCTGAGACAGCGATGGTAGCGTGAGTTCTTTTAAGAATATAATCTTCTATTTTTTCATAAATTCTGACAAGGGTAGTGTGAGAAGTTTTCCCATGGTGGGTTGCTACAAAAATTTCAGCATAGGCTTTTGATAAAAAAGCATAGAGAATAGCTTTGATTCCATGAGCGTGATAAACATTGGGTTGTTCTTTTTTTATTACTTTAAAGAGGCTGCTTATGAGTCTTACATCAAAACGACTTTTACAATCAAAAACTTTGAAGTGAATCCCCAGATCAGCAGCGAAATGGATCATTTTATTGGCATGCTCTGGAACCCGAGATTCTCTAATTATATAGAGAGTTGTGTCGGGATTTATTTTTACTAAGGCGGGAAGCCCTGTAAGAATAACTCTTTCAGCACCACCAAAGGGCCCTGGAGCAAATATATGTATAACTTTTAATGAATTTTTAGTCACGGTTATGTCTCTTTATAGCAAATATGGTAATTCCTAAGTATACAATAGCAAAGACTGGGGCGCAAACAAGAAACCAAATGAGGTCATTCGAAAACAAAGCACTTACCAACTCTGAAATAAGACAAAGAATTGTAGACAGTCCTGTAAAAGCAATGATTCTTTTTGTAGGAAACATTTCTCTCCAACTCCAATTCATAACTTTTTTGGAATATGCTAAACCTGCAATTTTAGGAATAAACTTAACAGTGATGGCCATAGTTAATGTTGCTAATGCTGTTGAGTAAGATGCTGCAAGAAATACGGTAACCAGAGAAATTGGTGTCACCACCATATAAATCTTAAAAATCCAACTGGTATGACCTGTTGCTCTTGGTACAGCATCATGAGGTATACAGTAGAGTAAATAGCTTATTGCAAAAACTTGTAAGAATGGAACCGATGCCAAATATTGTTCTGTATATAAAAGTTTTGTAATAGGTTCTGCAAAATAAGCCAGTCCAAATACAGCTGGAATGATAAGAAAGGCAATATCAGAAATTGCCTTTTTAAAATACTCTGCTGCTACGGAAAAGTTATTTTTCTCATAATTTGCCGCAAGCTTTGGAATTAAAACCTTTTGAACTGACATATCAATCATAATAAGTGGTGGGACAATAAGACAACCCATACTATAAAAAGCAAAGTCTGCGGAGTTTAAAAAACTTGCGAGCAGTAATTGATCGATTTTGTCTACGAAGAAACCTAGTGCACCAGATGCTGAAATTGGTAAACAATATTTCCAAACAGTCTTAAGGTGTTTTGGATTTACTTCAAATTTAACAGTATTCTGTTTTAAGCCAACAATAATCGTAATGAGGAATTTAATCACCAGAATCGAAGCGAAGGCGTAAAAGAGATATCCAATATCTTTAAATAGTACTGCGAGAATAATAAAGCTACAGACTTTTAAAATTTCAAAACCTGCGGAGAATAAAGCTCCGTATGCCGTTTTACCTTTAGCAATATTGGTTTCGGAGAAATAACTACCAGGGCACCACAAGAAACCGCAAATGATCATTAACAACGTGTATTCTACAGGAAAATTTAGATGTTTGGAAATAAAATAGAGTGTTGGAAGTCCAATAATAAAAACTAGAGATGACAATAAAACAGATAAAAGCCATGCCGATTGGATTAGTTTATCTCTATCAGGTTTTGACTTTCCAACCCAATAGTAGACGGAATTAATGGGACCGCCACTCATAAGAATAAAAGGAATTGCACCTAAGTGAAGAAAAAATATTTTATACAGTCCAATATCACTTGGAGCTAAAATTCTGACCAGAATTATTGGAAGAAACAAGTTTGCCATTGAACTTATACTACTAAGTAAAAAAATTGGCCAATGGCCTTCTTTAAGTTTATTTAGCATTTAGCAACCTGATAGACTTTTTGAACTTTATTGTACATTGTCTGAGCTGAATAAAATTTTGTTATATTGTTAAAAAGATTTTTCTTAAAAAGTTTTTGTTTTTCTGGATTTGACTCTAAATCTTCAACTACGTTAACTAAGTCATCTAAGCTTTTCAATTGAAAAAACACTGCAATTTCTTCTTTTTCATTTCTTTGAAGAACTCTGTGACCAGGAATATCACTTAAAACACAGGGAAGACCCATGGCGCCAGCTTCTAATACGGAAATGGGAAGCCCCTCATGGTGTGATGCGGACAAGAAGAGATCACATCCTTTGAGGTAGTCGTTAATATTTTCTTGAGCATCACAAAAAATAACATTTTCTATTTTCATACTTAAGAGTTCATTCCAGTATTCTTCATTTCCTGAAGGACCGATGATCAATAAGGAAACATCAGGGCGTTTTGCCGCCAACAATATTAGTAGTTTTTGATCTTTTAGGGGAACTACTCTGGCCAGAGTGCACCATAACTTTTTCTCTGGATTAATATTATACTTTTGGAGTAAAAAATTTCGATACTCTGGACAAGGGGTAGAGGCCAACTCTTTTGGAACATCAATTCCGTTATCAATATTATGAATCTTTTTTAATTTAACCCCTATCGATTTATAAAAATCGAAATAATTTTGACTAACTGTAATAATACCATCAGTTAGTCTTGCAAAAATATATTCATAAAATTTCGTTTTGGGAGTGTACTTAATATGTTCCATCCCATGTGTTGTATGAATAAATTTTGGCTGCTTTGTAAGGGTTATGATAAAGAAAACCTTCAGTATCCCTGTATAGATAAGGGGGTTCAAATCGTGGCTGTGAATGATATCAAAGTGTTTTAATTCCTTTGCGAACTTAGGAATTAGCATAAGGTCAAGTCCATCTTTCTTTTTAATTTTAGTACTTACTTTTATTCCAGCATTCAGATATTTTTGTACCCAACTTTGTTCATAATCATAGACATAAACAGTAATATCATGTCCTGCTTTTTGCTGTTCTTTTATAAGAAGAAAGAGAACTTTTTCAAGTCCACCAACTCCTAAGAATTGAAGAATATGGGCGATTTTCAAACTAGCACCTTTTAATAAATTATTACCTTTTTAAAATACAGAAGAAACTCATTAAATTCTATAGTTATATGTAAAAAGGATAGGGTCTTTCAATAAAAAATAAGGCGTTTGAAAAATTATGTTATAAAAATTCGAATTTCAAATTTAGGAGAATGTTTAGTGAATACAAAGTTCGTGGTTAAAGCAATTGTACTTACCCTTTTTGGGACAACACTGTTTAGTTGTGCAAGCAAGAAAATAGATTACAAAACATATAACGGTACTTACCAAAAAAAAGAAGTAAGTTCCGCACAAGATGGACTTAGACAACTTAAAGACGTTCCTAGATTTAACAAAGAAAGGAGACATATGGCCCCAGGGTTTCTCTTTTCACTGCACCATATTTCAGATGATAAATTAAGAGGTCGTTTTAGGGCCAATTATAATGGGTTATTAAAGCTACCATACGGTGTTCGGCTTGATGTTAAAAACAAATCTTTCAAACAATTAAGAAAAGAGGTCCTTAAGGCTTATGAGCGTTTTTTTCAAAAAGGTGTTCGAAATGTCACATTTTCAATTAAATCTCGTTCATATTTTGTAGATATTAGAGGTCTTGTTAAGAAACCTGGTAGATATCTTGTTACTCAAAAAGAATCTCTTGATAAGGTCATTGATCAAGCGGGAGGCCTTGATGGAAATATTAAGGATGAGTTATTCTCAGTATCGTTAAAGCAAAAAAATCAATCATACGCAGTCAGTTTAAACCAATTTTACCAAAGTGACGTGTTTAACCAAGTATTTACATGGACAGGTGAAGATACTGTCTTTATAAAAAGGCAAAGTGAGTCATCTGGGGGACAATCTATTCCGGTTGTGACAATAATGAGTGGTGTTAAAAATCCTGGTAAGAATCTTTATCAAAGCGGTGCAAGCTTATTTTATTATTTAAATAAAAGCGGCGGTATACATGAATACACAGCTTATGATGAGGCTTACATTATAAGAAAAACGGATAATGGTTTAAAGAAAATAAGATTTAATCTAACTAGGATGGAAACTATTCCTACTGTTGAGCCATATGATATTATTATGCTTAATTCTGAAAAGACTACACCTGTTGATAAAGCACTTAGTAGAACTGCACAAATAAGTTCAATCCTATCAACGCTAGCACTTTTACTTTTAGCATTGTAATATAGGGGATATGAAAGAATTAATTTCTATCCCTAACCATCTTAAAATGTTCACTGTAGAAACTCCTATTTCTGTCGAAATTAGAAATAGGTTTGAGTCATGGATACCTTCTGATCTTAGTGGTGCTGCTGAAAAGCGTAAGCTAGAGTTTCTCTCCGGCCGGTATTGCGCATTTATGGGTTGCAAGGAATTGGGCTTTAACTTAATTAAACTAGAACGAGGAGCTTCAAGAGAGCCTCTATGGCCTTCTGGAATTATAGGAAGCATATCTCATACTGATGGAGTCGCACTCGCAATAGTAGGTCTTAGGGATAAGACTAAGGGGATTGGTGTTGATATTGAAGGTTTTATTCCAGAGAAAAGGTTTACTATCATTGAACGCATGATACTAACGGAAAATGATAAAAATTTCCTGGAAAAATATCCTAAAAAGCTCATTAAAAAATCGGAGCTATATACAATAATTTTTTCTGCGAAAGAAGCCTTATTCAAACTTTTGTACCCTGAGTGTAAGTGCTATTTTGATTTTAGGGAAGCTGATATAGTGTCCATTGATCAGGCTAAGGGGGAAATTACAATGAAAGTTGTAAGTAAGAAAGAAGAAATGAAGGACTATCTTGATACTTATATCGGCCATTTTTCTTTAGTCGATAATCGGGTAATCTCCTTTTTTTTCCTTTAAAAATCAGGTTGTTATGTCGATTGATGTTCTTGTAAAATTTACATAACTTAAGAAGAATTATTGAGAGGTGTTGTGCGTCGTGTTATTGTTTTTGAAGTAAACCAATTAAATTAGGGCCTTCATGACAAGATTTGTTCATCATCTTTTAAACAAAGCATACATGCTTAAAGGCCATAACACGGCGATTAGTTTTGGTAATGAGAGTCTTTCATATTTAGAACTTAATAATCTTAGTAATCAAAAAGCAAATTTTTTATTATCTCAAGGTGCCTGTACTGGCGACGTTATTGGTATTTGCTTTAATCGTTCTATCGAAAGTATCGTTACAATGATTGCAATCTTAAAAACTGGTGCTAGTTATTTACCATTAGATCCAGAGTATCCGGTTGATAGATTGAATTATATGGTATCTAAATCTGATGCGAAAATGGTCATCTGTCATAAAGAACTTAGTTCAATCTTTGATGAAAGTAGGAAAACTATTCATTTTTCCTGGGATGTCATTAGAGCTGAAAAATCTGATTTACCAAAAATAGATGAATCAAAAATTAAATCCGCCTATATTATCTTCACAAGTGGGTCGACTGGCCTCCCAAAAGGTGTGGATATGGGACATCAATCACTTGTTAATCTGATCCAATGGCAAAATAATCAAACTGAACTTGGTGAATCTTCAAAAACTTTACAGTTTACTCCTTTAAGTTTTGATGTGCATTTTCAAGAAATATTTTCAACCCTTTCGTTAGGTGGAGAATTAGTTTTAGTTAGCGAAGAGCAGCGATTAGATACACTTAATCTTTTAAAACTTTTAAGTGAAAAAAGGATTAATCGATTATTCCTTCCATTTGTGGCCCTAAATCATTTATGCGAGCTAGAAAGCAAATATGAAATTTTTCCAGAATACCTCAAAGAGGTTACAACTGCTGGTGAACAACTTAAAATAACTGAGCAAATACGATCTTTCTTTTTAAAGACAAAAGCTTCCCTTTATAACCACTACGGCCCTTCAGAAACACATGTTATAACTAGCTATAAATTAGCAACTGAAGTAAATACCTGGGAAGTTCTTCCACCAATTGGAAAAGAAATTACAAATTCAAAAGTACTTATTTTAAACTCAGAGATGAAAGAAGTTGAAAACGGAGAAATTGGTGAGCTTTTTTTGGCGGGGAATTGTCTGGCAAATGGATACATTCACGATAAAGAAAAAACTCTTGAAAAATTTATTACTAGTGCGCAATACGGGAAACTTTATCGGTCTGGTGATATCGGTAAAAGATTACCTGATGGAAATATAGAATACTTGGGACGAAATGACGACCAAGTAAAAATACGTGGCTATAGAATTGAAATTGGTGAAATTGAAATTGCTTTGCAAGGTGTTCACCCTGAAGGTCAAGTGGCCGTTAAGATTATTGAGGAAGATGATAGTAAATATATTTGTGCTTATTTAACGGCTGAATTTAAGTTAGAAAAATTAAGAAAAGCTTTAAAAGCAAACCTTCCAGACTATATGGTACCAAGTCATTTTTGTCATATCGCCGAATTACCTCTTACTCCTTCTGGTAAACTCGATAGACAAGCACTTCCACTTCCAACACAAGAAAGACCGGAATTAGCAATTGAATATAAGAAACCAGATTCAGAGACTGAAACTCTAATAACAAGACTTTGGAGTAAGCAATTAAAAATAGAATGCGTAGGAGTTCAAGATAGTTTCTTTGATCTTGGGGGGACCTCTCTGATGGCGCTAAATATATTAGCTGAGCTTCAAGAAGTTCATAATAAAGATATAAGTATTACACATCTATTTCAATATCCAACAATTGAATCGATTGCTAAATATATTGATTACGGAAGCGATAGTAATAAGAAAGAAAAATCTTATCATAAAAAAGGATCAGCTCAGTTTCATGATGTAGCTATCATTGCTATGAATGGAAGGTTTCCTGGCGCAAATAATTTAGATGAGCTTTGGGAAATAATTGTTAATCAGAAGAATAACGTTAACATTTTTAAACCAAGCGAATTAAACCCTACTATTTCAAAGGAGATCTTAAAAAACTCTGATTTTGTAAGAGCTAGTGGCCATTTAACTGGTTATGATACTTTCGATTGTGCCTATTTTGGAATAACTCCAAGGGAAGCTCAATTGATGGATCCTCAACAAAGAAAACTTCTAGAGTTATCGTTAGAAACCCTAGAATTAGCCGGTTATTCTTCCAATAAATTTGACGGTGATATTGGCATTTTTGCTGGTAGTGCAAATAATTCTTACCAAAAAATTGTATATCAGTATCCAGAATATATAAATCAAGTTGGCGAATTTAATGTGATGCTTGGAAATGAGAAAGATTATATCTCAACAAGAGTTGCTCATAAGCTAAACCTAACAGGTCCAGCATTAAGTATTCATACTGGTTGCTCAACCTCTCTTGTGGCAATTATTCAAGCGGTTAAATCCCTACGAGATTTGGAATGTGATATGGCCCTGGCCGGTGGAATATCAGTTTCCGGGTTAACAAATATTGGCCATACTTTTCAGGAAGGAGGAATTCTTTCAAAAGATGGCGTTTGTAGACCATATGATTCGACTTCAACAGGTACTATCTTTACAGATGGAGCGGGCTTAGTTCTCCTTAAAAGATTAGAAGATGCAATAAAAGATGGCGATACTATTCAAGCTGTAATTAAAGGTGTTGGATTAAACAATGATGGTGCAAATAAGATGAGTTTCACTGCACCTAGTATAGAAGGGCAGAGTGATGCCATATTGAGGGCCCATGCAGATGCTAACATTAGTGCGTCCGATCTCGATTATATTGAAGGTCATGGAACTGCAACACCAGTAGGGGATCCAATAGAAGTAGAGGCACTTAAAATTGCTCTTGGGAAAAGTTCCGAAAACGAAGGGAAATGTTACCTTGGATCATTAAAGTCAAATCTAGGACACCTTACTGCTGCGGCAGGTGTTGCGGGGCTTATTAAAGCCGTTTTGGTTGTGGAAAAAGGAATTGTACCTGCTACTGCGAACCTTAAAAAATTAAACCCATCCATCCAGCTTAAAGATTCTCCATTAGAAATTAATATGGAAAATATAGTATTAAGTAATCCTGTCAGAACTGCTGGGATTTCCTCTTTTGGGGTCGGTGGAACAAATGCTCATATTATCATTCAAAACTATAAGAATATTGAAAGTATAGGCTCTGAGAAACAAGCTCATTTAGTAAAGCTGTCCAGTAAAACACAAGAAGGTCTATGTGCTTTAACGGAAAAATTTCTAAATGAGTTAGTCTATGTGGACAAAAATAAATTTGAAAATATTTCTTTTACATTAGATAAAGGAAGAAATGATTTTTCTTATAGACGCTCGATCATTCTCTCCAAAGATAATATTTTGAAGTTATCACCACTTAATAGTGCACAGAATAAAGTCAATACAAAATTAAGTGTTGGTTTTATGTTTCCTGGACAAGGAAGCCAGTATATTAATATGGGACGAGAATTAATGAAAAGCTCTAGGGTTTTCCAAGAAGCCGTTGAAAAATGTTGCGACCTTATTAGGCCCTATCTAGATCAAGATATTAGAGATATTATGTTCTGTGACTTTAAGTCCGATCTTGAAACTAAAGAAAAGGCTCTTAAAAATACATATTATACCCAACCAGCGATCTTCATTATTGAATATTCTCTTGGAGTATATTTGATGAGCCTTGGTCTTTCTCCAAAGGTATTTGTAGGTCACAGTATAGGAGAATTCTCCGCTGCGGCACTTGCAGGGGTTTTTAGCCTTGAAGATGGGTTAAAGATGATTGCAAAACGTGGGGAGTTGATGCGTTCGCTTCCAACTGGCTCAATGATGTCTGTTGCATTAGAAAGTGGGAACATTAAGAGCTATCTGAATGAAAAGGTTCAAATAGCGGCCATAAATAATAGTCAATCAACAGTTATTGCAGGAGATTTTGATTCTATACAGGCAATAAAAGAAAAGTTAGAGTTGGATGGAATTTCTGCAAAAATACTTCATACTTCTCACGCCTTTCATTCAAATATGATGCTCCCAATAGTGGAGGTGTATAAAGAATTTTTGAAAGGAATTAAATTTAATATTCCTAAAATAAAAATGTATTCAACTGTAACATCTAAAGTAGAGGATGACCTTTACTGTTCGCCGACATATTGGGCAAATCATTTAAAAGAACCCGTTTTGTTCTCCCCAACCATTATTAATATCCTTGAGAATGAGGATCTCGTTCTTTGTGAAGTGGGGCCAAGAACAACTCTTAAAAGCTTAACAAAGAAAACAGCACTTGGTTTAAAACGTAAGGATTATCCTATTATTAGTTTAATGGGGAGCTGTCCTGAAACTGAAAATACTCAACTACTAAATGCTCTGGGGATGTTTTGGACCCTTGGTTTTGAAATAAATACTGATGAATTCTATTCTAAAAGTGCTCGTAGAGTTGCAACTGCTACAACTGTATTTAAAAATAAGAAAATCTGGTTGGAGCCTAAAAATATTCAAATAACTGAAAACGTAAATGAAGTAAACATTATAAATAATTTAACTAAAACAGGTAAGAACATGAACGAAACTAAGAAAGAATTAACAATGGCAAAGCTCTCTGAGATCTTTGAGGAAGCATCTGGTATTGATGTTACAGAATTTTCAAATGATACTAGTTTTTTAGAAATGGGAATGGATTCTTTGTTTTTAACTCAAGTGGCATTGAATTTAAAAAGTGAATTGAAAATTGAAATTACTTTTCGTCAACTTTTAGAAGAGTATTCATCAATATCTCTTCTTGCCGATTCAATGGTTGATTCAATTGATAATAGTATTATTGGAATGAGGGAGATGCCGGCAGAATTAGATCCTTTTACGCCTGCAGCCGCGACCACTCCTTTAAAAGAAACTACAGCTCATATACCTGCACAGCAAGCATTGCCTGCTGCAATCATTTCAGCTGCACAAACCCCTATTAGTACCCCAGTCGCTTCTCAGCAACCACAGGTTGTTCATCAACAACAGATTCAAGCACGGCCAGTTAGGTCTCAAATGAATCCAATAATCGCTGGTAGTGGCGTTGAGAATATAATTCAAAAACAATTGGAATTAATGGGGCAACAAATCCAATTACTAAATGGACAGGACATTCAAGTTACATCTGTCCAGACTTGTAATGACTCAAGTCCTGAGCTAATTGTACAACCTACAGTTACATCCCCAATAAATAATGAAGTTACTAATCCTGAAACTTTTGCGCCATCAGGAAAAATATCAACTCAAGATGAAGCTAATGAACCTGAATTTAAAATCGCTGCTGACCTTGATAATGCAAAAAAAGCATTTGGTGCATGTGCAAGAATTAGTACAAAAAGAGAAACAGTTGAAACATCTGAAAAAAGAAATTTTATAAATAGTTTTTTTAACAAGTATATTACTCAAACCCAAGGTTCAAAAAACTTCACACAAAACCATAGAAAGCAGCATGCGGATCCAAGAGCAGTTACTGGTTTTAAGCCTGAGTCAAAAGAGATTGTGTACCCAATAGTTGTCGAGAAATCTCAAGATCAATACTTATGGGATATTGATGGAAATAGATATGTCGATATGACATGTGGATTTGGTTCAAACTTTTTTGGCAATGGTAATAAAATAATCAAAGAACTTGTTAAGAAACAGTTAGAAGAAGGTATTGAGATTGGTCCTCAACATCCACTTACTGCTGATGTAAGTGCCCTTGTATGTGAACTGACCAATAGTGATAGAGCAGCGTTTTGTAATACCGGATCAGAGGCAGTGCTTGGTGCGATGAGAGTTGCAAGAACCGTAACAGGTCGTGAAAAGATAATTGTTTTTAATGGTTCTTATCACGGAATTAGTGATGAGGTTATTATTAGAGGTTCTAAAAAAGGAAAATCTTTTCCAGCTGCTCCGGGGATAACTAAGGGTGCTGTTTCAAACATGATTGTTCTAGATTATGGAACTCAAGAATCTTTGGATATTATTAGGGAAATGGGAACTGAGATAGCTGCAGTACTTGTGGAACCGGTTCAGAGTAGAAGAGCTGATTTTCATCCTAAAGAATTTTTACAAGAGGTGAGACGAATCACGACCGAAAATGAATCATGTCTTATCTTTGATGAGGTCATTACTGGCTTTAGAATTCATCCAGGTGGAGCACAAGCTTACTTTGATGTAAAAGCAGATTTAGCGACCTATGGGAAAATTGTTGGTGGGGGAATGCCAATAGGAGTAATAGCTGGAAAATCAGAATTTATGGATGCACTTGACGGAGGCCATTGGCAATTCGGTGATGAATCTACACCTACAGTTGGAGTGACTTACTTTGCGGGAACATTTGTAAGGCACCCTCTGGCATTAGCAGCTGCAAAAGGTGCTCTCGGAATTATTAAAGATGGTGGAGAAAAACAATTAAGCGATTTAAATGCTATGACACAAGAATTTGTGGATAATATTAATCTCTTTTGTGCTCAGGTTGGTGCTCCAATAAAACTTGATAATTTCGGGTCTTTAATGAAACCTAAGTGGGAAAAAGACTATGCTTATAGTGATGTGTTTTTTGCACAATTAAGATATAATGGAATTCATGTTTACGATGGTTTTCCGTGGTTTGTAAATCTTGCTCATAGAGTAGAAGATTTGGATTTTGTTATAAAGGGATTTAAAAAATCAATTGCCTTTATGCAGCTTGGTGGATTAATGGATGGAACTCCTGCTCATATTGAAAAAGAAGGTGTATTCGATTCAGAGAATGCTCCAGTAGCAGGGGCCAGACTAGGGAGAAATGAGCTTGGCTCACCCGCATGGTTTATTGAAAATCCAGATGTCGCTGGCGAGTACATTGAAATTTAATTGATAACACTTAATTGATTTTTTAAATAAAGTATTAGGATTATAATGAAAGATAATGGGCCTAACGATAAGTCGGGGCAAGTGAACAAATTTGACCCCTTTGCTGGTCCAAGTGTTCAAAGGGCCGTCCCAACAAGTGCTTCGCAGAGAGAAATTTGGGGAAGCCTACAAATGGATGCAAAAGCGACCCTTTGTTATAACGAATCTATTAGAGTTAAGTTATCAGGAAACTTAAACGCGCAATTACTTGGTATCGCTTTTACTGAAGTTGTTCAACGTCATGATTGTTTAAGATCAATCTTTAGTAAAGATGGTCTTTCAATGTTAGTAACCAAAAATATTGACTGTAATTTAAAAATTAAAAATATCCAATCAGATAATAATTTCAATGAAATCATTGATGAACTGATAGCTGCTGAGACAATGACTGAGTTTGACTTGATCGCAGGACCGGCGTTTAGAGCTACTTTAGTTATTCAAAGTTCAACTGATGCACTTTTATTTCTATCAGGCCATCATATCATTTGTGATGGCTGGTCTATGGCCGTAATTGTTAATGAGTTAAGTCTTATTTATTCATCACTTTGTGAGGGGCAGAAAAGTCATTTAGCCTGGCCTACCCAATTCTGTGACTTTGTTAACGATCCAGCCTATTTAGAAAAAGACTTAGACAGAGAATATTGGAAAAATATTTACAAGGATAGTATTCCAAATTTTGAACTACCAACTGATTACCCTCGTCCGAACTTTAGATCTTTCGAGAGTAAAAGAATTGATAAAATTGTACCTCCAGAACTGGCCATGGCCATAAAGAAATGGGGTGCAAAAAATGGCTGTAGTTATTACGTTAGTTTAATGGGGATTTTTGAAATTCTTCTGCATCAAATAACAAAAAATAATGATTTAGTTGTAGGTATATCTTCTGCAGATCAATCGCAATCAGGAAAATATGATCTTGTAGGTCACCTAGTTAACCTTTTACCAATACGGCAGACTCTAAATTCATCTGATAATAAGGTAGAGTTCTTTAAGAAATTAAAAGTAAATATGTTAAACGGTATGGATCATCAATCTTTTACCTTTGGTAGTCTTTTAAATGAATTGGTAGTTGAGAGGGATCCATCAAGAATTCCTCTTGTAAATGTTATTTTTAATGTTGATCAACAGTACCCTGGACAGGGTCTAGAATTTAAAGAAATTGAAGCGAGTTATGAATCTAATGCCAGGTATTATGAAAATTTTGAAATTTTTATCAATGCAACTAGCTGTGGTGATAAGCTTGTATTAGAGTGTCAATATAACACAAACCTTTTTAAAGAAAGTACCATTAATAATTGGTTAGAAAACTATATCTTAATTATCAGTAAAGTTTTAAATGGAAATCTCTCAACTATAGGTGAGTTGATTTCAGACAAACTATTTATTCCTAAAGTAGAAGAAACAAAATTAGAAGAAAAGAAACTACAAGATAAGAAAAAAGTAAGAGTACTTAATTCTGATTTAGAAAAACAAATTGCTAAAATTTGGGAAACTGTTCTGGGAATGGAGCCAATTGGATTTGATCAAAACTTCTTTTCACTCGGGGGACATTCACTTTTAGGGACGGAAGTCATTTCAAAAATAAATAATATTTTTGGTGTGAGTATGACTCTTAAAGATATTTTTGAAGCACCTACTGTTTGTGAACTAGCTTTGAAGATAGATGAAGGATGTTTAGGCGAAAAGTTAAAAGACATAATCCACTTTGAACTACTTGATCAGGACGTAGATCTTAGTATCGCTCAGTTCAGAGCGTGGTACATGGAGGAACTCTCTCCTCGAACAACTATGCACAATCTTCCATCTAGTATTAGGATTAAAGGAAGTGTTCAGCATCATTTACTTGAAAAAACGTTAAATGAATTGATTAAAAGACATGAGAGTTTAAGAACATATATTGTAAGTAAAGAGGGAAAACCTATTCAGAAGGTTCATGAAACACTCGAATATAAATTAGAAGAAATGAGCTGTTTTGAGATAGATTTGAATGATGAGCTAAATCGTGAGGCTGAACATTGTTTTGATTTAAAAACAGCACCCCTTATAAGGGCAAAACTTTATAAGGTTGGGGAAGATGATTATATTTTCTTCTTTATGGTACATCATATAATTTGGGATGGTTGGTGTTTTGATATATTTTTTGAGGAACTTGATTCAATATATACGAGCCTTGCTAGTAACAGGCCAATTGACTTAAAAGAGCTTCCAGAAATTACTTATCGTGATTATAGTCTTTGGCAAAATGAATCCTTAAAAGATGGTAGTCACTCTAAGCAAATTAACTTCTGGAAAGATCGGTTAGGTGGAGAATTACCTATTCTAGAACTACCCATCGATTATAATCGCCCACCTGTCATGTCGAACTTTGGTGGAACGATTCCATTTCAACTTGAAATTAACGAATTAAGAGAGTTGAGAGAATATGCAAAGAAACAAGGGACTTCATTGTATAATGTATGCTTGACGGCATTTAAAATTGCCCTTAACCGCGTGACTCAAGAATCAGACATAATTGTTGGGACGCCAGTAAGAGGGCGCTCACAAGAAGAGTTAGATCAAATTATCGGTTATTTTGTTAACACAGTCGCCTTGCGAACTGAAATTGATCGTGAGAGCACATTGAATCATATCGTTTCTTCAGTAATGAATACAACCACTGATGCTTTTGGAAATCAAGAAGTTCCATTTGAAAAAGTCCTCGAAAATATAAAGTATAATCGAGATTCTGGTAGGACACCTATCTATCAAGTATTTTTCAGCTATCAGGATGTTAGTAATAGATCGGCCATGTTTAATGGTTCTAAGTATACACAAGTGAATATTGATAAAGCATCGACTCATACAGATCTAGATTTATGGATAAAAAGTTCAAGTGAAAAACTCGAAGGGGCCTTTGAATATCGAAAAGACCTATTCGAAAATATAAGTATAAGTAGGTTTAAAGAAATTTTTCTGAAAATACTAAACCTTATACCAAAATCTGGTAACCATAAATTATCTAATGTTGATATTCTTCCAGAGTTCCATCGTGATTTTTTAGTTGAAGGTTTAAATAATAATTGGAACAAAAATAAAAAAGAGGGTTCACTACTAGAACTATTTTATGAACAAGTTGATAGTCGAGGATCTGAAATTGCCCTTATCAGTTCTACTGAATCTAGAGCTTATACATTTAAAGAGATAGATTGCATCTCTAATCAATGGGCCAAAGAACTTAATAAGTCTGGAGTTTGTCCCGGCGATCTTGTAGGCCTTGCTAGCCAACGAAATAACGAGATGCTTATTTCCTTGCTCGCTATTATGAAGACTGGTGCAGGATATGTTCCCCTTGATCCAGGCTTTCCCCAAGATCGATTAGACTATATGGTTAACTCTTCTGGAATAAAGGTTTTGTTGACAACGAGGTCTCTTAACTCGGGTTTCACCCAAGAACTAAAACGTCTCCTTATTGAAGACCTTATGATCTGCGGAGCTTGTGAAGAAAGACCGACATATAAAATCAAACTAAATGATACGGCCTATGTTATTTATACTTCAGGCAGTACGGGTTTACCAAAGGGTGTTGAACTCCCACATGGGTCAGTAGTTAATTTTCTAAGTTCAATGAGTAAAATACCAGGAATGAAGAAAGAAGATAAACTTCTTGCAGTAACCACTCTGAGCTTTGATATCGCTGTTCTTGAATTATACCTTCCTCTTATCTGTGGAGCTTCTCTTTATATAGCAAGTAAGGAAGAAGCGATGGATGGTCATTCACTAAAAGAAATATTAAAAAATAATGATATAAGTGTGATGCAGGCAACTCCATCAACATGGAGACTCTTATTGGCGTCTGGCTGGAAGGGGTCAAAAGACTTTAAAGTACTTTGTGGCGGAGAACCATTTCCGAAGGATCTTGTAAATACATTGGTTCCAATTAATAATGAAGTTTGGAATATGTATGGACCTACTGAAACTACAGTATGGTCTACATGTAAAAAACTATCAGTAAACCAGAATATTGTTTCAATTGGAAAGCCAATCGAAAATACTTCAGTTTATATTCTCGATGATTATTTAAACCTTTTACCAATTGGTTCAAGTGGACGTTTGTTTATCGGTGGCATTGGCTTAGCTAAAGGATATTACGGGCAGAAAGATTTAACTGATGAAAAATTTATTGAGAATCCTTTTCGAAAGAATGAAAGAATGTATGATACAGGCGATCTTGCTAGAATTCATTCTAATGGAGAACTTGAGTGCCTTGGACGAAATGATGGACAAGTAAAAGTTCGTGGTTACCGAATAGAGCTACCAGAAATTGAAGTGGTCATATCAAAACTCAAAAACATCGAAGAGTGTGTTGTTATTACTAGGGAAGATCGTCCAGGCGACATTCGAATTGTTGCCTACGTTAGAACTAATGACTTAGAAGAACTAAATCCTATGGCAATAAGACAAGAAATCGGAAATAAACTCCCAAGTTATATGATTCCTTCTCACTTTGTTAAAATTAAAGAGTTTCCAAAAACCCTTAATAATAAAATTGATAAGAAAAATCTACCTTCTCCTATTCCAAAAAAAGAAATTGAAAATAGTAAAGTAACTATTGAGGGAAAACACATCCCTAATCAAAATACGGTTCAAGGTGAAGTTGAAAATATTTGGAAAGATATATTAGGTCTTGATTCTATTGATCCTAATGCCAATTTTTTTGATATCGGTGGGCACTCTTTAATTGCCGTTGAAATGTTTTCTCTTATTTATAAAAAGTATCAACTAAACTTATCATTAGCTGTGTTTTTTGAAGCAGGAACACTTAACTTATTTTCTCAGTATATAGAGACACAAATCGGAGCTAATCAAAATAACCAACACTCGGCTAGCATAAAGAATGTTTCTCAAGACGTGATTAAGCCTTTAGTTTCAAATATGGTGGCCATTAAACCGATTGGGAATTTAACACCTGTTTTTTGTTTTCATGGAGCGGGCGGAAATGTTATGAATTATGCAAAACTAGCACCGCTAGTAGAAAGCGATAGACCTATTTATGGCTTTCAGTCACCAGGGGTGGATGGCGTCTCCGAGTTTGCTAATTCTATTACTGAGCTTGTAGAGCTATATACCAATGAGTTGATAAACTTTAGACCGAATGGACCTTATATCCTTGCTGGTGGATCAATGGGAGGAGTCTTGGCCCTTGAAGTTGGAAAGAAATTACTTAGTATGGGACATAAAGTTGAACGACTAATAATGTTTGATACGCTTGGACCTGGCATTACTTTAGATGAATTCTCATCACAAAATAAAAATAATTTGAAAGATTTAATAGACCGAGTCAGTTACCAATGGGAGAGATTTAGTAATCGATTTAAATTGAATCTGCTCACTTATACTGGTGGTAATATTCCACATAAATTGAGGTATTACTTTGTTGAAGAAAATAATTATAAACTTATAAGAAACCACAATATAAATTCATTTGATGGAGATATCACATTAATTCGAGTAAGTTCTAAGGAGGGGGGGATTTATAGTGACCCGACATTAGGGTGGAAAAATACGATTAGTGGAAGTATTGAAACGATAGAAATTGAAGGTGATCATGCTTACTTTCTGGAGAGTGAAGAATTCTCCAAAGCTTTTGCATCACTATTTAAAAGATCTTAACCAATCACCTATTCCAACTATCTCAGCTTCAAATTGAATTGGTAACATTGCCTCAGATTCAATAATTCTTGGTAAAGATAATAGATTTTCAGATTTATCAACAAGCCCTGCGACACAGGTCGTGGCAGAAGAGATATTGTTATCTTTAAGAACCTGATAGTTAAGAGGATCCCATATACCACTTGGGTAGCAGAAGTGTTTTAAGGTATGGGATGTTAGGGGATTCAAAATTTGAATATTATCCTTAATTTCCTTACTGCTTAGGTCATAATCTTTTGGGAAATAATGTCTATGTGTATGGAGCTCTATGTTAAAGCCTTGTTGATCCAATGAGGCAATTTGCTCTGGAGTAATAATAGAAAAGGACCTGATTAAATCATCGCTTAACTTTAAAGAGAGAGCTTTTTGTAATTTTTTTAGCAGGTTGTTCATCTCAAGAGCTGATAAGTTTTTTTCAGCATTAAGGATAAAGTCCCATTTGGAATCATGATCCTGTAAGTTAATCTTTGTTTCATTTACGATTACCGTTTTAAGAGGAGTTTTCCAAAATAAGTATTGAACAGCAATTCGAAAAATGGGAAACGGTTTTTCGGCGTAATAAGTTGTTATATATGCCGTTGTTGGAATTTTATTTTGTAATAACCATGGAAATGCTTCATCAAGAATTGTTTGAAACCCATCGTCAAATGTTATCACAACAGCATCTTTTAATTGACGATTTTCTTTAAGAGCTAGAACAGCATCATCTAATGAAATAAAATGGAATTTTTTCCTCTTTAAAAGGCTCATCTTTCTTTTAAGACTTTTAAATGTAATAAAATTTGATGGGATGAACTGGTGTTCGTCATCAATTGAAATACCGTGATAACAAATAATCCGTATTTTATGCTGATTAAGTATGCGAGCGATAAAGAAGAGACCTGTAAATTTCATAGTATAGAGAATTAATACTTTAATTTTTATGTACATTGATTACCTATTTCAATTTTTTTTCGTATACTAATTATAACATGAGATTTTTACTTCTAAATATATTTGTCTGTCTTTTTACTATTACTGTACACGCGGAGTCTAGTAATCGTTTCACCTTTGATCTAGGAATAGATGCTTGGCAAAATTGGGGGGAAGGTGAATTTGAACACAATGATAAAGTTGGACGAAAAAATCGTGGAAGTCTTCAAGTTCGCACAGGATATGGTGAAGAGCATAACCTCTATTACAACTTTACAGGACTAAAAGCTGGTACTTACCAAGTTGAGTTTTATTTAAAAGGTGTAGATTTAGGAGCAAATGCAGTTTGGCACTTTGTTGATATTGGAGAAGGAACTCAAAGTATCTTTGAACAGTTCTCTGGTGATACAGATTGGGTTCAAGTGAAATACACCATTGAAGTGACGAAGTCCAAATTAGCTCTATGGCTTAGATTAAAAGGGCCTGGTCAACTTTTTCTCGATGATTTTAGCCTTAGAAAAGTTCGAAATAAAAAGAAACTTACATTTAAAAATATTCTCAAAGGAAAGCAATTTTCTCCTTCCTCGTTTCCAACAAAAAATCAATGTGCAAGGGAAGGAAGCTATTGGTCAAATAAGCATAAGACTTGTCCGCATTGTGGTTCTGATTTCTTAAATAACCACTATCATGGTAAAAAAAGTAATAGTCTTGAAATAAGTTCTAAAAAATATGCCCTCCCTTTTAAACTCAATAGCAAAGGCCAGGGGCTTTTGACACCTAGAACATTTTATAATTTTGATGTCGGAGAATACGCATCAATAGATTGGACTCAGTTTAATCGCATCGAACTTGAAGTTATAAATCCTACGTCTGAAGCAACAGAGTTTTCACTTGTCATGGGGGATAATAATTCCAACAACTATTGGTCCCAATTAAACCATACAGCAAGCTTGGCTTTGGGGCTGAACAAGTTAAGTTTCTCACTGACAAGAAATGTTGGTGAGCGAGGTTCGACTAGATATTATAGATCTCTCAATTTAAAGCGCTTACAAAAGTTCTTCATAATTGTTGATCAAGATAAGAAAAGAACTCTAAATAAACCATTTCTTATTCAAAATATACGTTTAGTAAGTAAGAAGTATCCAAAGGTCCCAAATTCAATAAAAGTTTTTGATTTCACATCTCATAAAGCATCTTCCCTTAATGGAATTGTTCCTGTTACAAGCCAAACTCAGTACCATAAAAAAAGAAAATATGGATTTAGAAATACTGAATTTTGGAGAGTTAATGACTCTGTCTATAGTAGTTCTATCGATCGATATACTTTGGGGGTTAAGAAAGGTGAGTTTCTAGTTGATCTACCTAATGGTAAATATGAAGTAACTCTGGAAGCAAACGCTCTGGGCTACTGGGATACTAATTTTTGGAGTTACCGCTCTATTGATTTAAATGGCGAAACTTTGTTACTAGAGAAAAGGGATACGTATGAAGAGTACCTCTCTAACTTACTTCAATTTCAAGAAGTTGAGCCAAGTATAAAAGATGACCCATATAACTTATACCTAAAGAAAATATTTAGGCCATTGACAAAATTTGTGGAAGTGAAAAATGGGAAACTCAATATTTCATTTAATGCTGATGCAACTGGAGTAGAGCTTAATTCTTTAATGATTACTCCTGTGAAAATTGATAGGGCAATAAAAAAGTACAAAGAAGAGCTAAGTGCAATCAAAAAAATGGAGTTCGAATGGCTGAGTCGAAAAATAGTAACGTCCTCGGCTTCTCATTCTGTTGATCAGATCGGCGTTGTGAAGACCCACTTAGAACTTAGTCCCAATAATAGTGAAAAAATTATTTCTAAGGAAATAAATCTTACTGGAGCAAGTGGGGAAAAACCTTTTGTTATTTTGCAAATACCCGAAAAAGAAAAAGATATAGAATATAAATTTAGTATTTCAGAATTGACATCAGGTAAAAAGAAAGTTTCGGGCAATAGAATTAAATTTGAGATGTTAATGAACCAATATGTTTCCAGGGATATGAACCATGAGACTTATGAAATACTTGGGAAGTACCTAGGACCTCTCAAGAAGCCATTCATTGTTAAACAAAATACAAATCGCTTTTTAAAAATAGGTATTGATATAGATGAAGGAATACATGCCGGGAATTATACTGGAAGCCTTGAGATTAAATTTAATAAAAAAAATACGATAATTCCAATCAAGTTTATTGTACTGAATACAAGTCTCCCCAAAATTAATTTTCCTGTTGGATTTCTTGGGCTAAGTCCATTGCCTAAGAGCTATTTTAAAGGTGAAGGTGGTGATTTCCAACAAAAAATGAATATGAAGTCTTTGGAAATGATAGCAAGAAGGGGATTTACAAGCTTTTCAGGGCTTCCTGGCATCAAGTTGAATAAGAGTAGTTCTGAAATTGACACAAGCAATCTTGATGAATTATTTTCATATGCTAGTTCAATAGGTTTTGATCAACCGGTTCTTACATACGGTGGTGATTTTATTTTCGATATTTTAAATATGGATATTTCTCCTGAGAGAAAAAAGCTCTTTTTTGATAAAACTTTAGTACAAAAAAAATGGCCATCTATCATTCACAGTTTTAGCGATGAAGCAGGTGGGTACTCCAATAAAATTGAAGCTGATAGAGAAAAGGCCATAAGTTATAAACAATCTTTTCCAAGTTTAAAAACGGCACTCTTTGGCCATACTAGTAAAGATCTTGAACCCTTTAATAAGTTATTTTCAGTAGGTCTTTATTCCTCTGTAAGAAAGGCTGAAATTAAACGGCTGGAAAAGTTTGGTCAAAGCTGGGGGTTATATAATGCGGCATCAGGTTCAATCCAAGACCCTCGATTTGCCTTTGGTGAGGGATTATTTATTGCAAGAAAAGCTGGGGCGAGTTTCTATTATGACTGGCATTTAAGTGCATTTCAAAACTATCCCTACTTTGACTTAGATGGAAGGGAAGGTGATATTGCCATGCTTTATCCGAGACGTAATGGGGATATTTATCCGGCCTTAAAATTTGAAATGGCCACCCAAGGACTATCACTTTTTAGGAAGTTAACTCTAATTGAGAATTCTATCAATAATGGAATTGGGACTAAATCTGGTCTTAAAAAGGCAAAAATATGGTTGAAACAATTCAACTCTCAGAGGACATTTTACTCCCATAAATCTTTTCAATCTCAGAAGAGTTTTGAATTTGAAAAAGTAAATTCAAAAGTAAATCAAATACTATTAAAACTATTCCCTTAAGATTAATCTATGTAAAAAATTCATGCTTTTTTATCAACATGGTGAAATGAATTATAGGTATGGCCAAAAATCCTATAAAAAAATCATACTACCTTAATTTTTTTTAATTCTCCTGTATAAGAAATTGTAAAATTTTTAAATAGGGGAACTAGTGAAGATCGACTTTTCAAGCGACAATTTGTTTAAAGCACGTGCATTTTGGATTACAGATGAGGATGAAAAATTAGCTACAAAAGACGAAAGTTTACATTGGGTTAATAAAGCTTTTCTTTGGTATTTTAATTATAGCGGTATTAGCAATTCAAAAATGCCTTCTGACATATCTGATATTATCCTTGAATTTTTTAGTAAATTATTATGTATTTTATTAATTGTTTTATTCTCGCCAGTAATGATAATTATCGCGCTTATTATTCAAAAAACCTCTCCCGGACAAGTATTTTTTAAACAAACTAGAGTCGGGAAAAATGGTGATTTATTTGAAATTTATAAGTTTCGTTCAATGATAAATAATGCTGAAAATGAAACAGGACATACTTTAAGTTGGACTGGAGATCCAAGAATCACGCCATTTGGTATGTTCTTGAGAAAGTCACACTTAGATGAGCTTCCTCAACTATTTAATGTTCTTAAAGGCGAGATGGAGTTCATTGGACCAAGACCTGAAAGACCTGAATTTACTCAGGAATACGATAAAACTATTGATAGTTATCCTGTAAGACATACTGTTAAACCAGGAATTACGGGCCTGGCACAAATTTCTTTGGTTTATGATGCAGATGCTGCCCATAAGCTTAAGTTTGACCTTTTATATATTAAAAACAAGAATTCTCTAATTTTGAAGTTCTTGATTTCTCTTTATACGGTTAAAAAAATGATGTTTTTAAAACCAACTGCAGACTTAGCATTAAAGTAATTAACAGATAAACTCAGTTAATAAATATCTCCCTAAAGTATCCGATAAGACTTTAGGGAGTTCTTATGAAAAAAATTTTAAATCTACTTATTATTCAATTATTATTTATCCATTCAGTTGTATGGGCCAATGATGGTCGTGTTCATATTTATAAAAAACAAAACGAAATAAGTAAATTTATAGATTTATACAACACCAATCCTAAGGAATTTTTTGATAAAACCAAAAACAGCGTTTTTAAAAGATTCAAAACGATTGAAGATAAAAAATATTATGAAAGTCTTGTTGGAAGTATCTTAACTACAAATTCTAATATAAAACTAAGCTTTAAAAATCATACTTTATTTTTAAAAATGGAAAAACAGGTTTGGGAATTCAAAATTAATGATCCTAAAAATATGGAAATTGTAATCAATAAAAAGTTGATTAAGTATGAACCTGGATTATCCTTGGAAGTATTTACGCAAAAAATTGCTAAGGTAATGGGGACTAAGTCTATTGTAAATTCATTTTTTGAAATGATTATAGGTAGTGCTTATGCTGGAATTATATTAATGGTAATTGGCGCATTAGTAGCAATAGCCTCTATTTCATGGTTCATTGGTAATTACCTTATTTCAAGTGTCATGGATCTCTTGGACGACATGCTAGTGGCCTGTGAACAGATTGTGGAAAATGTTAAATATGAAGAGACTAAGTTTTATGAATTATATAGTGAATTTGTCGATGAGTTTGGTAGCAAGAATATAGAAGAGATTTCTGAGGTAAGTTGCACGACCTATGTTCGAAGAGAGTATGAAAAGGGTGATATATCATTCAATCGTGAAGAGATTGAAAATATTTGTAAAAAAGGACAAAAAGCATTCGACTGTCATAAGAATAATCAAGTGAATGTGAATAAATCTAATACAGATAGGAATTTAACTACAAAAGAAATTAGGCTTAAACCCGCAAAACTTACACCCAAAAAAGGTGTTGAAAAAAATTAAATTCACTTCAAAAAAAAAGGCTCATTTTGATCTGTACCCCGAAAATGGGACAGGTTAATAAAAGGCCTAAAAGTTAAGAATCAAATAGCCTCCGATATTCACTCGGGGGCATTTTTTTTAGT
>JBLIAG010000018.1:0-70095 GCA_047634375.1 Bacteriovoracaceae bacterium
TGATAGTCGGATAATTCTTGCATTCTGTACTCCTAAAATAACAAACCCCATCTTACCACGGATGGGGCTTTTTATTTAAGTGTCCCAATTAAGGGGTACAGATCACAATGCCGAGGCTTTCTTTTATAATTAAATTTTTAATTTTTAATTACTTTGCAACTGTAACTATTTTCTTAACAGGAGCTTTTTCTAAAACAATTTCAACTTTCTTATCAGAGTTAAGCTTGTTTAGGTAAGAGTGGTCATGACCATTATGATCATGTCCACTTGCCCCCTGGCTTTTAACAGCAATATGTGGAGCAATAATGATTGAAATTATACTCATTAGCTTTATAAGAATATTCATTGAAGGACCTGAAGTATCTTTAAACGGGTCACCAACAGTATCTCCAGTAACTGATGCTGTATGAGCGTCAGAACCTTTGTATTCCATCTTACCGTTAATCTCTACACCAGCTTCAAATGACTTCTTAGCGTTATCCCATGCTCCACCAGCATTGTTCATGAATATTCCCATAAGAACACCAGAAACAGTCACACCAGCTAAAAGTCCACCAAGAACCTCAGGACCAAATGCGAAACCTACTATAATTGGAGTAATTAATGCAATTCCACCTGGCATCATCATTTCTCGAAGAGATGCTTCAGTTGAGATTGCAACACATTTGTCGTACTCAGGCTTAGCTTTATATTCCATAATTCCTGGAATTTCTTTAAACTGACGTCTAACTTCTTTAACCATTTCCATCGCTGCTCTACCAACTGCAGCTATACAGAAAGATGAGAAGATGAAAGGAATCATACCACCAACGAATAGACCTGCTAAAACGTCGGCTTTATAAATATCGATTGAATCAATTCCAGCAAGACCAACAAATGCAGCAAAAAGTGCAAGAGCTGTTAAAGCTGCAGAAGCGATTGCAAAACCTTTCCCTGTAGCTGCCGTAGTATTCCCTACTGCATCTAAAATATCAGTTCTTTCTCTAACTTCTTTTGGAAGTCCACTCATCTCAGCGATACCACCGGCGTTATCAGCGATTGGACCAAATGCATCGATAGCTAATTGCATAGCAGTTGTTGACATCATACCAGCTGCTGCAATTGCAACACCGTATAGACCAGCAAAGTAATGAGACATATAAATACCAGCAGCAAGAATTAAAGTAGAAAGAAAAGTTGATTCCATTCCTACTGAAAGACCACCAATGATATTCGTGGCTGCACCTGTATCTGATTGTTGAATAATAGAATTAACAGGACGTTTGCCCATTGCTGTGTAGAATTCAGTAACAATACTCATTGCAGCACCTACAACAGCACCAACAATAATTGCATAAAAGATATCCATTTTAGTAAATGCGTACCCTCTAAGAGTCATATTTTCTGGCATCATCCAATCAACTATAAAGTAACAAGCAATAACTGAAACTATAACTGAAAGCCAGTTACCAAAGTTAAGTGCTTTTTGAACATCACCTTTATCATCAGCGATTTTAACAATAGCAAAACCAATGATAGAAAAAAGTATCCCTGCAGCCGCAATTACCATTGGTAAAAGAATTGGAGAAAGACCACTAAAGTTATCGCTTACAACGATTTCTCTACCTAGAACCATAGTTGCTAAGATAGTGGCAACATAAGATCCAAATAAGTCAGCTCCCATACCAGCAACATCACCAACGTTGTCACCAACATTATCTGCGATGGTAGCAGGGTTTCTAACGTCATCTTCAGGAATCCCAGCTTCAACTTTACCAACTAAGTCTGCACCAACATCTGCAGCTTTTGTATAAATACCACCACCAACTCTAGCAAAAAGCGCGATTGATTCAGCACCTAGTGAGAAACCAGCAAGTATTTCAATTGCTGTTTCCATTTCATGACCGTTAGCAGTCCCACCTGTATTAACAACGTATACATTATATAGAATGATAAAAAGTGTACCAAGACCAAAAACTGCAAGCCCGGCAACACCAAGACCCATAACAGTTCCACCTGTAAAGGCAACTTTAAGAGCTTGTTTTAAGCTTGTTCTAGCTGCTTGAGTTGTACGAACGTTTGCTTTTGTTGCAATATTCATCCCAAGGTAACCAGCATAAGCTGAAAAAATTGCACCAATTAAGAATGATACAGCAATAAATGGAGAAGAAGTTTCTACCAATGTTCCTGACCAACCTAAAAGTACTGCTGCAACAATTGCGAAATACGTTAAAACTTTCCATTCCGCTTTTAAAAATGCCATAGCCCCCTCTGCAATGTAAGTAGAAAGCTCAACCATATTTTTATCACCGGTTTCTTGCTTTGTTACCCACGCAGATTTAACGACCATAACTACTAATCCAAATAATCCCAATGCCGGGATTAGATAAAGAACTTTTGATTCCATTAAAATACCACCTGTTTTCGTGTGCTTATGTTTGTAAAATTAAATGTACTAAAACGCTAAGATTCTAACGATTTCTCATGGTGGTGTAAATGTTTAATTGGAAGTTTTTGTCATGACACGTAGTCAATAAGCACTACTCTCTCTCTATATTGCGGTAGTCCACACGGTAGTAAATTCGTAACGCATCTTTCCAGATACTAATACTAAGCCCATATTCAAACTCGCTTTCCTTAGAGATAGTTATAAACTCAGAATATGAAGATTCATTTTTTGTCACTAATAGCTTTTCATAGGTCTCTTTTACGACTAACCCCTTATCAGTTTCAATTTCATAACTTATAAGAATTTTTACGCCATCTTGGTTTTTCTCAATTGTCTGAAAGGTTTTAAATTTTACTTTTCTTTCTTCAATTTTAAATCCCTTAGTAACTTCTTTGAAGGAGAGCTCTTTTTCGTGCTCACCCATTACCTTATCCTTCCCCGAAAGACCTAAGTCGAGTTTATAACTTGGTAATCCAAAGTATTGGTATTTAGGTTTTATAAACTCCGAGAACGGACCTATATAGAATTTTGTATAGTACCTAACAACTGAGCTCACTTGATAATAAAGAAAGTGCTCCCCAACCGGAACTCTCTCATGAATTTCTTTATAATCTTGATTTGATAATGCTTTTAAATTTAATATTTTTTTATGGTTTAAAATCAAAGCTGTATTTGGTGCATTATAAATAAAAAGTTTTGGAAAGATTAAGTGAAAGCCTGCAATGGCGCAAGTAACCAAAAGGAGAGCGACAACGATTAAGGACTTAGGAGATAGCAATTTCTGCTTAAGTCCTACTGGCCCTACTGCTTTTTGTGATCTCATATATAAGATTTCAAAAATTTCAAAATCTTCAGTTATGCCTTTGGCCTTAACCTTTCCATGGTTATGATAGTCGACCCCTTCAATATCGACATGCCCTTTAAGGGTTTCAACAACTGGATAGGTTGCAAAGATTTGTCCACCACTAGCTTTAGCCTCAACACGGGCAGCTTTATTTACATGACGTCCAAAAATATCATGTCCTATCTTTCTTTCAATTGTCACCTGTCCTAGGTGAAGCCCCATTCTTAACTTCAAAGGGAATTTACCAGTTTCATAAAGGTGTTGAAAATGTCTTTGAATTTCAACACAAGACTCAACCGCTGAAGAAGGTTCGGAGAAAATGGCCATAACCGCATCACCAATAAATTTTATAATTTTCCCTTGTGAATTGTGCTCAATTTTTTCTTTCATTATTTCGTCATGAATTTTACGAACTTCATTGGCTTTTTGGTCGCCATTTTTTTCTGTGTACTCGGTATAGCCTACTATATCAGTAAAAAGAATGGTTAAAACGGAGGTTTTACTTCCCTTTAGGTATTCATCAATAAATTTATATTCGTTTTCATCTAAACCTAAATTATCTTCCATGGTTTTCCTTAAAAAATACTTTTAATTATTTTAGAATAATTTTCTCTAATATTGATACGGGCATATTACCTGCTTCCAAAAATTTCGTGTGGAATTCAAGATCAATCTCTTCTTCAGTCATGGAATTCTTTTTAAGCTCAATAAACTTCTTTTTAAGTTCCCAGACTAGATGGTTTCCAGTGAGATATGATAATGGGTAGCCTCTTTCTTGTGAATACCAATTCAGTTCGCCTTGAACTCTTCCATCCACAAAGCCTGTGATGGCCTGTAAAAGATTCCCAGCACATATAAATGGGTCCTCTGAGCTTAAATCACAGTCAACCCCTATATCTAGATACTTTTTATCACCACTCATAAGGTAGAGGTCAATCGCAACTCTAGCACCAATTCTTGAAATATCTCTCTTACCACTGAAACGTATTTCACTTTCTAGCTCACCTGCATATCCTATATCCAACATGTAATCTTCCAACATAGTGGTCCAACCTTCAGAGAGGTCATTCGCACCAAAAATTTTTCGAATTGTAGTTGAGTTTTCTGCTGCCCAAGCAAATTGTAAATGATGCCCTGGAATTCCCTCGTGAATCATCATACCAGGGATACTAATTTCAGTATGCTCATCCAAGAGTTCTTCAGTTAAGGTTAAATAAACCAAACTCTTTTTAATACCTTCTCTCATAGGAGTTGGAGGTATCATTGCTCCAGCGGGAATTGATGGTGTCATAAAGGATGGAGTCTGCATTAAATGCATATCTTGATCATCCATTACCGGAAAAAGATTTCTATCCCTTATAAAGGCTAAAATCTTCTCTCTCTCTGTTTCATATCTCTCTAGAATAAATGAAAAATCTTCAGATGTTCTTTTAACCTTAAACTCTTTTGCTAAGAATTTTTGAACCTCTTCAGCGGTGCTATTTTTTTCTAAATTATACTTAGAGACGAGAACAGTACGCAGTTCTTCAACAGAAGCTAAATTTTCTTTTGTAAAGTCTTTAGCAATTTGGTGTAACTCATCTGGAGAAAGTTTAATGCCACGGCTATTTAGTACCAATTGCATTTGCTTCTCTCCAATAAAAATATTTTGCGATTTCGATGTATTCTGTAAATGAATTTGATACTTCTTTAGTGCTAAGTTAGCTGACATTACAGATTTTTTAAGTCGATCAATGTTTTTAAATTCTACCTTTTGAGCCCACTCAATAATATTATTAAAAAACGTTGGTAAGCCTTCTAGTTTTTCAAATTCGATTTGAACCCACCTTTCAACAGGTTCGAATATATTTCGACAATAACTTGTAATAAAACCATCAACCTTATCTAACCTAGAGATAATATTTACGAGTCTTAATCTGGGATCTCTTGGATCATTAATAAAAAGCATAAAAAGCGGACCAGAAATCATATCTGCAGCAACAGGCATTCTCATATTATGTGGATAGTTATCTAAATCTAATTCGAAACTCAACCTATTTTGTTCAATTATAAGTTCACATAGCTCGTAATTGATTTGATCATCAAAGCTTAGTTCTTCCTTACTAATCTCGCCTAGAATTTTAGTAAGCATTTTAATTTTACCCTGATTAGTAATTCTGCGGTTTTTACCTGGGTCAGGTAAGTCACCTAAGTTTTTGTTAATACCGTTATTGATACAAAAGTTAGGGTCTTCAGATAGGAAATCAAGTAATTTACTTTGAAACATAGAAAAATTCAATTAATACTCCAATAAAAATATTTTTTCTGAAGTTTAACATCATTTAACTGTTTAAGAAAGAAACGCTTATAAAGTCAGCCTTTTAACTTTCCACCTGACTTTCACTTTTCTCTTCCTTCTTCTTCGGTATTTCAATAACAAATTCTTTTTGCGGAGATTCATTATAGAACAATCGATAGCCATTTTCCTCTGCAAGTCTCCTAGCAGTAAACAGTCCCATTCCCTTTCCCGATGCGTCTCCAAGAAAGTACTGGTAAATATCCATAATGGGTGCCACTTCTCCATTATCATGAACAGTTAGTAACCAACGATCCTTCTTCTCCACAACATTAAATGTAATATATGGTTCCTCACTACTATTATGAGCTAAGGCGTTTTCAATTAAAGAAATTAGAATATTAGTAATCGCCTCTTCCTTTCCATAAATTTCAATATCCTCCGCAGGCTGAAACTTTATTTTTCTTTCTAAAAACCTATTAAAATAAAGTAAATTAATTAGCATATTCAAATTTTTGGAAGGAAAATAACTTGAATTAGTTTTCTCAGATGAGGAAATTAGCGATTTCATTTTGAGGGTTATTTCAGTCACTCGATTTACTTGTTCCAAACAAACCTCCAGCTCTTTTGCTATATAGTCATCTCCATTGTTTTTATATTTTTTCTTAACAACCATTAGGGACGTTGCAATAGTCGCTAGTGGATTATTTATTGCATGGGCGATATTTTCGACTAAATGTGAAACTGATGAACTTGCAGTTTCATTTGAATTTTTTCTATATAACCCTTAAACATCCCAAACAAAGTCAAAGGACATACCAAATGCAGTTCTTTTAAACTCGATTGAATCCGCTTCAGCGCTCATTCTTGTAAACCATAGAGATGAGTTGATCCCCATATTTTTTTTCCACGAATAATAAGCATCTCCAGATGCGGAGAATCCAGACATATCATCAGCATCTTCTTCTCCATTAACTGAAGGTACACTCTCACTTCCAACGAGATGCAAAGTTCCTGTTGCTGAAATTTTAAATTCTCTCCAGTCCCGAATAAAGTATTGTACTCCAAGGTCTATAGTTTTTAATGATTCAGAAACTACCTCGACGCCAGATTTATCTCCATCGCTTCTAGGTACAACATAGAACTCAGATTTTTCAACTATATCAAAAAGGAAAGTCATTTTTTCTGAGTATTTATAACCAAGACCCAACGAGAAATACATATTGTCATCATCATTGCCGCTGTCTGGGAATTCTAATATCTGAACATTTGATTTATCTATTTCATAATCGTAAGAACCTATTCTAACTCTAGTAGACCATTTTTCATTCCATTCTTGCATCCAATTCAAAGTCACAAGACTTGCTTTTTCTGTGTAAAATTCTGCTTCCGATTTAGAAGATTTATTGGTAACTGTTTGCACTTCTGAATAAGGCCTTAGAGTGAAAGAAATAATATGGTTTTTAGGTAACCATTTTGATGTTTGACTAATACTTGGTTTATTTTCAACTTTATTTACGACAATTTGCTTTTTTATATCATTATTAAGACTGGCCAACGTTTTTTTCAATTTTTCTTTATCAGCTGCCGAAGCAATTTTAACCGATTTCTTTTCATCAATTACAAAGCCTTTTTTAGCATCAATCTTAATTCCTGAAGGAGGAATATAATCACCTGTGATTTTATTAACTTTACCAATTTGTTTACTCTCAAAAGTACCTGTCTTTTTATCAAGCTCAGCTGTTGCAGCAGGCGCGACATAAATTCCAGTTGAGAAATCAATAATACCACCAGCTTTGGGAGCAACTTCACCAGTAAGCTTATTTTCAAAACCCTCTGGTGCTGGATCACTCTTTGTTACTTTCATGACATCTTTAGCTTTCTTGTTTGAGCCCATTGATTTTGCGATGGCATTGTACTGCTTTGGTGCGATTTTAACAGGCACCGTTGGTTGATTTATCGTCTCCCCCACACCGGAATATCTGCCAGCAGGAACCTCAACAACATTCTTAGACTCTTTAAACAAAGAGTCTACTTGATCCACATCGTCTAAATTTTGTTTTGGCTTCTCTGCGAGAGTATCTGAGATATTTTCTGATTTAGCTTCGATTTTTTTTACTTGTTTAGATTCTTCTTCAACCTTAATCATCGCAACATTCCCCTCGACTGTAACGAGAGAAGTGGCTTTATTCATAGGATTATAGGTCGATTGAAACTTTGTTCCCCTTACACCCATAACAGCTGTACGAGTTTTGACTAGCATTTTTGTTTCAGTTTTCTTTTTTGAATTTTTATTGACTTCAGCTTTTATAATTCCCGTTAAAAGATTAACCATATTGGCTTTCTTTTTTGGTAACTTACTAATGATAATTTTACTCTTTGGTCCAACATTCATGGAGGACTTATCTTCAAAAACAACTTTAACAAAGCTTTTTGCACTTGTTACTATCGATGTATCTTCTGGAAGAATATCCCCTTTTTTTACACGAACTGCCTTAACCGAACCGGGTAAAAGCTTTGTAACTTTTCCCTTAACCATTCTAACTTTTGCTGTTTGCGCACTATAGCTCTGACAGGATATTACAGTCATCAGAAATAATATAAAAAGCTTCATAATGTTTTGGCCTTTTTAACAGTAATTAAGGAGAGATTTTCTAATTTATTTTTTTGTAAAAGATCGAGAATATCAACAAGTCTATCGTATTTAACTTCTCCATCAACCCTCAAGTTTACTAAGGTCTTTTTTTCAAGACCTTTCACTTTAGATTTTAATTCCTCAATTGTAAGCTTGGAGCCTTCAAACGCAATTGAGCCAGAGGCCAGTTCGATGGTAATAAACTTCTTTTGAACATTTTCACTTTTTCCTGCTTCTGATTTAGGTAAGTTTAAAAGTAGAGCGAGCTCCTCTTTTTTGAAAACGGAGGAAACCATAAAAAAGATGAGTAATAAAAAGACAACATCAATTAAAGGCGTAAGTTCTGGAACTAAATGTTCTCTTCTATTCTTTCTGGCCATTTATTTTCCCGTAAATTTCTTTTACTAGATTTTTTTCAAGTTTAATTTCAAAGTCATCCAAAGCCCCAACAAGGTAGTTGTAACCAACGAAATGAGGAATTGCGACAATTAAACCACCAACAGTAGTGATAAGCGCCATAGCGATCCCACCAGCAAATAATGATGGATCACTTAAGCCGGAATCAGAAATTACTTTAAATGCAGAGAGAATACCTAACACAGTCCCTAATAAACCAAGAAGTGGAGCTATACTTGCAATAATTTTGATTGTATTTAAACCAGATTCAAGTTTGTGAACTGTCATTTGAACTTCATCTTTTAAAACGTTAATTGCAATATTCGAATCACTAACATTTACAACTGACTTAAGCTTTTCCTTTAAATCTTGAATTGTTTTGTCGAAATTCTTACGTGCATCAACGACAGCAAATGTTTTCCAAAATAAAAGTGCAAAACCAACAATATTAAGAACCAAAAGTAGATACATTACTGGTCCACCCTGTTGGATATAATCAAACAAACGCATATAAAATCCTTTTTATATTTTTTTAAGACCTTTTAATAGTAGACGAGGAATTAACTGGTGTAAACGAAACTATACTAGACTAAGCAGCTCTTCTTTTAGTGAGAATATTTATCCCTTTTTTAATAAGCCAAACCAAAATTATAACCCCAATAATCGCCAGTAGAATTAATTTAAACTCTTTGATTTTATCAAGGATAACCTCTCCATACATAGAAACAAGTACAACTTGAGTTGGAACAGAAACTAATGCTGCTAGTCCATCGACAATAATAAATTTCCAAATTGATATTCCCATTAATCCACAACTCAAATGTCCCGGAAACCTAATTCCAGGTGTGAATCGAAAAAATCCGCAGGCCCAATAGCTATACTTTTGGAATAATTTATTTATTTTATTAAATCTTTCCTGACCGATCCTATTATTAAAGAATTTAGTTTTGATTAGTTTTTGGCCAAACACCCGACCCAGAGTATAAATCAATATATCACTACCTAGGACTGCTACAAAACAGACAATTGAGAGTGTAACAAGGTTCACACCTTCCGCACCTGGTGTTGGAGGTGGAAATTGTGTTGGATGTTGAGCCATATAAGCCACTAGGCCAGCAGAAACAAGAGTCATTTCCTCAGGGATAGGAAGACCAAAAGAGCTTGCTGTCATAAACAAAACTATAAACGTATAAACTAAAGCGGGCTGGTAAGCATACTCAGCAAAAAAGACAACAATATCAAATTCAGGCATTCTTTTTCCTTAAAACTTAGGGATAGATATGTAAATATATCAAAGAGATAATTTTATAGATACAAAAAAATGGATTACTAAATGCACAAAATACTAATTTGCGAAGACGAACCTGAACTTCTTGAAACACTTGAACAGTTAATCGAGATAAAGTTAAGTGCGTGTGAAATTTACAAAGCTGCAAATGGTCTTGATGCATTTATCCATGCTCAGAATGTAGAGTTTGATCTGATTATTACAGATCATAAAATGCCCTTTATGACAGGAGCAGCATTTATTATTGGTGTTCGTACAAGAGAAACTAAAAATAAAGAAACTCCTTTTATTATGCTTTCAGGACATATTGACCAGGATATGAAAAAAAGCCTGGCCATTCAAAATGTAGCATTCATGGAGAAACCACTTACTCCAGATGACTTTATTGATGTGATCCGAACATTTTTACTTTAAACTTTCAGTCCAAAAACAAGTCACTAACACTACGTTTATAATTATTTTTAAATGATAGAAATATTATTGCTAATGTCATAACAAGAATTCCCGTATTAAAAATTATAAAGAACTCCCAATTTAAAATGAAAATTCCATCCAGAAATAAATGACTGACGACAATTGATATGATGAGTCCTATTGAATTCCCTATTAATAATGAGGAGAAAACCATAGAAAAGTACTCATTAAATAAAGTTCTAAAGATTTGCCTTTCATTCATTCCCATTAGTTTTTGTAATGCTAAGTCTTTTTGTTTTTTGTGAATCTGACTTTGTAAAATTGAATATAGTACAAAAAGTCCAACACAAATACAGCAAAAACTCATAACTCCAATTGCCCAGGCCATGGCCTTAAACATTTTTAAAATTTTAGATATAACTGTCGTCACATTAAGAATCGAAATATTACTAAATTTATCAACAATCTTATCTTGAATTTCAAGTTGTTTTTCAAAGCTAACCTTTTCAACGGCAGTTAGATATGTTTTTGGTGCATCTTCAATAACACCAGGTTGAAAAGTAATAAAAAAGTTAGGAAGAAAACTAGTCCATTTTATTTTCCTAAGATTTACAATTTTTGCTTGAACTTCAACTCCTAAAATTTCATAAGTTAAGGTATCGCCAACATCAACTTTTAATCTTTGGGCATATCTCTTCTCAAGGCTAACCTCAGCTAATCCCTCACCCGAATAAGGGCCACTGAATGGCTCCCCTTTTATCATTTCCTCTGAGCTATTAAGCCCGGCACTATAGCTAAGATTAACCCCTCGGTTATTAAATCTTCGAGCAGTATCCTCTTCCCTTGTGGAAAAACCCTCTTCTTTACTTTGACGTTTTATTTTAATTCCATTCTTTTTAATGAGTCGTGCTCGAACCATTGGAGTTGGATCTAAGAGCGGATAATTTTCTTTAGCAGCAAACGCCTTCAGGTCTTTGTACTGTTCCTCCTGAATATCAAATAAGAAGAGTGATGGTTTAGGCGTTTTTGACTCTGTGAGTTCTGATTTTAGACTCTTATCGATTTGAGCGATAACACTGACAAGAGAAATCCCAACGGCGAGACAAAGTATTGTTAAAACTGTTGATAGTTTATTTCGTGCCAAAATTCTAAGGGCGAATCCCATATTAAGGGAATAAGGAAATGATAATTTACGTCCAATTAGAAAATTGCTGACTGTTCTAAGAAGTATAGGAAGTACTAAAAGAACAATCCCAAATATAAAGAGCAAAGATAGTGTAAATACAGATCCAACTAAAATTGAATTAGCCTGCCATACGGATATCCCCCATAGAAATACTATACTTGGAATATACATAATCCCATCTCTTATACTGGTCTTCGCTTTTAGTTCTCCACTTAAAAGGTCAATCGTTTTATTTTTAAAAATCTGAATTAAAATGGGAGGGCAAATGAGTAAATTCACAAGAATACCAATTGAGATAATAGCAATGACAACCTCTAAAGAAATCATAGAAGCAAAGCTACCTGTCATCCACTCATTCAAGTAGACCAATGCAAATGGTAATAGTACTTTTGAAAAGCCCAATGCAAGCCCTGCTGAGAGTACTCCAAAAAAGAGAATTATATAAACAAAGCTTAAAATGATATTCCGCCTACTCACACCTAAGGATTTAAGTATTCCAATTTGTTTTAAGCGATCAAAGATATAGCTTTGAAATAAATAAGAACCCCCAACGCTAGATATGAGCAAGGCCACAACACCAATCAGTCCAAGATAATCTGTTAAATAATTAATGACCCGACTTAGTTGTTCGCTAGAATTGGAAGGAGTTTTTATTTTGATAGCAGGGTCACTAATAAATTGTTGAAGTTCTTTTTGAGCCGTATCAATATCAGTGCTCATCTTAAGATTATAGAATTGGGTATACCAAGATATCGTACCAAATGAGATGAGTTCAGTGCTTTTTAAAAAAGATTTACCTATATAGACTTTAGGGGCCAGGCTTACTCCCCTCATTGCTGATGTCGAATCAGATTTGATAACACCAAAGACTTCAAAATTTTGAGCCCCAAGAGATAAGTAATCACCAATTTTTATCTTAAATTGGTGAGAGATTTCAGGACTTATAACCACCCGCGGATGCGCTTCTAACTTTGAAATAAAATCTAAGCTAAAAATAGCCCCAGACTCTAGTTTTATCTCTCCGATCAAAGGGAACTCTCCGCTAATGGCCTTAATAAGAGTTAATCTAGATCTTTCCTCACCTTTTTTACCTGATCTTGCCATTGAATATAGTTCAGTTAAATCTGTTTGTTTTACAATTTTATCATTTAAATATTTTTGTACTAAAGGTCTTTCTGTATCATTTAGTAATCTTCTCCCGGTAATAGCGATATCACTGGAAAGTAATGTTTTTGCTCGTCCTGATAAAGCATTATTGACATTTTCTCGAAATAGAAAAATAAATGTGAATCCTATTAAGCCAATCGTTAAGTTTAAAGCAAAGAATAACCAATAACGCAGATTATTCTTAATCTCTCTTTTCGCAAGTTTTAAAGCAATCATAGTTTAACAATCTTGTGACTTTTAATTTCATAAATATGATCACATTTTTTGGCAAGCTCCATATCATGAGTCACCAGAATAACTGTTTGCTTGAGCTCCTTTGCAGTTTTGAATAACATCTCCATTACACTTTCCCCTGTTTCGGGGTCTAAGTTCCCACTTGGCTCATCAGCTAAAATAATTTTTGGATTTGTAACATAGGCCCTAGCAATCGCGACACGTTGTTTTTCACCTCCAGATAACTGGTTTGGGAAGTGGTGAATTCTATCTTCTAAGCCTACAAGACCTAGAGCTTCTTTTGCTTTTTTTTCGGGTTCAGCTATCTTCATAACTTCGAGTGGTAGGAGTACATTTTCATAAGCTGTAAAATTATCAATTAAATGGAAATTTTGAAAAATGATTCCTATATTCTGCGCCCTAAAGCGAGTCATTTCAGACTCTCCCATATCTGATATTTTTTCACCAGAGACTTTTATTTCCCCGCTGCTGGGTTTATCTAATCCCGCTAGAAGACTTAAAAATGTAGATTTACCTGAACCTGACTTTCCAACAATTGCTATAAGGCCCGTCTCTTTCAAATCAAAGTTTATCCCATCTAGAACATGTATTTCTTTGGTTCCTTGTTCAAAAGTTTTTACAACATTATTAAACTGAATCATAATATTTCCTTAATTTCTTCAAAGACTGTCCTTGCGATAATCCCATAGCCCTTGGCGTTTGGATGAATTCCATCTTCAATATTTAGTTCTTTTTTCCCCGCCACATCTTTCAAAAGAAAGGGAATTAGAGTCACGTTGTACTTTGTAGCAAGTTCCGGAAATATCTTTCTGAAATTTCCAGTATATTCTTTTCCATAGTTCGGAGGGATTTCCATCCCTGCTATGACTACTTTTAAGCCGTGCTCTTTGGATTTTATAATAAGGTCTTCAAGATTTTTTTTAGATTCTTTAAGCTTGATCCCCCTTAAACCATCGTTTGCCCCAAGAGCAATAATAATGATTGAAGGCTTAGCTTTTAAAAACCACTTCAGCCGACTTAAGCCTGAAGCCGTTGTTGAGCCTGAAACTCCCCCGTTAAGTACTTTATAATTTAATTTTTCCTTAATCAGTATTTCTTCTAGTTGTGAAGGAAATGAGTCTGATTTATCCAGTTGATGACCTTCAGTTAAAGAGTCTCCTAGAATGAGAATTTTTTCTTGCCCAAAGCAGGATAAACTCAATAATAAAATAGGTAATAAAAAAGCAATTTTTAGCATGGTAAAGTTCCCTCAAGTTTGGCTTGGACTAATCTAAAGATACTGATAATATGATAGATAGGAAACTAGGAACTTAAGAATTGACAAAAACTTTACAAGGATCTCGCAATGCACAATGTATTCAAACCAATAGCAATAATTTTAGTAGGGTCTGCAATCATATGTGGTCTTGCTGTTGGTATAGCTATTCCTCTCGGTCTCATACTATAATAAAATGAAATTAAAAATCCTTCTATGGAATCTTCAAGACTTCTTTGTCTTCATGGACAAGTATTCGGGAGAAGACTTAGACCAACTCTCTGAACCAAAATGGCAATTACTCACAACTAGTTTTAAAACAAGTAAACCTCTTGATAAACTTTTGGCAATCAGAGACCTTATAGAGAAAATATCTCCCGATATCTGCTTATTCACAGAAGTTGGTGGAAAAGACAGCCTTGATAATTTTAACCAATATTTTTTAAAAAATGAATTCAATGTCCTCCATCATGAGTCGAACTCTGATCGAGGTATTGATGTTGGGATTCTAACTAGTAAAAATCTTTCAATTGAAATAAAGGATAAATTTCACAAACATAAAGTTTTTGCTAGAGGCGTTCATGAATTACGGCTAAAAGTAAACAATAGATATTTACACATTCTTCTCACCCACCTTAAATCTAAACTCAACCTCAAAGGAAAGGACTTCGAAGGCCGCAGCCAAAGAGAAGCAGAAGTGCTTAAACTGTGCGAGATTGGCGAAAAAATTCAAAGCAATGCTGATAGTTCATTAATCATTAGTGGTGACCTAAACGGTATAATTGGCCAAGGAAGTAATGAGTACGAATTAGATCATTTCGCCAAAAAACTGGGGCTACAAGATGTCTTCGAACACCTAAATAGAGCGATTTTTGATCGAAGCACATATATTTACTATAATAAACAAGGTACTGGGAACTTAATGCAACTAGATTATGCCTTGATTAGCGAGGAGCTAAAACCAATACTCAACCAAAACAGCAAGGTACTCGATTTTTGTGGAAATGAAAGAACGAACTTTCCCAAAGATTATAAAGAAAAGCTCAAACATCCAAGTGACCATTACCCTGTATATTTTGAACTAGATTTTATTTAATTTTTAGATATTTATACCGATAAATTCTCAACTAAACTTAATAAAGGATTTTAAATGAAAGGTTTATTGTTATCAGCCCTATTGCTAGTTTCATTCTCAGTATTTTCCGCAGGAAAAGGTATAGACATAACTGTCAATCTATCACCTGCTGGCTCATTTCAAATTGAGACATCGAAGGTAAAAGGAAAGGTTGTTAAATCTGGCGACTCATATTCTGCCAAAAAGCTTTACGTTAAAGTAAAAGACCTTAAAACAGGTATTGATCTTAGAGATGAGCATATGAAAAAGAGATTAGGGCCAAAGACTCACCCAAAGATTACTGTAACTAGTCTTAAGGCCAAAGGTGGTAAGGGAAAAGCAGTTATTGAGATTAAGGGGATTAAAAAGCCAGTTAGTTTTACTTATGATGTTGCTGGAAAGCTTTTTAACGCTGAGTTTAAAGTTAACCTAACCCAGTTCAAAATTAAGGACTTAAAGTATATGGGCGTAGGCGCAAAGAAGATTGTTACTGTTAAGGCGAGTATCCCTTTAAAGTCAAAATAACCAAAGTTGATTAAGATCAAAAAATTGGTATACTTCTTGAAGTTGAATATTTAACAAGTATGGCCATTGGAGCAAAGCGTGAGCGAAAAGAAATCTGAAAATTTTAAAGTTAGCATAGGAGATGGTTTTCCTGCAGAAAAAGCACTTCGAAAGTTCAAAAGAATGTGTGACTCTTATGGAATAGTAAAAAACTACCGTGCTAGAGAGTCTTACGCAAAGCCTTCAGAAAAAGCGAAAGAAAAAAGAGAAAATGCAGAGAAGCGTCGTAAAAAAACTGCGGGTAAATCTAGCCGTGGTCGTTCAAAAATTTAATATAATCTATCATTTTCTTTCATTTCTAAGCCTGAAACTAATATTTTGATTTAAATCATTGAAATGTCAGTGATCTTAGTTATGAAAGAATTACATACTTTCTTACCATTTCAATAACTCCCCCCTATAAATTGATATCTCAAGATTTTTTGAGTTTATGATCACGGGGAAAACATGAGAAAATTTCTAGTATTTTTAATATTAATTTCACAAATCCAAACAGTATTTGCAGCAAGTAGTTGTAGAGATGCTGTCGTGGAAGCATATAGAAGTCTTGGTAAAAAAATTGAAAAAGATTCATTTAGTGATTCTAAATTTTCAGAGTTCAATATAAGTGTAGAGGAATTCAACTTGCTTTCATCAGAAGAGCAAGAAGAAATATATTTGAGAGTTAAACCGATTGAGATTATGGTTGAAGAAACTATCTCTGATTTGAACAAACAGATTAGTCGTATTGCAGGTTCATTTTATGAATTCTTTATGACTCATGAATTAGATGACTGGCGTTCAAAAAGAGATTTACTTAGATCTTGTGAATAGGATTTAATTAAGAACTAAAACCTTAGAGTGTAGAGAAAGTTTAAAGCCGAGTCTGTTTCTTCAAAAGTTAAATCAGAATTAGACTTGGTTATTTTTTTTATTAAGTAGTTAACCTCAAGCCCTCCGACCACAGCAAAAAGTTCAAAAATATTTGCAGATCTACCTTCTATAGTTTCCCCAGATGCTGAAATATCATATCCAAGTCTAAAGCCTGAATACATTGTTTCCGCAAGAAAAACGATTTGGTCATAATAAACTGTAAAATAAGTTATATTTTCACTATAAATTTCTGCTTGATTAGAAGTATTTATATTAAATGCAAGATCCTCTTCAGAGGTCACCAAAAATCTTAGGGCGACCCTAGGATGCATAATCCATCTCACACCTAACCTTGTACTATCAACTTTAAAACTTTCCTCACCAGCTATAATCGCTTCAGTATTATCAAAGTCGATTTCCCTCGATTCATAATTAAAGAGTAATCGAAAAGAGCTTGTTAGCGAGTAAGCTAAATTAAGGCCTAAATGTAGATTAGAGTTTGAAACTAACTTCCCTTCGCTACCAACAACATCGAGCGTTCCATTTAACTTCTTTGAGTAAAGTGAACTAGTTAAACCTAGCGCCATTGTATTGGCCTGAGATTGGAGACTAGTAAGAAAAATGAGGGTGATAATAATTAACTTCACCCCTTGATATTAAAACATTTTTAATAAAAAAAAAAGCGGGCCTAGTTTTCATAGGCCCTTTCATTTATTAAAATGTATGAGTTGGTTCTACTATCTAAGCCTAAGTTTAGTTCTTCTTGAATGAAGCTTTAACAAGCCTTTGTTGATTTTCTTTTCAACGCGCGAAGAAGGTACCTGAGAACTATAATCAAGTGGAGCCTGCTCCATCTGAATAGTATTAGCATTAGGAATTGAGATTCCTCCCATTTTTCCTGAAATATCAGCAACTAAAACAAACCCGTTCTTCCCGGCTGTTTTCGAAGTGTAGACTCCAGCAGCTCCCATTATGCCATTTTTACTAAATGCAGGAATTAATGCTGCAGTTCCTGTTTTCGCACCAATAGCATCAAAAGACTTAATAGGGATAATTACACCCAATGCCTGTGAGCCATCAGCGAGGCTTAAAACTACCTCTACTTTTCCTAGAGGAATTCTTAAAACTGCATTATCTGCAATTAAAGGTATTAACGAACCATTTGGTAATCTAACTGCTGCTAATTCTAAATTTGCGGCTTCCGAAACATTAATTTCCATCTGAAGTAAATTTTGACCGCTGGATGCTGAGACAAGTGAAACCATTCCAATTTCTTTACCAATTTTAGGTAAAATAATTGGGAAACTAGCATTTGGAAGCTGTACATTACCAATACTGAGATTAGCAGAAAGAGTCACGATGATATCGCCACCAGTACTGGAACTGGAAACTTTAATATCATCAACCATTGGTTTCTGAGAACCACAAGAGACGAAAAGGACAAGAGTGATCACTAAAGTGATACTTTTTAGAGGAGAATAAATAGACATGATTGTACCTAAGGTTGAAGCGTTGCTTCGAATAAAGAAAATCTTGGATTACTTACCACAAACGTACCACTTTCACTGACGTACCACCGCAAACTAAGAAGTTTTTATGCTATAGGACCGGAGCCCCAATGCTGCATATCAGCATAGTAACAGGGTTTTACAAACGGCACAATCAAAGATTATAAAGAAATTATAAAACTTAACTAAAATTCAGGGCTTAGATGATGAAAAACATTAAATTTTATTTCGACTTTCTCTCACCATTCTCATATTTTGCATGGCTAAACTTAGAAGAAATCACCAAAAATCAAAATTCAGAAATCTCCTTTCACCCAGTATTAATGGGCAGATTATTCAGTCACCATAACTTTCCAGGCCCTGGAGAGATACCTGCAAAAAGAGATTATGAGCTCAAAAAATGTTTCAGATATGCTCATAAAAACCAGATAAAATTTAGTCCCCCTACTATATTTCCCTTCAATCCCCTTGCAATCATTCGGATGGCCACGGAGCATGCAAGTGGAAAAGAGCAAATAAAAGTGATCTCTGAAATCTTTGATCTTGTTTGGGGCGAAGGACGTATATTAGAGGACCCAGAGTTAATTCAAGAGCTTTTAATCAGCCGCGGCCTAAACCAAAGCATAATCGATAAGTCATTTGAGCGGACTGCAAAAACAGAGTTAAAAACAAATATTCAATCTGCAATAGACAGTGGGATATTTGGAGTTCCAAGTTTTCTCGTAGATAAGGAATTCTTCTGGGGAAATGACTCTATTGATGATCTATGTAACTTTTTAAACAACAATGACAACTGGAACAAACAATTGTACAATGAGCTATCATTGCTGAAGTAAAAAGTAGACCTTCCATGGTCAGACGCTTCATCCATAAAGTTTTTGGTAGGATTATATTATGTAAAATCTTACGGACTCTGGAAAGGCATGTAAGAAATTAAAAGAATCTGGAGTAACCTCATATGAGTGCAAAATTAATTAAACAATTAGGAAGATGCCTAACTGAAATTATCAGTGAAACAAATGGTATCTCAATAAATGAAACATTAGACCTTGCCTGTATTGCAGAATTTTCAAGGGATAACCTTCAAGTCAAAAAAGCTTTTAACGAATTCAGGCGACTATTAGCCGGTTTCCAACAAAATGAAGTTGATATTCAAACTTTACTTGGTCACCCAGTGTCCGATGCCCTAAGAATCTTTTTTAAGAACTTTCCGCTTCCCTACAAGGAAGAACATATTCATTTAACCGGCTCACTAACAGCAGATTTTGTTTATCCAAGACTAAGGCGTTTACTTGATGGACCAAACAGAGAGCTATATTTAAATAAAATCAAACAAACTTACGGCGAAGATGTAAAACTTGGATGTGTCGAAGATATCGATGACCTTCTTCGCCTAAAAGAAGAAGAGCAGTTTGACCGGTACCTTGAAATATTACTTCTTCCAAAACTTATCTTAACCGATAGAGATGCCCATAAAGAAGCCGCTTACCACATGGCTTCTGAACTTTACCACTCTTATAATGTCGGTTTCATTAGATTAAAATTTACTTTCTCTCGGGCCACAAGTAATGATGCAGAAAAAATCCCTGGATTAGATGACTTATCAGAAGAAGATGTAGTTCTTGGACTATACGATGGCTTTAAAGAATTCAAAAAGAAAGTTCCAAGCTTTAACTTTGTACTTTCTCCGTGTTTTAGAAAAGAAGCAAACTTCTTTGATGACTCAAAATACCCTTCTAAGAAGGAACACTTTAATCACCAGATAGATCAAATTTTAAGTATCGTGGAAAGAAATCCTCAGCTAGGTCCCTATTTAACTGATGTTGATACTGTTGGAAACGAAAAAGAGCTTTATAGAAAAGGCCATTTCCAAGATATGAAAATGGGATTTAGAAAATTACATTATAAAGGTTTTTCCATTAGATCTCACCATGGTGAAACATGGCATACACTTAAAAAAGGTGTCCAGGCCGTAGATAACTCAATGAATATCTGGCATATTGATACACTTGAGCATGGTTTAAGTCTTGGGATTAACCCCAATTTCTATTACCACTCACTCTACCTAAGAGTCCTTGGTAAGAACGAGCAAAAAATTGCAATAAAAATAAAATCTCAAGAATGGCATGAACTTTGTGAAATGGATTGGAGAGAGCATACTCATATTAGAGAGAAAATTTTTCAAGGTGAACCGCTCACTCCTGAAGAAAAAACTATTTTTGTTAAAACTAAATTCCATACAGCAAGAGAAGTTGAACACTACCAGCATGATGTTCTGAATAGGATGTTAACGAAAGGTGTTTCCCTTATTGCCCTACCATCCTCAAATAATAGATTAACAGGATCGTTTGAAGACTATAAGGATCATCCATTTTCTTGGTGGGAGAAAAAAGGCGTAAAGCTTGGAGTTGGAACAGATAACTATATCACTCTTGATACAGACTATATTCAAGAACTTCTTATTTTACTTTATACTGATGCCGATCATCTTAAAATAACAAAACTTCTAATGGTTGCAACAAAGGAAGAAAGACGTCCTTATATTTCACAACTAATGTGGCAAATGAGAAAATAATTAAAAAGATTAAAGAAGTGACTTTAATACCGTAAACTTTGAAGTTACTTTTTCTTTTTTACTCATAACAAGGTAATTATCAAATTGATCATATAAACTATTATGAGTCCTTGTATAGCGTCTTTCAAAGTCAGCAATTTCAGCATCTAGATTATCTAACGTAAACACTTCCGGCTTACCTATGACAATTGAAACGTCCCCCGCCTTTACTTCGAGCCTAGATTTATGTTTGCTTAAGCATTGCTCTGTACCCAAGATATAGATTGGTAGTATTTCTTTTTTATATTCTGCAGCAGTTTTGAATGCCCCTGACTTAAAGGGTAATAGTGTTCTACCTTCCCCCCTAGTTCCTTCCACAAAGAAACAAACAGCTTCATCATTATCCACACTTTTTTTAAGGATTTTTTTCGCTTCATCTCCCAGGCGTCTATTTTCAACGGGTATACACTCAATCGTTTTCATCGCCATTCCAAAAAAAGGAAGGTCAAAATAATTACTTTTAGCAAGCACATGAATTGTCTTAGGAAATAGCCCCAGTAAACTTATCTGATCAAAAAATGAACGATGGTTCCCAGCAATGATATAACCTTTACTAAGGTCAACCCCATGTGGATTTAATAATTCAGATTTAACACCAAAAACTTTAAGTGCCGTTAGGGCAAATAAATTAATATCTGGTGCTAATTCGTTAAAACTTTTTCTCAGTATTATTTTACTCAACAAAGGGCGTATAAAAAAGAGAACAAAAACAACGACAAAGTAAATGGTCCACTTAATTAAGGCCACAAACTTATTTCCTAAATCTTCAAAATGATTCTTTTTCATGATTTTTTCCATAAGCTAATATAGCAATCAGTCGGCTTCCCAGTATTGTTTTATGAATTTTTTACATAAATAGAGGGAAAATGTCTAAACAATATACATGACTAACTCAATGTAATTATTTAGTTTATAATAAAGGTAGCAAGATGATACTCACTTTTATTTAGAATTTTATCAGATGTAAGAACTAGAGGATATCCTTAAAGAATGTTCCATATGATGAGATAACCTTACAATTTTTGGCCATAAGCGAACTAATTTTTGTTCCTTTCTGCATGTATCCAAATATAACGGTATTCAATGGAAAACCTAAATTTCTTTTGGTAAGTGCCTTAAGTAGCTTAACAGCAATACCCTTAATTTGATCTTCACTCTCTTTCTTTTTTCCAATATACAAGACAAGGACACGACCAAGACTCAATTTCTTTTTAAGAAAAATTCTTATTTTGTTTAATAAACTTGGGTTATTTTTCAACAGGCTAAGCTCTTTTTGAAAATCTAATAAGGCACAAACAAACCCTATAGGCTTATTATCGACTTCTAAAATCAAGCAATGTTTCTCAAGAAGGATGTATTTAAGATCATCTAAATAAACTTTTAATTCTTCTTTCGTTATGTACTCAACATCCTTAAATTCAGAAAATGAATCCATCAAAAGATCATAAAAGATATCCATTTCTTGATCCCAACTACTTAGTTTAAGATCACGAATTTTAAATTCAATTTTTTTATTTTGACCTGTATATTTTTCTTTGTTTTTCTTTGATCTTCCTAAGAGTTCTTGTATTGAAGAAATGCGTCCAAAGATAGTTGATTTCCAAGACACCCAAGTTTGAAAGGATTTAAAACCATTTATTTCTAAATAGTTTAAGTATTCTCTTTTAAAAAAAGGTTCTGTAAAAAAATGTTTATCATTCTGGGTAATCAAAAGTCTTGAGGAGTTAAAAACATTTCCTTCAATCGGTCCTCTCAATTGCTTATAGCCTTCGTTCTTTCCAAACTCCTCGGCATGTCTTATTAATTCATTAAAGGTCTCCTGAGAGTCTGCCTCAATATAACCAACAGGAAGAAAATCCATTTGCTTATAATGATCTGTCCTAGTTGAATAAAAGATCCGTCCGATGAACTTATCACCTTCTTTCAAAAGGACAGCTTCCCACTTATTGTTTTTGTTAAATGGTGCCTGAGGTGAAAGTATTTTTTTCAGATCTTCAATATCTTCTGGAATAAAATCAAGAAATCCGTCATAAAATGAATTTCTAAGTGTTACAAAATTGTAAAAAAAATCCTCATCCCAAACAGTAGTAGATACGACAGTAGATACAGCTTTCATATTTACCTAATTTCCATAAATGAAACAACAACAATAAGAAATGAATTTGCAAGTATCTGCCCCTCTGTCAAAAGTTGAAAATATCTTGCATATCGACTCTTTAAACTCACTAAGAACAAACTGAAATGAAATAGAAAAAGACAGTAAATAATTCCAGAACCAATAATAATCAAATATCCTTGAGCTAAGTCTTTAACGAGATAACTAATGCACAGGTATTGCACTAACATGGCCCCTAAAGGGAGTAGACAAGAAATTCTCGGACCAATGGCCTTAGAATATGTTGTATAATCAGTTTCCCTATGCGGCGCTCTAATTTTTCGGGCCGTCTCCCATGTTAAGGATGGCATCCAAAAAGCCACTGCTAATAAAATATTTTTAAGATTAAATATATCAAGATCCTGCTGAGCACTAAAAATTGAGATAAGATAAAGACTCATAACAACTAAAAGTGGATTATGAGTAACAAGTGCCATCATAAGGTTATTTGAAATCTGCTTAGGAAAGAAGAAATATTTATAAAATAAAAAAAGGTAAATACATAAACCATAGAAAAGAAATTTATTTCCACCGAAAAATAAATTCAATATAAAAAAGAGGATTGAAAAAAATATCAAAGCAACATAAATATCAGAATACTTGACCTTACCAGATGGAAGACATCGCTCAGGAAAAATAACCCTATCGACTTCCTTATCTTTTATTTCATCTGAAAGTCTTAAAATAAGTGTAACAAGAAACATACTTAAGATTGACACAAATACATATCGGTCAAGAATAACCATAGCGCCATCATGAATAGCGGCCCAAACGAGATACATACTCATCGTACCTACAATTGAGCTAAGAATTCCTGTGAATAGTGGATAACGTTCCCTAAAAAAAAGGTTTAATCTCTTAAATATATTATCGCTCATTTTCTTCACCTTCGGTCTTTAACAATTTTATAATTCCAGTATTTGCATTAACTTCTACCTGGTCCCCAGATTTTAATAACTCTGTTGCACCTTTGACCCCAACGACTGTTGGAATTCCAAGCTCTCGACCAATAATGGCAGTATGTGAAAGAATACTTCCTTTTTCCACAATAAGTCCCTTAGAGACGGCCATAAGAAAAACCCATCCAGGGTCAGTCATCTTAGATACAAGAATTTTATCTTTTGCCAAACTTGTATTTCGGTTAACCTCTGATAGATCCTTAACAACTAGCACTTCCCCTTTAATAATCCCTCCAGAACAAGGAATGCCCTCAAAATCACCTTTAAAATCCTTTGACTCTACAAGAACCTTATGAAAAATACCTTGTTGAATAGTATACCGCTCAAAAGATTCAGTGGTTTCATAACGTTGAAATGCAAGCTTATTATTTTTAACTTTTTCGATAAGGTTTTGATTAAAAGATAATCCTGTATACTTATTGTAGACATCCGATTTTTCTAAGAAATAAATATCACGACTCTGGTGGATATCTCCAATGGCCTTCATTTTATTTCCTAAATTATTGGTCATTCTTCTCAAAACACCGTATGCCCGAGAACGATGAAGTCGAAAATTCTCTCTATAATTGATACTTCTTTTAGCCATTCTTAAGCAGAATTTATAAAAGAATCTCTTTGAATGACTTTTTAATTGTTTATTTATATTTATCTCAGCATCTATCCTTTTTTGATCATCTTGAAAAAGATTTTTAAAATCATTTTCACAATAACTTAAAATTAGCCTAAGAAGTTTACCTGGTGCTTCCCTGTAAGTTTGGGTTTCAAGTTTTAGCTCACTTATTCCTCGATCACCGTATAGTTGAATATATTCGTTAAACATATCTACAAAGGTTTTATTATCTATCAAGTTTTTAAAATGTGATATTTTAAAATCTGGTAAAGTCTCAAAATCTTTTAATTTTTTAAATAGGACATCATCACTTTTGACGTAAGTAGCAATATCAATAATCGCATTTAAGGGCTTAATACTATCCATACCACTTATACCGTATAAGAGATCATTAAAAGTTTGATCAGGATCTAGATTTGTAGAATTCTTTATAATTTTCTTTGTTAAACCTGCAAAAACAAATGCATATACATCATTAATTAAAGTAACATCTGTATCTTGGAAAAGTTCGGATTTGAATTTCTCAATTCTCTCAATAGATGCCGCAGGCGTAATAGCAAGATGCACTCCCTTTGATTCCTCTTCCCAGTAATCATAAAATAGAGCTTTCAATTTACTATCTAACTTATTTAATTTAAAATCAAGACTGGTAAATACATAAATTACATTATAGAAAATCTTAATTCCATTTAGCATTGTAACCGCTTGATTGAGGTACCTGCTCTCTTTTTCCTCTGTAAATTCGTTAGGCCTGACCCCTAACATTTCTTCCCAAACCTTAATATATTTTTCAGTAAAGGGTACAAAGCGCATCATTGCATACCAATTCGTCAAATTATAAAACATTCTCCCATGATAGATTCCGATCAAGTTATTAAAGAGATGGTAATTTAAATTAATTTGTTTTCTATTAAGCCCAATTCTTAGACACGCTTTTCTAAAGGAAATTGAGTAGATATCCCTTACATGACCTAAAGTCCAAGGAGTATTAACACCAGGAAAGCTCTCAACGACATTACTATTATCAAAGAAAAAATCGACTTTATTAACCCCCTTATCGATAGTTGTGATTGGTCTTGCCTGGGTTATGTGTACATTTCCATTATCATCAATACACCACTCTATATCTTGTTCAACTTGATAGAAGTTTCTAATTTGAATTCCAAGTCCGGCAAGCTTTGACACTTCATTATTAGTGAGAACAGAAATATTTTGTTTTGAAGCATCGACACTTTCTAGCTTCACCCCTCCATCATGATTACGAACCATCTGTAACTTTTTTTCGTTGTATTGAGAGTCAGTAATTTTCTTTTTTGATTTACTAAATACATAGGTATCAGTTTCAACCTGATCAGAAACAATTCCTTCACCAGCTCCGTACCCTGCATTAATAACAATTTCATCAAGGAAATTATCCTTAAGAAGTGGGTGTGCTGTAAACATCACTCCAGCTTTTTTAGCATCAACCATTTCTTGAATAACAACACCAACTTTAGGAGCATCATGGATTTCATTCAAAAGTCGGTACTGAATGTTTCTATGGGAAAAGATTGACGCCCAACAAAGCTTAATTGAATCTACAATTTGTTCTGAATTCATATATAAGAATGTAGATAATTGACCTGCGTAAGAGTTTTCTACTCCGTCCTCATCAAGGGCCGAAGAGCGAACAGCATAAAGCTTGCTTGTGGATAACCTTTTACTTATTAACTCTTGATCCATTGAGGATATAACAATGCCTTTAAAAAGAATTTCAATTGCACTCGATTTCTCTTTAATATCCTCTAAATTATTAAGATCAATTCCTAGAATTATTTTTTTAATATCTTCTTTTATGGAGATATAATATTTCTGAAATAGGTGACTGGAAATACAAAACCACTTCGGAACAGGTAAACCTTCTCGTTCAAGAAAAAAAAGGTTGTATGCTTTTCCGCCTACAGAGTTTAAGTTTTCAACAGTAGATGTTGAGTCAAAAATGATTTTTTCCATAGATCTTGTACCATACCGTGAATGAGTTATAATATTATTTTAGATGATATAATTTAAACAACCAAGTAGAACTTAACCGAGTAAAATACTTATGTCGAAATACTTTAAAAACTTGAACTATACAATGGCAAATGAAGATACAGAGTTCGAGTATCAATTATTAAGGCCCAACCTCCCCCATGTCTTAAGTGTTTGTGGATCTGGTTCTCGGGTTCTACCACTATTCGCTAAATCTCCTCAAAAAATGAGCTTGGTGGATTTCTCACTAGAACAAATCGCCTTAACAAAGCTGCGAATTGAATTAGTAAGATCACTAACTCATGAAGAGTTTTTACTTTTTATGGGTTACAAAAAGAGTGATGAATACCTCCCAACTGATAGAAAGTTACATTTTTTAACGTTACCACTCGATCCGCAGGAAAAAGACTATTTGAACGCATTTTTCGATAAAACTAACTGGAACGCTCCTCTATACTCTGGAAACTACGAAGTTGCGATAAAAAAGATTTCTTCTATCATTCAGCGAGTAATGGGAAAACATATAGGAAAAATCAAAAATTTGAAAAGCAAAGAAGATTTTGATTTATATTATCAAAACGATTTCCCGCACATTAGGTGGAGGTTTCTTCTTTTATTTCTTGGTAATTCAACCCTCTTCAATGCTCTTCTTTATAAAGGTAATCATCCTAAGAAAAACATCAAAGAAACTTACCCTCAATATTACAGAGAAATGTTTAGTCGACTATTCAAAAACTCTTCTCCGAATGAATCTTTTTTTCTCCAATTCGTTTTTTTTGGCGAAGTGATATTTACAGAAGGTTTTCCATTTGAAGCAAAACCGGAAATTTTTCAAAAAATGAAAGATGGAATAAAAACATGTAAAATTGAATTCCACCAGGGCGATTTAATTAAGATAATAGAAAAGGATTTATCTGACAAAATAGATTTCATTTCATTTTCAGATATCCTCTCCTATTTTGATGATCAAACAGGAAGTAAATACTTACAAAAAATCAAAGATAAACTCAATATAAATGCAATGACAGTTCATAGATATTATTTTCATATAAATAAATACTTGAACTATAATGGATATAAAAAGATTACAAAAAATTTCTTAAATCAGATTCATGATGAAAAAACTCAAATTTATATTATTGATGTTTATAAAAGGAAAGAGAATTGATTTTAACTTATTGGGATAGATACAAATCACAAATTATGGAGGACAAAGTCTATGCGGACCAGTTTATTCTCTGGTGTTATGAAAACCCAATTGGAAAAGCCTTTCTAAAAATTCTTTTTTCTAAAAAACCTATTAATAAACTATATGGGAAATACAAAAGCTCGAAACTAAGTGCCAAGCAAATAAAAATTGATATAGAGGCCTATAAAATCGATATGGATCTTTTTAAGAAGGTCCCGCTGGAATGCTATAGTGATTTTTTTTTAAGAGAGTTTAAAGACGATATGAGGCCATTTTCGACTTCTAAGAGTGAATTTGGAGCACCAGGAGAAGGAAGGTACCTTGGCTTTAAGAGCATTAAGGAAGATCACCGATACCCAGTTAAAGGACAATTCTTAACTAGCTCGGAATTACTTGGAGGGCATGAACTTTCAAAGACTTTTCAAGATGGTCCAATTCTTATTTGTAGATTATGCCCTGTGGATTATCATCACTTTCACTACCCGGATAATGGAAATATACTTACTCGATTTAAAATTCACGGCGATTACCACTCGGTCAACGTTCATGCCTTAAGAAATAGAGGTGATATTTTCATTAAAAATGAACGAGAGATCACAATTATTCAGACAGAAAATTTTGGAAAAATTGCCTATATTGAGGTTGGTGCCATGTGTGTAGGTAAAATAAAACAAAATCGGCCTGAAGCGACTACTTGTCTTAAGGGGGAACAAAAGGGGCATTTTGAATTTGGTGGTAGTACAATAATTATTTTGGGTGAATCTTCTAAATGGACACCCTCTAAAGATATCCTAGAGCACTCTAGCGAGAACAGAGAGAGCTTTATTAAGCTAGGCGACTGCGTTGCGAGTAATAAATCAATCTAAGAACCTATCCTTTTCCTCTACTGTTGGTAGTCTACAACTCTCGTTTTTCCCATACCATTTGTAGCGATTACTCGCTATGAAGTCGTAAACTAAATCGCGAAACCACCTTGGTACCACCTCTAGGTGTTGAAAAAGGCTTAGTGGAAAATTTAAGTCTTTGGATATTTCTAGAACTGCATCCGATTTATATAGTTTTCTTGTTTCAGTAAAATAAATAATTGAATTTAAATTTTTTAGGTCCTCGTTATTTAAATACTTTTGAGCCTTTATTCCCTGTAAGGAAGCAATCTTAAGATTTCTTTTGCTATTATTTTTGAGTACTGTATTAACGGCCTTATTACAAAGGACACATACACCATCAAAAAAGATAATTTTTAACTGATCCACTTCTTTCATTTTTCACCATCGTAGAGAAGATTACCACAGAGGAAATTATCACATGCAAAACAACTTACCTTCAATAATAAAAGATCAAACAACTGGCCCAACATAATAATTTCAGATGTTTAAGTAACTTCAGACCCATTTTTGCCTTAAATTAATGTCATAATTATTTTTATTTTTTTTAAATGCAAATATTGGTAGGTATTCACAAAAAAAAAGACTGGAATTACATACACTTACGTTTCATGTAAAATTAAGATCATGCTTAGGCTTACTCGGTGTTAAGCTATATATTAAGAAATACTTTATTTACCAAGAAGGTGCCAATGAAACAATTTAACTTAATAGTAATCCTATTTACCCTGATTTCTTGTCAGGGGGAAGTTAGTGTAGAAATAGCATCTGATCGATCAATAAAGAACTATGGCGAACTCAACTTAGAGGAAGTAACTATTGATAAGCTTTCAGTTTCCAATGCTGAATTTGAAGGCTCTACGGACTCTAATGATTGTGGATATTATTTAATTGGAATTAAAGGCTCTCAACGCCCTTCAACTTTTGTTTATAATAATAAAGTTTATTTTTCTATGCCCTGTAAAACTTCAGACAGCAGTGCTGGTGGTTGGCATTGGGGAATGATGAATTGGACTCCTGGTAACATGAATTTTATCGACGGCGATGGAGTTAAGGTGGGAATCAACGAGATGCTCACACGCTCAAGTTTAGATGATAATGGATTCATATTAAATAGTAATAGAAATACATACTTTGTGGATACAGGCTCTGGACTTAAAGGTTTAAGTTTTAAGTATTTTCGCGCGAGTGATTACAGTATGGCAAATGTACCTGCCCTCTTCCAAGCAAAAGCTGTTGTTCCAAGTAATAATTATTACTCTATTGGATTCTCAACCTCCACACCAGAAGCAATGACACCATCTGATTTTTTTGTTGATGAAGGGAAAGGGGCAACTATGTTTAGCCTCGAGGATAACTCATGGAAGGGAGAAACTTTAAAGGAATCAGAGCTTCATTATGAAGACGGATTAATTTATACATATATTACAACAAGGAACTCTCCTTCTGATGATAAGTATTATATTTCAGTTGCTAGTAGTTCGGATATGATCAACTTCAATATGCCTTCTAACTTTATTTTGGAAGACTATAGATACCCACAGGTTTTCACGTATAAAGAAAAATTATTTTTAATTGTTTTCGATTTAATAAAGTTAAAATGGGTTATTATGCCTGGTACATCACCAACTAATTTTGACGAATCTAAGGCCGTTGAAATAGAAATAGGTTCAAAAATCTATGGAAGTGGTGACTGGGATGATACGCCTTCATTTACTTCTCTAGGTGCAGATGAACCCGAACTAGCTGGAGTAGAAGTTCTTGATGGTAAGATTTATATATTCTATATGGCCGGTCAATTTGGTCATGTAAGAGCTCCAATGAACGGAGTCAGTGGTGCCCCCTATGATAGTGCAAGAGGAATTGGTGTAATGGAACTAAAGCTTTAATAAAGATTTTTTTATAATCAATATTCCATACAACCCTGTTAACAAGATCACTATGACTGGAGATGTAGGTAGCTTTTCAAATTGAATGTTTAAAAGAAATCCTAAACAGACGGATAAAATATTTATCAATGCGATAACGAATAACATTTTACTATATTTAAAGTTACCAATCATATTGAATGCAATAATTGGAATGAGTAACATTCCTAGTGTAAACAATAATCCAAAGACATGAATACATAGGCACATAATAACAAATATCACGAATTCAAAGAGCACGGCTTTCTTATTTAGAATATGGCCATAAAGCCCATAGTCAATACTTTCATCGAGTATCCGTTTTTTATTTAAAAAGAAATAAACTCCGCATAAAAATGTGATCAATAATATAAAATAGTTCTCCATTTTTGATGCTGTCACAATATCCCCAACAAAAGACCTTACAAGGTGGGATTCAATTAATGGATTCACTGCAGTTAGGACATGTGAAAATGCGATACTTAAAATAATGACTAAAAGCGATAGTTCTGTTTTAAGGTAATACCATTTCTTAGAACATTGACCATGACAAAAGTAGATAAATCCAGAAAGTAACAAACTGACGATTAATCCAATATGTTCCTCATGAATAACTCCAGTGTTGTGAAAAAAAAGAGAGGTCAGAAAGGCCCCTAGAATAATTCCTAACTGCATTGTCTGCCCGATCATTAATGTCTCAAGGGTTTTCCTTCTACCTACGAGATGGATACCATAATGCCCTAATGTGACGGCCATCAAACAGCCAACAACTATATTTAAAAAGTAAAATTTTAGCATTTCCATTTTTCGAGCTCTACAATATTTAGAAGTTCTTCATCGATTTGAGTATCAATATGTCCCGTCATTATAATCGTGATTCCTCGTTTACACATCTGGATTAACTCATGTGAAACGATCATTTGTGTTTCTTTATCTAAATGATTTAACGGCTCATCTAGCATAAAAAGCTTCTTATCTAGAAGAAAGGTTCTGGCCAACAAACACCTTTTCCTCTCACCTCCACTTGCAAGATTCCATGGACGTTCCTGTAAGTCTTTGGAAAAGTACTTTGTTTCTGTACACGCCATTTCTCCCAATAAAAGTGGAAGAGTTAGGTTAACACTTTCTACTTGAGGTAAATAAGCATAATCGGTTTTCTTAAAATTTCTTTTTATGAATCCTTTATTTAAATTTTGTAATCCTAGAATGTTTTTCATCAACTGAGTTTTTCCAACACCATTCCGTGCTTTTAAAACAGTGATTTTCCCAAAAGGTATTGAGAGTGTAATTCCTGTTAACAAATTAATTCTATTGCTTGTTAGGATATCAACATTTTCAAGTTCGATAATATTACTTTCCATGCTTTTCTATCACCCTCACTATCTGTAATACAAAGTCACTATAACTCTTAATTCTTGTATTCATATGTGCTTCCACTTGGGCATACTTAATGCCGGATAGTTCTGAGAATTTACTTAATATTCGTTTTGGATTGCTATCTGTTGCCAACACAAATTTAACTTTCTTTTCTTTAACAAAAAGAGTTTTTTTCACCATATTACTAGCGGATGGAAGAATCCCGGGAGTATCTTCAAGAGTATTGATACAGCTCAAATTAAAATCATGACAAAAGTATTTAAATTCCTCATGGTAGGTCATAATATTAATTTGTTTAAAACTTGATAATCGGCTTTCAACAGAATTAACTAAAAGAGTTAATTGATCTTTTATTTTACTAAAATTACTTTCATAAATAGCTAGATTTGATGGGTCATACTTTTGAAAGCAATTCGCAATTGCCCTAGATGCAAGGATCATTTGCTTAGGAGAATACGTATAGTGTGGGTTTCCTTCAGGGTGTACATCCCCCATAGAACGATCAGTTTTTTCGAGTTCACCTAAAGTATCCAAATTGGTGGATGCATCGCAAAGTCCTAAACTTAAAAGTTTTTGGTTACCTGATAATTCAATAATTTTTGGAAGCCATGTACTCTCAAGTGCAAGACCATTCTTTATAAGAATATCAATGGACTTAATTTTAAAAATAAAGGCGGGCGTCACATCAACAAAGTGAGGATCTTCATGCCCAGATAAAAGAGAAGAACTTTTTACTAATTCTCCCCCTATCTCAGTAGCTAACCAATTCAGCTCAGGTAATGTTGTTTTCACCTGAATTGAGCCAAACGATATTGTTGTATTCAATGTTACCAATAGAAGTAATATTTTTTTCATATTAAAATAAGTGTACAGGATGTTTCCCGATATTAAAAAGCATCTGAACTTGGTATTTATAATTTGTAGCGTCTTCATTTCCATCAATCTCTAGACCATTTTCCTGCTCAACAGAAAATCTGTACTTAATAAACTCACTATTTGAATATGTGTAATTTAAGTTAAGGCTTGTATACTCTTCGTGAACCGATCTTCCTTCTTCTTCATGCTCTTCTTCAGAGTGATCATCAGATGGAGTGAAACCAGTAACACCAAATCCAACTGAATGATGTTGATCAAGACCTTTTTCCATAAACAAGTAGTAACCACTATCAGTTAATTCATCTTCACCATTTGATTTATAAGTTCTAGACCAAAACTCACTTTGAACTAAAAATGACAGGAATTTGCCTTCCCTCGCCTTATAAGTAAAGTCGATACCAGAATAGTACCAAGCTGTTTTCTCAGCATCTTTTCTTACGATATAATTCAAACCATACTCAAGACCTTTTAGTGTAGAGAATTCTTTAAATCCACCTAATCTTATATAATGAGTAGGCCATTGAGCATTTGATAACTCTTCCTCATCTTCCTCCTCATGATGAGAATGTTCATGAACAAACTCTCCCCCACGAGTAACACCAGCTGTTAACTGTAAATTTTGAGAAGTTCCAATTCTTAAAGTGTATTCCACACCAGAATCAATCACACCTTCCTCTCCAAAATACTTTTCGAAAAAGAATGGTGTACTTGTAAATACCCACTCATGCCTATGAACACGGTTTAACTTTCCTGTTCCAAGAAAGAACTGACCGATCTTTATTGTATCACCCGAGAAAATACTTGAGCTCTGTAAGTAAACTTCATGTAGTTCTGTTTGCATTTCTTCACTGTTAGCAGCTTTTGCGTAAACAAGAGAAAGTGCTGCTGACCAATCTTGATCAACTTTAGAGTGAAGTGCTAACTCAAACTCTCTTAGATAGATGTCTTGTTCGTAAGATTCGGTATTATTATTAACACCAACAAAGTCTGCAGCGGCAAACCAATCAATATTCTGGCTGAACCCATTAAAAGAAATAAAAAAAGTTGTTAAAAAGAAGAGTGATTTCATTGAATCTCCAGTTAGTTATAATTATTCGCTTATTTATACAGAGCGACTTGCATCTTTGCAAGTTACTTGCAAAGATAGTATTATGAATGCAAGTGAGATACTAAAAGTCTTAGAGATACCAAAAACAAATGCAAGGATTGATACTTTACAGTATCTCATTGATGTTAACCGACCTATCACGATTCAAGATTTAAAGACATCTCTTCCAAAGTACAATGAATCAACTCTATATAGGAACTTAGATAAATTTGTAACAAATAAGATAGTGAAAAAACTAAATATCAACAGCGATTACTCTCATTACGAGTATCAGAACCTTATCCTAAGTACAAAAGATGACCACTCTCATCACCACCATCATATCGTTTGTACAGTTTGTAAGTCCATTCAGTGCCTGGATATTTGTGGCCTTGAAAATTTAATTATCCCAAAGCTAAAGAAACTCGGTTTTAGCCAAGTTAATCATAGATTAGAATTTTCTGGCATCTGTAAAAGTTGCTCTAAAATCAAAAAGTAAGCAAATATCTAATATCAAGTACTGTCAGAATTCTAACAGTCTATAAAATATTCAATAGTAGCTCTAAATTTCTATTTATCTATTAGAGTTGATTTATGAAATACTTATTCTTAATGACATTAATTATGACAACAAGTGCCTTTGGCCGTGTAAAAATCAAACTGAGTGACCTTGGAAAAATCAACTATGATCAAACGATGATTGAAGTTCAAAGTGATAGGGATCAGGGAGAATTTGAAGCTCAAAGAGAGGAAAGTGAAGTTGCTAAAACCAAGCTTGCCCAAACTCAAAAGTTTCAACAAAAAACAGGAAAAAGCACAGTTCCAGTATACTCTCCATTTACAAAATTTAACTCCGAATCACAGAGCTGGGAAGGTCATTAACCTTTTTTTATAATTGCACGCTTTCGATTTGGATACAGCGTTGTACATATGGGACAGACTAATCCTTTACACCCTCTGGCAGTACAATACTCCCTTCCATAAAAAATTATTTGTAGATGTAATTTATTCCACTTATCTTCTGGGAATAACCTCTTTAAATCTTTTTCGGTTTGATCAATACTCTTACCGGTAGTGAGTTTCCAATTTTGTGCTAATCTATGAATATGAGTGTCGACGGGAAATGCAGGAACTCCAAACGCTTGACTCATTACGACTGAAGCTGTCTTATGACCGACACCCGGCATAGCTTCCAAAGCTTCAAAGCTTGCTGGAACTTCTCCATCATGGAGGTCAATAATCATTTTTGATAATTCCCAAATGGCCTTTGATTTTCTAGGACTTAATCCACAGGGTCTTATAATGGCCTTAATCTCATCAACGGAGTGTTTAACCATTTCCTCAGGGGTATTCGCCATTTTAAAAAGTGCCGGTGTTATTTGATTTACTCTCTCATCCGTACACTGTGCTGATAATAAAACTGCGATTAATAAAGTGTAGGCATCTGTGTGGTCCAGTGGAATTGGAGTTTCAGCATAATAACCTTCTAATTGTTCTAGAACGTAAGCTGCTCGTTTTTTCTTTGAAGTTGTATAATCAACCATTCTTTAATGCCTCTTTAAATAAGTGATCAACAGCAGTCAAAACATCAATTTTTCCAGTGTTAACTTTAGTAACAACTTCTTCTAAGTCGCTGACTTGTAGTAATTGGGAATTAAATTTATCTTTAACTAGCTCTTCAAGCCAGTTTTTTACTTGAGCATCCCTATGCTCTTGCTTGAATTGTTTAAAATATTCGTCGATATTTTTTTCGATATCTTCAAAGCCTGTTTTATTAATACTTGAACAGCGAAGAACTGATGTTTGCCAATCCCTTTTCTCCTGTAATACATCTAGAGATTTTTTATAGTCATGTTGAGCTATTTCAGAAATTTTTTCGTGTACGCCGTCAGATTTGTTAACGATAACTAAATCACTAACCTCTAGAATCCCTCTTTTGATACCTTGGAGTTCGTCTCCACTTCCAGGTTGCATAAGAAGAAGAAACATATCAACAATATGTGAAACACTAACCTCAGACTGTCCAACTCCAACTGTTTCAATAAATATATAATCAAAACCAAAAGCATCACATAAAAGCATTGCTTCTCTTGTCTTAGCAGCAATGCCACCAAGAGTTGGTCCATTAGGACTAGGTCTTATGAAGGCTTTTTCATGAGCAGAGAGTTTACTCATTCTAGTTTTATCACCAAGGATGGATCCTCCGGTAATTTGACTTGTAGGATCGATAGCAAGGACAGCAACGGCCTTATTACTTTTAATAAGATACATACCGAAATTTTCTAAGAAAGTACTTTTACCAACACCAGGCGTACCAGAAATACCAATACGTTTTGCCTGTCCTGTCATTGGTAATATTTCTTTAACTAAGGTGCCGGCTAATTTTTGATGAACCGGATTCTTACTTTCTACTAAAGTAATGGCCTTAGCAAGTATGCTTAGGTCCTTGGCCTTTATCCCGTTTACAAATTCCTCTACCGTTAAATTTTTTTTCATTGGTATTTAAATTTTGCGTTAAGTTTATTAATTAGATCGAGAGCAGCTTCATGAATAATTGTTCCTGGTCCAAAAACACCATGAACTCCCATATCAAAGAGTTTTTCATAGTCATCTGGTGGAATAACTCCACCTACAACAATCAGCATATCATCTCTATCATATTTTTTTAAAACACTTTGTAATTTAGGAACAAGAGTTAAATGACCAGCAGCAAGGGAACTAACTCCAATTATATGAACATCATTTTCTACTGCTTGTTTTGCTGCTTCCTCAGGGGTTTGAAACAATGGTCCGATATCAACATCAAAACCAAGGTCTGCAAAGGCAGTCGCGATTACTTTTTGTCCTCTATCGTGTCCATCCTGTCCCATTTTTGCCAACATTATTCTTGGACGCCTTCCCTCGTTAGTTTCAAAAAGCTTCATCCTTTTAGCTAATTCTTCCATTTCTTTAGAATCTCCAAATGTCTTTTTATATACGCCGCTTATGGCCTTAATTTCTGCTTCATGCCGCCCAAATACATTTTCCAGAGCATCACTTATTTCTCCAACTGTTGCCTTAGACCTTGCTGCATTAATTGCCAGCTCTAAAAGATTCCCTTTCCCAGTCTTTGCAGAGTCAGTCAGAGCTTCTAAACAGCTTTTAACCTGGTTATCATCACGTTCTGACTTCAGAAGTTTTAATCTATCTATTTGGGCCTTTCGAACGATAGAGTTATCAACGGAAAGAACTGGAATATCATCTTTTTTAGTTGGCTTATATTTATTAACTCCAATCACAGATTGCTTTAGGGAGTCAATCCTCGCCTGTGTTTTAGCACTAGCTTCTTCAATTCTCATTTTTGGAATACCAGCTTCTATGGCCTTTGCCATTCCACCGTATTCCTCAACTTCTTCGATATGCTTCCAAGCTTTTTGAAGTAGGTCATGTGTAAGTTTTTCTACATAATAACTACCGGCCCAAGGATCAACTAGTTTACATGTATCAGTTTCGTTCTGAATAAAGATTTGTGTGTTTCTAGCAATTCGTGCACTAAAATCTGTGGGAAGTGCTAAAGCCTCATCTAAGGAATTTGTATGAAGAGACTGTGTATGTCCGTGGCAAGATGCAAGGGCCTCTATACAAGTCCTAGTTACATTATTAAACACATCCTGTGCTGTTAAGGACCACCCTGAAGTTTGTGAATGAGCACGAAGGCTCATAGACTTAGTATTCTTAGGTGAGAAGTCTTTTACAATTTTTGACCAAAGTAGACGACCAGCTCTCATCTTAGCAACTTCCATAAAATAATTCATACCAATTGCCCAAAAAAATGAAAGTCTTGGAGCAAACTTATCGACATCTATCCCAGCATCTACACCGGCTCTGATATATTCAAGGCCGTCAGCTAAGGTATACGCAAGTTCAAGGTCTGCAGTCGCTCCAGCTTCTTGCATATGGTAGCCAGAAATTGATATAGAATTAAATTTAGGCATATTCGTTGATGTATATTCAAAAATATCAGCAATTATTCTCATTGATGGAGTTGGTGGATATATATAGGTATTTCTCACCATAAACTCTTTTAAGATATCATTTTGAATCGTTCCGCTTAGTTTGTCTTGAGAGACACCCTGCTCCTCCGCTGCAACTACATACATAGCTAAAATGGGAAGAACAGCTCCGTTCATGGTCATGGATACAGACATCTCATCAAGCGGAATACCATCAAATAGTATTCTCATATCATAAATAGAGTCAATCGCTACACCGGCCATCCCGACGTCACCCTCTACTCTTGGGTGATCGGAGTCGTACCCTCTATGGGTTGCTAAATCAAAAGCAATCGAGAGGCCTTTTTGTCCTTTGGATAAGTTTCGCTTATAAAATGCATTCGACTCCTCAGCCGTTGAGAAACCGGCGTATTGACGAATTGTCCAAGGTCTACTTTTATACATAGTTGGATAAGGACCACCTAAGAATGGTGGCAATCCTGCTTTATATCCGAGGTGCCCAACACCTTCAAGGTCAGATTTTTCGTATCGCTTAAAAATTTTAATTTCTTCGGCAGTATCCAACTGACTTTTATCAGAAGGAACCATTTTCTTTTTATTAAATATATTTAAATCATCTAAATTTGAAAAACTCATTATATTTTTCCTCCAAAACTATTCTGAAGAATCTCAAAAACATTTTGTCCCATGTAAATATTTTGAATTCCTTCAACTGTAAATTTCTTCCCAGCAATAAAGTGTGGAGTACTCGATTCAAATTTCTTATCGCTTAGCCACTCAGAGTACAGATCATCTGTAGAACAAAGAATAAATCCATCCCCATTTATTTCGGATAAGTCTTGGTCTTTATCAACAAATAAGATTTCACACTTCTTACCTAGAATTTCAAAGTAATTAGCGCAGAACATGAGTCTTGCTGATAATTTATTTTCTGGACCGTAGGCAAGTATTTTAATTTCTATATCTTTGTCTTCTAGGCTTTGACGAAGCTTTTCAATATTCTTCGTATTACGACGGATAGGAAATAGTTCTTCCCCCCCTTGATCCATTAATAAAGTGCTTTCATTATACAAACTGGAAAGTTTTTCTTCAGTATTTGCAAAATTATTGACACCTGCAATAGAGGCTTTAACAGTTGAAACTCGATTTTGCCTTTCATATGAAATCGCCTCAACTTCATGAGAAAATTTTGTCAGTTCACATAGAACTCCCCCATTCCCTTCCAATAGTTTAAATTTCTCAAAGGCTAACTCAACATACTCTTTTGTTAATGATTCAAGAACATAGCTCCCAGCTCCAGAATCCTCAACATTACTTAAAAAAGATTCCTCATTTAAAACATGAAAAATATTCCGTGATTGTCTAATGCCAATATCACTAGGATGGTAATCAGAAAATTCTTCAGCTATAGAATCATAAGAACTAATTCCTATTTGATCTGCTCCTCCAAGAAATGCAGCTGCAGTACTTGCAGTATTTCTCAACATATTCATCCAAGGATCATAAAGTGTTTGCTCTCTTTTAGAAGTAGAAGTGATAATTTCAAATTCTCCAAGTCCACATTGCTCTTGTAAAGATTCAGCGAGAAATCTTATGGCCCTAAGCTTCGCGATATTATTAAAATAAAGTGAATCTACAGACATTTCTATAATAATTGGTTTTGATGTTAACTGTTCAACTTCAATAAACTTAAAACAACTTAAAATGAAACTTAGCTCTTGAACAATACTTCCACCAGCATTATGAATTCTAGATGAGCGAATAATTATTTGGTGTTGCTTGTTCTTAGATAAATACTCTTTCGTCTTATCTAAATTTCTTCCGGTGGAAATAAAAATACCGAGGATATCAATGATCTCATTAGAGCTTAATTTGATTGGCTCATCAACAATACGAATATATTGGGGGTGCTTAATATCCTTCGATCCATATATTAAATTAATACCTTCGTTAACATCATCAGAATTAACCTGATTACAAAAACGAACTAGTTTTCTTGATTTAGGGAAAGAGTTAAGATGACATGATTGATCATGATCCAAATAACTTGGAAGTAATGTCACCCCTTCACATGTTTTAAAATTTAATTTTTTTTCAAATTCTGATAGTTCTTCAAGCTTTAAGCTCTTAAGAGCTGATGAAAGCCAGTCAGACTCAATTGTTTTGTCGAAAAATTCTGAAATATTTAAACTCACATAGTCCCCTTTATAGGGCCAGATCATAGCAAAACTTTACAATTTTTATAAGCTATATTCCTTAATAATTGGAATATTAAGTATTAATTTTTAAGAATTCCTTTATAATAAAGTATGGGTACAACATGAAAACAACGCTTCTAGTCGAAAACAATTTAGAATTCGAAGATTTTTTTACTATCAATCTACACACCTGGGTTGGTTCAATGACTTTGCCAAAGAAAGACGGTGTTACGGCAATTAAACACTTACAGGATAACCACAAAAGTATAGATCTAATAATAACTAGAGCTAAGATTGGAACTGAAGATACAGCCCAAGTGATTAAAGACTTTATTGTCAAAAATAAGTTAGACATTCCTTTAATTGTAATTGGTGAATCACTCCTCCAAGGTGAACAGGTTGTACACCTAAATTCAGCGCTAGATATCAAAGAATTGATTACAAAGGCCGCTAAAGGTTTAAATGTAACAGCCCAAGATATGGTTAATAAGCATGTACCAGAATTTTTTCCAATGCCAATTCAGCACTTCAGATTAATAAATCAAGCTATCTGCGACATCTATCGAGAAGAAGGCAATGAGTATAAACTCTACCTGAATGCACTACAAGAATTCTCACAAGTAAATTTAAAACAATGTATTGCCGAAGGTCACAATTCTCTTTTTGTAAAAAAAGAAAATAGACTTAAGTTCCTCACAAATATAAACCAAGAGATTGCCTCAAAACTTGAACTTAAAGAGATTAATCAAGATGAACAAATGACAGCAGTGGAAATGTCACAAAGTCTGCTTCAAGAAAAGATTTCAAGATTAGGCCTAACTGAAGAAACAATTGAACTATCCCTGCGAAACCTAAAGTTCATGGTAAAGGAGGCTAAAAAAAATGTAAGTCTTAAAGATTTATTAAAACAGCTTCTAAGAAATAAAACTGGGTACCAATTCAAACATTCACAAATTTTAATGTTTGTTGCAACACAACTCATAGACCAGATGGACTGGGTAAATGATGAACAAAGAAAAAAATTACAATTTATAGCTTTTTGGCACGATATTGCTCTTGAGAATTCAGAACAAGCAATGATCCATACAGATCAACAATTAAAGGATTCAAACTTTTCGACTGGAACAAAAGATCTTATTAGAAAGCATGCTCAAATCGGGGCCAGTATTATTTCACAATACCCAAATGCTCCACTTGGAGTAGAGCAAATAATTAAGCAGCATCATGGGGCATCAAACGGTCTCGGGTTCTCTGAGTACTACTCACAAAACATATCGCCTTTGGCAATTGTTTTTATTCTTTCAGAGGATTTTGTAGACAGTCTTATACAAGCAGATAAAGATTTCAACCCAAAGGCTAAAATAGTTCAAATGCGAAAACGTTATACAACCCAAAGGTTTCAAAAAATCATCAATGCTCTCGAATCAATCATCATTTAAAGAATACTTTTTTCCAATGGATCAATCCAATACTTACCATCAACAAATGTTTGATCTTTTTTTAAAAGTGGGTTTATAATATTGATTATTCGACGTTTACCCAAATTAGACTTTTTAATATTTTCTCCATGATTTTTTTCAAAAACTCTATCAAAGCTCCCATCTTCGGATGCCATTTTTAATCCGGCTTTCACCCTTTTTGCTAGGCCAGGTAATTTGGGAGTAACAAACAAATAGATTGGTTGATAAATATATACAACAAGATCCTCTTCAATTGCGATATTAGAAAGTTCATCTTGATGGTTTTTAAATTCGCCAAAGATTTCATTTGCCCCCCTTAGAAAATAGTCAAATCGACCGGAAGCTAACATTTGAAAAAGACCATTATAATCGACACTCTTTACAACTTTAAACTTATGATATTCAAGAACTTTGGTAGTCGACCATTGAGATCCTAATCCGGCTCTGAGTTGTTTAAGTTCGTTTGAAGTTCTTATTTTACTAAATTTGGCTTGGTCTTTTTTACGAATTAACAGAAGCCTATAGCTAAGTAATCCCTTACTTATGGGAAAGTAGATGGGAATCAGGTTTTCTTCCCACTCCATTCTAGTCGGTGCATCATAAACATGAATACTTCCCTCTTGCATTTCAACCATGGCCCTATTACGAGTCATTTTGTTTGTATAAACGATTTTATATTTACCGTGTGAGGGAATTGTTTTGTCTAATGCCAGCCTTAAGACTTCCTCCGCATGTGCGTTCCTTGAGAATAATCCAGACTCCGGTTTGGCCATACGAATAGTTGTTTCATTGCCTATTACGCTTAACAGGAGAAAAAGCGTAATTATGATTTTGATAAAAATAGTCATAGGTGAACTTATTTTATCATACAAGGAATTTAAAGTTAAAATTTGCTAAAGAAAGTAAGTTTATTTTAGTGCTGCGATATATGTAACCCATGCATCACAGTTTTCAGCTTCTTCGGTTGCATAGAATTCACCGTCCCCGCCACCATCTTCATCATCATCACCTTCCCAATAAGCAATGGTTTTAGAAAAACCAGCTTCTTCAAATAGGTCACGAAGTTCACTCATAACCCACATTCTCCATTCATAAACGAAGGCTTCTTTAATTTTCTTCTCACCCTTTCTCTTGAAGTGAATTGCAAACCTACAATGGTTATTGATTGGGTTAAACTCTTGGCACTCCCAGAAATACTTAAAGCCCTCATGATTGATTGTATCTGTCATAACAGTTTGTGAGTCTGGCCCACCGAAAAGGTCGATAAAAAAAACACCATCGTCATTTAAAACTTCATGTGCTCTTTTAAAGTAATCTAATAAAAGTTTTCTTTCTTTAAAAATATAATAAGAAAAGTTGAAGGCGAAACAGATATCAACTTTTGGCGTTTTTGCAGTAAGAACATTATCTAATAAATAAGTAACCCTTGATTGAGCTTCTGCATCTAATCTTGTTATGTGATTTTCCTTACCATACTCAACAGGTTCAGGATCTAAATCAACTCCCCATGACTTATGTTCAGGACTTTGTGCCGCCCAATCACAACTGATTGCACCTGTTCCACAAAAGTCTTCACGTAAAGTAAGTGGCTTTCTATTTCGAATTTCTTCGAATTTCTCATTAAAGAATCCAAGTTCATTTTCCGTATTTTGAACACTTTTTTCATAATACCAATATTTATTAAATTTCTTTGGAGGGTTTTTACTCATTTTCTTACCTTATTAATTTAGTTTGCAAAACTTTATTAGAAAAGGTTGAAAAAGAAAAGAGTTATTAATAGGACAATGCTCCCAAAGTGCGCAGTGCCCCGTAAAGTTTTTTTATTTAACTGTAATAATAGAAGGGCAAAGGTTTTACTAAAAATGCCCCCAAACCTTGAGGGGGCATTTCTATTGAAAATAAATTACGAATTCTTCAGCATATCGTTAAATATAAATAGAGTTTCTTCAATGACTGGGTCTTTTTGAAGCTCTTCTTTGAACTCTTTAAAGCTTTCTTTCTCCATGTCATTTTTAACTTTTTTAGTATTCTTAACAACAATATTTGGATTAATTTCATCGTGCTTGAATCTATCTGATGCAGCTTGAGTCTCTGTCCTTAGTTTTTCCATTTCAACAAGGTTAATTGTCCGCTTAGTATCATCTTTTCTTTTCTTACTCCACTCAACACTTTTAAGAACTTTTTGAAAACTATCATTTGCTTTTACACGATTTGCACTTAGCCCTTTAAGTTTACTGATATCATATTTTTGCTTTGTCCATTTTTTATACTTAACTTTAGAGATCTCAGCATAAGGAATTGCAAAGTCTAATGATTGCTCACCCGATTCAAGATATCCAAACTGATCAGGAAGAACAATATGAGGCTTCACCCCTCTAAACTGCGTAGACATCCCGTTAATTCTATAAAACATATCTGTTGTAATTTTCATAGCACCAATTGGAGGAAGTATTCGAGCAAAAAATGGGTTAACCATTTCTTGTAAGTTCATAATTGCCTGAACTGTCCCCTTACCATGTGTTTGTTCACTTGAACCAACAATAACGGCTCTTTCATAATCTTTTAAAGCCCCTGCTACAATTTCTGAAGCTGACGCACTAAACCTATTAATTAGGACAATTACTGGCTTATCCCAATAAATTTTCCCATCAGTATCTCTGTGAACCTTTGCTTCTCCACGATTTTTAACTTGAACCATTGGTCCCTTATCAATAAAGAGTCCAGCCATTAAAGTTGCATCTTGAAGTGCACCACCGCCATTATTTCTTAAGTTTAAAACAATACCATCAACCCCTTTGGCCTTTAGCTTAATTATTTCACTCTTAACATCATCAGAACAGTTTCTACCGTTTGAATCTTGGAAATCTCTATAGAACTTAGGAACGTGAATATATCCAATTTTTTGCTTTAATTTTTTATGCTCTATAATTGTACTTTTAACATAAGATTCTTCTAGGACAACTTGATCCCTAACAATGGGAATCACTTTAATTGTTCCATCTGGCCTTTTAACTTTAAGCTTAACTACAGTACCTTTTTTCCCACGAATTAGCTTTACTGCATCACGAATACTCATATCAACGATATCAACAGGATCATCGCTCGCTTGACCCACGGCCAAAATTACATCCTCGGCCTTCAACTCTTTACCTTTCCAAGATGCTGAACCGGGAATAATTCTTTCAACTTTAATAAAAGAACCTTCTTCTCTCAATAAAGCTCCAATACCTTCAAGCTTACCGCTCATATCAATATCAAAATCTTCTTTTTCTTCCGGTATAAGGTAGTGTGTGTGTGGATCATAAACCTTTGTTATACTATTATAGAACTTATCTAAACGATCACTTTTCTTTTCAGCTTTTAACCTTTTAAAAACACGGTGATATCTTTTTGCCACCTTTGCCCTAGAATCCTTCATTAACTCTTTCAAGCTTTTATCTTTAGCATTTTTTTTCGTAACTTTTTTCTTTTTGGATTTTTTCTTATCGTCTTGATTGATACCATCTTGCTCATCTTTAAGCTCAAAATATTGGATAAGAACTTCTAACTTAACAAGTTTTCTCCATCTTTCTTTTAGCCCATCCTGATCATCAACGTATGAACGTTTTTTAGCATCTGTTTCATAAGATTCTTTGGATGTATAATCAAAATCTTTTTTCAAAACTGTTTCCACATATTTCTCAACAAATGGAATTCTTTTATTCATAATTTTTTCAGTTAACCTGACAACAGAAAGATCACCATTCTTTAAAATATCATCAAATTTCTTTTCATATTTTTCAAGGCTACTAACATCCCCACCAGTTAAAAACTGTTTACCGTAATCAATTCTCTCAAGGTATAACTTAAAAGCACTTTTTGAAAGTTCATCATCAACTTCCTTGTGAAGAAAATGTACATTAACCAAGGTTTGCTCCAAAATAGTTCCAAGAACTTTATCTGGGTCTGGTGTGTATTGTTGGAAAGCACCAAATGGAGTTTTCTGGTCATCTTCTTCTTCAACTTTCTTACTCGTAACATCTTTACCCCATACAGAAATACTGATGGCGACGGTGCATAAGATAGGTATTAAAAATTTCATTTAGAGAATCCTTTTATCTATGAAAATTTATTTTTTAAAGTATTAATAAACGCTTTTATTTTTTCAATTTTTGCTTTTTCATCCGCACATATTTGTTGCCCCTCACCTCTCAGACTAAGAAAAAAAGAGTTTTGGCATTTTTTCTTACTACGGGCCTTCATCATATATTTAAATGAAATAAACCTATCAACGAACTCATCATCCATTTTTTGAGCTTCTGAGGTATCCACTTTTTTATTAGAGACAATCTTATTTTTTTTGGAAATGAGTATGTTAAATTGCCCAGTAATAGAACTCTCTAATTTATATAAAATATGATTTTTTCCGGAAAATTCTTTAATTGAAAATATTTCCCTTTTTATCCTAAGATCATTATTGTTTGATTTCTCCTGAGAGAAAGCGAGCCCACTTGTAAATATTATAAAAAGTACTAAAATTGTTTTTCGCATATATAAACCCTAAAAGTTTTTAACCAGATGTTATTTTATAATTGATTGATTTCACTGGCCATTATATAAATACATTATGAATATATATTCGGTATTTAAGCACCTAGCCTTTAAGATTGATCCAGAATTTATGCATGACCTAACAATAAATTCCGCCAAAACACTCCCAAAGATCTCCGAGTTATTTGATCCACTAAAGCCCAATAAGAAGTACCAATTAACGGATGGTCCTTTGACATGGGGCTTTCCGGTCGGAGTCGCCGCTGGTTTTGACAAGAACGGTAATGCCATTAACTTTTTCGAAAATCTTGGCTTTGGGGCCCTTGAGGCTGGAACGGTTACCAAAATACCTCAAAAAGGAAATAATAAACCTCGGGTATTTCGACATGCAAAAATTAATAGTGTCCAAAATGCAATGGGTTTCCCAAACGCAGGTAGTGAAAAGATTTTAAAAAACATTAAAGACACAGAACTGAATAATATTTGTCTTGGTATCAATATCGGTAAAAATAAAGATACTTCAGATACTGACACACCTGCTGAGTATGCTTATCTTTATAAAATGTTCGCTCCATTTTGCGATTACCTTGTTGTTAATATTTCATCCCCTAATACACCTGGATTAAGAAGTTTTCAAAAAGAGGAACTGCTAGCTCCTATTTTAAAAGCCATAAATTTTGAACGAACATTGTTTGATCGACCAGTCTTCATAAAGATTGCCCCAGACCTAGAAGACGCTGATTTGAAAATGATCTGTGAGCTTTCAAAAAAATTTAACTTTAGTGGGATAATTGCAACAAATACAACTATCCAGCATAAATTTGGAGCTGGAGGGTTATCCGGCGATTATATAAAACCATACTCACAGCAGTTGAGAAAAAAAGCATGTGAATTTCTAAGAGAAGACCCGAGTCAAACAATCATTGGTGTTGGTGGAATAGATTCATACCAAGAGATAAAGGATTTTTGGAGAATGGGTGGAGGCCTAACTCAAATTTATACTAGCTTTATTTTTAAAGGACCTCAGCTATTAAAAGATATAGCATTTGATATTGAAAAAGATATTGAAAAATACCAAGTCGAAACTGTGCAACAACTGTTTGAAGCGATTAAAGAAAAAAGCTAAATCTTTTTAACACTTGATCTACAACTCTTTTCTTTAAACTTGTATATGGGGGATAGAAAAAACTTAGTCCTGAGTTAAATTTTCGATGCATAACTGAGCGAATATTTGACATTTCTTCAAAGCCGTAGTGATCATGATACCTTCCAATACCACTTTTTCCCGCTCCACCAAAAGGTAGTTTTGGATTTCCCACATGAAGTAGTGATTCATTAAAATTAATTCCGCCACTATTGGTTTGTTCTAAAAATTTGTTTTGTGTATCCTTAGAATTTGAATAAACATATAGGGCAAGTGGATTATCATTCCTATTTATATAACTAATTACATCGTCTAAATTGTTGTAGTCAAATATTGGCAACACAGGTCCAAATATCTCTTCTTTCATTATACTCATATCGTCTGTAACTGAAGTTAATAAAGTTGGTTGGAGTTTCCCATTTGGATAAAGCTCCCCTCCATATTCAAGGGTTGCCCCTTTTTCTATTGCCTCATTTATCATTTTTTTTAATCGTTCAGCATGTTTAGAACTAATAATTTTACAATAATCAGGATTGGTTTCAAAATTTTGGCCATACATTTGTTCAATACTTTCAATATATCGTTCAACAAATTCGACCCTATTGTTAGCAGGAACAAAGACATAATCAGGGGCAACGCAGGTTTGCCCCGAATTAACATGTTTTCCCCATGCAATGTTCATTGCAGCTTTTTCAATGCTGTACTCATCATCCAAAATTACGGGAGACTTCCCTCCCAACTCGAGAGCTACACTTGCTAAATGTTTACTGGCCTTCTCCATTATAATTTTTCCAACGGGTGTACTACCTGTGAAAAAAATATGATTGAAAGGCTTTTCTAAAAGTAAATTTGACGCATCAACAGCACCTTCAATAACACTTACCTCTTCCGTTTTAAATACCAGTTTTATAATTTTTATAATAATTTTATTTGTTGCAGGCGTGAATTCGGAGGGCTTAAGGATCACGCTATTTCCCGCTGAAAACGCTGTTAACAAGGGATAGATTGCCAGCTGAAATGGGTAATTCCATGGTGAGATAACTAAGCAATTTCCCTTCGCTTGGAAACTTACTGAGCTCTTAGTTCCAAAAAATAATGGACCTGAATAAATATACTTTCTTTTCATCCATTTTTTTAAATTTTTAGAGTAGTTATTTATCATTGAAATAACCGGGAGTATTTCAGTTAAATTTGTCTCAACCCTAGATTTACCAAAATCTTCAATTAAAGCATTTTCAATCTCGACTTGATTCTCCAAAATCACCTTTTTAAAAGCCTGTAACTTGGAAATTCGATAAGCTGAATCCGTATTTTTAAGTATGGAATGATAATTTTTCTGCAAAGAAAATAACTGATTGATTTGGACGGATAGTTCCATATTTTCCCCTTTATAACAAAAATCGTTTTTCTACCTAACATTATCTATGTAAATGTCGATAAATTCTACAGTTAACATGGAGATTTTATGCATAAATTACTTATTTTATTTTTATCAATTTCAATTATCACTTCTTGTCAGACAAATAGGCAGACTACTGACAGCTCTAGAAGAGAAGTGGCAAACGCCGAGACGTGGAGAGCTTTTATAGTTCAATTTAGCTCCAAAGCAAAGCTAACAGAAGAATCAGTAGAAAAGACAATGATTAAATATTTTCAAAATAAAGCTGCTAATAGTAAACATGGAAATTATGTTTCACTCGGTATAACAGATGAGCAAGCCCAGAAAATCAAAACTCTGGCAGATGACCTTCCTTACATGCCAAAAGTGAGAAAGTGGGGTATGGAAAATATGGATAAAATATTTCCATCAGTAAAAAAATCACTAATTTCCGATGTATATGAAGAGATTGTTGTAGGAACAAGAGGTGTTACAAATCGTTATAAAATGAGTTTAAAAACATCAACTTCAACTCGAGTAAGACAAAAACAAACATCCCCACTCAATTCTATTTCTGAAAAGCGAGAGCAACTACTTGCTGACATTAGAAAGGTTGACGATCCTGAGCTCGAGGAAATAATTAGAAAAAATCTTTTAGCATTTATTAAAAGAGGTAAAGGTTCGCCAACAGTACAAGCAAATGGACAAGAAATAATTGAGAGCGCAATCATTATAAGCCAAAAAACTGGTCATAAGGCCATTGGTGAAGGCTGCAGAGCTTTTACTCAGAATGCTTCAAAAGAAGTTTTAGAAATCAAAGCAAATCTTGACTTCTATAGAGCTAAATTAATTGAAGCAAGGGCCTATAATAAAAATAATGGAAGGTCTTTTGCAAGTGTTAAGGATATACCTTCTGAGTTAAGATTAACAAAAACTGAGGTAGATGATGCAAGTATTGATGCATTTAAGAAAGTTTTAGGCTATTCTGATGATGAGGCACGTGAAGCATACAGACGACTTAAAGATAAACCTTGTAAGCTTTACTAAAGAAAATAATGGGTTACTACGATTATAAATTTATTCATATCGGGCTTGTAGTTATATATATGTATAGCGTAATGAATTCATCATTTCGACCAACCCAAATTATTCCTAAAATAATCCTAGGATTAACTTCACTATTTCTATTAGGTTCAGGCTTTCTTTTACTAAATAGATTTGGAATATCCCTTACCGGTCCATACCCTATTTGGATCTGGGTCAAATTTGGAATATGGTTTTTATTAGCAATGGTACCACCTATATTGATAAAAACTTTTCCAAAGCGCTCAATTCACCTTAATGCAGTCTACATGGTGCTGGTACTAGCTGCGAGTTACTTAGGAATTTTTAAACCCTAGTAATATAGGCGTTTTCCAAATTGATCTAAAATAAATAAGTTCGAAATTTCTTCTTCAATTGGTTTTCTAAGGTCTTTAATTAAATCAGACTCTCCACCATGCTGCCTGATCATTGTTTCGTAATAATTTACGATATCTTCTGTATCTGTCTTAAATACATATTGTGAATCTATTCTCTCATCTAAAAAAGTATAAGGATTTTGTCCAACTCCAGGGTTAGTAAACTCAGTTCCAGATTTCCCAAAAAGATAACTCATAGGACTTAAGCTTCGAGTTACGATATGGTATTGCTTAAAGACACTTTTTAGTTCTTTAAGAGGACCTATTGACTTTTTTGCCATATGCTCAAAGAGCATAATCTCGTCATCAGATAGTATTTTAAGAAAATCATCAGTCAAATGTGTATTTCCAGTAACAATCAATTCATCTGCTGATCTCATAATTTTAAATTGTTCGATTTTCTTTTTCAATCCTGATAATTTATTATATTTAATTTTCAGAAGTTCACCTTGCAAATGCTTAACATCATCGATAACAGCTCCATAGTTTTTTCTCAGGTCTAGAAATCGTCCCTCTTTAAGGGCTTTAATTTCTGAGCGAAGCATATAAATCAATTTAGTATTTTTAATCCCATCCATTCCATGTTCAAAAACCTCACCAAACTTAAGTCCATCCTCTACTACATATTTGGTTAGAATATCTTTTTCATTATCAGCTAGTTTTTTATAAGTTGAAATTCTATCACTTAATTTTTTATGATATGAATTAACATCATCCAGAATTGACCATGGTTTGTAGTGAATTCCCATCTCTTTAAATTTCCTTGAGATTCCAATACGTAGAGATGCGATACCAAGCATCTCTTCAGGAATCATCTGATACCTTGGAAGCCTCATTTTTGTATTTTTAAGCGTATTTATTGCCTTCTGAAATATGGCGCTAACATGTCCATATTTATTTTTGAGTTCTCCATAATGAGTGTTCATTCTAAGAGACTCTGGTGGTGCTGAGTATTTTCGAAGTTTGATTCCGGTAAGTTTTTTCATTGCACTTACACCACTATGTCCTGTTGCGGTTCTTATTTGACTAACAATTGAGTGCCCAAACCAAATATCCAAGGGCATAAGCCCAATAGTAATCATGGCCGCCAATTCATTTGCTCTTTTTTCCTGCTTGTTCATATCGTAATCAACTAATTTATTTGACTCTATTTGAGAATGCGCTATTGATTGTTGATATTTAAGTTGCGCAGGTACTGTTATTAGTTGTGAGTTTAATCTCGTTCCAGTTGATGCAATAATCATAACAAAGAAGACATAGTTAAAGGCTCCCATTGCACCACTCGTTATCCCTACAGCAGTAGCAACACCTGTGGGTAAGCTAGCACCAGCAGCGATCATTCCGCCCAGTGGAAATACAATGATGATTGCAATAAAAGTTGCAATCCCAAGAAACATTAACCCTGGCTCTAACCAGTCTTCATTAAATGCTTCCATATTAGTTCTAACATCTTTTTCAATTTGATGATCAAACTCTCTAATTCTCTTCGCGTTTAAAGGCGTCGTTCCATGTTCAGATTTCAAATTAAATCTAAGAAATTTAGATGCATTATATGCTTTTCTAAATTGTGGATTTTTACTATCAAAGTAATCAGCATTACAAAAAGTATCAATATTTCCACGAATATTAGTGGTAACATCGACAATAGCATTATCTATTAATTTTTTCCCAGCTGATTCATCAAGTTTTTTAGTATCATCGTCATAAGTATGAACAGCCAGTTGCATCATCAAAGACCTTTCTTTTTTCTCATTAACTTTAATCCTTTCCGGCTTTCCATAAGTGGTATTTGGTATAGACCACTTTTCAACAATTTCAGGGAGGGCAATTTCTTTCCTAAGTAATGCATCAGCAGAATACCCTTTTGCCAGCTCGCTCTTAACAATCGCCTTTTGCTCATCAAAATCAAGTGCAAAACCTCCGATATTTAAATGAGCTCTAATATCGACAAGTGGTAAATGAAAAACTTCAAATACTCTTGCAAAAAGCATTGCAGAACTCTTAATTATTTTATTTTTATCGTCTGCATCTTTTAGCACCATTGCTTGTCGTCTTCTTATTTCTTCAGCCTCTACTTCAGAGTGGCCAGCAATACGATTTAGAAAGTATTTTGCTTTTTCCGTAATCCACCAGCTTTCGTATTCCTCACCTTCAATATCTTCTCTCTGCTTTCTTAGATCGTCTTTAACTTTTAAATTCTCTGCTATTTCGTATTTAGTAAAATCAAGGGATGATAAATATAGTCTTTTCAAAGAATCAAAACCTATATCAGAATCCATACCTTGAATCTTAATTTCACCTTTTTTAGAAATATAAACCCTTGGTATTCCAAATGCTCCTGAAGAAATTTTATCAATGTTATTTCGCATACCTAATTCAAACAAAGGACGTATACCAAGCATATAGTCAGTTCGCATTCTGACATCCCTTTTTGGAATATCAATTAGTAATTTCTCTTGAAAAGCTTCGTAAAGTTCATCAATATGCATGACCCCGGCCACTGTACCATCTTTAAATACTGGAATCGTATATGGATTTCGGATTAACTCTTCTCTATCCCTTGCTAGATTTACCGCAAGTGGAATAGTTGCCATTCCACTCATATCAAAACTTTTCGTTAAGTAGATATCTGAAGCTGCTCTAACTAAAATATCCCAAAGAGCCTGAGACCTCTCTTCCGAACTGCCCTTAACTTGAGGTCCGTCAAGTCCATTACTTTCAAGATAATTTTCGTTAAATTCTTTTGCTACAATCGAAAAAAACTGACTAAGCTCTTTCGCTAGTTTCGGGTCTTTATTTAAGGTTAGTTTTATATCATGAAATTTACTTGATATTCTTGTTTCAAAATAGAGCATTAGTTGCTCAAAGGTTGCAGGTTTAATGTTAGTTTGTTTTTTAGAATCAAGCTTATGGGCTTTTTTTGCAAACTCCATAAATGGAATTGCGGCTTTAAGTACTTTATCTATTCTGTTACTTCTTTTTACATCATTTGATTTAATTTCATTCTCTATCTGTTCGAAACCTATTTTGATAACACCTTCAATTCGTTTCAAGAAGCTATCTTTTCTTTCATTAAAGTATATGACAATTTTTTCTTTTATTTCTTTTTGATCTTTATTACTAATCCATGGGTACATACCAAAGAATGATTCAACAAATACTTCAACTTTTCTTTTATATACAACATTGGAAATCAATTTTGATTTTTCCAGGACAGACTTTCCATGGTCACCAGGCATTAAAATAACTTTAAAATGATTTTGAGAGTATACCTCCCAGTCTACTTGTTCTGTTTGTAATATATTAAGAATATCTTGTCTAAAGTGATTATTCAAAAGACCAATGTCGAGATTATCGTCATACAGAGAACTAATTAATTCTTTAAAGCCAGAGTGTTCTTTATATAATTTTTGTAGAAGCCCACTATCTTTTTCAGAAACTAAAGTTATTTCATTAATCTTTGACGTTAGAACATCAATATTTTTGAGATACTCATAATAGTAGTCTTCATAATTTTTATTTTCGACAATACTTGGTATTTGTGACAACCTTCCATTACTGCGGTAGCTCATAAAGTTATTACAAGATTTCTTGTAATCATCCAGAAGATTCTCGGAAGTTAATGAATCAACTCCCCATAGGTTAATTAAATTCTCTCTAATCCCTAAGAAGGTTACCAATTTTGAATAATCAGTTTTTGTAGTCGGCTCCGATAGAGCGGCATATTCAAACTCTTGTTTATCAGTTTCAGACTGGATTATTTCAAATTTGTCCTCTCCAATAGTTCTAAGCTTATAATTTACTTTCGAAATTAGTTCTAAAGCAAAAACCTTACTCAGTCGTAGGTTTAAAAAATTTAAATTTGAAAAGTCATATGTTTCAATTTTATGGTGATTTCGATGGGCGACATATGCATAAACTTTAAAAAGGCGAGAAACCATACTTTGGTAGAAATGAAGAATTCGTTGAAACTTTAAGAGACTTGGATCGTTTAAAACAAATTTAACTTTATAGTAACTTCGCTTTTCTAGAATAAAGTTTATTTTTGTCAACTTTGCCAAAAGTCCTTTCATTACTGGCGTATAAAATTCATTTGAAATAACAGGTCTAAAGGAAACAAGGCCTAGAAAGGATTTTTGAAAACCTTCTCTATCGATCATAGTTAATATCGCATTTGCTTCATTAATCTTTTCTTCAAGACCATCGACTAATGTATACGGTGAAACATAGCCGTATTCTTTATCAGCCGCCTCTATAGAACATTGATTACTAATTATATAGGGAAGAAATCGATCTCCATATTCTGTCGAACAAAAGTTTTTAGCTGCATTATAGTCCCAGTAGGTACAATCTTTTTCAACACCTGTTTCAAATTTAAAACAAGCTGCTTCAGCGAACTTCTCTTCTTCTTCTTGAAACTCTAATCCCATTAAAGAATAAGCGAGTCCTTCACTACACCGGTTATCTTTATAGAAAGCATTATAATCCTCACCATACTTGGCCTTACAAGTTGAGCTGGCGGATTCACTTCTAACTGGAAGGCATTCATAAAGCTCCCCATCCGATTCAAGCATGCAAACATCTACACCTGCCTGTGCATTGGCAATAAAGAATAGATTCAAAATTGTAAGAATGAGGCTTTTACGCATATAACTCCTAAGAACCTTTATATTGCAATCAAAGGGCCACAATTAGATCGTATTTTCAGGTAGTTAGATTCTATAGATTGAATAAAAACTGTTCACTCGCAGAGTGTGAACAACTATTAAACACTCTGTAAAAATGCGAAATGACTACATTAGAACTTTTAAAATCAAATTATTCTGCTATATTCCTCAGGATGAACGATAAAACAATGACAGATAAATTTTGGGACAAAGTTGGTATTTGTGCTTCAGGGCTATGTCTTGTTCACTGTCTAGCAACACCAATACTTTTACTTCTCTTTCCAGCTACTAAAATAGCTTTGTTTGATAGTCATTTATTTCATGAAATATTCGCTGTAATTGTTGTGAGTTCAATAATGTTGGCCGTATACCCAAACTGTAAAAAGCATGGGCACACAGATATAATTGGTATTGCATTAATCGGTGTAGTCTTGGTTATTGTATCAATATTTTCTCACAACATTCCACTTGTTGTTAGCCACACAATGACAGTTATTGGATCCATATTTTTAATTACTGCCCATATCAAAAATATGAAAGTTAGACATGGGAAATGTGAACCCGAAACTACTTGTTCAGGGCACTAAAAAAACCTTCAGAATCAATTTAATTAACTATCACGTTCAGTTTATTTAACATGGCCCATGCAAGCTTCATAGGCTTCTAACATACCTTCCACCAAGTGTGCTTAAAACACTAACACCTCATTGGTCTTTCCTACTTTAAATGGTCGCGTACATATCCGTTCCAATAGGCATTTTTTTTGAAAATAAAAAAAAAGCCCCGAATAAATCGAGGCTTTCTAATATTTTAAATTTCTTTAAAAAATAATTATCTAATTTTTCTGCTTCTGAATTTTTTGTTGAACTTCTCAACTCTACCTTCAGTATCAAGAATTTTCTGAGTTCCTGTGTAGAATGGGTGTGATGCAGAAGAGATATCAACTTTGATGTATGGTAACGTTTTACCTTCATGCTCAATTGTATCTTTAGCTTGAATTGTTGATTTAGTAACTACTTTGAAGTCTACCGAAATATCGTGGAATAAAACTTCTCTGTATTCTGGATGAATGTCTTTTTTCATAATTTATATCCTATTTTTTCAAAAAATAATTGTAACAAAAGTACGAAGAAATTTATTATTTTATGTGACATAAGTCAACATAATATTTAGTAAATTTACTCAACTATTTGCCAGCATCTTTAATGATTTTAAGCACTTGTGCTTCGGTTAATTTTTTTACTTTTTCAATATCTTTTAATTCATCTGGTAAAGTGTAGTTTTTTGTCCCGGCTTTTACGTATAAACCGTATTTCCCATCAACTATCTTTACAGATTTTTTAATTTTTTCAACTTTTCCAAAGTCTTTAACTACTGTACCACCACGACCAAATTTAGGCATATTTAGAACTTCAAGTGCTCTCGCTAGCTCAACAGTATAAACATCGTCTTCTTTCTTTAAAGATCTAAATTCACCGTCATGCATAATATAGGGTCCAAATTTTCCATTATTTGAAAGAACTGGTTTCCCTGTTTCTGGATGATTACCTAATTCTCTTGGAAGAGATAGAAGCTTTAAAGCATATTCCATTTCGATTGTCTTAGGAGTTGTTCCCTTAGGTAGAGAGGCTCTTCTCGGCTTAGGGTTCTCTTCTGTAACCTCACCTTGCTGAAGATACGGTCCATATCTTCCTACAAGACAAAAAATTGGCTCTTTAGTATCTGGATGCTCTCCAATAGGAACAGGTCCACGCTTACTCATTTCAATAAGCTCATCTATGTCAGAGTCTTTTAAATCAGCGGGAGCAATATCTTCAGGTATTGAAGCATGAATCTCATCCTTGCCCTCACCATGTGAAATAATGTAAGGACCAAATCGGCCAACCTTAACGTCTACAACACCATTAACACCTTCAAGATGAATAGTTCTAGACTCTTCAGGTTTAATTGATTTTTCTTGATCATCAACTTGTTGCTTAAGTCCTTTTTTACCACTGTAAAAACTTTTTAAGTATTTCAGCTGATCAACTTCACCAACAGCAATCAAATCCAGCTTTTCTTCCATATCACTAGTGAAGCCATAATCAACAAAGCTTAAGAAGTATTTCTCAAGAATTTGGATAACGGCCATACCTGTAAAAGACGGTAGTAGAGCTGAGCCTTCTTTTCTTACATATCCCCTATCTTGAATTGTTCCAATGATAGTTGCATATGTAGATGGACGACCAACACCCTCTTTCTCGAGTCTTTGAACAAGAGAGGCTTCTGTAAATCTTGCAGGAGGTTTAGTCTCATGAGATAAAGCATCAACAAAAGTACAGTCTATTTTTTGACCTTCTTTCATTGTTGGTAGTATCACCTCTTTATCGTCTAATGCTTTGTCAGGATCATCACTCCCTTCAACATAAACTCTTAAAAATCCAGGAAAAATAATTCGTGATCCATTAGCATTAAATTGATTTCCATCAACTTCAATCTTAATGGCCATATTAGCTTTTGTTGCTTCTTTCATTTGAGAAGCAAGTGTTCTTTTCCAAATTAATTCGTATAATTGTTTTTCTTTATCAACTAATCCAGTCTTATCAGGATGAACAAAGTCAGAACCAGCAGGTCTAATGGCCTCATGGGCTTCTTGAGCTCCTTTTGTTTTGGCAGCAAAGTTTCTCTCTTTATCAGAAAGATATTCTTTTCCAAAAAGTTGTTCAACAGATGCCCTTGCACCCGCGATTGCCTCTTTAGATAAGTTTGGAGAATCGGTTCTCATGTATGTAATCAAACCTTCCTCATACAACCTTTGAGCTGTACGCATCGTTTGTTTAGCACTCATGCCAAGCTTTCTAACTCCTTCCATCTGTAAAGAGGAAGTTATAAATGGCTTTGTTGGGTTCGTTTTACTTTCTTTCTCTTCTACACTTGTAACTTTCCAATCACCACTTTCAAGTTTAGCTTGAAGTTCTTTAGCTTTCTTCTCATCGATTAAGAAAGCATCTTTCTTAGTAAGCTTACCAGTATCAGGGTTAAAATCCTTACCTGTTGCAATTCTTTTTCCACCTACATATGTTAATTTGGCTTCGAAATCTTTTTTATTTGCTTTTAATGATGCCTTTAAGTCCCAATATTCAGACTTAACAAACTTTCTTCTCTCACGTTCCCTTTCAACTATAATTCTAAGCCCCGTAGATTGAACTCTACCAGCACTTAAACCATAGGCGATTTTTTTCCAAATTAATGGGGAAAGTGTATATCCGTAAAGACGATCAAGAATTCTTCTTGCCTCTTGTGCTTTAACGAGTTTTTCATCTAAATCTCTTGTATCTTCAAGGGCTTTATTAATAGCAGATTTTGTAATTTCGTGGAAAACCATTCGCTTTACTGGAATCTTTGGTTTTAAAAGTTCCATTAAATGCCAAGAAATACTCTCTCCTTCACGGTCTTCATCGGTCGCGAGATAGATAATTTTACATTCTTTCATATGTTTTCTAAGAGCTGTTACAATCTTAGACTTACCTTTAGGAATCACATAAAGTGGTTCAAAGTCTTTCTTTACGTTAACTCCGAGTTTTGCCCATTCTTCTTTTTTGAGCTTAGCTGGAATATCCGTAGCTGACTGTGGTAAATCTCTTACATGCCCCATACTTGCTTCAACTATATAATTCTTTGGCAGAAATTTTCTTATAGTTTTTGCTTTTGTTGGGGACTCAACGATAACTAAATATTTATCCATTTAAAATTCCATTTAAATTGTTAGGTTTTTTAAGAATTAAAGCTATTTTTAAGATTCGTCAACTTTTGGACTTAAAAAATACATATTAATAGATATAACCAACAACATAGTGCACCAAATAAACACGTAGCGAAATAGAAAAATCACAGGTAACATTATTTAAAACCAGGACGAAATAGCAAAATGTTTAAGCAATTAGTTTTTAAAATCATTAAAATTTTATCTTATATTCCCCTCCTTAAATATCTATTTAAGTTCTTTTACCTGCACTCAATTAAGAAAATTAAGAATGAATTTAAGGATCAAAATAATATAACCGACATTATTTTAACTTCTAATCTAAAATCGAGAGATTTTGTATATGGTCATAGCGATCTAAACTTCCTCATTATTGTTGATAATGATTGTCATCCAAAGGCAGTACTTAAAGAGTTTCGTGCCTTTATCGCTGCTCATCTGGAGTTATCAATAACAGTCAATCAAGATTACATACCAATCTTGACAGAGTCTGAGCTTAAAACGGATGTTATAAAAAGTTATCTTATTAGAAAGTCCTATCAGGATTTAGTTAGGTGGAATTCGATTCTCAAGGAGAAAGACTATACTTTCTATTTGAGAAAACAGGACCATTTTGCCATAAGCTATAATTCATTTCAAAATTTAGATTATTATTTCCTACGAGAAAAGTTTCAAAGAACCAAAAGAATTAAATTCAACTTTCTCTACCGCTCTGTTCAAAATATCAAAAAATTCTATCCTCAATACATTCTCAAAGATAATAATTGGAAGGAGCTATCAAATAAAATAAAAAAGCATCCACTAATCAACTCATATTTAATCAAGAAATTCATTAAGAGCTCCTGGGGAATTCTTACTCATTTTGAAGAATCATACCCAACTAATCAGCATAGAAAAAGGTTGGCCATACCTCATGACTTTTCCAAATATTTAGACACATTAACAAGCTTAGAGTTTATTAATGACTTTACTTTAACTCCCACCTTGATTCAAAACTCAAAGCACGAAGTTCAAGGGAAGCTATTTATTGATGTTCATGTAAATTCTAAAATTCAGTTAAAAGGCTATAACTTACAACTCGACAATCTTAAGCGAGGTATAAAGTCTTACGAAAAAGACTATATTAAATTTCGAGTTAGATTTACCACAGATAGTTTGTATAAGTTACAAAATGAACATGCATTTTACCCTTTTCCACTTGAAGCATTATATCGAAAGAAAAAAACAGTTTCAATTCTCAATAAAAATTATAATTTTTTAATCAATCATGATGATATCATTCTCGCATCTATTCACTTTCTTACAACTCAGTTCATGAGATTTCGTTCACACCAACAGCAAACCGAATTGATAGGTTCAAAATTCATTAAGTCCCTAAATTTAATGTACAAATACTTTTTACTTTCCGAATATTTAAAAGGTAAAGAGTTTGCAACGAGTATGTCCGAAAAAAAGATTAGAGAGCAACTAAGCCCTCAGTTTTCAGAATTAGATCTTGAGGATGCTGTAACTGAAGAGCATTGGAAAATTATAAAAGCTCAACTCCTATACCTTTTAAAAGAGATAAGAGATGAACTTATAAAGCATGATTCAAGTTTAAAGGTTTTGAAGTTTTAATTTAAAAAGCATTTCTTTGCCAAATCAGCTGATTCGATATTTATGGCCTTAAGTTTTCTTTTCTTTTTCCCCATTTCACACTCAAGAACCATTATCGTCCCCATTCGAGAAATAGTAAATTTATACCTTTTTCCAGGAATAAATATTTTAGCCATTTCTGAAATATCTTCCTTCATAAAACGCATATCATTAACTGCAAGAATTTCATCCTGAGCATTTAGCCCTGCCTTAAAGGCTGCGCCATCTAAGATGACTTTTCCTAAAAAGACTCTTCCGTCTTGAAAAATATAATCACAACCTAGGTCAGGTTCATCTGACTCAAGCCATTCAAAGTTCAAACCAATTTCTTTATAATAAGTTTCAAAATCAATATCTTCAGTTGTTGAAACTCGAAGTTCGAATTGATCACGAATTTCTTTGTTTCCAATTTTCTCAACCATATCTAGGACTTCATCATTGGTCATTCCGACTTCAGGTTTTTCTAAATACCTGCTCCATAGAAGCCCAAGTAAATCATCAATATTTTTTCCAATTTTCGTTAACTCAAAATGAAGAGTACTAAAAACGAGCCCCCCTTTTAAATAATAACTAATAGAAGAATTATTTGAGTTTTCATCTGGTCGGTACAATTTTATCCAAGCATTAAATGAAGACTGCTCTAAAGAATGAAATTTCTTCCCAGGAATCTCAAAGTATCTTTGGATATTTTTACTTTGCATTTTAAGGTACTCTTCCATGGTACAAAGCCCTGATCTCAATACAAAAAGCTCGTCCATAAAACTTGTTAGACCTTCCGTTAACCAATGCATACTTGTATAGTTTTCATTCAAATAATCAAATGGCCCCAATTCAATGGGGCGTATTCTTTTGACATTCCAAGTATGAAAATACTCATGAGCGACTAAAGCTAGCCAATTAACATACATTTCCCGGTCGACAAACTTTCTTCCATCAAACTGTAATGCCGTTGAATTTTTATGCTCAAGACCACCATAAAGTCCCTTCTTTAAGTGAGTCATTATTAAGTATGAATCATAAGGAATGCTTGAAAAATGTGATGAAACAGTTTCTATTATTTTTTTTATGTCAGACTTTAAGTCGTATTCGTGTGGGTACTGCTCACCATACCAAACAAGGTGATGCTCTTTTCCATCATGCATAAATCCATCAGATTCGTGACAACCGATTTCAACGGGGCAATCTAATAGATCGTCATAAGACCCAGCAGAATAAATAAACCGAGATCTTTCTTCAGAAATATCCTTCAATCCCGTATGAAGCTTTGACCAAAGTGAGGTGAATTTGAATTCAATGGTTGGCTCTATTATTTTATCTAAGAAGCCTATCAGGTATGATGGGCCATGTAGAAATGCGTGGGTTTCGTCAACATGAGATGTTCTTACAGTAAGTTCATGACAAAAAATATCATATTCAATTGAAAAATTATCACATCCTTTCTTAAGATCTGAATTTGTAAAGTCGATGCTCCAAGTCCCCTTTGCCACTTGAGCAAAGTTTAAGTACTCCCCATTATCACTTAAAACTTTTACGCTTCTTATATTTCTAGAATACTCTCTCATTAAATATGAGCCTGGAGACCAACTCGGTAAATAAAATGACAAATTATCCATTCCATCTCTCTGTCCGGAGACTCGAACCCTAACAATGTGCGTCTTTGGATCCATAACCTCAACAAAATATTTAATTTCCATAATAAACTCCTAGAATTATTTAATTTCACACTTATATAAAAATGTTATAAGAATAGCTAGAATTTAATAATAGGATCAATTCAATATGGAAACAGAAACTAGTAAAATAGACATTTCAATTAAGGACCTAGATTTAAGCATAACAAAAGATGCATTTCACCAAATCAAGCTTATTCAAGAAAATGATTACACTGTTAACGATCAGGTTTTTCGACTAAAGATTGATGGAAAAGGTTGTAATGGATTTGACTATGCACTTGGCTTTAGCGATGCTCACCACGAAGATTTAGAGTATATTTTTAACCAAGACGATTCAAGTATTGTATTTCATATAGACCCTTTTACGGCATTTTATTGCCAGAAAGGATCAATCGATTATATTTCAGATATTGTTAAAGGTGTTGAGGGATTTCATTTTGAAAATCTCAATGAAAAAAATCATCGTGGTAAGTTTTTTAAAAATGAAAGTAAAGTTCCTCAAGTAAAAACAATTTAGGTTGGGAGTTTAGGAATACAAATTAGTATGTATTTAAAAACACTCCCTTCTTCCAATTAGGTATTGACCATCTTCACATAAGGTCACATTCATAAAATCCTGAAATTTTATATTTAATTGATACGTCTTTTCAAGGCCGGCCCTGCCTTGATTAAGTGATGTCGAATATGGCCACCTAACTGAGACGGAGACAACCGTTTCATTTTCATTAACACCAAAATGAACTCCCTCTTCATTTTGTGGTGGTAATGCGCCATAGGAGTAGGAAACAATTTGCTTTCTATTAGAAATCCCCTCTGTGGTTTTAACTTTCAAAGTTATGGTTGCATTAAGGCCATGATAGTTTGCTTTTTTACCTCTCAAATAAAATCGAAGACTTTTTCTTTTATCCAAATTCATATTATTTTGAAATAAGTATAACCTCGTCTTAATTGTTTCATCTCTAATTTCGGATTGTGATGTTAGAAAATCCATTTTCCCGTCTCTATTAAAGTCAGCTATAACGGTCGCAATTGGATTCACAATATCCACACCATACTCCTTAGACATATTTGTAAAAGAGTGATCCGGTTGTTGCTCAAAAACAATCAGTCTTGTATGAGGAGGATATCCTGAATTATCTACTATAAGATCTAACAACCCATCATTATTTAAATCAACCCACACACCTCTCCTATCAGCTTGATGCCAATTTGGGTCATCACTATCTGAGAAGTACTCAGTTCTATAAAAGAGTGGTGGAAAATTAAAAGTTCGCCCTGTTAGTAGGCTTGATCTATCCGTTCCCTCACTGTCATAATTATGGGTTAATTCACCTAAGAATAAATCCATAATTCCGTCATTATTGTAATCAGTACAAGCAACACCAAAAGTTCGTCCTCCACCTTGGGTATTGATTAAACCATCAGCATCACCAGCAACTCCGCTACTGACCCCGTAATTTTCAAAATATCGATACTTTTCTCTAAATTTATAGCGGTTCATCCATAATTTATTTTGATATTTATTAGTTGAAGTAGTGACAAGGTCAGGAAATCCATTTTGATCCATATCACAAACCTGCACCCCATATGTTGGAGAAGAGTTTACAAACATTGTTTGACTTTCATTTTGCTTTGATTCATCCAAAAGTAAGTGGGATACATCTTTATACTCAGTTCCAGTATTTTGATATAATCGATCCCTCGAAGGAAGCTTGGTATTTTTAAATTTCTCAAACCAATTTCCAACAAAAATGTCCAATTTACCATCTAGATCAAAATCAATCAAAGCCGCAGAGCTAATTGGAGTTGAATCTTTAAAAGAAATTTTTTCTTTTAAACTAAGTTTTTTATTTTTATCACGGTTTCCATAAAATACTCGCAAGGGCTGCTTTGACATTTCACTATCTTGATTAAGTACTCCAGTCACTGCATCAATTATCTTGTCCTGATTCAAATCGTAAAATAAAATAAATGAAACCTTGAATGACTTTTCAAATGGAGACTGAGTTTCAATGAATTTTTTTTGATGTATATCAAATAAAAAAAATTTTGGTTGTGAGTAAAACGAAGGAATAAGAACTATATCCGAGTAATCGTCTCCGTTAAGATCAATAACATTTATGTTATACGCTTTTTGACCAAGCAAACCAAACTCTTCTGTCTTATCTTCAAAGACTGAATCGACCTTACCTTTTACAGTTTCAAATTCATCTGGAATCAGATCCAGATTTCCGCCCAAAGAAAAAGGCTTATCACTTTTCACGGTTGATGAGCACGACTGAAAAACAAAAACGCTCAAGAATAAATTTATAAAAAGACTTAACTTCATAGAAACTATTATAATCAGATTAGACGAGTTCGTATACCAATCTAATTTTGCCCTCATTACCTGAGCCGAATGCTCTTACAATAAATAATTGCTTTTACTTGCACAATGTTAAAAAGTTTACGAAAATATACAGATGAGTAAAATAGGAAACTTTTTAAAAAAATTTACAAGAAAAGATAAAAAGGATCAAGAATCCGATGAAGAATTCTATACTGATATTGAATCAGAGGACGAATTTGAAGAATATGAAGAGGAATATGATGATGTTGGTGAAACAACCGTTATCTTTGCAAGTGATGAATCATCGGAGCAATTGATTCCTCACCCCGCTCAGCCCGAAACTCAAATTCCGGCAGATAGCGATTTAAAATTTCCAGACCTTCCACCAAACTCTAAACAAGAGAACTCGGTACTACAAAAAGAAAACAACTCTTCAACTCCACCTCCAATGCAAAATACTCAAGAGGTTGATCTCGAATCCCTCCAAGGTGAACTTGATAATATCATTGGTGAAGATGAGGACACTGATGATAATTTCGAAGAAGAACTTGTAGATATAGAGGAAGAACCTGAAGAGCAAGAACTAGAAGAGATATCTTTACAGCAAGACATTCAGGAAAATGAAATTTCAAAAAATGAATTACTAAATCCTGATGATGCTCCACTATCGGAAAATATCGAAATAGAAGATTCAATCGAAGAAGAAGAAGAAGAAGAAAAAGAAGATGAAGATGATGTCGACTTTGAAGATAGCTATACTGAAGATCAAACTGGACTAACAGCAACAAATACAATCGACCTAGATGAGGAAAAAATTTCTTTAAAGGATCGACTTGAGCATATTAAAACAAGAGCTGGTGATCACCTTAGGAAATTTAATAAGAAAGACCTTAATCATTCTTTTAAAATTGATAATGAAGGATCTAGGCATAAAAATAAAATTGATAATTTAAAGAAAAAAGCACTTAGTATTAACTGGGGAAATATTCCTCTCCAGTTTTTTAATAAAAATAATAGATCAAAATATCACCGATACTTTCAAGTCTCACTAATAATCATTTGTGTTTATGGTGGTGCTACGTTAATTGGACATTTATTTCCAAGTCAAAAAGATTACAAGTCACTTTCAAAAAGAAAAGTCCTAAACTTTGATGATAGTAACTCATTTACACAATCCGAACTTAACGACATAAAGAACGCAAATGTTTTTAGAACCGAAAAAGTAAAAAAAGTTATTGACCCTAATGGTGGCAAGACAAAAGTAGAAAAAGGCTTATGTAAAACTGCCACTCGAACCTCTCGGGCAAATATAAAGCTTATAAATACAATTGTTCTCCAGGATTCTGTTAAATCCATTGCAAGTGTACAGATGAGATCGAGCAACAAGCTTGTAAGTATCAGAGAAGGCGAAAAGCACCAGGGTGTAAGAATAGATACTATTCAAAGACTAAAACTTGTCGTTAGAAATATGAGCACTCAAGAATGTGAAACAATTGAAAACTCAAAATTCAAAGACTCAGCTGGAAGGAATAAAATTTCAGTTTTAACACCAAGTGCAAGCAAGAAGTACAAGAAGACCCTCAAAAAAATTGACGGTATTGAGAACGATGGTAATAACTTTAAAATAGATAGAGAGTTTTTAAAATCAAAGCTCAGCAATATAAATAGTATCCTCACACAAGCAAGAGGAATACAGATCAATAACCCTGATGGAACAATATCTTTTAAGATTGTTGATATTGAACCAGGTGGAATTTTCGCTTACTTAGGAATGGAAGATGGAGATATTATTTCAGGAATAAATGGTGAGCCCATTACAGAGTTAAATGCTGTAATGAATATATTTGGAAGAATATCATCTCTCTCAAGCTTAAATCTTACATTAAAAAGAAATGGCGAAGAAACAACACAAAATTATAATATAAAATAATTAAGGACGATGCATTCATGAAAAAAAGTGTCAGTAGAAAGAGTTCGACGAATAAGTTTATTGCTGGAATGTTAATATATACATTAACAGCAACGACTGGATTAGCTCAATTCAAAGACTATAAATCTAAACCCAGATTTAATGCAAAGAACGCCGACAAATCAAAGACTTTCTCTGATGATGATGGAAATGCTAAAGCATTTGGAAATAGAACGGAAAAGATTCCTTCTCCACCAAGTTCAAAATACGTAAATTTAAATCTAGAAACTGCTTTTGGCCCGGAGATAGTTCCAAGTTTTGATTTTCCAGATTCAGACATAATGGAATTAACAAAACATATGCAGGAGTTAACTGGAATTAATTTAATTCTTGATAAAGATGTAAAAGGAAAGGTCTCTATTACAGCACCAACCCCTATTACTGTTGGTGATGCCTGGAAAGCCTATCTTGCAGCTCTAAATATGGCCGGCTTTACACTTGTTCAATCTGGTGCATTTTACAAAATCATTAATGCCAGAGATGTGAGATACGTCCCTACTAAAATTTATACCGGGGCCTACACTCCTTCAACAGAAGCTCATATAATGAAAGTTATGGCACTCAAAAGTGTTGATGCCGCTGAGATTTCTAGAAACTTTCGTCCTTTTATGTCTCGATATGGAAGGATTATTGATATTAAGCAAACCAATACCATTATTATTTCTGATACTGGAGCAAATATTGTAAGACTTGAAAAGTTAATTAAGTTTTTAGATGTTCCTGGACATGAGGAATCGTTACAAATTATTCCCGTGAAAAATTCTTCAGCTCAAGAAATTGCAAAGTTATTAGATGAAATTTTAAAGGGTGGATCATCATCAAGTAGTTCATCAAGGGGATCTAAAAGATTTTCTAAGACAAAAGCGAGTTCATCTGGTGGTACTCAAAATATTTCCAAAATAATCGCAGAGCCAAGAACAAACTCAATCATTGCAATGGCGAATGCTGAAGGTGCTGATGAGCTAAGGGCCCTAATTAATAAGCTGGATGTTAGATTCAGTTCAAACCAAGCGGATAAAATTCATGTGCATTACTTAAACTATGGTAATGCTGAAGAACTTTCAAAAACTCTTTCAAATCTTGTTTCTGGTGTTGCTGCTTCAACCAAAAAAAGAAGTGGTTCAAGTAGGAGCTTTGTCGCAAGGGGTAGTGAAGGAAGTACTCTATTTAATGGGGAAGTAAAAATTACAGCAGATAAGAATAATAATGCTCTAGTAGTAACTGCCTCTCCTACTGACTGGCTAACAATCAAAAATGTTATCAATAAACTGGATATACCAAGAGATCAAGTATACGTAGAAGGTCTCATAATGGAAACAAGTGTTACTAAGTTACGTGGTTTCGGAGTTGAGTTTGTTGGGGCATATGGCCAAGGTAATGCCCAGCGAGGGGGGTTTACGAATGGAGGTGGTATTTTTGATCTCCTCTCCGGCAATCCTACGAATATATCTGGCTTCTTTGCAGGAATTGGCGGACCTGAAAAAGGTTCAAGAACAGTATCTATTGGTGGAACAGACCTAAAAATTAATAGTGTAAATGCACTTATCCAAGCAATAGCTTCCAATTCAAACACTAATGTTCTTGCAACACCACAAATTCTAGCCATGGATAATACCGATGCTGAATTTGAAGTCGGTGCTACAGTTCCAGTCCAAGAGCAAAACACAACTGCCAATGGAACAACCTCTACAAGTACTAAAAATCAAGAAGCAAAACTAAGCTTAAAAATAACGCCACAAATTAATAAAGCAACTAGGTTTGTTAAGTTAAAAATAAACTATACACTTAATGATTTCGTTGGAGAACTAGACACTAGTGGAACTGGTAAAGCCACTACTACTAGAGCAGTCGTAACAGAAGTTATGGTACGAGACAAGGATACAATAGCCATGGGTGGTTTACTTAGAGATCGTGAAACAGTTTCTCTTAACAAAGTACCACTTCTTGGTGACATCCCCGTTTTAGGTTGGTTATTCAAAAGTAAGAATAAAAGAATTGATAAAACAAACCTACTTTTCTTCCTTACTCCTACCATTGTTTCTCCATATGATAGCCAAGCCGCTGTTAACTCTCTAAAAGCACTTGAAGATAGAGCTGATAACTTAAAAAATATTATTGACGAAGAAAACAAAGATCCGCACGCAGCCGCCGCGGCAACTCTAGTTAAAAAGATAACAAGACAAAAGGACGGACCACTCTTTGATAATTCGGAAAATGAATATTTAAAAACAAATGAAAATACTGATGGAATTGGTGGACAAACAAGTCCTACAGTTCCCAATTACAAAGAAATTGTTAATAAAGTACAAAAAAATGTTAGCCCCAAAGAAGAACTATAAATAAGAGATTTTAATGGAATTAAACGACGAACATTTAGTTAATGTAGAAAATAACAAGAAAAAAATTGGAGAACTATTACTTCAATATACTGCACTAACTCAAGGACAACTTGATGAAGCTTTAAAAATCCAAAAAGAGGATCATAAGCTGTTAGGTGATATTCTTCTTAGTAAGAACTATATTCACCCTCACGACATTATAAAAGTACTTTGTCATCAAATTGATATCCCCTATTTACCAGAAATTAAAGTTGATGAGATAGATCCTCAAATCGTTATGGAAATATCAATTAACTATGCCAAACATCACGAAGTACTTCCGATTTATGAATCTGAGCGTTCAGTAACAATCGCAATGAGTGATCCATTTGACTATAATGCTGTAAATGATCTAAATGGAATTTTTAAAAAGAAAATTCATATTGTTGTATCAACTCCTTTAAAGATTCAAGATGCTATAAATAAAGTTTACGAGAAAGCCAATCAAAACCTAGTTAATTCAATTGAAGACGAATTTGAAGAGAACCTAGACCTTGATGGACCGATTGATATCCTAGATGCCTCAGCAGATGAAGCTCCAGTAATTAGGTTTGTAAACTCGATTATTTTTAGAGCTGTAAAAGAAAGAGCATCAGATATTCATATTGAACCATATGAAAAAGAAGTTGTTTATAGATTTCGTGTAAATCGAGTTATGACAGAGATATTAAGACAACCTAAAAAAACTCATGCTGCTGTTAGTTCTAGAATTAAGGTAATGGCAAAACTAGATATCGCTGAGAAACGTCTTCCACAAGATGGAAGAATAAAGATAAAAATTGCAGGAAAAGATATTGATATTCGTTTAAGTACTGTTCCTGTCCAAAACGGAGAGAGAATTGTTATGAGGGTTCTAGAAAAGACCAATACGGTTTTAGAACTTGAAAAACTTGGCTTTCATGGACCAACTTTAAAAGGTCTACAAGAATTATCAACAAAAAAGCATGGAGTTCTTTATGTTACGGGGCCAACCGGACATGGAAAAACAACAACTCTTTTTGCAATTCTTGATAGAATGAACACTCCCGATAGAATGATCATCACAGTAGAAGATCCTGTGGAATATGAAATTGGTGGAATATCTCAAATTCAAGTTAACTCTAAAATAGATTTGAGTTTTGCTATGGCATTACGAGCGATATTAAGACAAAACCCTGATGTTGTTATGGTTGGAGAAACTAGGGATCAAGAGACTGCAGAGATGGCAATTCAAGCCTCCCTTACAGGTCACTTTGTCCTCTCTACTCTACATACAAATGATGCATCATCTGCTCCTACACGACTAATTGATATGGGAGTTCAACCTTTCCTTATCTCTTCATCTTTGGTTGGTGTTCTAGCACAAAGACTTGTAAGAACTCTATGTGATAATTGTAAAATACCAACAAAACTATCAAGTTACGAAATGAAAATGCTAGATATTGATAAAGTACCAACTGGTTCCACAATCTTTAAGCCTGCTGGTTGTGAGAAATGTACTCAAACAGGTTATTCAGGAATGACAGTAGTATCAGAACTTTTACAAATCACAGATAAAATTAGAAGTCTTATACTTGAAAAAACAGATTCCTCAAAAATAAAAAAAGCTGCGATAGAAGAAGGTATGACTTCCCTCGCTATGGACTCCTTACAAAAAATCTTTACAGGTATTACTTCTGTTGAAGAAGTTCTTCGTGCCATTATATCTGAAGCAGATGATGAGAGTTAAACAT
>JBLIAG010000019.1:0-69624 GCA_047634375.1 Bacteriovoracaceae bacterium
TAAAAGTATTCAGCAAAATAATTCTAATAAATTTTCCTTGAAAGGCCTACTTTCGTTATCTTTCCTATATTATTTGTTTAATTATTCACTTTTCTGGTAGAGATTCTCATTTTGTTAATTCGAACCAAATACAAGAGAGTCCCGTATTCTAATTATTACTTTCTGGGGGATTATCAAGAACCTTAATAGCATTTAATTTATCTTGATGAACCTTATACATATACTCGGTTAAGTATAAATAATAGTAATTGATGTATAGTTGTAAAAATTTTTGGTTGGTTATACTTTTTTTCATTACTCTCAAATATTCTCTTAATTCGTAATGTCTGAACTCGCCTAATTCAAAGGCCAAGCTTGTTATAAAATACTCGTCTTTTTTTTCATATCTTTTTTTAAGTTGAGAAGGATTTACAAAATGTTTCGTTCCGTCTTTCTTATTAATAACTGCAACATTTGTTCTCCCACTTTCAATAAAATCGAGTTGTCGCTTCATCATGATATCATTCTGAATAGACATACCATTCAAGGTATAAATATTCTTTATTAAGCTATATCTACTCTTTGGAAGAATTGTCGGACTTGTATCTGTTAAAACTGATTCATGGTTAAACTTAAAAACATCTCTTCTTAGCGCCAAAGCATTGAGAACCTTTAAATGAAAAGGCTTCTTAAAGGTTTTGATAATTTGATTTAGTTCTGAATATGTGAAATTCTTTTTGAGTTTACTCTTTAAACCCCGTGAAAAACCTTCTTCATCAAAATAAAACCATAGCTTTAAGTTTGTATAGTAAGGCTTTAATTCATAATCAAGCTCATCAATCTCTTCAATAGATTTATACTTTTTTATTCGTTTAATTGAATTGGTAAACTTTGTAATACCGATAGTATCTAGTAACTCTTGAACTTTTTCTTCAGTTGCCAAAGCTTCGTTCACCAACAAAGAAATAAATAAGATAAAGGTTAAGTATTTATAATTCATAAGAACTTTATCGGCGGGCCCATTTATTAAATTAAGCCCTTAATAAAAGGTTTAAGCCGAGTATAGAGCTCAGCTTATTAGGATTGATATGGATTAAAATTCAATATGCTTTGGAGTTCTATGGAATGGGATAACATCTCTAATATTACTCATACCAGTAATATACATAATTGCACGCTCAAAGCCTAGGCCAAAACCAGCATGTGGAACGCTACCAAACCTACGTAGGTCTAGATACCACTTATAAAGGTCTTCCTCTAGGTTCATCTCCCCCATACGGTTCTGAAGTTTCTCAAGATTCTCTTCCCTTTGTGATCCACCAATGATCTCGCCAACTCCGGGAATAAGAACATCCATGGCCCTAACTGTTTTTCCATCGTCATTTTGTTTCATATAAAAGGCTTTAATATCTCTTGGGTAATCAGTAACAATAACTGGTCCATCAAAATGCTCTTCAGCTAGAAACCTCTCATGCTCAGTTTGAAGATCAACTCCCCACTCAACTTTATTTTCAAATTTCTTAGAACAGTTTAAAAGGATGTCGATAGCTTTCGTATAAGTAATTTTCTTAAAAGGTGTGTTGGCAACTTTTGTTAATTTATCAATAAGTCCTTTTTCAATAAACTTGTTGAAAAACTCTAACTCATCTTTACAATGCTCAAGCGCATGCTTAATCATATATTGAATATAGTCCCCAGCAAGTTCAGCAACTTCCTCAAGGTCAGCAAAAGCAACCTCTGGTTCAATCATCCAAAACTCAGATAAATGTCTTGTAGTATTTGAATTTTCCGATCTAAAGGTTGGTCCAAATGTATAAACACTTCCCATTGAACAAGCAAATGCTTCAGCTTCTAGTTGTCCTGTTACACAAAGATAAGCTTCTTTACCAAAGTAATCTTTTTCAAAAATTACTTTCCCTGATTTATCTAGTGGTAGGTTATTTGGATCTAGAGTCGATACTCTAAATAATTCTCCAGCACCCTCTGCATCCATGGCCGTTAAAATAGGAGTATGAACATTATAAAACCCTTTATCACTAAAAAACCTATGTGTTGCTTGAGTAAGTTCGTGACGAACTCTAAAAACAGCACCGAATGAATTTGTTCTTGGTCTTAAGTGAGCAATCTCACGTAAGAACTCCATTGAAGTTCCCTTTTTCTGAAGAGGATAATCCTGAGGAGTTGTTCCTAGGACATCAATTTTGATAGCTTGAACTTCAATAGGCTGTTTTCCACCGGATTCAACAAGCTTTCCCTTAATTGAAAAGGCTGAGCCACTTAGACATTTTGTGAAGTCATCATAACCGTCCAAGTCTTTATCTGCGATAATTTGAAGATCTTTTTGAGTAGAACCATCATTTAAAACAATAAAAGAAAAAGCCTTCGATACACGAATACTTCTTATCCATCCTTTAACTACAATTTCTTGGCCTTCAGGTTTTGTGTTGAATAATGTTTTAACTGTTGATCTTTTCATATCTGCTCCAATTATTAAAAAAAAACGACTTATCTAATGGGAATCAGAATAGCTTAATTAAGCGTTTTCGTCTATTTTTAAGGAAAAAAAAGGGAAGCTAACTGCTCCCCGTCTTAAACTTATGCGTTATTTTTAAATTAAAACTTAACACCATAATCAAATTGCATCTTCGTATAGGCCTCAGACTCTCTTGAGACATCAGCTTTTTCATCAGCATTCTTTGTATTGTTAAATAGACCAAAGCTTAAATAAGCACTGTCAGTAGTCATATACTTACCATACAATATGGTCCCAGTGGAATCAGCTGTCTGACCTGCGAAATCACCATCCATTAGCTTTGCATTTAAAGCATTTAGCTCAACTGTTCTTATGTTTGCTCCAAGCTTCCAATCACCTTTAACCTTTGTTTTACCATAAGATACGCCGACTATATTTGCTGTATTATCTTCTTCAGCTTCGTTATTAACTGTAGCAGAGTAAAATAGAGTTACTTTTTTCCATTTGAGCTCGAGGTATGCTTCTAAAATATTCATCCCTTCATCGCCAAAAGTCCCTACTGCATGTGCATTCTCGTAATGATAATTAGATGCACCAATATTGTACTTGAAGTCTCCTGACTCCCCAGCATAACCAAGTTGAGATGATGTGATTGTTACATCAAGGCCATCATCTGTAGCTTTCGCTTTATTTTCCTCATACCAAAATGAAGCTAAATTGATATATACACCTTGCCATTTATAACCTGCGTGGATTCCTTCAGGATTAAAATCACCATCAAAAATCATTTGAGAACTACCCGCTTTAAACATTGGAAACTTCATCCTACCCATATTAACACTAATGTCCCCGGCTTTATGAGCAATGAATGCACGGTCAAAATAAACTGTATTAGCCCCACCAGGTGAAGTGGAATCTCCAAGAGTGTCGTTTGTTGATGTAGCTGAACTTGCAGCTGTAGCTAATCTAACTTTAATTGATGTCGAATCATCAATTTTATATTTTAAACCAAGTCTTGCCCTAAGCCTTTGTCGTGATTGCCCTTCAGACTTGAACTCATCTTTACTGTTTTCTAACCTATAACGAAAGTCAGCAGAGGGTTTAATATCATCCCAACTGGCCGCTAATGCACTAAAGCTTACACTTGCCAAAGTGGCGATAATTAATAGTTTCTTCATAAGTAAATCTTCTCCTTAATTATACTTAAAACGGAAGCCTTAAAAGCCATGATTCAACAAACTACTAATATTAGATAACGATAAACGTTTTACGAATTCCATAGCCTATTGAAAATAAAGCAATCCTAAATTTCTTATAAGAAAATTATCAATATTTTTCTTATAATTGTCGAATAGTATCTAGATATATTTGGAAATACTTTATAAAGATTTAGAAGAAAGGGTCTAACATGTTTAAGAAAATGAGCCTAAAAGCCAAAACCATTACTTCATTCGGTTTTATTTTTACTCTCGTTTCCATATTATTTTGGTTTGCCTATCAAACAATTAATCATTTGCAAGATGGCTTCACCCAGATAATGGATCAAAACTATAAGACAATTGATAGTCTAGAAAAACAAACGATTTCAATGTTATCACTTAGAAGACACGAAAAAGATTTCCTATTAAGAAAGGATCAAAAATACCTTAAAAGGCATAATGAAGAATTTCAAATTCTTTCAAATAGAATTGTAAACATTAAGACTTATTCCGACAAAAAATATCATAAACAACTAGATGAAATTCTCTTTAACGCAACAGAGTATAAAAAAGGTTTTGACAATATTGTATCTCTGTATAAAAAGGAAGGTGACTCTGTCACTGGTATAAGAGGTGACTTAAGGTCTAGTGCTCATAGTATCGAAAAGAAATTTAAACAAGATGGACTCTCAGATTTCTACATGACTCAACTTCTTAACTTTAGAAGGCGTGAAAAAGACTATCTTCTCAGAAGAGATAAAAAATACTTTGAAAAGCTAAAAGGTGACGCTTCTGTGGTTATTGAAAGAATGTCAACTAAAGGCATGGACCCGGATAGACAGACAGAAATAAAAAAACTTATCGAAGGTTATAAAAAGCAGTTTGTTCTACTTATGAATAATTATGATCTCATAACAAAACAAATTTCAGGTTTCAGAAAAAATATTCATGCTCTTGAAGAGGGTATTGAGTTAATGATCAAACAAAACGAAACCGAACTCAATATTATCAGGAAAGACTTAACTGAGGAAAGCTCACTTGCGACAAAAGCATTTATTGCTATTACAGGTGCCATTTTATTTTTAATACTTCTTATAAATGCTATTGCCTATAAAATCACATCTAATATTTCAAAGTCAACAATTGAGATGAAGTTGATGGCCCAGGATTTTCTAACAACAAGCGGTTTAATAAGTGAGTCTTCTACAAATTTAGACCATATTGCCAACACACAGGCGGCTGCAATTCAAGAGACCGCATCTTCTGTAAATGAAATTACTGCAATGGTTAGCAAGAGTACTGATAGTGCCGTAAGTTCTCAAGCAAAATCTCAAGAGAATTCAGTTGCTGCTAATAAAGGTAAAGATACTGTATATAATGTGATCAAAGCAATGAGCTCATTGTCAGAATCGACAAAAGATATGACAACAAGATTTAATCAAACAAGTACAGAGCTTCAAGATGTTGTGAATATCATCAATCAGATTGGTGAAAAAGCTAAGGTTATAAATGATATCGTTTTTCAAACAAAGCTCTTATCGTTTAATGCTTCAGTAGAAGCCGCGAGGGCCGGAGAACATGGAAAAGGCTTTGCAGTCGTTGCCGAAGAAATTGGAAACCTTGCAAGTATGAGTGGTACCTCTGCAGAAGAGATTGCCACAATCCTCGATGAATCTGTTAAAAAAGTTAATGATTTAGTTACCAATAACCAACGGGAAATTGATTCTCTTGTCACCAATAATACGCAAAAGGTATCCCACGGAATCGATACAGCAAAAGAATGTGAAGTGGCCCTCAATACAATTATTGATAATATTGAAAATATAAATGCATCCATTTCAGATATTGCCCAAGCTTCCCAAGAGCAAGATTCTGGAGTTAAAGAAATTTCACAAGCAATTAATGAATTTAATAAGAATAATCAACAAACCGTAATGCTTGCCAATCAATCAAAAGGACACTCTTCCGATATAAAAATTAAGGCCAATCAGGTTTTACTTATGGCGACGAGTTTAGAGATTCTTTTATATGGTAAAACTCAAGACGATAATTTCGAAAAAGATAATATTATTTCTGCAGATTTTGAAGAAGTCGATGATGATAATGAAACAGAAGATGCAGCATAAAAAAGCCCCTATTAAAGGGGCTTTTTTTATTTTAATTCAGATACTACTTCTTTTATTTGATCCATATCTAATCTTGGTCCAAATCTCTCAACAACTTTAGAACTTGCTAAACTTGCGAGCGCTCCAGCGCCAGCATATGACATGCCATTTGTAATACCATAAAGGAAAGCACCAGCGTACATATCCCCTGCTCCATTTGTATCGACAGCAGTAACTGTATGAGGCTCAATATCAATAAACTTTGTTCCATCCCAAATCATGGCTCCATTCTTACCAAGTGTGATAACAAAAGACTTTGCAAGGGTTTTCATTTTCTCGCGTGCATCTAGTAAATCAGTTGTTCCAGTAAAATCTCTTGCTTCATGTTCATTACAGAAGATTAAATCAAGTCCATCTCCAATAATTTCATTCATATTATCTTTAAAAAATTTAACCATATTAGGATCACTCATAGTCAATGATGTCTTCACACCATTCGCCTTAGCAAGTCTAACAGCCTCAACAGCTGCTTGTTGTCCAGTTGGACTAGCAACAAGATAACCTTCAATGTATAACCACTTCGATGCCTTTAGGGCCTCTTCATCAATTTGATCTTTATCTAGAGTTGCAGTTATTCCTAAGTAAGTATTCATAGTCCTTTCCGCATCTGGAGTAACCATGACCATACATTTACCAGTTGTACCTTCTGGAAGACTTTCTTTTGTATTCTTCGTGGCAACTCCATTTTCACAAATATCATTTAAATAAAAGTTACCAGTATCGTCATTCGCTATTTTAAAAGAATAAAACGATTTACCACCAAATTGCGAAACCGCAATAATTGTATTTGCTGCACTCCCACCACATTGACGCTTAACTTCATCTTGATTAATTTCGTGAAGTGCGGAAACTAACTCTCCTTGCCTGTCTTCCTCAACAAGAGTCATTAGACCTTTTTCAATTGATTGTTGGCCAAAGAACTCGTCTGTTACTTTAAATTCCATATCAACTAGTGCATTACCAATTCCATAAACATCATATTTCATGTGGGATCCTCTTTAATTGTTTAATAAATAACATGGGCTTTATAGGAAACTTATGACAATTGCACAAGTGTTTAAATTAATTGGGAAGGACATCCTCAATTCTAAGATAAATAAACATCGTAAGAGGTAGATTTCCCACTAATCGTATGACTCGGATTTTTTATAATAGGAAGAGATTTATTTGACCTCTTAATGACCAGTCGCTCTTTGGCCCGTTGTTTTAATAATATTGCCACTTCACCAAGATCATCATCCGGTCCAACAATCTCTCGAAAAATTGCCATCTCCTTCTTTGGAGCAGCTTTATTATTTTTTTCCTTATACATCGGGTCATAAAAAATAACATCAAATTGTTCTAAGTCGCTATGCAGAATTTTTTTTTCTAATGAGTTACAGTGAAAAAAGTTAATGGATAAATCTGCCATGTCGATAGCGTTTTGTACTAGGCAAGCCACTATGGGATTACGCTCACAACAAGTTAACCGATCAACACCGTAGGCATACATAAGCAAACTATCCCCTAACATCCCTGCTGTTGCATCCAGGACACTTGGCTTAGGTTTCCCTTTCTTAAGCCCAATGGCCCTCGCTAGCGGATCTTTATATATTGAATTTTTATAAAAAAAGACTTCGTGCTTTTTCAAAATATTAACAATATCTATAGAAATCGGATTGAAATCTCCAAATTTAACACTTAGTTTGTTATTTTTTTCAATATGAATAGAGCAACTAGCTTCTATTTCCATAACCTGAGATAGAAAGCCTGCTTCTTTTGGAAAATGTTCTGAAAATTCCTCAAAACTTACAGAAATGTCATTTTTAAATATTTGCATGATGCATTAATATAGCAGAACTAATGGATTTCAACAATTTTTCACAGCACATTTTAAATTTTTTATGGTAAATATTTTCCAATAATTTATAAAAAAAGACACATAACACATTTATACATAGGACAGATCATATGAGCGATACAAACATCAATAAAAGAGAGAGCTTTCCTCATTACATAGGAGTTGATGCGAACGATGAAAAATTAATGCTAGAAACTCTCGGTTTAAACTCAGTTGAGGAACTTTTCTCACATATACCAAATGATGTTAAACACCCGGGCTTAAAAATGGAAGCTGGTCTCGCACATCCAGAATTAAAAACGAGAATTTTAGACATAAGTAAAAAGAATAAAATTGGAACAAGCTTTATTGGTGATGGACTTCAACAGTTTAGTGTTCCAGAAATAGTTGCAAAGGTTTGCTCAATAAGAGGTCTAACTACTGCTTATACGCCCTACCAGCCCGAAAGGAGTCAAGGAACACTCCAGACTTTATGGATTTACCAAAATCTCATTTCAAAGATTACTGGTTTTGAGGCAATCAACGCTTCCCTTTATGAGCGAGCAACATGTTTGTTTGAATCCCTTAACTGCGCGACTCGAATAAAAAGAAAGTCTCATACCGTAATAGTGGCTGAAAATATTTTCCCTGGAGATATTGAAGTCCTTAACACTCAAGCAAAAGAAACTTTTTTGAATATAATCTACGCTCCAATTAATAAAACGACTGGGCTCATCGACCAAGTCAAATTAATTGAGATAATAAAAACCACCGAAGGACTTGCCGGTTTTGCCTTTCCACAAATTAACTCTTTTGGACAAATCGAAGATTTCGATAAACTAACAGATATTTGTCACGATAACGACCTACTGGCCATTTCAATTGTAAACCTTCATGCCCTATCAAATAATGGTTTAAAAGAACCTTCAACTTGGGGGAAAGATGCCAAAGGTTCAGATATTCTTGTTGCTGAAGGACAGTCTTTAACCCTAGCTCCTAATTTTGGAGGCCCGGGTCTTGGAATTTTTGGAATTCGTTATAGTGAAACAAATAAAGGAATGATTAGAGCTGCGGCTGGTAGGTATATCGGAAAAGCTAAAGATGAAAAAGGTCGTGACTGTAAAGCGATTATTCTTTCAACTCGAGAACAGCATATAAGAAGAGAAAAAGCTACTTCCAATATTTGTTCAAATCAATCATTTGTGGCAAGTGCTTGTGGAGCGGCCCTGCTAAATAAAGGAACCGCCGGATTTGAAAAATCATTCACTACAGTTCACAAAAATACATTAAAACTAGCAAGAGACCTTACTTGCTTTGAAGGAATGGAACTTCTTTTTAGTGGGTCAATGTTTAATGAAATCACTTTAAAAATAAATAGAGATATTAACGAACTCATTTCTCTTGCAAAAGAAACAGAAGATATACATATTGGTGTTAATATCACCGGTAGATGTGGCATCCCTGGAAATCTTCTATTAATTTCATTAAATGATACTCATTCATCTTATGACTTACAAAAGATGATGAATTTCTTTAAGGCACATTTTAAACCAACGACAATTTCTTCTACAATAAGCTCAATAAAGAGCGATCAACAAAGAATAAACAAAATAACGATCAAAAAATTTAGTACCCCCGAGTTATTTGATTACTATTCAAAACTTGGTAAACAAAACCTAAGCCCTGATGATGGAATCTACCCCCTTGGGAGTTGTACTATGAAATACAACCCAGAAATAAATGAATGGGCAGCAGGATTAGAACATTTTACCCAAACACATCCACAAGCACCTGTTTCAGATGTTCAAGGAAATCTTCAAATTCTTTTTGAAATTCAAGAGTTATTTAAAGACATAACTGGATTACCTGGAGTCACAACTCAACCAGTGGCAGGCGCACAAGGCGAACTTGTTGGACTGAAATTATTCCAAGCATACCATAGAGAAAATGGTGAAGCTGAAACAAGAAATATCGTTTTAATACCAAGATCTTCCCACGGTACAAATCCGGCAACAGCAACTATGGCAGGGTTTGAAACAAAAAAAGTTGATGGAAAAAGCATTGGAATTGTAACTGTTGAGGCAAATGATCACGGTGAAATTGACTTTAATCAACTTAAAGAGCTAGTTGAAGTCCATGGAAAGTCTATTGCAGGTATCATGATAACTAACCCAAATACTTCAGGAATCTTTGAATCTCAGTTTAAAGAAATAAGTGAATTAATTCATTCCGTTGGTGGGCTCGTTTATATGGACGGAGCAAATATGAATGCTATCGCCGGTTGGGTTGATTTAGGAAAGCTCGGTGTAGATGCCGTTCATAATAACCTTCATAAAACTTGGTCCATACCCCACGGAGGTGGTGGTCCGGGTGATGCAATTGTTGCCGTGAGTGAAAAGTTAATTGATTTCTTACCGGGTGTTCAAATAGAAAAACATGAAGAACTTTATTCAGTTGTATTACCGAAGAAGACTATTGGTTCAATACATAGACACTATGGAAACTTCGCTCATAAGGTCAGGGCCTATACATACTTAAAAGCACTAGGCTCAGATGGTATCAAACGCATGAGTGCAATCGCTGTTTTAAGTTCAAAGTACCTTTATAAAAAACTTAATAGCTCTTACCCTGTTTTACCGGCTAACTCTTTAGAAGTACCTAGAATGCATGAGTTTATTCTCACTTTAAGTGACGATACTTTCAAAAGAATAGCTGAGGCAGGAACACCTAAGTCTCAAGCAATTGCAAAAGTTGGCAAGCTTTTCTTAGATTTTGGTTTTCACGCTCCCACAGTGGCCTTCCCAGAAGTATATGGGCTTATGTTAGAGCCTACTGAATCTTTTTCTAAAGCTGAACTTGATGGATTTTGTGAAGTCGTACAAACAATTCACCATATGATAAATGAGTACCCACAGATTTTACAAACGGTTCCTCACTTCACACCCATCGATAAAGTGAATGAAGTAAATGCAAATAAGACACCTGTCTTAGCAGAAGATATCACAGATACTCTTGATCCAATTTTAGAAGATAGAGTTGAAGCAGATTACCTACGAAACTTGCCACCTTCAGAAATTATAGGAAAAATTCTTAAGGCCCATGAAGAACAAATGAAATCCTAGGTCTTTAATAGTTTTTAATTTTTACAAAAAAGATCATATTTTTTAATTTGTAGCCGGATAAGTTCTCTATAGTATTACATAATACTATAGAGCTGGTTAAAAATTTGGAATAGATTTAATTATTAGCGCTTTCAAGAATCCAATAGGTCACAGACTCGCTTTCGAGAAATTCACTACTTAGCTGTCCTTCGGTGGCATGAGAATTGGTCATTAAAACAAGGAATACCATAATTAGAAATAGATTTTTCATAAACCCTCCATGGATTATAAAATGATTCTCCCTCTTTATTGCCATTTTCATGCCAATTTAAATACCTATAATTACAATGAATAATTAGGCAAGATGACCAAAACGGCCAAAATGCCGACACGAAGGTCAGAACTACTTCGCTTTTTCTATGCTATTATCAATACTGTACTAAACTAATACACATTTCTTCCGATAAAGATAATCAACAAACACATTTTAATTGTGAGGGCTTTATGTCAACGACAAGTGCAAATTATAATTTAGATATTGACTCAGTATTAGACTCTTCAAAAAAGGTTTCCCTTATTATCGGAAAAGAAGAGTTCGTAAAAATAAATATCTCTAATAAGTTAAACAATAGCTTTGATTATAATGTTCTCTCAAAAGAAAATATTGAAGACGGAATAGAAATCCTAACTTCAAGTGTAGTCCATCTATTAATAATTGATATAGATGAGGTCGAATACGAATGCCTTGGAAGACTTTATAAAATTATCAATCATTTGCAAATGCCTTGCCTTATTACAAGTTCAGATCCTACAATTCTCAATAACCTTAGAGTTGATATGGATAATACGTTTATTTCTTTTCTTCCAAAAGGAATTCTCAATACAATGTTTACTGACACCCTTCATTTACTAATAAAGAAAACTAATCCTGCGACAAAAATGTCAAAACGATTCATGCAAGTAAGTACACTAGATAAACCATTTTCATTATATGCATTATCAATAGCATTGATCCTTGAACCACTTATAAAAATATTATATCTTAAATTTCAAACAGGCTTTGAATGGGAAATTTTAGCTAGAACAATTTTTAGTATCCAAGGCTTTATGGGTAACTTTGAATTCTGGGCCCTCTTTCCATTGGCAGGCTATGCCCTTCTTAGTGTAAGGTCGTGGAGTTTTTTCTTTTTTATCGGACTACAGTTTTACTCACTTTTTGCCTATTTTACATACGAGAAATTCACATGGCCATATGTTGCAGAGACCCCCCATGTGTCCACCTCCTTACTTCTAGCGTTCAACTTTTCTTTGGTAATGTATTTCTTAGTACCAACAAACAGAAGACCTTACTGGAACAAAACAAGAAGGCTTTGGAGAAATACTTCTAGGTACGCAACGAGTTTACAAACTCAATTTAAAGCCAATGGGAATACAATCTCAACAACGATTACCAATATATCGCACACGGGTGCCTACTTCACTTCAACTAAGAGCTTCCCTGTTGGTCACAAATTATCATTTGAACTTCCTATTAATGGGAAAATAAAAAACCTAGAGGCCATTGTTAGAAGAACACAAGATACGGCCCATGAGAATTATTATGGGTACGGGATTGAGTTTACCTATAAGAACAAACAGGAAAAACAAGAGTTAAAACATTATATTAATTCTCTGAACCACCGGATTCAATAGATTCAAAAATACCGATTAAATTCCAGGGATGATTTGTGAAAAACCACTCAACATCCCTGTTCATTTCTCTTTTCATGCAGGCCTGAGTCCTTATAAAGCCAGTTCCAACTTTTTGCCCAGCATCTTCATGTTTATCTAAAACCTCTTGAGTGGATAATAGATAATGTCCCGTCACGCCGCCATAATGATTTGTTAAGGCCAGTTGGCTCATTTCCAAAAGATTAAGGTCACCAACCAAAAGATAAGTTTTCAAATCAAATAAATCAAAGTCCTGTATTGGTGAAACTGATAAGCAAATAATATGAAAGTCATCTATAGCACTTAAAGGTTTTAATATTTGTTGTAATAATAATTTTTTCTCAGCTAAGTTTGAAAAATTCTCTTTTTTTAATTCTATAAACAGGTGAATTTGTTTCCCGAACTTTACAACAACTTCTTCTAAGCTTGGAATTTCTGGAATCGCCTTCCTTAACTCTAAGTATGTAAGGTCCCTAATATAATAATCAAACCCCCAAACCCTTAGACAATGAGCATCATGATGCACCACTGGAACTCCATCTTTAGTCCATCTGACATCAAACTCAATCCCCCACAGATCATGATCAACTGCTGCCTGGAAAGCCTCTAGGCTATTTTCTTTAATATCATCTTTTCCATGCCAGCCTCTATGGGCGACGATTTTAGCGTTTTTTATTTTTTTATCACTAGGCATAGGCCACGGGATAATAAAAATTACTAAATCGACTAGAAGCTGTAAAAATTGTTTAAATCCTTCCACCAAGAATCCCCTTTATTCTATAAAAATAACAAGTTTCTTTGATAATTGACACAAAATTGACAAATAGCGGAGTTATTTTGTTAAATTCAACCATATGAAATTAGACCTTTTCCTTTTTCTCTTTGCTGTATCTCTGGCCTTCTTATCCGGAAATATAACTTACTTTATAAAAAGTGAGGGTAATGCTGACCTTAAGGACTTAGATGAGATTAGAAAGCTTCACGTTGAGCTACAAGAAGAAATTTCTCCTTCAAAGAGACTTGACCTCAACATTGACTATCCAACGCCAGAAAGATTAAAGCTACTTTTAGAAAGCCCTTCTATATCTTCAAATAAAAGAAAAATAATTCTCAATTCATCGGAATGTTTAAAATCAAAAATTTCTCAATTAAGTTCCAGTTTTATTAATAAAGAAACTCTATGGCTTGGTTTTCTATGTAATCAAATAGATCACCTCCCCTTAACATTTTTTACATCACCGCCATTTATTCATTCAAATGGTGTTTCTTACTCATATATGAAATTTAAAATGATCCATTCTCATATTGATAGAATAAATTGGCTAGAAGACCATGCTAAATATATGCATATTTCTGAAATTAAAGACCTTCATTGGCCAACGAGTACAAACCAAAGATTTCTAATAAAGCAATCTCAGGAAGTACTTAAAAGAATTATTTCTGGAGAGAATACATTTCTAACAGATACACATTACTATATAAAATCCGGTAATTTAAAATATTATATAATTGATATAAATATTGCGAAACGATTTTTTAAACGAGCACGCTATACCTTCTCTGATGGAAATATTGAATGTATTTTTAAAGTTGGAAATGTTTGTTGGAAGAAAAAGCCTCACAATCTGCAAAGTCTTATGTCTCAATCGACAATAGTTTTGTTTTTTGGAACTATTATTATATTACTTCTGACAGCACGAAGTCTCTTTACAAGGCTTAAAAGAAAGAAATTAGAAGAGGATAGAAAAAAGCACGCCTTAAGAATTCTAACCCATGAATTGAGGACACCAATTGCCTCACTTCTACTTCAAATAAACCAGCTCAATAAAAACATTGAAGATATACCTCTTGAAGTTCAAGATCCCTTCATGAAGATTGAAAGTCAGGTTTATCGGCTTAAACATCTTGCAGAAAAGTCTCAAAGCTACTTACAAACAGATACAACTGAACTTATTAATATGAATAGGGCTGAAATTCCTTCACTAAAAGACTTTTTAGAAGGTCTTTTGTTTGAGTATGATAACCAGGACATAAAAATCATTTCAAAAAATGACTCGGCAATATATCAGGATCCGTATTGGCTAAAAATGTGTGTCATGAACTTAATTGATAATGGTATCCGTTATGGTGAATCCCCAATTGAACTTGAGATTGATAGCTCTGAAAAGAATATTATATTAAAAGTACGTGACCAAGGAAGTATTCCTTATAACAATTTAAAGGAACTCTTAAAGGGCAAACACGAGAATAGCAAAGGTCTTGGACTGGGCCTAATTATAGTAAATAAAACTCTTAAGGAAATGGGCGCAAAACTCTCCCTTTCTTCAACTCCTACAGAATTTACCATTACATTTAACAAAAGAAAAAGTGAGAATAAAAATGAATAAAATCCTACTTGTAGAAGATGATGCAAGCCTTGGCCCAGCATTACAAAAAACACTTGATATTGAAGGTTATCAAGTGACCCTATGTGCAAACTTAGCTGAAGCAAGGGAACAAAACTTTTCAAATTATTCACTGATTCTACTAGATTGGATGCTTCCAGATGGTCAAGGAATTGACCTTATCAAGGACATCAATCGGGCAGCACCAATAATTATGTTAACAGCGAGGACAGACCTTATCGACAAAGTACTAGGTCTTGAAACAGGTGCTAATGATTATATAACTAAGCCGTTTGAGCCTAGAGAATTACTTGCACGAATACGTGTTCAATTAAGGCAACCACAAAACCCTCTCACTGCGAATACAGAAGAATTCAAAAGTAATAACCTTACTTTTAGCCTAAGTGAAAGAAAGTTATTCTACAACGACACAGAAGTTATTCTCACTAAAATGGAGTTTGATTTACTCTATTTACTGGCAACAAATCCGAAACAAGTATTCTCTCGTGAAAAACTCCTGGACGAAGTTTGGGGTTATGATAATTTCCCAACGACAAGAACAGTTGATACTCATGTTTTACAGATAAGACAAAAGATTAGTACAGATGTTTTAGAGACCGTAAGAGGAATTGGTTATAGATATAACCCTAAGCACAATTAAGTTTACACAAAATTGACAATAACCTGACTCATTCACAGGAGAAAAAAGTACGATAGTTAAAGTAAGCAAAACAAAATAAGGAGCTTATTTATTATGACTACTGTATTAAAAATATCATCATTGGCAATTGTCGCCTATTTAATAACCGGCTGTAGCACTGACAAACAATTCAGAGCTCAACTTGAAAAGACACTTTCAGAAAACCCTGAGATTGTTTTCAAAACTATTCAAAATAATCCGGCTAAGTTTATGTCAACACTTGAAGTTGCCGCAAGATCTGCTAAAGAAGACATGGCCAAACAAGCAAAGGTTCGACAAGAAAAACAATTAGAAGATTCCTTTAGTAATCCTTTATCTCCTGAAATTAGCTCGAGAGATGTTATCAAGGGACCTAAAGATGCTCCTATAACAATCGTAGAGTACTCCGATTTTGAATGCCCTTTTTGTGCCCGTGGCTATAATACTGTCACGGACATTATGAATAAATACCCTGGTAAGGTACGCTTCATCTACAAGCATCTTCCGTTAAGTTTTCATCCCAGCGCTATGTTGAGTGCACAGTATTATGAGGCCATTGCTCTTCAATCCCCTCGGAAAGCAATGAAATTTCATGATATGATTTTTGCCCAACAAACAAAATTAAAAATGGGTGAAGCGTTCCTTACCAAATTAGCAAAAGAACTTAAAGTTGATTTATTAAAATTAAAAAAAGACATCAACTCAGACCAAGTTGCCAGTAAAATTGAAGCTGATATTTCCGAAGCAAAGAAATTTGGAATGTCAGGAACTCCTGGTTTTATTATAAACGGAATCCCAGTAAAAGGTGCTTATCCTGCAGAGTACTTTGACGAAATCATTAGTAAACTAAAAACAAAAGGAAAACTAATCCTGTAGTAAACTGTTAAATTTTTATTCTTCCATCCTTGTGTCCCCCTAGAATTAGGGGGCATTTTTTTCCCACTCGCCACATAATACAAAAAAAATATTCATTAACCTTAAAACCGATCTAAGTATCTGATATATTTTGACCTCTATACATTAATTATCCTTTTTAAGTTAGAATATAGTTATATGTATTTTTACAAATATGATGGAGATATTTTAGTGATAAAGAAAATTATATGTTTTTTCCTTTTTATGACATTTGCATTTGCACCTATTACTTTCGCAAAGGGTAAAAAAACACGAAAGGTTTCAAAAAAATCAAAATTAATTAAAATTAAAATTAAAACAAAAAAGAAAGATAGTCTTGCAAAGCTCATAAGACAGTTTGCTAAAAAGAATGCCATAATAACGAAAAAGACGAGGATGGTTCAAAAAACTTTTAAAGCAAATCCCAGAATAAAAAACTGGAGGAAATTTAAACCAGGTACAATTATTATTTTATACATGGATCCAAAGTTTACAAATAAAAAGAAACTTGCAGCTTACTTAAAAAAACATAAGAAGAAGAAAAAGAAAAAAAGAAAAAAGATTGCCAAAAAGGCCAAACAAAAGGTTCATAACTGGAGTGTCTTTTATATGACTTCCTCTGGTGACTTTACCCAGGACGATAGTGCCATTGCAAAAGTTCAATTTAAGCAAAACTCCCCGGTCACATTGGGAATGATGCATCTTTATAAACCTAAAGGAAAGAATCATTCTATATCCACAAGTACTTATTTTTCTTACTTATTGGCGACATCAAGTAACCTAGAAACTGATACAGTTGAAGTCCCCTTAGAGATCGGGGTCACTTCATATTTTCAAAAACCATTTCAATTAGGTAAATCAACCCATGATTTTTATGTTGGAGGTGACTTTGAGAGATTTAACACTTTCAACTTAGCCGGATTACAAGCTGAAAGCGAATTACTATTTGATCAAAATCAACTATTATTTCTTACTCTGGGCTATTCAAAATATATAAACTTTACTAAAAAATTCGGTCTATTAGTGAGAACTAGTTTCTCTCAATCAGTCTATTCATCAAGGACAATTGGTTTTTCGGAAGATCCTACAACGACATCTTATGCCGGAAGTAAATTTATGTTTTTCATGTCTAGTAAGGTTTATAAGAATTACTTCATATCTTTTCTAGCGAAATATCATACCTTAACAGGTCCATCAGACGTTACCTCTTTGAGAACTGGTATAGGCGCAGGTGTAAGTTTCTAAAAAGTAAATGGAAAGTCAGGTTTATTCGCGACTTGAACTAAGTCACCACCACCAATAGAGAGCTCATGTCTAAAAAGTTTCTGGCCAAATTTTATTCTATTAAATTTGGCCAAAGATGTCTGGTAATCTGAGTGTGGATAGATTTCAGTATACTCTGTTACAATACCTGATTTGAGTTCTAGCATCACGGCCATACTTCTTGATGAGTCTTTATTCTGTTTTATCCTAGATATGTTAAGACCAAGCTGGGTTAAGCGTTTTTTGATTTTTAGAAGCAGATTATTCTCATTGGCCACCCCTCCGTAAAGTTCAATATTAAGGGCGGAAAAATTAGAAAAATTTTTAAGTATTACGTCTATTTCTGTTAATTTTGTTCTCGCATCAAAGTGGGCCAATACGCCATCCCTCAACTCTGGATTATAAATAATGATTGCAATACATGTATTAAGACCATAAGTTTGGATTTTATCAAAAGCTTGATAATTTGTGAAAATATACTCCCTTTGAAACACCTCAGGGTACTCAGGTGAATCTGAAGAGTAACCCAAAAGGCTTATTAAAGAGAATATTAGCCCAATAAGTTTTTTCATCAATGCTCTATAGCATACTTAAGGCTAAAAGGCTTTGTTGTGAAATTTCTACATTGAAAAGATAGTATTTAAATGACCAGCGAGTCTAACTCCACCTTTCAATAGTCTTTGATTTAAAAAATCTAAATGCTTATAATTGTAACTAAATTCCCAATACTTACCTTGTTTAAAGTCATAAGTTTTTGGTAAATAATCCCTAGATTCTTTGGCCCAGTCTGTAACTTTCGAAAGCTGCCAACTTGTAATTCTTTTATCATTCTCAGAAAATTTATTAAGTTCTACAGCATATTCCGTATAGCTCATTTCTTGAAGTTTAATTAGTTTTTCATCCCATACTGCATGGAGATTTGTATCTTCTCCAAACCACTTTACTTTGACAGTATTACCACCTTTATCGTGTGGAAAGCCAACATGTAGTGGCTGATGGACATCACCTATGAAGTGGATAATAAAAGCAAGTGCTTCCCTTTTCTCTCTTTTAGATGATTCTTTTTCTTTTAATATTTTTGTAAAATAAGAAATCCCGTAAAGGATATCTCCTTTCATGCTTACTTTTCTTTTCAATATAGTTTCATTTTTTGAGTAACTAACATAATGCCAAGCAGAGTATTTTTTTCTCATAACAGGATCTGATTTTACAAAATCCGGATAATTACTTAACTGCGCCAAAGAGTCTTCACCAATAATAGATTTAATTTCGCTTTGCGCTTTAGCAGATAAATGTTTACTTGCAATCTCACCAGTAATTCGATGACCAAGCATTCCCCAGCTAAGAGCATTAAAACTAAAAAGTACCATACTAACAACAATTACAATTTTATTCATAGTCCACCTATTCTTGTTTCGCTTAAAGCGTATTTTGGATTTTTAATATTCTTTTATCTATTCTACCCTTATTATCAACTACTCTAATAAAATATCGGCCTGCTTTCAACTTTAAATGTGCAAATTCGTTAGGTATTAATAAACTTCTAAAACCTATCCAATTTTGACCTGTTTCAAATATTTTGCTATAAATTCTCTAAATTAGGAAAAATTATGACAGATGAAAACAAAGCCGTAGAAGAAAAACGAAATAAACTCTATATGACCATCTTTCTTGTGGGTATGCTACTCACCTCTCTTGTTGTTGCCTGGATTATGGCCAAGAATCATGGTAAAGACACTACGAAAGAAAGATTTAAACTCACAAATGAATACAAGGTGATTAAGAAGGAAAGCTACGCTTATGACTCTAACCGTGGTCAAAGATTGTACAATCAGCTATGCGCAAGATGTCATAAACCAGATGGCTCAGGAATGATGCAAACCCCACCGCTTTCTGGTTCCAAAATAGTACAAGACTCACCATCTAGCGCGCTAAAAATAATGGTTAGGGGATTAACTGGAAAAATTGAAAGAAATGGCAAGTCCTATAACTCAATAATGCCAAGCTTTAGGATGATTCCCCATAAAGACCTAGCTCATGTCCTCAATTATATTCGAAACTCTTTTGGAAATGAAGCTACTGGAGAAGATATCCACCATGTTGAAGTCGTAAAGGCCAAGGTTGATACAATAACAATTAAAGGTCCTCTTCAAGAAAAGGACCTTTAACCTAGTATTACTTCATCAAACAGTTGCTATTCCCACCTGAATTGACTTGTATATGCTGAATTATTGTTTCATTGTTTAGATTTAACTCATTCATGAATTCGGAATTGCTTAAATCTCTTCTAATACTAATTAGCGAACGCCTACTATTTAAAAGTTGACTCTCAAGTTTGATTTGAATGTCACCATTTTTATTCGTAAGATTTATTGTTTGTTCCAGGTTTGCTTTCTTTAATTGAACACTTTTACTTATACTCGCTTTATTCTTTAGTTTTTTGTTTATTGTTAAAACAACACAACTTGGAAGTCCAATATTTAAACCTGGTCCACTATCAAGAAAGTCTATTTTAACATCCCTAATAACTGGTAAGGTTCCATCACCTGAAGCTAGGCAATTACTAATATTTAAAGCCAATAATAAAAATAATAGTTTTTTCATATAATTTCCTACTTATGAAATATTTAACCGGTATCCACCTAAGTTTGCTTCAAATAAAAGTGGGTTATCTTCGATTAACTCCAATTTTTGCTTTAACCTTTTGACAACATCATAAATCCTTGGATCATGTGTTCTTGGTAGATATTTTTGTGTCGGCCATAATGTTGCTGCTATCTTCTCTTTTGAAATAAATCCTTTTTTTGTGTAAAGTAATTCAACGAAGGTGAATAACATAGGCCACCTAGATAGCTCTAAAGAGTATTGATCCTCTTGTCCAATCACGATCATTTTATTTTTTAAATCTAACTCTACCTTTTGTGTTGATTTATGATTAATAGAATCGAACTCTTTATTTACAAGTAATGACAAGAACCTTGAGTCAGTGGTTTTTAAGTTCATATCTAATACACTTAGTATACCAAGGGACTCCCCCACTTTTCCGCCATTTTTATAATACTTTGCTAGATTATAAAGCGATCTCTGCGCAAAGAAGGTCCACTTAAGCGACACTGACATTTGATATGCATCTTCAAGGAGTTCTTTGGCATGAATTAAATCCATTTTATTCGCAATTAATACATTTGCTTTTAAGTGGTTAAAACTTATTTGAAGTTCTGGTTCAGGTTTATTATTTAATGAGAATAGCTCCCTTAGGTAGTCTAGGCTTTCTTCCTTTCGTCCCTCAGAGTATGCAATATTCCCCAATGCAAGTAATGACTTATATGTACATTCTTGATCATTATTAAAGTCGAGCATGTTTTTAAAGTATGTTTTCGCCATTGAAAACTCACCCTTAAAATAATGAAAACTTCCTTTGGTATAATAAAATTCAGCGTAATTATTAAGTTTTGTCTGATCTGTGGCTTCTTCCAAAACACCACTTGCCATATCTCTACGGTTTAATTCAAAATAGGCCTTAGCCTTAATCATAATCAATTTATAATAATCTGATATTTTATCAACGTCTTTAATTCCTTCATCAATACTATTTATGATTTTATTAAAATCACATTGGTAAAAAAGAGTTTTATAAAGAGAAACCAAATCTTGTGTTAAAGGTTTTTCGTTTGAATTAGAATATGTTTCATTTAGTTCTGTTCTCACATTACCAACTTAACTATTTTAGATTCCTATTTCAACAAAACTTTTCTTACAAATAATCACGATTTTTCTAAGTTTTAGTGATGCCAATTTGTTACCACTGGTATCACTTTGGTCATCTTCTATTCCTGCGTCTCGCTTCTCGATCTTCTCTAGCACGAGTATTGGCGTCCACTGGTGTACTTCTAGCAACTTCTCGATGCTGACGAGAGGCTTGTGTTTCCCCCTCTACCCTGCGAGTATTTCTTTGCGAGGGTGCACTTGGTCTACTAACTTGTCCATTACTTACCCGTGTATTTCTTACACAGTCTCTAGCATTACATACTCTTTCTCTTCTCACCTGTCTTTGGCGAACTTGAGAATCATTTATTCTTTGCGCTCTTAAGCGGCTTCTCCTACGCACTTCTTCTTCTCTGTAAGAACGTTGAATACTTTGCTGGCATGGTTCATAAGTTATATGAAAATCAATTCCCGTATCAATACTATCCATAGCAACATAAACTTCATCGTTCATACTATTTGTCATGGCCATAAGTTCTGATTCAAAGTTCAAACTAAAATCATGCCCACATTTAGATTTTAAAAGTTTATTCTTTATTTTTTGATCGAAGAAAAGATCTTCATCTATTGCTCCTATTTTATTGTGTTTTTTAATAAAGGTTTGCGTTTTAAAATTTAGTTCAGGTATTTCTATAAAATATGAAGATGAAAAATTCATTCTCCCAACTTGAGGTAACATTGCATATCCTCGGTAGTCAATTTTTTCAATAACAACTCTGGTATTATCGGGAACTAATAGATTCATCTGCACCATACATTCTTTATAACCTCTTTTAGCACCACTATCTCCACCAGCTTCCACAATGTAATTATCAAACAACAAAGAGAGCACTCGTTGATCTGGGCTTAATACCGCCATTGCTTCATCTTCATAACACCCATTTCCTGAAAACTTAACATTTTCAATCATGGCACCTTCATTTCCGAACACTGAGGCAGTAATTGTTAGCAATGTGATGATGGAGATTATCTTTTTCATATTGTTACCTTTGTTTCATAATAAGTGAATTAAGCCTGGGAAGAACAAATTCTTGAACTCCCAGGTATTGAAAGAACTAGTATTCTCTACCAGTCATCTCCCCACTCATCTTCTTCTTCTACCTGCTCTTGCTTACATTTTTTATACTGTAATTTGTAAACTATCCCAGCATTTAAATCGATACTATCCAGTGTGCTCATAGCATCTTCATGTCTATTGGAATTTCGCAGTCGCATACTTGTAGCGATTCTTAAATTTACGTCGTCCCCACACTTTGACCACGAATTGGCCACGAGTGCCAGTTTGTTTTGCAATACATATTCATCATCAATTCCACCAACAAAGGTTTTCATAAATCTTGGACCTCTTCTACCGGCAAAAAAGTATTCAACCTTAAGCTGTGACTGAGCCTGCCTTGGAATAAAGTTGTACCCCCTATAATCGACAGCTACTAAAGACACTGATAATCCATTAGGTACATGAACTGGAATTGCCACAGTACAGTTTTTTCTATCCATCCTTTTGCCAATTAGAGGTCCGGCTTCGAGGACAAATCCATCAAACAAAATACTTAAACTTTTTTTATCTGGACTTAATACTGAGTCCACAGAACCACCCGGACAGCCTGATCCTCTTGCACCAACATGTCCTAATTGAACATCATTTAAGTTGCCCGCTGTTGCAAGCATAGAGCTTGCCATGAGTGTTGTGGCCATTAATCCTTTAATCATTTTTTTCATTCCAACTTCCCCTTGTTTATTCTCTTGATAAGACAAATAACTTTTGTGCCTCTATTCATGAAAATCTATAATACAAGGTTGGTGCCAAGTTTTAGATATGCTTTTTAGGTCATCTTAGGTCTTTAAGATGTAATAAATAAGAATTTTAGGGAAAATAAGAGTTTCATCTTAGAGCGATAAGGTCAACTTAGTCTACTAAGATCAATTTATCTACCAATATAGGGAATTGTATACATAATGAAATAAGTTATACCCGAGCTTAAAAACATCATGATATAAAAGACTAGAAACAAGTTACTTTTATTTCTTAAATCAGGGCCTAATTCAACCCTATTCATTTGAGTATAAAGCTTTTTAAATCGGTGGGAACTACTGATTAGGCACCAGAGGTTAAAAACGCTAAATATAAAAATGGGAGCAACCCTGTCTTTTAGGGGATGTTCATTTTTAAAAAACATAGAAGAAATTATTAGAATGACACTTAATAAGAGATAGACTGATATCTTAAAGGTATCAATAATAAATTCGTTTTTAATATTTACTTTTACTCGCTTGAGCAAGTTCTCAATCATACTCATAAAATTATTTTATCATATGTTATTTATCCAACAAGTTAAAAATCTAACTGAATTTTTTTTAGAGGAAATTCAATTTTAATGTCAGCGCTAACCTCAATAGCTATATAATTTTCACCGCTAAATTGTATTTCTTGAAAAGAAAAAAAATCTTCTCTCAGATCAAGTTTAGCTGCGTGCTCCACAAATTCATCAAGTAAAGTTTTACGTGGAATATTAGGATTTTTAATTTCAAGTCCAGCAAAGTATTTCATTATTTATCTCCGTTTTGAATATCACCGACTTTTTTAATTCTATCCAATTTCCACCACTTGATTGTTTCATTCGTTTTTGAATTATTATCAAGGACAAGTTCCCCAAGTTTTGGAGTTAACAGGATATTCCCTTTAATTTTTGCTTCCACTAAAGCTTCTTCAATTGGATCAAACCAATTATGAAGGGATAAATTAAACATTCCCCAATGGACTGGAACCATTTTTGCCCCTTTAAGATCCAAATGCGCCTGGGCCGATTCTTCAGGCATCATATGGACTTTTTTCCAGTACTTGCTGTATTGACCATTTTCCATAAAGGTTAAATTAAATGGTCCATACTTTTCACCGATCTCTTTGAAATGCTTTCCATATCCGGAATCCCCACTAAAATAAAGACTATTATCTTTAGAGCGAACTACCCATGAGGCCCATAGAGTAGGATTTGTAAATGCCCCTAACCTTCCTGAAAAATGTTGGGAAGGAGTACAAACAAATTCAAGACCATCTTCTGCTATCAATTTCTCATCCCACCAATCTAGCTCGGTGATCCTCTCTTGTTCAATCCCCCAGCCGATTAAATAAGATCCAACACCGAGTGGAATTAAAAATCTTGTATTTTTTTCTTTAAAATATTTTATCGAATCCATATCGAGGTGATCGTAATGATCATGAGAAATAACAATATAATCTATTGCTGGGAGCTCCTGCAGTGTTAGTGCAGGAGCTTGGAATCTACTACCAAACACTTTGATAGGGCTGATACTGTTCGAAAAAACAGGATCAAATAAAATTATTTTTTGATTTATATTAACCATAAAGGTTGAGTGTCCAAGCCATACAAATTTCATCTCTAAAGATGGAGAAAGAAACTTTGCTAAATCAACCTTCTCTTCCGGCATCTTTGATTTTGGTGTCCTTTTTTCTTTTCCATTAATATAGGCCTTGGTTACTTCCCAAAAACTTTGTTTTTCTTTTGATAAGTCCATTCCTGGATTCATAAACTTTTTTTCCAAAGAATTATAATTGATAGATTTAGAGATTGCATCTAAGTGCTTTCCTGATGGCTTATTTCCGAAAGAAGAACATGACATAACGGCCCCTATAAGTAATAGTATTATTAAGGTTAAACTTGAATATTTAAAAACTTTCATCGCTTTTTCCTGTAGCTCTATTGAAAAAAAGTAAACGCTTGTGTATACTGTAAACGATAGTGTTTACCAGATCAATACCAAAGTAAACACTACTGTATACTTTATTATTAAAAACAAGTAATTTTAGGAACTTAGATGTCCAGTACAAATGAGAAAAAAGATTGTATTGTAAAAGCAGCTTTGGCAGAGTTTCTCGAAAAGGGACTTGGTAAAGCTTCCATGCAGGCCATTTCTGATGCGGCCCAAGTTTCTAAACGAACACTTTACAAGTACTTTCCTAATAAAGAATCTCTATTTAAATCACTTTTAATGGAGCTTTGCTGTAACCATGAATCTGAGTGTGGCCACTATAGTTACGACTCTAATATTGAACTGGCCCCCCAAGTTAAGAAACTTGTTTCATTTGACCTTTCGGTAATGCTAAAACCTGAATACTTACAACTAACCCGCTTAATAATGTCTGAACTTCTTAAGTCAAAGCCCATAAGCCCTGAAGTTTTTGAAAAATTTAAAGAGAAAGATGAGGTATTTCTTTTATGGATTGAAGATGCTCAAGAAAATAAAAAGCTTCGAAAAGATATGAAATCAGTCCAAATCTTAGAACTCTATCGTGGCTTTATAAAGGGTGCGATTTTTCTTCCCCAGTTACTGGGATATGCTGATGATCTACAGTATTTAAAAAAGGAAAATTACGAACAAATTGCTATCGACTACTTCTTAAGAAACTTCGAATCCTGATCTAATTTAAAATCCTCTAAAATAATAATATCATTTTTTTTAAGTTGAAGCCGCAGGTGTTTCATAAAATTATACGGCCATGATTTTTGAACAATATTCACAATGAACTTTGGAATCATCCCACCAAAGTCAGTTAATAAGGCCATCTCGACAATCGTCGTCCCGTTTTTACCTTTTTGAATAAGAGAGTAACCATCAATGGCACTTCCCCTCACAGCATCAGTGGTAGGTTCCCTAGATTCATGTTTTGTGGAAAGTAAATCAACTGAAACGATGTACTTTTCTTCGTCAAAGGTACCTAGGTTTTTAATGACGAAGTCTCTATCCTTAAAAGGCCATGGAGCATCATAACGATAATATACTGTAAAATCTTGAATTGATTTTTTTTCCAAAAGTTCTATTTTCTTTAGTTTTGGAAGCCATTCTAACTTTCTTTTTTCATCAGCTAAAACACTCAAAACTTTATCAATTTTTGAATTAATAGTTGCTTTAAACTTTATTGGAACTAGACCTGAGCTATGATCAAAATATTTAGGGCCATAAACGGTAATGCCTTCTTTGTTAGAAAGTTCTTCCCATATAATCGTTCTAAGTTTTGATGCCCCTTCACTAGCATGACCTAGTAGTGAGAAAAAATTAAATGATAAAATTAAAAGTATATGCCCAATCATTAATGGCCTTTGTTTTTTAAAAAAGATATAACTTCTTTTGTCCAGAGGACTTCCATCTTATCTAAATAAGATTCATGAATCAATCCTGGCATTATTACGAACTTTTTTACTTCTCCTTGTAAAGAGTCAAAACCTTCCCTTGCATGCTGCAGCTCTGCCTTAGAATCATTTTCCCCATGAAGCATTAGGATAGGGATTTTCATATTCTTTGCAAATCGGTTCAAATCCATTTCTAATCCTGATTTTCTGTGAATCATACTCCACCAAAAGACAATCATATGTGCCAGAGGAAAAGCTGGTAATCCCAATAACCGAACACGACTTTTTAATGTCTCCAACAAGGATTTATAGACAGCCTCAACAATTATACGATCGGGTCTTAGAGATAAATCCGAGATGGCCCTAAAAATAGCAATGGCGCCCATTGAATGCCCGAAATAAACCTTCTCTTCAAATTCAAAATTACAATTAACATATTGATCTAATGCCTTTAAGTCCAAAGCCTCTAAATAACCTGCAGTATTATATGATTTGTTTGAATTTCCAGCACCTCTAAAATCAATTAAAAAGCAAGTGTAACCTTGGTTCCAAAAAAAATTGGCTTCGTTTAGAACATAACTTTTATTTTTCTTATGCCCATGACATAGAATAACAACTTTTTTACTTTCCATATTGGGAATACACCAAAAACAGATTTCCACTCCATTTCCTGAACTAATTTTATGTTCACTATACTTAAGTCCATAATCTGCAGGATTTTCAATAGAAGTTTTACGGGATAATTTTTTTCCAAAGAGAATAATTTTAAAAAGAAGATACCAGCTCTGTTTGGAATTATTTAGTTCCGAAACTCCTTCAAAGTATCTACTCATTGCCCTTGCTTGATTTAATGCTATAAAGTTAATAAAAATGAAAATCAAAAAAATTGTAATTATAATGGGAAACCTTTTTCTCCAAGTAGTTTTCTAATATTATAGTTCTCTTTTCACTTTGTTACAAAGCCCTGGTATATACCATATCAGGACTTAAGTATCTGGAATTTAGGCAGGGATTTTCAAATTTCTAAAAAGACTACACTTTAGTGACAATTGCCTAACCATACTCATGTATATTACAAAAATGATATTATTAAAATTTATAGCTATTTCTTTGTCACTTATCTCACTTACAACTCTGGCCGAGACTAATTCATGGCAAAAATTAGCCAGTGAAGACAATATAAATATTTTCAGTAAAAAAGCTTTAAATGGTGTTCTCCCCTTCAAAGCAGAGGGTAAGATCGATGCCAATATTGAAGTTCTCTTAAATATTCTAAAAGATCATAAAAACAAAAACCAATGGGCACCAAAACTTGATACAGTTAAAATGCACGAGCAAAAAGGTAAGAACAAATTTATTTTTTCTGAGTACTACAAAACACCATGGCCCGCTTCGGATAGAGAATTTCTCCTTTCAGGGACTATTGAGAGACCAACTAAAAGTTCGGTTATTTTAAGGGCCCATTCAATTGATCAAGAAAAGGGCTTCACCCACTTTAAAAGTCATAATCATGTTCAAGCAGATGTTCAATATATTAATGTGATTTTAAAGAAAATCTCGGCAAACCAAACGAGTATAAAGTTTGAATTTCACGGAGATATGAAAGGTTGGATGCCTTTATGGCTTATGAACCTTATTCAAAAGAAATGGCCCCTTCGCTTTATTCAGGGATTAAGAAAATACTCTGCAGAACAAAGAAGAGCTATAAGTTTCAATCAAAGAGACTAGAAAAACTTTAAATCATATGCTAAAAGTCATGCATGGCAAAAAAGAAGTTAAAATCTGGTTTTCAATTAAATGGGATAGCCCCTAATATTCTCCTAAAACACGTAGAAAATACGGCCCCTTTTCTCTTTGAGGGTGAGCTAGAAACTTCAGGTGATAAGCGAGCATTCCTTGAAAAATTACGGTTTTACAAAAAAAATCTCAAACAATTAAATAATGTTAATTTAACAGAATATTTTCATATCTGCCTAGCGGCTCATTGGTCTACGGCGGGAACTTTTGTACCAACCGATGTTGATAATCAAATTAGGGAAGGACTCTGGAAACATCCCTCGATAAAAAAGCATATTGAAAGGATGACCCAACTAACAATTGAATCGTGGAAGTGGGACTATTCTCAAGTTACAAATAGAAAATCTTACAACCGAATTAATGATGGAGTTATTAGTACACATGAAGGGACCTGGCTTAGTGTGGCGATCGGGGCATATTGTGCCCTTAAAACATATGAAATGCATGACCGAGCTCAAGATGTAGCCGATGTCATATTAGCAGAAATCAAAAAAGAAGAAGAGCTTCTCATTCAACTAAGAGAAGACCGGGACCATATTAACTTCATCCGTACTGCTCCATTAATGGCCCATAACTTTGGAGATCTTGACCGAGTTATGGTTGCATGGAACATGAACTTAGAGGATCCTTTTTGTAAGGAGATTTATAAACTAGGCCATGTTCTAAACGACTCTTACTCTCCTATTCTCGTTTACACAGGTAAGGTAAATAAAGAATTTACTTCAAAAGAAAATCACAGACATATGTCTATGAGACAACCAAAATGTTTACGTAAATCAAGTGACTTTCTTATCCCAGTAGGTCCATTTATGGATGACTGGGGTACTACACTTGGAAAAACAGATAAGTTAACTCTACTCGAGAAGGCTGAAATTGCCACTGCATTTTGGGAAGGGTTTAAAAGAGAAGATGAAACCTTTGGTTATGCAAGGGCCTTTGGTAGTATGCTAAATGAATTACCAGCAGGATTCAAAACTCTTGAAGAGTTTCTTCCATTTGATGTATTTAAAGAAATTAGTAATTCTAGTTTTATGAAAACTGCGATGATTCCAGTTGAGGAATTTGAGGCCGGTTACAAAGAGCGTTTAGAGAACTTTATATGTCCGGCCACGGGTATTAAGTTTTAATTAGCGCCAATCTCTTTCTTCTAGAGTTTGATATGGTTTATTTTCAAAGTCGAGCATTTCTTTAGTACATTTTTCAACTTCTACAGAATCAGTGATTGGATTTTCATCGTAATCAGTTTCAAATAAAACATTCACTGTTACTGAGTTTTTATTTTCAACACAAGAAACAATTAGCATTCTTTCATGTGAACCACTACCATAGTCCATACCGCTATCAAACTGACCATCATAAGCTGCGGGACATACATCCTTCTTACTTATTTCAAAACAGATTGTATAATCTGAAACTGGTTGAAAACCATCTAATTGAAAGCCGTCGATTACATAATTATACTTCTGATCAGTTCCGTGACTTAAAGTTCTAACTGCTGATGCATTCGCACTTAAAGTAAAACCTAATACAATAATTGTAAAAATATGTTTCATTTCCACCCCTCTTTTTATTTATAATTTGATTTTATATAACCAATGAAACTCAAGCTGTAATCAAATTACAGGCTTTACTTAAAGAAAGAAGGGCTTTCAGGTAAAAATTACACTGATTTGGGAAGAATTAACTATTACTTATCGTCAAACTCATCACTATGAAGCCATGCTGCTGATTTTGGAGGTTGTTTCGTTTTACTCCATTCATCCAGCATATCTGAGGCCATATCTTTTAATTTTTGTACCTGTTCTTGTGTTCCAACATTCGCACATAATTCAAGACGATGCCCATTTGGATCAAAAAAGTAAATTGATTTAAAAACACCGTGATTAGTTATACCTAAAACATCTACCCCTTGTTTTTCAAGCAAGTTTTTTGCTTGTTCTAGGGCCGTAATGTCCTTAAGTTGTAATGCAATATGTTGTACCCATACTGGAGTATTAAGATCTCGACTCATATCCTTAGCGCCAGTTATTTCAAAAAACGCGAGTACATTCCCCATACCGGCATCTAAGAAGATATGCATGTACGGATCTGGTTCTTTGGTAGATGGAACCTTATCCTCTGAAATTGAAACTGTTAAATCCATGTTCAAGTGTTTCTTATACCAATCGGCCGTTTCTTTGGCATCTTTACATCTATAAGCAACGTGGTGAATTTTTTCAATTTTGATCACGGAAATCTCCTCAAAGGGTATAAATTAATAGCCTGATAATTCCATAGACCACTCAGAAATTCAATATGAATAATATCATGTCTCAATTGCTAATAATGATGCCAAGACGCACAAAAACAAACAACTTTTCCTATTAAAAAATTCAAATTCAAGTATTATTAATACATGGCCACTAGATTTAGAAAACATTTAAAGTTTAAGAACAAACTCATCATTATTAAACTAAGTTCCCTCGCAGTTACTCATGCCGAAGGCGGTATTAATAAAAAACAAATAGCTTCTATCGTAAATGATATTAATAAACTTAGAACTGAAAAAAAGCTCCAAGTTATTATTGTAAGCTCGGGCTCAATAAATGCAGGGAAAAAATTCTTAGGTACTTCCAGTAAAAATGAAATTTCCCAACTTCAAGCTTGTTCAGCCATTGGTCAACCAATTTTGATGCAATCATTTCAAAGTGAATTTGATAAATATAAAATTCAAGCAGCTCAGGTACTCCTAACCCATGAAGATCTTAAAAATAAATCAAGAAGCTTTAATGTTCGAGCAAGTATTCAATCCCTTTTACGAAATAATATAATCCCCATAATAAATGAAAATGACAGTGTTAGTTTTGACGAAATAACGGTTGGAGATAATGATCAATTATCAGCAATGATATGTGAAATCACAAATGCTGATGCACTTCTAATGCTTACTCAGTCTGATGGACTCTACAATATGGACCCCATCCATCCAGAAGCACTCCACTTTCCGATTATAAATTACTCCGATGATTTTAATGATATCAAACTTATAAGTAAAAGTTCTGCTGGCCGTGGTGGAATGAAAACAAAACTGCAGGCGGTCCGCAAGCTAACCCCACTAGGAATTAATGTCATTATTAGTACTTTTAGCGAAAGCTCTCCTATTCTTAGATCTATTTCACAAGGAGCCGGAAGTTTATTTCTGGGAAATCCAAGCCTTGGGCAACTAAAAAAGAAGTCATGGATTTTAACGAGGGTTAGAAACCACGCTATTGTTAAAGTCGACTCAGGAGCAAAGGATGCTTTACTAAAGAATGCCTCACTACTTCCAATTGGAATTATTTCTGTCAGCGGTAATTTTAGTCGTGGTGATAGTATTCAAATCAAATTTAAAAATGAAATTATTGCTTTTGGAATCACTGAGTATTCGAGTAAAGATATTGAAAAAATAAAGCGTTTAAAAAGTGGTGATTTAGCAAGTACTTTAGGATACGTCCCTTCAAAGGTTGTCATTCACAAAGATAATTTAATTATTAAGTAAAAGTTGGAAATTATGAAAGAAGCTAAATTAGCATGTAAAGCAAAACTAGATTTCAATAAAGTATCCGAAGAGCATAGAACCAATGCCTTAAAAAGTATTGCGGATAGCTTAAAGACTAATATAGATCAAATAATAAAAGCTAATGAAAAAGATTTATTTAATGCAAAAGAGCTCAATGTGAGTACCGCCCTTCTTGATAGGTTAAAGCTAAATAAAGAACGAATTATGGAGATGGTTTCTGGTGTTTTAAGTATTGCTTCTCAAAATCAAGTTGTAGGAGAAATAACAGAAACTCAAACAAGAGAAGATGGTCTGATAATTGAAAAACAAAGAATACCTTTAGGGGTTATCGGAATGATTTTCGAGAGTAGGCCAAATGTAGTCATAGATTGTTCTTGTCTCGCGATAAAGTCAGGAAATTGCATCATTCTTAAAGGTGGAAAAGAGGCGAATGAATCTAACCGTATTCTAACTGAGATTGTTCGAAAGGCGATTAAAGAATTTATTCCTGAAGATGTCGTGCAACTTATAGACTCTCGTGAGGATGTTGCGAGTCTCTTACAACAAGTAGGATTGGTTGATGTTATTATTCCAAGAGGTGGAGAAAAACTAATTAATTATGTTTATGAAAACTCAAAGGTTCCTGTAATAGCCCATTTCAAAGGTTTATGTCATATATTTATTGATCAATCAGCAAATCTAGATAACGCCCTTAAGATTATTATTAATGCAAAAACTCAAAGACCTGGAGTTTGTAATGCAATGGAAACTCTACTTCTTCATAAGGAGCTTCCCCAATCATTTAGAGATAACCTTCTAAGTGAGCTCATTAAAAAAGGTACTGAAATAAGAGTTTGCGAAAATACTATCCACAGTAACTCCAAAGTTAATGTTGCAAACGATATAGATTGGGATACTGAATATTTAGCAAATATACTTTCTATCAAGACTGTTGAAAATTTAGAAATGGCGATAACACATATTCAAAGCCACGGAACCCATCATTCTGAAGCTATTGTTTCTAATGACCAAGAATCAATAAACCAATTTCTTTCCCAAGTTGATGCTTCAAGTATAATGATAAATGCCAGTACACGCTTTAATGATGGTAGCGAATATGGTCTTGGGGCCGAACTTGGTATATCAACGACAAAACTTCATGCTTATGGCCCTATGGGAGCGAAAGAAATGACGACCTTACGTTATCTGGTAAAAGGAAATGGACATATTAGGGGATAAAATTCAAATCTTTTGTTATTTTCTAAAATCCGTATAATTAATTTATGAAGAAAATTAGTTTAACACTTTTAACCCTCTTATTATTCATCCCCACGGCAAAGGCTGATCTTTTTCTGGCCACTCACCTTCTTTTGAATACATTTGCAGCAAATTATCTTCCAGAGTACAAATCAACTACTTTTCATGGCCCTTACCTAGGAACATCTTATGGTTATAGGTATGAGTTGGGAGATGCATATAAGCTAGGTTCTGAAACACAAGGAACTGAAAAGCCATCATTTACATTATCTGCGGGCTACCATTTTTTGAAATCTGAATCCCATAAGTTTGCTATTACATATGACCGAATATTTACTCGTTACAAATCAGAAAATGATGTTGAAGGCGATGATACAATCGATAGTTTTGGGCTAAGGTTCAACTGGGGACTCCTAGCATTTAAAATGGGTTGGTCAAACCATGCTTTTGATGGAGATACAGAAAATAGACATGATGCTGGTGCGTTTACAGGCGTTGGATTCGATCTCTTTTTTGGAAGTTTTTCTATATTTATGGATTTAACAGATCATTATTTAGAAGAAAGAAAGAAACATATTGCTGGTGGAGATTTTGGGTTACGTTATAGTTTTGGTGGAGAAAACTAAAAATTTATAAATCAAGGTAGTTGATAAGACTTAAAGAGATCGATTTTGAAACATTAATATTCTTGGCACTTCCTAAAAAACTTTGATCGGAGTAACTAAAAATATAAGAATTATTTTCTACTTTATATCCAAGGTTCAAACCAAGTTGATAAAATTCTTTTTCTCCAGAGGTATGTACCCTGTCTCCAGTAAAATACTTTGATCCCTCATATGAATAGTACAATGTTGTTCCCATTCTAAGATCACCATTCTTTGGACTTAAACCGGCTCCTAACGAGTAGGAATATCCATTCCCGGCCTTTATAGTAGTGTCATTATTTGAGCTCTTAAAACGACGCTTAGTCGAGGTATGGATTTCCCCAGTCAAGGTAAAATCATACTGAGAAATGATTTTGACAAATGAGATTCCAAGATTTGTTGTATTGAACCCTGTACTCAAAGCATCTGTCCCAAGCTCTTCATCTGAATCATAAACGGACTTAGCATTAATTATATTTTGTTGAAAAAAAATAAAGCCTCTTGGTTTCCATCTACTAAATGAGTATTCTGGCAGGAACTCATAGGCCACTTGTAATTTAAGATCACCAATACCTGTTGTGGATTCTTCTTTTGATAAAAGTCTATGGGTATTTTTTATAACGGGAATCTCAAAGCCGGCTTGCCATAATTCAGAAAAAAGATAAGCAGCTTTTAAGGTAAAGACTTCTTTTACTTCTTCATTATCCTTATCTCGCTTTATAAACTTACCGTCATTATTTACTGTATGAGTGACTGCGGAATTACTTCCAACAAAACTAAGTTGAGATTGATAGTCCCCAGTAATTAAATTAGGAAGCCCTGCTCCGCCTCCGCAACACGCAGCACTCATAGCCTCTAGATTAAGAAGAAAAAAAAGTGGAATAAAGATTAAAGATTTAGGGGCCATTTAACCTCATCAATAATTGTGTCATTTGATTTAAATTCTAAAATAAAGTCCCAGTAGCCACCCATCGTAAAAAATATTTCACTTAGCTCAATTAAACCTGTTTCAATTCGTGTTACTTTAATTGGGAAAGATCCGTGTCCCATATCTGGCATCCAAATATATGGCTCAATTTCAAGGGGAAGATCGATTCTATTACCATCCACATCAGTGATAAGGATGAGAATTTTATTTTCTTGATTTAGATTAGGGCCTATTTGCCAAATCCCCTGAATATCGTATTCATTCTTTGAAACATCATTACCCCGACTATCTGCCTGAGTGCCCCTTAAATTTGAGAAGTTAACCGTAGATTGGAATTGAATATTTTCATTTTTCTTTTTAGCAGACTCTGTATTCAGAAGTGGTGAATCACCACAGCCAGAGAAAAGGAATAATATTACAAATAATAATTTCATATTGATAACCTTTACTTTTACTCTATTTATTCAAAAATGACATCGATTGCTTTTTCAGATTGCACCACACCACCTTCTTTGAGAACAACTTTAACTTGCCAAGAACCTTTCATACGTCCCATAAAAAATCTAGCGTCCTTTGATTCAAATACACCAGGAGAAACTTCATTCCAGGTAAGTGCTGGTCCGCCGTGACTATGTCCATTTCCCATAATCATCCATGAGAATATATCAATTTCATATTCTGGAGAAACTTCGGTTTGGTCAATATCTCCTAGTTCCCAGAAGGTTATTTTAAAGTGAGACCTTTCATCAAGTACAGGTCCATACGTCCAATCAAACTTTGCACAAAGTCCAGTGCTATCAAAACTAATAGGACAATTTGCGTAAGAATTGAGTGTAATAAAGCTTAAAATAGTGATTAAAAAAATCTTCATAATTCTACCTTTGTATATAACAGCCAATGGTTTTGGCGTTTTTGATTTTAGGCTCTTTTCCCATAGAAATTGCTTCAAGAGCATCCCTTAAGTAAAACTTTTTTGCCCTTTTAACTGTCCTAGAGTTTGTAGCTCCACCTTGAAATAGAAGCTCACCTTTAGTTCCGTAAATAAAGACATGTGGTGTTTTAACAGCTTTGTATTTATCCGCATAAATAACTTTATCGTCTTGAATAATTGGAAAGTCGATTTTAAATTTTCCAAAATATTCAAGAGCGTCTTTTTTAGGAATTTCCACACTTGAGTGAAAGCCAACAAAATCAATTTCTTTATACTTCGCTTGCAACTCGTTGAGATGATCAAATGTTCCCTGAGAACAAGGACACCATGCACTCAAAAAATAAAGAACTGTTGGCTTTTTTTTACTAATTTTTAATTGTACCAATTTATCTGTTCTTAAATCAATTCCGTCTATCAGACTTGCTTGAACCACAAATGATAAAAGTAATAATGTTGTAATAACCATAAGGCGCATATCTATATCCAATTTTTCTTTTCGATTTACCAAATCTCTTTGCTTTTGTCTGTGATTTTTCAATTAATAAGCATTTAGGTCGACCCATAGTGTAAAAAATATCAACGTATTTGCCATCAAGGCTGCACAGCATCAGTTAGTTCAATAATCTCTATTTAATTTATTAAACATTGATTCATAAATAAATGACATTAATTAGGTTTTTTCCTAGAATGATCAAGATGTACGAATTAAGACCTTACCAAAATGAAGCAGTTCAAAAAACGATTAAGCACTTTCAAAAAGAGCGTGTTCCGGCCGTTATCGTCCTGCCAACTGGTGCTGGAAAAAGTTTAGTTATCGCCGAACTTGCAAAAATTGCCAACGGCCGGGTTTTAGTCTTGGCCCATGTAAAAGAACTGGTAGAGCAAAATCATCAAAAATATCAATCTTACGAATTAGAAGCAGGTATATTTTCAGCTGGGTTAGGAAAGAAAGAAGTTTCCGATAAAGTCATTTTTGGCAGTATCCAATCAGTAGCCAGGGCCCCTAATGAATTTTTTAATGATTTTTCACTCGTAATTATAGATGAGTGCCACAGAATATCTCAAGACAAAGAAAGCCAATACCACCAAGTCTTAAATGAACTCAAAGAAAAAAATGAAAGACTATGCATCCTAGGCCTTACGGCCACACCATATAGAATGGGCCTTGGTTGGATATATGAATTCCACTACAAAGGATCTTTAAAAACAAAAGAAGATCGTTTCTTTAAAAAATGTATTTTTGAACTAAGCCTAAGTTATATGATCAAAAATAATTTTTTAACAACTCCCATAAAAATTGATTCTCCAGTGGCCTGCTATGATTTCTCAAATTTAAAAATCAATAATAGTTCCTACACAAATAAAGAAATTGAGAATTGCCTTAAAGATCAAGCAAGAATAACACCATCAATTATCCAAAACATTATTGATTTGACAGAAGAAAATAGTCGCCAAGGGGTTATGATCTTCACAAGTACAGTTCGCCACGCCAAAGAAATCTTAAAGCTCCTTCCAAAAGGCGTATCCGAACTAATTGTTGGTGACACCTTACTGGATGAACGGGATTCAATAATTCAAGATTTCAAAAATAAAAAAATTAAATACCTCGTTAATGTGTCAGTCTTAACGACAGGGTTTGATGCCCCCCATGTTGATTTAATTGCCATACTAAGGCCCACAGAATCAGCGGGTTTATATCAACAAATTATTGGTCGTGGGCTGCGTTTAGCTCCTAATAAAAAAGATTGCCTCATTCTAGATTACACAGGACAAGATCATAGTATTTTCTCACCAGAAATTGGAGAGGACAGACCATCTGATAAAACTGTACCAGTTGAAATTGAATGTCCCTCTTGTGAATATAAAAATCAATTCTGGGGAATCAAAGATGAGTTTGACGAAATCATCGAACATTTTGGAAGGCAATGCCATGGTGCCACAGAAGAACCTCAGAGTTTAGAGATTGTTCCCTGCGGTTTTAGATTTCGTTTTAAATTATGTGATCAATGTAATAGTGAAAATGATATTGCTGCCAGGCAATGCAGAGATTGTGAGCACCTACTTGTCGACACAGACCAAAAATTAAAAGATGCCATGTCGCTAAAGGATGCACATGTACTACGCCCCGATACAATGACTTTTGAGAGATCTTTCGATAAAAAAGGACAAGAAAGACTAGAGATTAGGTACTATGACTTTGATGCAGAATTTCTAACTGAATACCACTATTTTTCTAAGGAAAATGATTCCAAAACTTTTTATTATAACTTCACCCGAATGCATAAAAAAAGACCAGAAAAGAATCTTTTTATAAAAAACTTAGAAGATGCCCTTGAATACCAAGATCAGTTTAGAATGCCATTATTTATTATTGCTAGAAAGAAAAAACATTTTTGGACAATAAGAGAAAAAATATTTTAATTAGTTTTTTTGTTGTGTCGTTATAAATTTTCTTAATTTTTGCTTTTGCACCACCGAAAGTCGAGAAAACTTTCCAAAGAAATGCTTGGTATCGCCAGTCTCTGAGATCCACGATCTCTCAACTATAAAATCAACTTCTCCATGTTCTACAAAGATTTCATACATAAAGGGATCGGCTATTTTTATTTTTGCTTTCTCCTTTAACTTATGGGTTGAGTTGAATTGTATTCCATTTTCATTTACCATTTCTACTTGGCACTCAAATTTTATTTTTGACCTACCATCTTCCTTTCCTGGAACTTCAAATAAAGGAAGTACGAAAGAATTTATTTTTCTTGATTTAAAATAGTTTGATATTTTGGAAGATAATAATGACTTATCTATTGGTTTACAAACATAGTCATTTGCACCAATTTCTAAAATTCTTTTAATCATATCAGATTTTTCAATAGCAGATATAATAATAACAGGCATCTGAGCACCTAATTTATTACGAATTGCTTGCACCAATATTTGGCCATCATTGACTTGTTTAATATTCAAATCTATTAAACAGATATCTGGCTCAAACTCTTTTAATTTATTTAAAAATTCTTCTGGAGTTTTAGTATCTACATAATCAACGTCAAGTTCATCTAAGATCTTTGATAGAATCAAACGATCCATCATATTATCATCGACGAAGAGTATCTTCTTTCTTGCCATTAGAGTTTTTCCCAATGTAAAATTTTAGCCCTTATACTTTGTAAATCCTCATTCCTAAGGCCTAGCATTGTAATTGTACTAAACTTCATCGTTGAACTTAAATGCTCATGTTTATTAGGTGTAACAATATATCTTTTTTGTTCACTTAGAATTGCCTCAATCAAACGGCATTCAATAATAAGTGCTTCATCAATTTGTGGAATAAGATCTGTTTCGATAATAAAGTCAGTTTCACTAAGGCCAATTATATTTGCATCAATCTGCGTTGAGACTATTATTTTCTCTTTAATTTCGACTGATAATTCTTTTAGCTCGAATTTAAACATTTTAATTTTTTCAAAAAGGTTAATTCCCCTTAAGGGTTTTTCAAAAAATTCATTTATTTCAAGTTTATTAATGGCCTTGGAATTCTTACTTTTAAGGTCTTTGGTACTACAGAGTTTTACCGTTTCATTTGGTAGTAGATCCAAAAGACTTTTAGTTAAGTGAATAATATTCTTAGGGTTTTGATCGATATTAATTAAGACAAAATGAGGAATTAAGTTACCTATAAACTGAGTGGCCTCTTTTATTGAATCAACAAAAGTTAATTTATAATGATTAGATTGAAATAAATTTGCAATATCTTTGCGATCATCCAAAACTGGTTCTATCGCAAGAACTTGATATTTTTCTTTTTCGGCCATAAATATAATCCTTCACATATATTTTCGGCTATTTAGGCTTAAGAGTTGAACTTTTGATGGTATTTTGGACGATATTTAAGCTATTTTTTAGTAATGTGGAGGAATATCATCTTTTAAGCTTCTATTCTCAGCTCCGTCGCCACTTTCCATGGTTGACTGGATCACTTGCATTTCTCTTTGTAGTTTATCAATGGTGAACTGTTGCTTTGTAACAATTTCATTTAACTCGGCCAAGAGGTCTTCTTGAAAACTAAATTTTACTTCCAAATCTATAATTCTTTTTTCCAAAATCCACATCCTACTTTTTATATTGAAACATACTTCAGTTCAACTCAAGAGAAAAGAAAAATTTTATTGCTTCTAGATAATAGCTAATTTATATACTTAACGAGGACGTTAAAGTTATATTCTGAGTGTTCACAATCACCATTATCATTATCACCAGTTGAAATAAATCCAAAGTTCACCTCCGTTTTCGAAGAAATATCCTGTCCTTGCCCAGAGAGCCCAACTTTAATAATTTCTGAGCTTGGTATTTCTAACTTAAATTGACCATTCACTTCAGTGGGTGGGATGTTACACTTAATATCATATTGAGGATCAGAAGGATCTACTCCTAGACAGTACTTTGGAGTGACAGCCTGTCCATAGTGAAGGTTATAAAGTGAATTGTCTCCAATCCAATTATAAACCATTAGACCGTTCTCATTAATTTTTAATCCATTAGTGTAGTGAATGCTTCCTGAGCCAGTTGAATAATTCTGACTGGACATAACCACATAATTATTTAGAGTTAGAAAAATTTCGTCGTCATACTGCATTGTTGATTCAGGAAAGATGAAATCTATATCGCAAATAGTACCGGCAGTTGGAAGTTCAACATTAAAGTATTGTTCAACACGTGCCCTCACTTTACCATTTAGTCTTGGCCCATTACCTTCAATATTGAATGTATTTACATCATTACTATTTTCATTAAAGGAGCAATCCCCAACTGCTGGAAAGTGGACTGCTGAAGTTTGAGAAAGCAGACTTCCATTTATTTTCGCCTGCTCACAACCAATAATTATTTCATCAATATCCGGTTCAACAACCGTAATTGTTTTTTTGATATTAATTGTTAAATACGAAAAGTTTTCAGATTCAAAGTCACCGTCTTTAACTTTAAACATTATTTTATCCGAACCATAAAAGTCTTTATTTGGATGGTAAACACAACTTAAGCTTAGGTCAGTTTGCTTACAATCCAATAGATTGCCATTTTCAGGTGGTTTTACCATTACAAGCTGCTGGGCAATTGCTTTTTCATCCTTCTCTATATTATATTCTATTTTCAAAGGAGTATTCATATCAGTTTCAAATCGTGAATCAGAGCCAGATTGAGGAGCGATTGTAATATTCCAGTCAGTGGCCTCTTGATCTGGGCGACAACCCAAAATTACAATTGGAAGTAAAAAAAGTGTTATGTATTTCATTTGAAACCTCATGAATAAATCCATATATACACTTTACGGAGTTACAGAGATTCGCTGGACTTATTTAATCATGAATTATTATATTCTCACATACTTACTAATCTATAGAAGCCTCCTATAAAGAAGGCTCTGCCATGAAATAAAGGCATATTATGTATTATGCTGAGTTTGATTTAATAGAATTTTTTTATGTTCAAAATATGAATAAACAACCGGAACAATAAATAAAGTTACAAGTTCTACTAGCATTCCACCCAATGTTGGTATGGCCATAGGTTTCATAACTTCACTACCAGTACTGGTCGACCACATAATTGGTATCAGTGCTACAACCGTTGTTGTAGTAGTCATTACCAGTGGTCTAATTCTTCTCGATCCTGCCTCAATAATACATTCCTTAAGCCCGGACCAATCTTTCGGAGCATGAACCTTAATTGCTTGTTGAAGGTAAGTCATCATAACCACACCGTCGTCCACAGCAATACCAAATAAGGCAATGAAGCCAACCCAGACCGCAACGGAGGTATTAAAGCCACCAATCCATAGAAGAATAACTCCGCCTGCAAAAGCGATTGGAACTGCACTAAAAATTATAGCCGCATTTCTGAAACTTTTAATTCCAAAATAAATGATACAAAGGTTAATAAGTAAGGCGATTGGAACAAGGAGCATCAACCTTTTATTTGATCTTACTTGATTCTCATACTGCCCTGCCCAGACAATCGAGTATCCATCAGGAAGTTCAATATTTTTTTCAATATGTTCTTTTGCTTCTTCAACAAAGCCAATTAAATCTCGGCCTTGAACATTAAGGAGCACAAGGGATCTTAACATTCCGTTTTCAGATTGAATCGCCGCAGGCCCCGTAACAATATTGATATCTGCTAATTGTTCAAGTGGGATATGTTGACCTAGTGGGCTTGGAACTAAAACTTGTTTGAGTTCATCGATCCTATCTCTTAATTCTTTTTTGTACCTAACTCTTATAGGGTATCTCTCCCTTCCCTCGTAGAACTGTCCAATTGTCATACCACCAACAGCGGTTTGAAGAATTCGATTAATAGTTCCCGTATTGATACCATAACGACTTGCAGAGACACGATCAATATCAAATTCAATATATGGTTTACCTGTTATTTGCTCAGCGTAAACTCCGTATGAGCCTTTTACTCTTTCAACTTCTTTTCCTATTTTACCAGCAAGACTTTCCAAGACTTTAAGATCATCACCAAAGATTTTTATACCTATTTGAGTTTTGATACCAGTAGATATCATTGAGATTCGATTCTCAATTGGAAAGAGCCATGCATTCACAAGACCTGGAACCTGAAGTTCGCCATCAAGTTCATTCATAATATCGTAAATAGAAGTACCTGAAGGCCACTCATCTTCGGGGATTAGTTTAACTACTGTTTCAAACATCGCCACAGGTGCTGGGTCGATAGCGGTGTTTGCTCGACCTAATTTTCCAATAGCGTTCATAACCAAAGGATGTTCTTTTAATTTTTTATCAGTATAAGCGAGTAGCTCTCTTGCCTTTGTCATACTCACATCAGGTGTCGTAACAGGCATATAAAGAATCTCTCCTTCATTTAGCGAAGGCATGAATTCTTTTCCCAATTGGGTAAAAGCAAAAGTACCTAGTAGAAAAATAAGAGTCGGAAAAATTAAAAATATTTTTCTATGCTCTAACATCCAATTAAGGGCGGGCTTATAAGTTTTCACTATAAAATGACTGACCTTATTTTTTTCAACAGGTCTTAGTTCACCTTTTAATAAAAAAGTTGAAAGCGCTGGTACAAGAATGATTGCGACTATGACCGAACCAAACATTGCAAGTGTCTTGGCCCATGCAAGAGGACCAAATAACTTTCCTTCGCTCCCCTCTAATCCAAACACAGGAAGAAAAGTGATAATTGTTGTCGTAACAGCAATTAAGATCGCAGGGCCTACTTCCCTTGCAGATTTTATTATAATTTCTATTCTTTCACTCTTAGATGCTTTTGGATTCTCTGACAAATGAGAATAAATATTCTCTGTCATTATAATGCCCATATCTACCATAGACCCAATTGCGATAACCAGTCCTGAAAGACTCATCACATTTGAATCAATTCCAAGCAGTTTCATTAGAATAAAACTTATCCCCACTCCAAATGGAAGTGTTAAGGAAACAAGTATGGAAGATTTAAAATGGAGTAAGAATAGTAAAATAACTACGATGGTAATTATTACTTCCTGGGTTAAAGCTGAATAAACAGTACCAATAGTTCTCTCTATAACCTCAGTTCGATCATAAAAAGGAACTAGACTAACTCCCTTTGGAAGCCCTTTTCTAACAACAGATAGTCGCTTCTTAACATTATCGATTACTTCTTTTGGGTTTTCACCAAAACGCATTGTAACGACACCACCAACTGACTCGGTACCATTCTTATCAAGGGCACCTCTTCTGAAACCAGGTCCAATATTGACACTTGCAAGGTCTTTAACTCTAATGGGTGAATTATTTTTAACAGAAACAACAACATTTTCGATATCGGATAATTTCTTAAAAAAACCTTTTCCTCTAACAATGTATTCCCTATCACCTTCTTCAACAACCTCGGCGCCAACATCAATATTACTATTTTGAATTGACTTTATTAAACTTGAAAAATGAATATCATAGGCAAATAATTTATTGGGATCGACATCAATTTGATACTCTTTTACAAAGCCACCTATACTAGCAACTTCACTAACTCCTTCCACACCTTGTAACAGGTATCGAACATAGAAGTCTTGAATTGATCTAAGCTCGGCTAAAGACTTGGGAGACTTTGAATTTTCATCATTTTCAATGGTATACCAAAAAACTTGACCAAGGCCTGTAGCATCTGGCCCCATCTTTGGTATAACTCCAGGAGGGAGTTCAGATGTAGCAGTAGAGAGCTTTTCTAAAACACGACTTCTACTCCAGTAAAAATCAATTTCATCTTTAAAAATCACATAAATTATAGAAAAACCAAAAGCTGAGGTCGCCCTGATATTTTTAACACCAGGTATTCCTTGCATGATAACACTTAAAGGATAGGTAACTTGTTCTTCTATATCCTTAGGAGACCTACCAGACCATTCAGTAAAGACGATCTGCTGATTTTCTCCGATATCAGGTATGGCATCAATTCTAGCAGTCTTAAGGCTAAAAACAGAAAGTAGAGCTATAAACACAAAAGTAACAACAACAACAGCACGGTTACGAATTGATAATTCTATAATATTTTGAATCATTCTTTATTCCTTAGTGGTTATGCCCTGTAGATTTTGTTTCTTTCATATCTTCGTATCCACCAAATAGTTGTGCTTGCGCATCCAAAAGAAAGCTTCCTTCAATGACAACTTCTTCACCTTCCATCAGTCCATGTTTGATTTCGACATAACCCTCAGATTCATAGCCAGCATGGATAATCTTTGCTTGAAAAAGTTTTTCAGAAACTTTAACCCAAACCACCTTCCTTTTTCCTGTATCTATAATAGCGGTCCGCGGGATCACAAGTGGCAAACCATCAATATCTACATTGAGTACGGCATTCGCAATCATTCCAGGCTTTAGTTTCCCGGAAGCATTTTCAATTGTTGCCCTCACCTTAAGTGTTCTTGAATTCTTATCTAAGACAGGACTTACAAAATCAATTTCCCCAACAAGGATCTCCCCTGGGATTGCAGTAAAGTCCAGTTCAACTTTTTGTGCTATTTTAATTAGTGAAGAGTCATGCTCATAAACGTCCATTTCCACCCAAACGTCTGCCAAGTCAGAAAGTTCAAAAAAGTTTTGTCCCTCTTTAAAATACTTTCCAACTGTTGCATTTCTTTTTCTAACGATTCCCGTAGCATTTGAATAAATGGTAATTTGCTTTGGGACTTTATTATTCTTATACCAACTTTCAAACTGAAAGCTTTTAATACCCCAGAGCTTTAACCTTTCAATACTCTGGGTAAGCATATCTTTGAAATCTTTATTTTTTGATCTTGCAAAGCTTTGTCTTGCAAGGAGGTACTCTTCACCCGCTGTAATAAGCTTAGGGCTATAGAGATCAATCACTGGATCCCCAACCTTGACCATACTTCCAGTAGACTTAACATATACCTTTTCAATTCTCCCTCCAATCCTAGCAGGGATACTACTTTCTTTTTCTTCAGACTGTAAGACCGAGCCCAGAAGGCGAATTCTTTTTGTCATTTTCATTGTTGTCACAGGAAAGAAATCAGGTGAAAAATGTTTCATTTGAGATTTTCTAAGTTTAACCCTCGCAATGACCTCACTTGCCTTATTTTTTTTTACAACCTGAACCATAGCAGTACCGTCCATAGGACAAGTTTCTTCTTTTTCGCTTGTTACTTCGGGAAAGTTCTCACATTGCCAGATATCTTTATCTGGAACAGTAGATTCTACATTGATCTCGTCAACTGAGTCATCGACTTCAACTTTTGTTAAATTCATATGGCAGATGGGACATTTACCTGGCTTATCTTCCTTCACCTTTGGATGCATAGAACAAGTGTAATAAGAGCTTATATTTTCATGTTTATGTTCTTCTTTCATTTCTCCAGAATGTTCTCCTGGTGCTTTAGAGCAAGATACCCCCATAGTTAGAAGTAGAATGAAAAGAAATGATTTTACTAAGTTACTCATCTGATGGTCTCTCCCAAAACATATTTTAATGCGACTTTATTTATATCTCTCGTCGCCTCAAGTAAAAGTTTTTGCATAAGAATTTTTTGTAATTTTAATTCACTCTGTAGCAGTTCAACGTAACTTGAGTTTCCCAGTGCATACGACTTTGATGTGATCGACCTCGAGTTATTTGCGTATTGAATAGTTCTATTTTTTAAAATATTTATTTCTTGATCTAGTTTTTTAATTTCTTTTCTAAGAATAGCAACATTACGTGTCTTTTCTTTCTTATAATTCTCAAAGGTTTTTACTGCCAAATACTTCTCTTGAACGGCCTTACCTTTAGACGCATATTTGGTATCTGAAAAAGGAAGTGGAAAACTAATAGATGCACCAACAAAGTCCCCATTACCGTCTATATTTTCTCTTTTGGTCACACCCAGTGAAACAGTCAAATCTGGAACATAATTTAGGTTTGAAGCAGTTAAGTTAAATTCTGTTGCCTTTAGCTTTTCTTGGAAACTGAGACTTCTATTATCAATTTCATCTTTTGATTTTTCATTTAAAATATTCCAAGGTACTGATTTAGCTTCTACGATGGAAGTTCCTATTAAGTATTTTAATTTATCGTCAATTTCTGAGAGTTCAAATTTTTTATTACTAATTAAGATTTCAATTTCAGAGATTCTTATCTGTATGTCTAAAATTGCCTGTTGGGATGTTTTACCATTAGCGTATAATTTCTTACTAACCTTAAGCATTTTAGTAATCCAAGCTTGGTTTTCATTCAAAATGATTGACTCTTCAAGAATTTTTCTTTTCAATATAAGAACTTCCCAAAGTGTTTTTGTTAATGCTTCCCTTTTATCATTTGCATCATACTTATAGGCCTTTGCTAGAGAACTAAAAGCATCTTTAATATTTCCATATTTAGTTGTTAGGGAAATCTTTTGGGAAAGACCAAATTCAATTCCAGTCATTGGTGTTTGATCTTTATCTAGAGTATCTTTAGGAAAGTTTTTAGCGGCGATCTTAAAATGAGGGTCTCCCCATGAACCATTTTCACTAGCTTGCTCAGACGTGACCCTAGACTTACCAATGATGGCCTCAATACTTTCATGTTTCTCAAGATTGCTAATAGCTTCTTGAAAAGTTACAGCAAATACACTAGGGGAAAAACTGAGAATATAGATTAAAATTATTCTTTTCATTTTAATATCTCTTTTGAATTTTGAATCCACTCATTAATTTTTAAAATATCTTTTTTGGTTAATTCTGATTTTTTATGTAGAAGTCTATACTGAATTGGAGGCATTGTTTCTTGCTTTAAAGAACTTTCAATTGCATCAAGATCCTTTCTTGGTGTTTCGTGACTCTTGAAGGGAAAATCAACACTAAAGTCCAGATGTTTCTTAGCTTCCTTAATATCGTTATCAATAAGCTGTTTAACTCCAGGTATTGCGTAATACCAAGGAAACTCTGTATTGCTTCCATGGCAATCCATACAAGCACGCTGGAATAGAGGTTTGACACTCGTTAAATAGTTTTTATTAATTTTTTGGTACTTTTCTTTTACTGAAGGTTCTATATGAACTTCTTTGTCTTGGTGTTTCACATTGTCATGAACCACACCACCATGTCCCCAAGAAACCGAGGAGCTAAATAAAATGATCCAAGCTAAGTAGTTTTGCAAATTACGCCTCCAAAATATTGAACTCAACTAGTAATACGAATTTAATCACTTTTTGTGACAAAAAAGAGATTTGGATCATATAACTATTGTAGTTCCACATACTTATACCCCCCAGAGGTAATATTGGGAAGTTTTTGTAGGAATAGTGGGCTTAAAAATAAATATATTTTGATTATTTGGATGTTTTTCTTACAAGCTCAACAATTTCTTTTATCTTCTCGTTAATTTCAACTTCAGATCCAGATTTCATCGCCCCTTTTAGGCAACATTTCATATGACCTTCCATGATCTCTAATTCTAACGATTTTAAAGCACTTCTTGCTGCTTTTATTTGGATTAAAATATCAATACAGTATTTTTCCTGTTCAATCATACTGGCAATACCACTTACCTGCCCATTAATTCTACTTGTTCTGTTTAGAAGAGCTTTGTGAGTAGCGTTGTATTTATTATTTTTTTCCGGTGTATTTTCCATTTCAATCTTCCAGGTTATAAATGACAGTACAATTTAAATGAATTGTACACGAGATTTCCTTTAAATAAATCAATATTATAATGAAACTTATGTTTTGTTTTGTTTGTAAAAGATTCTGTTTTCACAAAATTATTTCTTTCAATTTTATTAAGAAAAACCAAATTTCCCCACAATATACCATAGGTGGGTATCGTTAATTCCTCAAAAATAATACCCCCATGGCCTAAAGGATTTACTCCTCTAGATACTTTTTCAATTTGCCGTAAAATTAAATTTAGTTTGATCAAATAAAGAGGAATATCGTGTACAAATATATTAAGGACAAATTAAACCCTAAGGATTTAGATAAAACTCCATTTAAATTCACTCATAAACTTAAAGAACATCCATCTCTTTCTCTTGAAAATTTGGCAAATGTTTTAGCAAACCTACCAAAGGATCAAGTCATGTACTCAAAGGGTCTTGATGATCTCAATGCCAATTTTGATCGTGCTCATATAGATCAAAAGAATAACTTAACTATTGAAGAAACCATTGAAACTATAAGAACTTCAAATTCATATATCATGGTTAGAAGTCCTGAGGATGATCCTTCTTTTAAAGAGTTGTATAAAGAACTCATTGAAGATGTAAATTCTGTGATGAAACAAAAAGGAGTGGGAGAAGAAGCAATAGAGCCAAAACTTTTTCTCTTTATTGCCTCTCCAAATGCTTTCACTCCATTTCATATTGATAGATACTCAACATTTCTATTTCAAATTCGCGGGAGTAAAGAAGTTGCGGTTTTCGATCAATTTGACGATAAGGTAGTACCAGCATCAATTAGAGAAAATTTTGCAGATTACGGACAACAAAGGCCAAGTTGGACCAAAGATATTGATCACCGAGGGCATAAGTTTCAGTTCTCACCAGGGGAAGCTCTTCATATTCCATTTATATCTGGTCATTATATTAAAAACGGTCCCGAAGATGTTTCTATTTCCATATCTATAATTTTCAGAACAAAAGAAAGTCAAACATGGCTAGATGCCATGGCAGTAAATAATAGACTTCGCTCTCAGGCGAAAATAAATGTTGAACCAGTTGGAAATTCACCTATGAAAGACAAGATGAAGTCTCAGTTATTTCCGGCTTTAAATGGACTTAGTAATTTAAAGAATTCATTAAAGGGATAAGTGACTTAGACATGGCATTAAAGTTTTTTAAATTCACCTTAATGCCTTAGTATAAATTTAAAACTAATAATAACTATTCAAACCAATTGTATAAGTTCTTTTCTTACCAGTCTTAAAGAAAACATCAAATGATAAATTATCAACTCTAACATTTTTCTCATGCTGAATTAGAATCCATCTCTTATTGACTAACCCTGGTGGTAGTGAGAATGGTGAATATAAATGACTCTTAGGAAATATTTGTGCTCTCTCTAAATCAGAAATTGAATCTGTAAGCCTATTAACATCACTAGCGACTGCTGCCCCGGCCATAACGGTGGAAAAGACCGCTGTATTTGTATAGTTCCCTGATTGTGCTGAACTTCCTGCAGCAACTGCAGAGCCAACAGCTAACACTCCCAAGGCCATTTGAAGATTTTGTCTATCAACAGCAACCTTATTTTGAATGGCTCTAGTCCAGTCATCAAGTCTTTGCCCAAGAATAATCTTTATTGAATCACCCTCCACGTTGAGAATAACTTTAGTTATATCTTTCCACTCATCCGATTTGTTTCCAAACTCAACTTGTAAATAAGAGAAATGTTTTGTTGAATATTCATTATCATAATGAGCTGTGACTTTAATATCTGCTGGTGCCTCAGATATTTTACCATTAACACTTTGTTTAGCAGTTCTTCCATTTTGATAACTTGCACATGATACCAATGACAAAATAATTAATAATGATCCAACTTTCATAAACTCTCCTATTAGTATAATTTTTAATATACTAACTTAGAGAAATTAGAGGCTCAAGTACGTTTAATGTCAGTTTTTTGTAAACTTTTTAGGCGATTGAATGATAAACTCGAAGAAATAATAACTCTATGGCATGACGACACCGTATTCGTCTTCAACATATTGAAAAAAATCGGCTCGTTGTTGGGCATCTAGTATTTTTTCAAAAACGAACATTGCTTGAAGATCTGCTTTCCAGTACTTAGATGTTCCTGCGTAGTCTGAACCAATGGTCCACTTTTTAAGAGGTGGATTTAGTGTTCTATTACCACCAGCTAAAATTTCATCACCATCTCTTTCAAGAGCCTTACCTTGAGTTGTAGACGCCCTAAAAGTCCAAGCAATGAAATCATCAGTATTACCACCCCACGGCCCACTCATTCTGTTCCCCATTGGAAGATCAATATACGCATTGCCGTTTCCCCATGGAAAGTGCGTCCCATATCTATTATTGTTCCCTTGATTTTCATTTACAAATGCAAAGCTATTAGTAATTTCCCTAGTTTTGGCAATTACATACACTTCTATCTCTGAACTATTTTCTTCTCCTAATGAATTAATTGTCCTATAGCCGCTAGCACCTAATCGTAGGACTTTGTAACCATCTACAGTCTCTACTGTGGCATCTGTACCAGTTAATTTGGCAGCGTTATTACCATTTCCTGACTTATCAATAAGGGTTGTTATAGAGGTTCCATCTGGGACAACTATTCCATTTCCATTTATATCTTTTGCTTCAAACCAAATAAGTGCACCTAAACTGGCAGGATTAAAAATGGTAGAAAATTGAAGGACTGCGCTATATGGCCCAATAACTCCATTGAAAGCCGCAACTTGTACATCGTATAACTCTTCTGTCGATAAAGAGGTTATTGTTGTATTCGTTGTGACAGGGTCAGGTCCCCAGTAAGAATATTCAGACTCTGAAGATTTTTTGTACCTTACGATGTATTTAGTAATTGTATTACCGTTTCCATTTGGTGCTACCCATGAAAAACTTGCTTGAGTTCTATCTACACTTAAATTTGTTTGATTAAGAACTTCAACAGCATCAGGCCCAGCAGTTACAGTATTAACTTGTACAAGCGCTAGATCCGGAATTGAGTTCAATACCAAGCTTGCATTATTTGAGTTTGAATCTTTAATTGATCCTGTTTTTAAATCTATTGTTGAGGCTAAACTAACACCATCAATATCTGAATCACCATCAACAATTGTATAACTAAAGATTAAAGAGTTACCACCAGATCCAGATGCGTAACAGGCATCTTTAGTTACCCCTCCAATATTTAAACTAAGACATGGCAAATTGATGACATTAATATTTGAATCAAAAGTTAATTGAAAATCGAGAGTTGAATTTATACTGTAAGTTCCATTAACTGGTGCTAAGATTGAAGTAACAGAAGGCACTGCAGAAGCTTTACTAACACTAGTTGTTCCCACAACAGAATTTCCTACAATATCTTCGACAGAGAAGTTAATCACATGGGAGGAATTACTTAAGCCAGAAACATTTATCCCCCCAGCAATCCAATTCGTACCATCGCAATTAGCAGAAAAGTTTACTCCTCCAACATCTCCAGAAACAGTTGCTGTATTATCGTCACATGTTCCAGATAGTGTATAGGCATTTTCATTGTCAGAAAAAATTGAGTCAGGTGCAATAATTGTCATTGATGGTGCAACAAGATCAGTTAAAACATTGACGCTTATTTGTTTAACAAACTGCCTTACCTTAATACCATTAAAACCATCTCTAATATTTATGGATTCAAAAGTTTTTGTATATATTCCCTCTATACAATCAACTGTATAAACATCAGTTCCATTATTTGAGACTATAACACTTGTATCAGCTGAACAGTCTCCGCTTAATTCAAAATCAACAATTCCTGTTGCAATATTCATATAGACTTCAGAATCAGCGGGTAAGTTAATATTTAAACTCTGCTTTTCAGTAGCACTACTGCTTCCGGCCACTAGCGATGATGTACCCTCCTGGGCACAACCGGTAAAAATGAATAGAAGTAATAATAGTAATTTCATAGTTAAATAACTTATCGTTAAGATTATCTTAATATTTTACTATTATTATTTGATCCTACCAACAATCAATAACTTAGCCCTATATTAAGACTAAGTTAGTTCAGAACTGACCTATATCCTTGTCGATATACAGTTACTTACCAAAAAAAAGGAGCTCTTAAAGGGCCCCTTATGTTTATAAACACATAATAGATAAATAATGATTACAAAGTGATTCCGAAACGAATCACCTTATTTTTATTTTGAAACTATTTCATATTCTCCATGGCCAGTGCGATATTTACTTCCTTATGTGCCTGTAGATGTCTAAAGACTCCTTGTAGATCATCAATTTTTTTACCCGTAATTCTAATTTTTTCATCAAGGTATTGAGAGCTGACTTTGAAGCTAGAGTCTTTAATAACTGTATTTATAGTTTTGGCCTTCTCTTTTGAAATCCCACTATGAATAATAATATCTAATTTATAAGTTTGATTTCCACTTGGAGCTATGTCCTGAGGCTCTAAGCCTTTCAAGCCAAGATTACGACTTGTCATACATTGAAAAAGAATATCAAGAGCTGCTTGTACTTGGTATTCCGAATCTCCAATGATTTTTAATTCTGAATCATTTTTTATATTTATTGAGCAATTAGAACCTTTAAAATCATAACGACCTTTGATTTTTTTTTCGGCCATATTAATAGCATTTTTTAATTCACCAATATCCATTGTAGAAACTAAGTCAAAAGATGGCATTCGATACTCCTATGTTTTTTATTTCACATAAACTTATCAAAAATTTTACTTAAAAGCTAGATTCACTATTATGCTCTTGATTTGATCGATAAAAAGGTTCTACTTATAATCATCATCAGCATATGATGAAGGTTTATACCCAATATCATTGATTGATAGATCAAAGAAAAGCTTTTTCCCATTCTTCAAATAGGAAAAACAACCTTTTTCAGTTGAAGAGAAGCTAAAACCTGCCCCCCAATATTTATACTGATCTTCTTTGTATTTACTTGTTCCGTTTGCACTTGCCTTTAAATCAAATAAAATATCTAAATTATTACTTTTCTTATTTTTTCCAAGTAGGTTTCTAGTATAAAAACGTTTTTGAACCGAGCGATCCGTGACAAGAGTTTTATCTTCATTAAAGAACCTCAATTGTTCCGCTGTATGATAAAGCATTAAAAGATCACTATTATTCATAAGTTTTTCATAAAGAATATGTTTTTCTCTCACCATAGACAGATGCTTTATCTCATCCTTGTAAAACTCTTTTGGAATAAATAAATGATTATGCCCCATATCTGAGAAATTAATATGGCTTACATATCCCTTATCTAATGCCGATTCCATATGAGAAATAAGACCTTCAATAAATCCCTTAGGAACAATTGCGTACCTAGTCTCTTCACCGTAGCTATTAAATGGCATCTTATAGTTTTCTCCATCGTAGAAAACACGATTATCCATCCTTTTATTGGATTTATAGATTAGATTGAAATTTTGTGCCATTTGTTCTTCTGATTGATTCCACGGAAACATGTCCATAAACATAACTTCTTCTGTATCTTCAATATAACAGTTACTGTTTATAGGTTCTTTTGAATGCGCCACCATCATTGAAGTCGCAGTGAAGAACATTACTAAGGTGGCTTGGATTTTTTTATGGATCATCGCTTGTCCTTTGAGAAGAAATATTTGGCATTAAGTTTATAGATATTTAATTTGGTTAATTAATCTAGACTAGGCATAACACAAGCCAGGACTACTTTCGTCTTTTTTGTATAATTTACAGATAGAATTTCTCCTAATCTCTTAACTTCATAAGATATTTTCCTCATTTGTTTTGGTTTACAATGGCTTTGTGAAAAACGTAAAATATATACTTGGAGACCATATGAAACAATTTCTTTTACTTATCACCTTGATTTTTAGCCCCCTTACTTTTTCTGGAGAAATAGCCCAAATTAATGTCCAAGAACTGAAAAATAGATTAGAACTTGCAGACAAAAATATAGTTATCCTTGATATAAGAACGCCCTATGAACATAAGTCAGGTATTATTAAGGGAGCAATTAAGAAGAATGCCTATAATGACGATTTTGAAAAATACGTCAAAGCACTTGATAAGAAGAAAACATATCTTATCTACTGCCATAGTGGTGGCAGAAGTTATAAAGCAACAGATTTGTTTACTAGACATGGACTAAAAGCATTTAATGTAAAAGGTGGAATTAGTGCTTGGAAAGATCAAGGTTTTAAAACGGTAAAATAGTATTTGCATTCTTCAGTTATAGGGATAAAATTTATTTAAGGAGTTTGAATGTATATTCAACAATACTTAGATAAAATGGACTTTATCCCTAGAAATGTTAATCTTGAGAATTTAAATTCTCTCATTGAAAAACATACCCAGCTTCTTGCTTTTAGCAGTATAAATGTACTCCTAGGAAAGGAACTCTCCTTAAAAAATCATTCTTTATTCGAGCGAGTCATCACCCAAGAATCTGGTGGTTATTGTTTTGAACACAATAAAATATTTAATATAGTTTTAAAAGAACTTGGCTTTGAAGTAAAAATGTCGATGGCCAGAGTCGTCCTCGGTGCAGGTCTAGAAAATGCGAGGACCCATAGAATTAATATTGTAACGATTGAATCACAGGACTACCTAGTAGATGTAGGCTTTGGCTCACTTGGTCCAATTGGAGCGATTTTAATTGAATCAGATTTTAATACCAGCTTAGGTCTGGGGTCTTATAAGGTGATTAAGCATAATAACGAATTTCATTTAAGACTTATTAAGAAAAATGAATCACCTATAATCCTTTATGCATTCGACACCGCAAGATATACAGAAAAGGATTGTGAACAAGGGCATTTTTATTCTCACAAACACCCTGAGGCAATTTTTGTAAATAATCTTGTTGTATCAAAGATTAGTAAGGAAAAGATTATTCATATTATCAATCGTGAGTTTATCACCCAGACCTCAGAGATAATAGAGCATATAGAAGTGATAAATCAAAAACATTTAAACTCAATTCTAAGTGATGAGTTTGGTATCACTCTATCCTCTTCCGAGGTTGAAATTCTTTTCAATAAATCAAAAAGAAAAAAAGAAATCCTTCCTTTAACCTCCAACTTATAAAAGTCATTAGACTAATCTTACAAAATATCGTATTAAGTTTCTATGAAAAAGACTCTTATAACATTATTCATCATTCTATATTCAACACCTTACTTGGCTTTTGCTAAAAACATGAAAGCTGAACTTCATAAAAAGGCTAAGAAAAACCATTCCTACTTAAGCTACAAAGACGTAAAGTTAGTAATGTTCTCTAAAGTTGAAAATATCGATGGTATTGTCTGTTCCGTCTATACAAAGGGCCAGTGCCAGGAAAGAGACCAAAGAGAATATGTACCAAATATCAAAAAAAGAGATCCAAGAGGATTTAAACTAAATCTAGAGCATACATGGCCTCAATCTAAAGGCGCGAAAACCTACCCAGCTAAAAGCGACATGCATCACTTATTCGCAGCAAGTAAAGAGTCTAATAGTAAGCGTTCTAATCTCCCTTTTTGCATTGTTGAATCTTCATTTTGGGAACTAGGTGGCAGTGCTTTAGGAATAGATTATAATTCACAAGACTGCTTTGAACCTAGGGATCAACACAAAGGAAATGTTGCAAGAGCAATGTTTTACTTTTCAATTCGTTACCAACTACCAATCGATAGTGAGCAAGAACAAGTTTTAAGACGGTGGCATGAACTAGACCCAGTAGACGACCGAGAAACTGAGAGAAATCTTATTATTCAATCTATACAAGGAAATATAAATCCTTTTATAATAAACTCAGATCTGGTTAATCAAATTAAAGACTTTTAAAAAACTCTCAGTAACATTCCTTTCTTAAAGCCTCTCTATCATCTGGGTGGGCAATACTAATAAGAAGTTCCCTTCTTTGCTTTAAACTTTTACCCATTAAATTAACACTGCCATATTCAGTTACAATATATTGAGCATGTGCCCTTGTTGTTACAACGCCTGCACCTTCTGCTAATTTACAAACAATTTTAGACTTACCATGCTTAGTCCTTGAAGGAAGTGCGATAATAGCCTTACCACCTTCAGATAAAGCAGCTCCTCTTAAAAAATCAACTTGCCCTCCAACTCCTGAATAGATTTTTCTTCCAATTGAGTCAGCACAAATTTGCCCCGTAATATCGACTTCAATAGCTGAGTTAATAGCACACACCTTTGGGTTTTTTAAAATCATCCTTGGGTCATTTACAAAGCTTGCTTCACGAAATTGAACGATTGGATTGTCATTCAAAAAATTATAAAGATTTCTAGATCCAACGGCAAAACTTGATACAATTCTGTATGGATGAATTTTTTTAAACTTATTAGTGATGACACCTTTTTGTACTAAAGGAATTAAACCATCAGAAAACATTTCAGTGTGAATTCCAAGGTCCTTATGTTCCGTTAATTGTGCCAAGACTGCATTTGGAATATCACCAATTCCCATCTGAAGGGTAGAACCATTCTCTATAAGATTGGCCACATGCTTTCCAATTTTCATATTAATTTCTGATGGTGGTTTTGATTCATGAGATGGAAGTTCCATTGTTATATCAATGCAAGCGTCAAGATCATTTACATGAACAACTCCATCACCAAAAACCTTTGGTACTTTTGGATTGATCATTGCAATCACCTTATCGGCATGGTGAAGGGCAGAAACACTGATATCTACAGAAGGCCCTAAAGTAGCATATCCATGTTCATCAAAAGGAGACACTTGAATTAAAGCATAATCTAAATCTATTGTTCCATTAGCAAATAATTCATGGATTTGACTTAAAAAGACTGGAATATAGCTTGCTTGTCCATTCTCCATGGCCTTACGACAATTTGCACCTACAAAAAAGCAATTTGCTTCGGCAAAATTTGTATATTTTTGATCAAGATGAACAGCTTCTCCATCCAAATGTAGATGGTAGAACTTAAGGTTTTTAATTCCCTGTTCTAGCGCGGCTTCACACATCATTTCAACCAAGGGTCCTGGGTTACATGCAGCTGAGTGAAGAAAGACGTTTGCACCGTCTTTGAGGTCAGAGAATAACTTTTTAGTAGTCATAATATAAATTCCTTTGTTCTAATAAGAACAATATCACTAAAAAGTTTGTATATTGATGATTTAAATCAGTGAACGTCATATCTCACAAAAAAAGGACCAAATTAATGGTCCATATACTAAAATCTTATTAATAGAAATTCAAAAAAATCAGCCTGGTGGGGCACTCGATAAAGTATATTCCTCAGTAAACGTCCTAGAAAATGCCTTTAAAGAAAAATAAGTCATTCTGAACTCCCCTTTCACGTACAGTAAACGCGAGATTGAAAAAGGTTAAACAATTCGTTAAGAATTATTGTAACCAAATTATAACCTCAAAAATAATTTCTACAGGCATTCAAGTGTTTAGCCACTTCATATTCGTTGAAAATAGGGTTTATCAGTAAAATTTGCCAACATTTTGTGTTTTATTTTTTACTTTAAAATGAAGGCGAACTGGTTAGAATATAATAAAGATATTTATAAGAAATAAGGAATGGAGTGAAAAAATTGTATTGGTTTATTGGAATTACTTTATTTTTAGGTGTAGTTGTTTTCTTTTTAGTTTTTGGCCAAATGATTTTTATTTCTCAAATCTCTCAATTTAAATTAAAAATGATGAGTGACTTTCAAATAGTCTCACCCAGTATTAAGCTAAAAGAGATTCCTAACACTCTTGATGTTTTAGAAACAAAATATCGCCCCTCTGGAAACCAAGTTGTAAGCCAAGGAAAGGAATTACTCCTAAAGGAAGATGGAACAATTGAAGAGGGTAAGCGTGTTTATGACGGAGATAAACGAAAAAGCATTTTAACCCTAGATAACCATGAACTTAAATATAAAATGATCTTTTTAAAAGGCCAGATATTTGAATTACAAGATCAAGAGATGAAGCACATGATTCATGAATTCAAAGAACCAGCATATGCAGATTTTAGATATGTATCAATAATAGACAAGAATCAATTTCTAATGGTTGCCAATTTAAAGGAAAATAATGGAGTAGATACTCGTCTAATCCAAGTCGAAAAAGAGACCTTTAAAACTTATGAAATCGCCTCAGATCCGTATTACTCGTTTTCAAGAGCTCCACTTATTATTTCCCTTGGAGAAAGTCTTGGTACCGCTGTGATTTACTACACTGGTGATATACACTTTGCTTTTGGCGGGGACTCTAGTCGTCCTCACTGGAGTACCATTAGAATTTATAATAACGAAAACCCAAAAGGTATCGACCTAATAAAGATGTCACTTGCAGCCGGAACAATAGTTAACCTTGAGGTAAATAAAAATGGTCTACTCATAACCACGGATCCTAGTCTTCCATCAATGGCCAATACACCAAAAGTAGAACCAAGGACTTGGCAACTTAGCTTTTAATTTGAGTTAATCTATTGAGGGCCAAAGAATACCTTTATACAGGAGTTCATCCCTTTAATTCCTGAGGTGACAATTTTAACAAAAGCGTTTCTGTTAAGCCCCCTCTTTAAGTCGTTCGATTCTATTATCCTACCAGAAGCTTCATTAATTTCGACTGCAGACAATTTCCCACCCATAAAGCCTATTGAATTATTAGTATCTGCCAATATCATTTTTCCATTTAAAATTTTTTGAATCTTTTTACTATTGGTAGGTGTATGCCCAACAATCACTCGCTTTGCGTTCAAATAATCAAGCATTCTATTAAATTCGTTTTGAGAAAGTTCATGCTTTGCTGCAAGTCTTGTCCAAAATGGATTATCTGGCATGGCCTGTTTTGAATCAAATTTCCATGGCGCTAAAATATGTGGAACCTTAGGAGCTTTGGCATCAATTCCTTTGATAAATTTTTCTAAATACTCTTGTTGAGAAATTACATATTCATTCACAACTTGATTTATTTGGCTTGGATGCATCTCATAAATAAATTTACTTATTCCACCGTGAACATAAATACTATCCCCAATTTTAATAATACCTTTCCACTTTCGCATCATACTTTTGTATGGCTCGGTAACTAGTGCTTTTTTTACACCCATAACTGGATTTTGGTCAAATGCGGAAAACTTTTGAAGGTCTTTTTGCTTCATCCGCTTTAGTTCCCCCATAAGAACCACAGTGTCATGATTACCAAAAACGGAATGTACTCTTGAATTATTCTTCCCTGCTTCTTTCTCGATATGAGAAATAACATCCCATACACCTCGGGTATCATATCCCTTATCAGCAAAGTCTCCCAAAAGGACCAGATCTATATTTCGAGCAATAAAATTTCCACTTTCATCGAGAATTCCCTTGTTAATTAAGATATCAAGTAGGGCCTTAGGATCAGCGTGTATGTCTCCAATAGCGATTGTCCGCCCCTTAGGCGTATAGCTCCAACCATCATCAGTAGAGGAAACTTCTCTCCCCCCTAACCTCTTAAAATGGCCACAGGAGACGAATAGAATACACAAAAGGAAAGTCATAAAAATCTGTATTTTCATAGCGTTTACCCTATCGGAATTAATGGGGCTCAATTGAGAATATAAATTAGACGGGCCTTTATATAACTTTAGCTACACCCAATAAGAACCGATATTGATAGAATGATGAAAAAAGACCTCGTTACGATAAATAATAAAGTCATAAAAATTACTAATAGAATTGGTATTTTGGACAAAATAAGTTGGCCGGCGCATTTAGAACAAATATTTCTAGAGGGAATAAAAAAAGGTAATAAACCAGTATTAAAATTTTGTTATGAAAAATTTGATCTATCTGAGTCAAAAAAGGAACTTCAAAAATTAAAATCATATTTATCAATAGAGAACCCACTACATATTTATACATCACTCTCAATTGATAGTTATTGTAATTCAATTGATATGATTCACTCTATTGGTACAAACACATTTCAGGATTTAAGCATTCTAGAGTATGGTAAGCCAACCCATTTATTATTCGATGGAAAGTACTCACATTTAGAGACAGCGAAATCTTTTATTGATGCTTTTAACGATTATGAACATCCTTATATGGTAGAGCCAGATAAAACTTATACCGCTACAGATCTTAAAAAATTTCTAATGAAAAAATCAAAAAAGGTTTTTGGGAAGCATACTCCCAAAATTGTCCTGACCGATGAAATTACGGCCAAAGCAACTGCTGGTAGAAAAAGGGTAAGACTAAGGGAAAACGCCTTATTCTCAACTTATGACTTTGACCAATTGTTAGTACACGAAATAATGACACATTCCTTAACTGCAATAAATGGCTCCTTACAAACCCAGTTACCCATTTTAAGTCTAGGTTCTCCGAGGACTACAAAGACTCAAGAAGGTCTTGCGACTTTTTCAGAAATTATTTCTGGGTCCCTTGATCTATCAAGGTTAAAAAGAATCTCCCTACGAGTCGTAGCACTAGACTTAGCACTGAATGGTGCTGATTTTTATGACCTATTTGATTACTTTTTATCCAACGGCCAAAGTGAAAAAGAGAGCTATTTATCTGCCTCGAGAATATTACGTGGTGGATTCCAAAATGGTGGAATTGCCTTTACAAAAGATGGGGTATATTTAGAAGGTCTAATAAGGGTCCATAGTTTTTTTAGATGGGCGTTTAAAACTAATAATTTAGACCTAACTCATTTACTCTTTTGTGGCCGTGTGGATATAAATGATATTTTTTTATTAAAATCCGCGTATGAGAATGGTTTCATTGAACCACCCAGATTTTTACCAAGTTGGTATGAAAAGATTGATCTTTTAGCTGGGAAAATGGCATTTTCACTTATTCTAAATGATATAGATCTTGATTCAGTATCTAACCATTACACAGGTAAGAGTAATAAACTTGCAGGCTAATTTAGAGCGACTTCTTTTTTGTATATATTAAGATATTTCACCTCAAGTCTTTTCATATAACCTTCCTTTTCGTATTCATCGATTTTCATTGATAAGTATTCAAGTAAGTCAGTCTGATTCCACTTGGATTTTCGAGAAACAGCAAAGTACATTCCAGTATTAATTATTCTCTTTGGTAGTATTTCTATTTGATCATGGATCCTCATCTTTGTTGCCATTGCTAAAATGGCACTACGCCCACCAACCATAAAGTTAGCTCTACCTTTCATTAAAAACTTTAAACATTGTTCGCTTTTTGAAAGTCTTTTAATCTTCAAATTAGTTTTTTCAAATTGATCAAAGGTAGAACCGAAACTATCATGAATTATAGCGACTCCAGATTTTGTTGATAAATCTTCCAGTTTTCTAAAGTCAAATGTCTTCCCTTTCCTAACAACAACTACGGTATCATCCATTAAAAATGGTTTTCTAGGATAATTTAAAAGCTTCAATCTCTCCTTACTTTTATAAGGTGGCATAAGCATATCTATTTTACCTTGAGAGACTTCAATCTGCGCCCTCCCCCAAGTATCAGATTTAATAAAGTTCACTTTCACTTTTATTTCAGATAGGGCCCGTTCAAGAAATTCCACAGCAAGTCCAATCAATTTTTCACCACCCTTTTCCTGCCAAATAACGGGCGGGTAATCAGGATGGCCAGTAACACTGATCACTTTATTTTTAGGAAATATGTAGTTGCTTTGGCCCTTTTGAGAATCAGCAATTATAATAGTCGAGCCTAATAAAAAAATTAGTATTATAAAAATTTTCATGGAGTTATAATATTACGTCTAAATGAAACAGTATAGTGAATTTAAGATTAAGATCGGCATATAGCGTAATCAAGTTGTCCGAATAGCTTAACCCTATCAAAGGTAAAAAGATTTCATTTTGTTACTGTAAGCAACCATGTTCGAGCATACAAGTAATAATTTCTCGGGACTCTTTTGTTAGATTAGAATTCTTAAGTTCCTTCTTTATTCTATACAGTGGCACCATATGTGATGATTGAAACTTTATTAAACCATGAAGATTTTGATGAGATAAGATTTCTACATAATTATTATTTGTAAAATTTAAAATATAATTCCCGGTAGAATTCGCAAGACCGTAAAGCTTTCTTTCATCCTTGATAAAAACTGGTGAACCTGAGTCCCCGGGTGATGAGTCACAGCCCATTGACTCTCCATTATTATCAGGTAAAAAAATCTGGCACAGCTCAGAACTCTCTTCAAAAAAGGCCTGTCCTTCATTTAGATGGTGACCCCGCCCAGCAGTGAGTAACCTTGTCTTACTTTCTCTCTGATTCCACTCAAGCATGACCGGAGTCTCCTCAATGACTGTGTCTAGAAGAATGAAAGCGAAATCAAGCCTACTATTAGGTAATATAAATTTTGAGCAAGCTAGAGAAAATCCTTTATAATTCATTATAACAATCTCATCACAACTCTCACTCTCTAGAACATGCCTATTAGTGGCAATGAGGGACTTTCCATTATATTTCCCCAAGTAGATCCCCGTCGCTGTTCCTACCCTTAGAAGGTATCTATCGAGACTTGCAATCCTCATTTCAAGAAGCTCGACTCGATTCCAATTATTCCCAATTTGATATGAGTTCCCCACTAATTGTCCATATTGATAAAGGAGGGATTGGATAAAGTAATCCCCTAAATCAGTATTTTCCAAAACATCCAAGGCAACTTTAGGGTATTCATTAGGATGGCAAAAGGTAAGAGAGGCACTAATCGAGTCCAATGCATCTTCCTTCTCTATTTCAGTCCGAGCCCCAATAAGCTCTTTAACACCCCATTCCACATCACAGGCCAATGATTGAGCCAGATTAAGGCTTATAAACAAAAAAAATATCATTTTTATAATATTCACAAACGCTATGTATCATTAATTGAAATATCCAAAGTAGCTTCTGTAATATTTACCCATGTTTTTTCATACATGTATTAGTACTTGTTTTATTGACTCTTACCTTTAGTTTGTGTAAATACCGCCTGAATAATTTAAACAAAGGTATTTATGAAATTTTTAGTATTATTAAGTGCACTATTATCTTCTTTAACTGTCCAAGCTAGCTGCAAAACTTATGAAGCATTAGTTTTTGGAGATGTCGTTCAGGTAACAAAAATTGAAGAAACTTGTGTCATTGAAATTGATGTTGATCAAATATCTGAACATAGACTTTGTCCACTTGCCAGAGTTGATATCGAACTATCAAAAATTGAAGATCCAACTTGTGAGTACAAACTTGGTGATGGAATTGATGGATATATCATCCAAACTCCAGGGAATAAGTACCTACTTTTAGATAAGTAGGTCACAAATATGAAAAAAGCGAGTTATAAAACTCGCTTTTTTGTATAAATAGCTAACTAAAATTAAGAGTTAAAATTTAAACTCAACACCGACTCCTGTAAAAGCACCAGGCATCTCATACTCCATTTCCTCTGGTTGGTACTTAGGTCTTGAATATAAATAAATTCTTCCATCCTTAATAAATTCAGTTTTAAACATATCGTTCATCCCCTCCATAATACCTTCAACAGGGTTCATAACAGTCATGAGAACATTACCAACAGTTTTATTACCAAGGACCATTCCATTGTTACTTTTTATTTTTTCAGAATAACTTTCAAAAAATGCTCCCAAAAGAGATCCTAAAACTGGAGTAATAATTAAATCTTGAATTGAGGGCTCTTCAAAGATCGCCTCAACACCATATTCCCAAAATGCCGTAGACATAAAAACGCTATATCCAAATGATTGCATTTTACTCAAACCAGCATGCCTTGCAACAGTATAGTAAATGGCACCAGAGTATGGATGTCCTATAAAGTTAACAACAGGTGCATCTTTATCCATTATGGGACCTTCTTTGATATGTTCTACATACTTTTCACCAAATTTCGTACCTACTTTCTCTTCAGTCCAATTAGAAACTTCTTTGGGCATTAACCAAATAGCACCAATAACACCAAGTCCGAGAACCGATAAATTTCTTGTTGCGTCGACTACTTTTTTGGACTTACTATCTAGGGATCCGTAAGAAACACCTTTTGCTTCGTAAGGGTTTTCATAGACAGTTATAGTTGAATAGGGCCTTGAAGGGTCAACACCACAAAGATCAAACTCTTCATCACTTGAGTTAGAATACTTGGAAATTTGCTCCTCGACCTCTCTACAACTTTTTTCATCTCGAGTATCGACCGTAATAACCTTTGCTTTTCCAAACATTCTTTCTTGCTTACTTTGCTTTTCCTTTTTATCTAAGGAGTCATTAATAATAGCATTCAACTTCTCTTCAGATACATATCTTGAACTTGGATTAAAAACAAAATCTTCTACATTAATTATTTCATTTCCTGAACCAATTCCATTGGCGCTAACACCTAAGGAAAACAATATAGACAATAAGAAAAGAATACTCTTAGTTGTGTTTTTTTTCATTTGTAATCTCCTGTTCCTTAAGTATAGCTTGAAATTTTTCTAAGCTTACTCAGATTGAAGAAATGGTTATACTGTCAATTTTTTGGTCAGTGAAAATACGTGACAGGAACTTAATTTTCGGGGAAAAAGAATGATTAAGTTTCCTTAAGAGTTGTAAACGCGGCCAATTTGCTTATAACTATCAATAATGACTTTGCATTAGAAAACTCAGTATAAACTTTTTTTGTATCTTCCAAAAACTGACTAAAATAACTCGTCTTTAAGAACCCCAATCACATTAACAAACAATCGAGGAAACTCCGTCCGACTTCTTTCGCTAACTCCATGATAGGAATGAGAAGAATTCAGAAAAAGAATAAATTGATTCGGCTTATATGGTATAGTGATCATTGGATTAGACTTATTTTCACCATCATATATCTCAAAATCGCCCCCTTTAGAGTTATCGTCCTCTGGGCGAAAATAAATAAAGCCCGCATAAAGTTTTCTTGCCGAATCAAGATGTGACTTACGTACACTTGACCGATATTGAACAGGAGTATTACCACCAATTTGGGCATCAAGTAATATGTCGTAGTTTGAATAATCATGAATGTCTCTAATTCCTACTCTTAGCCCTTTTAAGCAGTCCAACGTTTTAAATCGACAAGGGTATTCTTGTAAAATCTGTTCTCCAAACATTTCAATAATTTCTAAGAAAAATTCTTTAGAGACGAGGTACTTTAGAACTTCCTGCCATTCAAAACTTAAATCAAATTTCTTATAACTAGATGCAAACCCTGAATCGAAACGCTGATTATTTTCATTTACCCTAGATCCAGCTATATCTTTCCAACTGGGAATTGTTTCTTGCAGCTTCCTATACTTATCTAAAGGAAATAATGTTTCGTCCGAAAAAAAGGAAAAAGGCTTTGAATTAAATTTTCCTTTATGATTATCTAGTAGTTTAGTCATATTTAATTATACCCCGAAAAACACATTCATTAAAATACCTCTGTGCTTTTGTTTTTTCAAAATAAAATTAATTTCATAATATCCACAAGCTGAGGCATAAACTTATCACCATTCTCTTTCATCAGAGTAAAAAATTCAGTCTGAGTTAGCTCTTTACTAATAACTTCTGTTTCACAATAATCTGCAATAGAAATAATTTTGGTATATTGAGAAGTCTGGGTCCGGTTTAACTTATTAGGAAAACCGGTGCCATCACAAAACTCCTCATGGTGAAGAATAATTTCTTTCACTTTAGGATTAATATTGGGATATTCATCAAGCTTTTCAGCTCCTAAAATGGCATGCCGCCCTTCATCCATTTCCTCCATTGAAGTTCTTCCAACATCATGAATCATTGAGGCTTCCATTAAAAGCTCAAAATTTTCAGTACCGTTGTCACTATTAAAAACGCCCTTGAACGGCGCCGCTAATTTATGATTTTTATTTTTTGGAGAATTGTGTAGCTCAATTATTTTTTGGACGATCATTAATACAATCGAAGATACATTTAAACTATGACCATAAACAGAGTTGTCTTCCTCACAATTAAATATTGAATAAAGTCCTTCAGTTCCATTATTTTCAAGAAATTCATGAAGAGTATTTGAAATCTTTGAAAGCTGTTTAATATTTTGTTCATTAGGATCAATGGATGCTTCTTTAATAAGATTTTTTCCATAATCATTAATAAGCTCACCTTTCTCATCAATAGAAATAGTTCTACTTTTTATAAAGGCTTCAATCTTAGTATCTAGAAATGCTTGATAAAGCGGTTCATCCTTATCTTCAATATACAGTTTTTTTACTCCATATTTATTCAAAAGTTCGAGATGTGAGAAGTTAATTTCCTCATTATTTTTAAATAATAATCGATGCTTTCCATGTTCAAAATGAAACACATCAAATTTAAGTTCTTGGGCCTTTGAAAGTGTAGAAACCCTAATGGGTAAGAAACTAACAGAAGACTGTAATTGATTAATGCTCTTGATCACCGATTCAATCTTTCTTAAAAGTACAGTCTCGGTAAAAGGTTTAGAAATAAAATCATTGGCTCCAATATCTAACATCTCTTTGACTGTATTATTTTCAAAGTCACCAGTCATAATTAAAATAGCAAGGTTAGCGAGCTTATCATTTTCACGAACGAGTTTAACAAATTCCTTTCCACTGAACTTTGGCATATTGCAATCAGCTATAACCACATTAAATGGATCTCCACTTTCATTAGCCTCTTCAAGTACCTTGATAGCTTCCCGCCCATCCTGAGAAATTTCAACTTTAGCTATCTCTTCAAACTCTAGAATTGATTTAACTGTATCAATGACTTCGGCCTGGTCGTCAAGAATGAGAATCTTTTGATTTCTTAAATACTCTAAATTATCCATATCTTATTGTAGGCCATATCAACATGAAGGATACTTAATTTAAGACCATCCAAGTCTTTTTAAACAAAAAATATTGACTAAACTTCTCTTACCTATAATTGTCTTTTTTAGAATTAATTTTAACATTACAAGGAAGAAAGTATTGTACCAATTTTATTTTTCCTAGAAAAAAACCTGATTCCTAGTTAAACTAATTACTCATTTTATCTTAAATACTAGGGAATAAAGTTGAATATATACAAAATCGCATTCGAAAATATCTACCCCATTTCAATATCATTTTTCTTTATAGGGTTATATCTAATGGTCTTTCTAAAACTCAACAAGGAAGAGAAAAAGAAGTTAAAAAGCCTTAGAAAGAGAGATTTCTCAGATGCAGTTGAAACCGATTCCCCCTTAGAAGATCAAGAAAATACATTAAAGCAAAAAGGTATTACAGGGATTGAGGGACGTTTTGGTTTTATTAGAAAAGCTTTTCCATTGATCTTAATTTTCATATGGCTAATTGCATTAGGCGTTCCATACTTAGGCCAAGTACCAACTGTATATGTCTCAGTTATAGCTGCAATTTTATCCGTTGTTGTTGGTGTATCTCTAAGACCATTTTTGGAAAATTTATTTTCTGGTGTCGTCATATCCTTCTTTAAATCGATTAAAGTTGGAGACACGGTTATTATAGATAAGCAGTATGGTTTAATTGAAGAGATTGGACTCACCTATTCTGTTCTAAAAAGGTGGGACTGGAATAGAATTGTCATACCAAATAGTAATTTACTTCAAAAAGAGATTGAACATCTTACGATGACGGATCATTTTCTTTGGACCCATATAGAATTTTACGTTGCACCAGATTCTAATTTAGAAAAAGTTGAGGCAATTGCAAAAAAGGTGGCAAATGAATCAAAATATTTTAACAAACTTGAAGACCCTTCATTTTGGGTTATGGATATCCAAAAGGATACGATAAAGTGTTGGCTTGCTGCATGGGCGGACTCTCCGAGTGAAGCGTGGGAATTACGACATGAAATGAGAACAAGGCTTTTACAGGCGTTACAAAAAGAAGGTATTAAGTTTCATGAAATCAATTTATCAAAGTAAGTCTTCGTTGATAAACTCCTAAAAGAATAACAAAGGGCCAATTGAATGGCCCCCGTATTTTATTTACAAGCGTTTACGCAAGACTTTAACTCAGACCTTGGTAAATCATTATATGCATAACAAGTTTCGATACACTGATTCACATTAGTAATTTTATAATCAACAACATCACACATCGAGTCAACCGAAGCTTTAACCTTATAAAGTTCTACACCTGTATTAATATTTACTTTGTATTGCTCTAAACCACTTTGAGTTTTTCCAGTTAGTATGATTTGATTGTAACCAGTCCAATTATTCTGTGCATCGTCATAAGATACATTTTTTTCTTGTGAAAGGATATCAAGTAATTGAATTGAAATTACCTGCGTACATTCATTAACCTGTACATTTGTTGAAGAATTCGCTGAGACACTTAGTACAGTGAATATACATAAAATTATTGTCATGATTTTCATTTATTTCTCCTAATTTAAAATTAGGATACTTCTAGATAGAAAGTACGATTTTGTAAAGAGAATCCGGAACTTCGGCTCTAAGAACAGGATACTTTTTACATGTTATTTGGCTCTCTACCAAATTAGTGCATCTCTATGAAATCACTTAAAACCTTCAATATTCCTCTATTGATATGAAATCTGAGTTTAAATATCCACACACTTGCATGATTTTTATATACCCTTCGATATGAAATGGCGTTTTGCAGACATAAATAGTTGATTATTGACTAGAGACATAGGTCAGGCTCCAATTAAAGCTCACCAGCAAGTGAAGCAAAAAAAGGAGAATGACCTATGATACTAAATCTATCTCAATTAAGAGCAGATTTCAAAGCCGTTTACAAAGAAAATTGGAAATTATCTAGAAAGCTAGAAATTCTTATTGAAGCTACAAAAATTGATTTCAAGTATCAACATATTGATAATCTGACAGGAAAGAAAATTGCTCTCTCCGCTGTTTTAAATTCGGGAAATATAAGTTTAAGAACTCTTCAACGTTGGAAAAAGCTTTATAAAGAAAATGGGCTTGATGGTGTCAGAGCTAAACCTAGGGGCCATAAAATCCAAGAACAACTGACTAATCAAATTAAAGATAAGATCCAATATTACAGAAGAAACTTTCGCTGGGGAAGTGAAGTTATACAAGCTCATCTGGTTCGAGATGAAGGGCATGAAGTCACAAGGTATAAAATTGAAAGGTACTTAGATGACTCTAAATTAAAGCTCAGATATCCATGTACTACGAAGAAGAAAACAAAGGCTAAGAAGAAGAGGCACACTAAAAAAGTTTATGTAAAAGATCCTGGAACGCATACCCAAATGGATGTTAAGTATCAAACACACCTTCTTACAAACGGTGAAAAAGCCTATGTTTATAACTTTATAGATCACGCATCTAATTGGTCCTTTAAGTATGCTTACTCAAGAATTAGTGCTCTGAATACGAAAGATTTCATGGAGAGATTAATAAAAGAATGTCCATTTCAAATTACGAGGCTTCAAACAGATAATGGAATTGAGTTCACTTATAAATGGGCATCAAAGAATCCAGATGATCCCAAAGAGCATCCATTGTTTAAGCTTTGTGCAAAGAAAGGTATTACCCATAAACTTATTCCACCAGGTGAGAAAGAGCTGCAGGGGCTTGTTGAAAGGTCTCACAGACAAGATGATCAGGAACTATTTTCAAGAATAAGCCCTAAGGATATATATGAGTTCAATGAGCTTTTAAAAGGATATTATAAGTTTAGAAATAGAGGGCGCAGATTTAAAAAGCTTCACTGGAAGAGTCCTGATTCATGGTTGGAATTATATTATATTCCTGTTTTGGCTGAAATCTTTTTTCTAAAAAATAGGTCTAAACAAACCGATAAGTGGGCTGCTTGACCTAAGTCCGCGACATTACAAATCGAAAGCTACACTTGCATGATTTTTAATTTAAAGTAATC
>JBLIAG010000020.1:0-68842 GCA_047634375.1 Bacteriovoracaceae bacterium
TCCAGATTATCTTCAAATAAATTGTTTGCCCAAAAATTTAACGATGATGGCAAGTATGAAAATAAATGAACTGATAAAGAAATTTGAGGAGCAAGATATTAAAGACTCTGATTTTCTTATCCAGAATTTATTACAGGTTAAAGGGTATCTTTTACGACAATATAAAGAAGAAGAGAGAGTTAAACTATTTGATCAATTTATTCGATTCTCTAAAGAATTTGATAATGGTAAAAGTTTAAGTTTAACTTCTGTTAACCCTGAGTTTAAGAGTTTTTATTGAAAATTTTGATCACTATTAAGTATTTGATGAGCTTTAGGGTTCTAAGTGTATTTAGCTTAACAAAAGATTTGAAATTTAACCCATTATCAACATCAGAGAATAGGAGTTTCCCACCATTCATAATTGAATGAATCAATAATTGAAGATGTAGTATTCCAGGCTCTTTAGTCTTTAATTGGAACTCAGAGAAGAATTTTAAGTTAATGATATTAATTGAGTCTCCTTTGGTTTCTCTTATCATTTGGCCTGCTGTGAGCGACACTAAGATGTTTGAAAGAAGATTAAAGGCTGAACCTAGGGAAAATTTATAAACATGTCTACAACTAGTGACTACACCGTAGTCTTTAAATTCTTTATTCCTAATTATATTAACTAATTCTTCAATATTATCTTCCCAACCTTCATTGAAAACTACAAGGTGATCAAAGCCATTCTTAACTCCGTATTGAATGGCGTAAGAAAGAGAATCTGCTCGGTTAAAATCAAGTTTTAATTCAACCTTATAGGGAATTTCCATTTTTGTGATTTCTAAATTTAGGATATGAAGAGATTCATCCTGGCTACCTTCATCTAGAAATATGCACTCTGTAATATCTTGGTCAAATAATTGTTCGATATTTCTAAACAAAGGTTGAATACGTATCGCCTGATTGTATATAGGGTATAGAAGGAGAGTTTTCATTATTCGACTAAACTCGAGAGTTCTGGGTAGACATGAGAAAAATTCTCAGACCTTAGTTGATCCAGTTTTAATGTCATTTTTTTAAAATCGGGAATATTCTGAGATAAGTCAGCAGAGTTCATAAAGTGTATTTGGTTTTCTAGGGAACCTTTGAAATAACTCCAGTCCATATTTGGATATTTCTTCGATAGTCCATCGATATAGGATTTTAATTTAAGAGTAGTTTGAACCTTAAGTCTTTTTGTTAAAACTTGAGTCCTATATTCTGGAGGGTCAAGTAGGGTATTAAAGTTAAATCCGGAGCTATCAATAAAGCCAAAGTCCATTAAAGCTGAATGGATTTCAGGAATTCTATGAATATTAAACAAACTGATAGTACAGTTTACTTGAAAGTAAAAATGAGGAAAGTTCTTTCTGACTTCTTTAAAATTGCTTATGAGTTTTTCCCAATCAAGTCCAGATCTAAAATATTCCCCTCTCGTTTCAATATCATCTAAACTAACCGTAAGCTCAACTTCTTTAAAATGCTTCCAAATATTGATAAGGTCATACTTTTTAAACTTTAAAATACTTAAATTCGTATTGTACTGAAGTGTAATATCGGTATTTCCAATTTCTATGAGCTTTTCTAAGGTTTGGTAATGTTCATCCATTAAAAGTGGCTCACCACCTGCAAAGTAAGCAACCTCCACCTGAGGAAGGTAGTCAATGATCTCTTCCCATAGCGTTGGTGAATCTTTTGTGGCATTGATGAGTTTAGGCTCTTTAGATTCAAAATTCCAAAGTTTTTGATAATCTTCATACCATTTCGTACTAAGGGCCGGAGAACAACCGCGACATTTAAAATTACAAATATTACTAAAACGGATATCAAAATATCTCATTTTGGGGTCTTTAAGGTAACCATTATTTTTTGTTTCTTTTAGAACTTTCGAATGATGGGAAAACTCCCTATTCATTCTCCCCCTCATCGTTTGAATTCCACTCTTCTCAAGTTCATAACATTTATTGCAACTAAAGACAGGTCGATCAGCAATCATCAACCTTCTCATTGTCCTATAGCGTGCACCATTCCAAATATCTTTGAGAGTATTCTTTTTTAAATCTCCAAAGACATCGAGATAATCACTAACACAACACGGAATAACTTTAGAATTTGGGAGAACATGTGTATGGATCCAAGGAATCATACAAAAATGCTTACTTTTCATTATTTCTTCTGGTGTCGAAATTATTTGTTTCTTTCCAGTTAAAATTTTAAAAAATTCTTTTATAATTTTAATTATATCTCCATTAGTGATTTTTAGGAATTTATTGACTCCTAATTATTAGATTTCAAGCAAAAGAATAAGTCAATTATGACGCACTAAGCTTGTGTGAAGCTTGTAAGAAAGTCCCCACGGATTGCTATAACAGTTGGCTTGGGTTTTCCTTCCTCAGGCCAATTACTTGTTGGCTGGCTTAAGTCCGTTGTTCTTTCTCCAGGATGCTGCACAGAGAGGAATAAGGTCTCCTGTGTAGGATCGAAACATAGTCCCGTAAATTCTGCGTCGGTTGGAGCTGATCCTATTTGAATCACTTCACCGGCTTGGGCACCGGAATGAGGAACAAGAAATAAACCGTTGTTTCCAAATTTCTTATATGGCTTTTTACCGATTGCGCCGCCACTTATATCTGTGACGAACCATAGGTTTCCCTTCTTATCAAAGACCATATTATCTGGACAGGAGAAGCCGGCTTCTTCTCCACCAAACATAAAAGTATGGCTTTGAAAAGTTGTCGCGGCATGATCATTATCTGTTTCAGAAATTTTTAATATACTGCCATGCCAATCATCTTTCTTTTTATTATTTGTAAGGGCCACGAAAACATCTCCAGTGAATGGATGAATTTCAATATCTTCTGGACGATTAAGCTCAGTTGCTCCTAACATTTTTGCAGCTTCCCTTGGATAGGTAACAACATCAAGTTGGGATTTGAAGTGTTTCTTTAAAATTGGAGATAATTCTAAATCAAGAGGAAGCCATTGACCCTTTTTAATATTCGCGACATAGAGAATACCATTTTTAAAATCTGTATCGGTTCTTGAAACGAACTTATAGAGGTGTTCATTGTTTTTATCATCCCCAGAATACGTCACCACTTTTTTAGAAGTTGAGACAATGCAAGTTGCAGACTCATGAGCAAAGCGTCCAAGATTTGTATGCTTTTGGGATTTTCCTGTAAATGGATCGACTTCAACTACCCACCCATAGTGTTCTGGAAGATTATTAGGATATTCTTTATACCAATGAAGACGTGAGTGCTTATAATTAATTGTATCTAACTTACGATCTCTTTCCCCGTAAAAACCATCATAATTTTCTTCACAAGTTAAGAAGGTATTCCAAGGAGTTTTTCCACCTGCACAATTGGCCAGAGTTCCTTCGACGATTTGTGTTCCTCTTACTTTGACCCCATTTGCAAAGGGGATTAGAGTATCACCTCGAACTCCGCGATTGTGTTTGTCGTCAACTATAAACTTCCAATCATTATCAATTTTTTTTAATTTTATTAGAGAACCACCAACGAGGCTCTTTTCAATATCAATATTTTTTTTAGTTCGTTCTTGACCGGAAACGAAGAGTGGGTGGACATATTCGTGGTTCGCCCACATAATTAGCTCTTTTGGACTTATTTCTTGAATGTTTAGATAGTCATTATTAAATCCGAACACTTCTTTTTTATTTATTTTATCATTCCATGAAATGATCTTATAGTATTCAAGCCCGTCTATTAAAACAACATCATCTTTTGTAGAGGGAAATTTGTTGCTTTTTATTTTGGATTGGGCGCAAGATTGTAATAGGCTTATTTGAGACAGCGTTAATGATCCGTAACCTAGAAATTTAATAAACTCTCTTCTCGATTTTAAAATATTTGGAGTCATGGTATTACCTTTTAAAATAATTAATAACGACTAAGAATTTAACATGATTTTCAAGTTCTTGAATCAAAAAAAATAATTTTTCTGATCCTCTCATCTTAAAGCTTAGTATCTATTATTTCTTGTTTTATCTTCATATTTAAAAAAATAAAAATAAGCAGGGGAAGTGCCATATAACTTTCAAGTATTAGGAGTGATAGAAAACCATAGAAATAAAAAAGATATTTTGTGAAATTTATTTTTTTTGCAGTCAGCAGAGATATTGAAGAAAAGATAAGCAGGCATGAACCTGATATAGATGAAAAAATTGATAGATTTGGCCTATTAGCTATAAAAGCAATAATGTGCCAGATGTCCCAAAATTGTGTGTATTGAAAGGTGTCGTAGAAAAAATCTCTATGATTAATTAAATCAAGTAATTTGAAAACTCCTGCAAATAGAAATGAGATCACAGTCCATAAAATGAGAAGTCTTAAGTTTAGTTTAATGAACTTAGGAGGAATGTAATAATTCATTTTCAGAACAATAAGGTAAGTTAATAAATACTTAAGGATGTGAGAGTCTATATGGTAGGTTAAATTACTAAGCTCCCCTAAAATTGAAAAAAGTAAAAAAGTAATAGATAGCATTACGATTTCTAGTTTTAAGAAGCCTCTGATGTGAAAGATAATGCTTAGTGCAGAAATGAATAGAATGCTTTTAATTATGTTGTCGTAGCCCAGTTCGAGTAGAAACCTTGATGGGTTGGTTGTTATAAGTGAATGAAAATAAAATTCAGAATAGAACAATCTTTCAAATAAAAATAAAATCAGGTATGCTAACGTAAGAAGTGTTGCTTCCTTTTGTATTATTTTTCCTTGCATTTAATTTGAGTCCTATCTTTTAAAATAACGTAACTTTTTTGATCAAAAAAAACACATAGAATATCTTGAATTTTTTTAGGAGACATAAATGATTCTATCCCTAGGAGAGTGTAAAATATGTCTTTTTGATAAGCAGTTTGTATCAACTCTTTATTGAGTCCTATTGTGGCTTCTTGTATTACAAGGTTCTTCGTGTTCCATCCAGTAGATGTGAAAAATACAAAGGGATAAGGGATATTTATAATGGGAATACTTTTTGGATATTTATTTTTAGAGATCAGACTTAAGCTTTGAGTAAGTTGAATAGAAATAATTATTATTAAAATAAGTGAGGGGATAAAAATTAGAAAATGTTTAAATCTTTTCCATAACATAAATTAATTGTAACTAATATAATGTAGATGTAAAATACTTTGGGGAGGTCTTTGGAGCGATAGATCAGGTTCGAACTGACGACCTCGTCCTTGGCAAGGACGCGCTCTACCAACTGAGCTACTACCGCATGAGATTGTTGACAATAATAGGGAGAGACTTAGAAATTGTCAATCTCTATTCTATTTTTTGCTCAAGAACCTTAATTATTTTCTGATAGCTTGGAGTGGTAAAATGCATATATAGAACTGTAAGAATTTCTCTTTTACTCTTTGGAGCATCTGGATTTAACATTGTTTTAACAAATGCGTCAGAAACCACAAATACTTTTGCGATAGGGTGTAGTTCTTGCGAAGGAGTATCTGGTAGCCCAACACCGTTCATAGCACCCTGGTGTTGCATCGTGACTAATTCGATATACTCATCCGTCTTAGGGAATTCTTTTGATATTTCAGAAGCATTTCTAGCGTGATGCAATACTTCATCTTTTTCTTGATCTGTTAGGTCTGAACTCTTCAAGTCCGCCATATTATTTATTTTCATTTGCTTTGAGCTCTTCAAAGTAATATCAGCGAAAAAAGAAAGCCTTGTAAATGTTTCGAGATGCCGTTTTTCATACCAACTTTGCCTAGACATTATAAAGTTACCAATAACACAGACAAGATGAGCCTTTTGGTAAGCATAACTAATCTTGCTGGTGAAGAGAAATTTCAAAAGACTTGCAAGTTTTGGGCTTGCTTCAACTGATTCAATCATGGAGGTAATATTAGTTTCCGAAAGCTCAGTGATCTCTGGAGATACTCCGGCTTTGAAAATATGTTGCTTAACAATTTCATAGGCATTGGCGTTAGTTTGAAGTCTCGAGGTGAGGTCTAATTTGCTTTCTAGCCTCGTAATCACCGAATTAGTGACAAAGGTCACAAAATATTGAATGTAATCTTTCGGCACATAAAAATTTATAAGGCCTTGTTCTTGATATCTCTTTATATCATCTGCAGTAAAACTATCTTGAGAGTGAAGTCTTTTTACAAATTGAAATTCTGATTTCGACTTTTTTATTCGAATATAGATATCACATGGTGTGTGGTCAATATCGTAAAAGTAACTAATAGAAATGGGAATATAACTTGGTTTTACTTTTTCACTTAACTCTTCATCTGTTACGCCTAGAAGAAGGCTTGAGTGGCGAACAAGAATCTCCCAAGAGATGGGATTTTTTAATTGAAGGACTTCACTTGCTAGCTCTAAGTTTTCCCCTAAAACAATCATGGGGATGTCCAGTTTATGCTGATGCAAAAATCTAAATACCTCTAGAGCACAATTTTTTTTATCAACTTTATCACGACAGATAATTAAGTTAATTGAAGGAAGGATCTTTAGAAGCTCAATTACCTCGTTGGAGTTACTTCTAACTATAACATCAGTACCCGTGTAGGTTTGAAGGTTAAGTGAAAAAACCTTATTTAAATCAGGATCTGTCTCGATTAAAATCGTTTGACTCATAAACTTATAATATCACGGAAATAAACAAAACTTTAATATGGTAAAATATTTCAGGTAGTTAGGTGTTATAGTTGATTAAAACTGTCTCAGAATTGAGTAGCTTCCCTGAAAAATCAATACTTTCCGGGTTAAAGGCCAATTGTTTACCGTGCCCTTCTGGGTGGTCAATAACATAATGTGGGATCGCCCAACCAGGAAGATACTGTCTGAGTTTTAAGTATATTCTTCTTCCTTCCTCAAGGCTTAGGCAAAAATGCTTGGCCCCCTGAACATTATCTGGGTGATGTAGGTAGTATGGAGTGAAATCGCAATCAAGAACTTTATTAAATAAATTTAATAGATCGTCTGGACTATTATTAACTCCATTTAGGAGGACTGATTGAGTTTTTTTATCAATTCTAGTTTGCCGTAGTTTGTTTAGTGATTTGCAAACATCAGCGTCGAGCTCTTCGATATGATTAGTGTGAAGGACAAAAACTATTTTGGTGAATGATAATTCAAATTTTTTTAAAATATCTATTAGGCCTTGATCAATTCTTTTTGGAAGAATTATTGGAGTCCTTGTGTGTAACCTTAAAAACTTTATATTTAGTGTACTTAGAAGGGTGAATATTTTTTCTAATTTTGAGTTTGATAAAATAAGTGGGTCACCACCGGTTAAAATAACCTCGTTAACCTCCTTGTTACTTAAAAGGTAATCAGTTAGAGAATCTAGGCTTTGCTTGAAAATTTGATCTTCATTAGAGAGTTCATTTTTTCGAAAACAATATCTACAAATAACAGGGCAGTTTGTTGTTGGAGTAAAAAGAATTCTAGATTTATACCTATGTATTATTCCATTTCCTTTGGAGTGTTTCTTGTCTCCGATTGGATCAACGACACCATCAGGCGTAAGTTCTTTTTGTGTATGAATAAATTGGGTCCAAAGTGCAGAGCCTGGTCCGGCTTTTCTTATTTTCTTTGCGAAATGAATTGGCAGGAGGCAGGAAAATTTTTGAAGACTGCTTGGTGGTAAATTAAAGAATGCTTCAATATCCAGGTAGGATTTTAAAGAGTTTCGATATTGATTTTGCCAATTATCTTGATTTTCTTGTGTCTTCGTTTGCAACATCATTCATCTTCATTAATAAGAACATAATTATCCCTATGATAAGGTAATACATTATTATTGTGGAATTCTCTAGGGATTTAGTATGAAGTGCAATGTGATAGATTGAGTAGATTATGCTCACGTATGAAAAAATCACAAAAAACTTTGAAAATAAATTCCAGTTAAGCGCTTTTACTTTATCAACCATAGAAACTCCTATTAAGGTAAGGCTAGCAAGTTTAACTGACTATGTCATACCTTTTCGCTTTTATCTGATAAAGATTGGATCTTTTTTACATGAAAGTACTTGTTCATCTTAGAACTTAGGCACTCTGCGTAAAGTATGAGTCCTTGAGGCATTGGCAGTAAAGATATTGGCTTTATCGGGCGAAATTCACCTTTATGGTTTCCACCTTTGTACTTAATATAAGTAATTTCTCGTTTTTGTACTGATTCCTTAAGAGCTGCAAGTTTATTTGGGAGAATATACTTTTCTGGGGACATAAAAGAATTTAACTTAAATAGATAGCTGAGGACCTTTAGGTTCTTGTCTTCGTGTTTTTGTTTGTATTCGATTAAACATCTAGCATAAACTTTTAAGCAAATTATGGCATCATCTAGGGCTTGATGATGACTAAATTTGAAATCATAATACTCCGCCAAAGTAGAAAGTTTGAAGTTTTCAGGAGGCGCCTCGTGTTTTTTATAAATAGCTCGTGCCATACGGCAAGAATCAAAAACACTGGAAAGGCTTATTGGATAATGGTATTCGTGTATGCCACGAACTAAAAAACTAACATCAAACATAGCATTGTGCGCCAATAACGGAAGGTCTCCATAATATTCAATAAATGTTTGAAGCGGTTTTTTTAAAGTTGGTTCATTACGTAATATATCATTGGTTAGTTGGTGATATTGAATTGTATGTTCAGGAATTGGGATTAACGGGTTTACTAATGAGTGGTAACTATCCCACGACCCATCTGGAAATATCCTACAAGCTGCGATTTCAATTATTTTATCAAAAAGTGGTGAGAGGCCGGTCATCTCCAAATCGAATGCACATATCCCTTTAGGGAAAAATTCTAAAATAATTTGTATTTCATCTTTAGTGAATTCAATCTCGGTTTTGGGTCTGTCTTGCATCTGTGAGGTTATAGAAGTTGTGAACATATTAGTCAAAGAAATAACTGAGCGTGCAAAGCGTTAAATTTGACATAAACTATGGAAAATTCTATTTAATTCCTATTAATTTTTAAACTAATAAAATAATTATTCAAAGGATTCATACTATGGCCAAAAAATTTGATGTTGTTGTTATCGGAGCAGGACCTGGTGGTTATGTTGCAGCTATTCGTGCAGCTCAATTAGGTAAGACAGTAGCTATCGTTGAGAAAGAACATATGGGTGGAGTTTGCCTTAATAAGGGATGTATTCCAACTAAAGCTGTTTTAAAATCAGCACACTCTGTTCACGAATTAGCTGATATGAAAGACCTTGGTATCAATATAGACTTAAAGTCTCTTGATGGTGCCCAAGCAGTAAAAAGAGCAACCCAAATTTCAGCTAAAGTTTCAAAGGGAATTGATTTCCTAATGAAGAAAAATAAAATTACAACTTTTATGGGAGAAGGATCTTTCATTAATAAAACATCAATGAAAGTTGCAAGTAGTAAAGGTAGCAGTGAAACCCTTGAATTTAAAAACTGTATTATTGCTACTGGAGCGAAGTATAGAAGTTTTCCAGGGCTTGAGCATGACGGTAAAAGACTTATCGGTGCGTGGGAAGCTGTTAAAATGGAGAAACTTCCAAAGTCTATTGGTATCATTGGTGCCGGTGCAATTGGTATGGAGTTCGCATATTTTTGGAATGCATTCGGAGTAGATGTACATATTTTTGAATTACAAAAACACTTACTTCCTATTGAAGATGAAGACTCTTCTAAAGAAGTTGAAAGAGCTTATAAAAAGTACGGTGTTAAATTTAACACAAGTGTTGAAAAAGTTTCGGCAAAAAATAATGGAAAAGACGTAACAATTACTGCTGTTATCAAAGGTAAAGAGCAAAAATTTAACTTTGAAATGGGCTTAATTGCTGTTGGTATGACTGGTGTTCTTGAAGGTTTCGGAATGGAAAAAGCCGGAGTTAAAGCAGATCGTGGATTTATCACTGTGAATGATATGGGTCAAACAAACGTACCAAATATTTATGCAATTGGTGATGTTGCAGGTGCTCCTTTATTAGCTCACGCAGCTTCTCACGAGGGTGTAGTTGCAGCTGAGCATATTGCTGGGTTAAAGCCACATGCAATTGATAAAATGAATATTCCTGGTTGTACTTACTGCCAGCCACAAGTTGCTTCAGTTGGTTATACTGAAAGAGCTTTAAAAGAGAAAGGGATGAAGTATTCAGTAGGTAAGCTACCATTTATGGCCAATGGTAAAGCTGTGGCCTCAAATGAAACAGCAGGGTTTGTTAAAACACTTATGGGAGAGCATGGAGAAATGCTTGGAGCTCATATTGTTGGAACTCATGCGACGGAACTCATCCATGAATATACTTTGTTTAGACAAATGGAAGGGATTGATGAGGAAATTTTTGCCACAGTACACCCACACCCTACTTTAGGGGAGTTTTTGGCGGAATCAGTATTAGCGGCAAAAAATAGAGCGTTAAACTTTTAGTAATAAAAATTGATAGAATAATACAAAATATTAAATGAATTAGGAGCTATAAATGGCACGTGTAGAAGTTGTTATGCCACAAATGGGTGAGTCAATCACCACAGGTACAATCACTAAATGGAATAAAAACGTTGGTGATACAATTGAAATTGATGAAATACTTTTAGAGATCTCAACTGATAAAGTTGAATCAGAAATTCCTTCACCAACTGAAGGAAAGATAGCAGAAATTTTATACCCAGAAGGGGATACAATTGACGTTGGAAAATTAATTGCAGTAATTGAAGATGATATGAGTGCAGACATCTCTGCTAGCTCATCAGCTCCTGCTGTAAAAACTGAAGCTAAAGCAGATGCACCAGTTGCAGTCGCAGCAGCTTCAGCGCCACAAGAAGATACATCTGGAGAAAGACGATTCTATACTCCACTTGTTAAGAAGCTAGCTACAGACGCTGGTGTTGCTTTAAGTGAACTTAAAACTATCTCTGGTTCAGGAGCTGGTGGTAGGGTTAATAGAGCTGACTTTGAAGCATACCTAAGCACTAGAGGATCTGCTCCAAAAGCTGCAGCCTCAAACTCTGGTTCTTCAGTTCAATTATCAACAGTTCCAGCTTACTCTGCATCTGAGAGAGTTGAAATTGTGCCTATGGATAATATGAGAAAAGCTATTGCTAAGAATATGCAAGCATCTAAGCTTACTTCTCCGCATGTTAACTCAATCGTAGATATTGATATGACAAATCTTGTTTCTATAAGAAATGAAATTAAAGGTAAGTTCAAAGCAGAAGAAGGGTTTAACCTTACTTACTCTCACTTTGTTATGTATGCACTTGTACAAGCGTTAAAAGAATTCCCAACAGTAAATGCATCAATTGATGGTGACAACATTGTTTACAAAAAAGACATCAACCTTGGTTGTGCAGTTGCTGTACCAGGTAATGGTTTAATTGTTCCAGTAATTAAAGGTGCAGATAACCTTAACCTTACTGGGATCGCAAGACAGTTAAATGATCTTGCTCTTAAAGCTAGAAATAAAAAATTAACTATGGATGACCTAAGTAAAGGAACATATACTTTTACTAATAATGGTTCATTTGGAGTTATAGCTGCCACACCAGTAATTCTTCAACCTCAAGTTGGGATCTTCTGTGTCGGTACTATTAAAAAGTCGGTTGAAGTTATGCCAGACAACTCAATGGCAATAAGAGATATTATGTATGCAACCCATACATACGATCATAGACTCATTGATGGTGAAGTTGGTTCTAAATTCTTAATGCATGTTAAAAGTACTTTAGAAAATATGGATCCAAGAGATTTATTATAATTTGAATTTTAAATTATATTTTATAGAAAAGGCTCGATTTAATTTGAGCCTTTTTTTTATTTTATGCCTTTTTGAATGTATGGTGCAATCAACTTTCTACCGTCTTCCCCATAAATTATAAACTCAACCTCCAGGCCAAAAATAGTTCGAGACTCCTTTGGCATTCCATGAATGGGGATATTGATATCTGAGGTATAGGGACTGGCCTGTAGGAGTCCTTTTTTATGGAGATCCTTCAGAACACTCTTAGGAATAGAAAAATTCACATGGGTCTTATTATAAAAATTAAAGCCTTCCAAAGCAAAATGGGTTTTAGAAGAAGCTTTTACTGATTTCCATGGGCTTGGATTAGTTGGTGTGCCATTGGTATTTCTTTTAGACGTAATTTCATCGAGCCTATTTTTTCTCCAAAGATCATACTCAATTGGACTCATCCCTCTACTGAACTTAGGGTTATCGGTTAGTGAATTGATTATGACTGCTCCAAGATCGTGGTCTTGAATTTTCCCTTGTTTGTTTCTAAAAACAAGTTTGTCTACAAGTCCTCTTTTGAAATTTTGATGTGGGTAGGGGATGAGAACTTCATTGTTAGTTCTAAAGTAAATTTCTCTTTTTCTGATTTCGCCCTTTACTCTATAAGTAACCACACCATCATAGGTCGCATAATTTGGATGAATATAAACTCTGTTAAGCTCATCAACCCTCAAAACTCTTAGACTATTCAATTGATGATTTTTCTTAAGTACAGCGAGTTCATTTTGGTGAAATAATAGTTGTGGGTTCTTATTGACCATTGCAATAATTAGTTCATCATCGCGTAAAAGGTCATTGTTAACTGGAGTCTTTAACTTGGATTTGAAGTACTCACTATAATACTTAAAGTCTCCATTATAGATATTATAAGCGTTACTACATGGATCAGCTCTTAGCTGACTTGAGAAAATTAACACTATAAAGAGTAGAAGTTCTTTCTTGTTCATTCTTTTCTTTATCGGAATAAAAAAATCCCCACTTAAAGGAGGCCAAATTTTTATTTATTTAAACTAATAATTACCTACTTGAGCCCATATTGATTTGTAAACTCATTACCTTCTGGTTGTGCTGTTAAGATAGCATGACCTCCAAATATGATTAAAAAATGATTGTGCACATAGTGATACCTGAGGTGTGGTGATTACCTTGGTACTGTCTTGATCCCTTCCTCCAATCATTTCAATACTTTTCAGGTGAATACCTTTCAGAGTGTTTGGGGGAGCCTTGACACGAATAAAGTTACCACCATATTAAATGTGTAGGAAGTTTGAGCGCTCTACTTTCTCTATATTTATTTAATAATATTTTGAATAAACCTAGGGAGGTTGTTATGACACATTACGATTTAATGAGACCATTTAGTTTACTGGAAGGGTTAGATAAAGACTTTGATCAACTCTTTTACCCTAAGGTTGGTAATTCGGGCTGGAAGCCCTTATCGCGGGTTAGGGAGGAGGAAACTCATTACCATTTAGCTCTTGAAATACCAGGGGTCGATAAAGAAAATTTGAAAGTGGAATTGAAAGATTCTATTTTATCAATCAATGGTGAAAGAAACGATACCTTTTTAAATGATAATGTGAGGGATAAAAATACAACTCATTTTGAGCAGCATTTCTCACTTCCTAAAGATTCAAATCTTTCAGAAATAGAGGTCAGCCAAAATAATGGAATCCTCGATATTGTCATTCCAAAAGTTAATAAAAAGATTGAAGTGAAGTCTTTTGAAATTAAAACTGGCAAAAATGTATTGATTAAATAAGGGAGGAAACTCCCTATTTTTACTTACTAATTATAGAATGTTTCCCTAGGATTTTTTGAAGTGTTCCATTAGACTTTTGGGACTTTAAAAAAATATTAAATTCATTTAAGAAGCTAATTGTTTCTTTTGTTTTATGGCAAACAAAATGAACTGGTGATTCGAGTAAAACTATATTTTTGTTAAAAGCTGGTTGTTCAAAACCATTTAACTCTGCAACCAAAGGCGTATCGGGTAAAAAGCCAATCACATAATCAACACGATTGGCCTTCAATAAGGATAAAGACTGATTATCCTTACTTACTTTAACTATTTTAAAGTCGATATTTGGAATTAATATCTTCGGGTCAATACCATTCCATGTTGCAATATTTTTACCTTTTAGTTGGTTAATATTATCAATAGGGTGAGATCCGAACTTTGAAAAAATTGTGATAATAACCTCTTCAATTGGATTCGATTCTATCATCTCAAGTTCTAATGTTTTAAATTTATGAAAATAAGTGATTGCCTTTTTACTTGCGGGGAAAATACACATTGCTTCTTTTTTGAAAAAGAATTTCTCAGCTCGTTTCAATGGAGCCACGGTGATTTTACTCTTTAAGTGTGGTCTTGAGTCAGAAAATTTTTTAAATAAAACTTGGTAAGAAGATTTGCTCTCATTTGTAAGTCTATGAGGTAGGAATATTCCTGAAATATTCATAGCAAATACGTTTGATATTGGAATTAAAAGTATTAAGAGATATTTCATCAATAAATATTAAAAGAACTTTAAATTTTTGTCTAATGAATTAAAAGAATTCCCAAAAACAAAATTTTTCCAAACTGAGGACGCTTGCCCGAAGTGACGTATGTCATAGCAAGGGAGCCTTCACTACCGTTTTCTGTATCCTTTCTATTAGCTTTAAGCTAAGTCCCAGAGACAATAACTCAAGGATTAGTCTTAGTGTAGACTAACTACCAGAATTCAGGTTCCTTAAGACTAATTAAGTCAGCCTAGAGAAAAATACGCCCACTAGAGATTCACGAGTAAACTTGAGAAAATAGTCTTGGGCTTTCACACGGCCTCTAGGAGAGACATATGAATAAAAAAACTAAAAATTTTGCCCTTGAGAGTGATTATAAATCTTTAGATCATGCTCGGGTGGAAAGTAAAATTTTGGAAGAAGAGTTTCAAAACGGACTTCATCTTGTAGATAAAGTCCAAAAGAGAAAGGCTTCAATGATTAAGGAGCTTGAAGAAGAAGTTTCATATCAAGAGCTGCTAAAAGCTAAACTAAAATTTTTAAAGAGTGAATACAACACACTTAGTGAAAATCACCATAAGAATGAAAAGCTATTATCACAAGCTATAATACATAGAAAAAACTTACAACGTTCGGTGATCAAAACTGAAAAGAGTATGATCAATATGAGAGAAAAATCCCATAGAAGTATAATTCAAAACAATTTTCCGATGCTAATGGAAGAAATTCAAAAAGGAAGCGGCTTTCCTAAAGAGAAGAGTATCTTGCTAAGTTGTATTCAAGAGTTAATTGAAGTGACCCTCGCAAACGAATTTAGCGGAATCGACTGGAAGGCAAGGATTGGTCGGACTAATTCAATGATTGGTGGCCGTGTTTGTTTTCATCACTTGGCGACCCAAAAATCCGATATCCATGCATTGTATAGTCCAATAATTAAAGGATTAGGGCAGAGATTTGGACGCTCTAATATTTCTATTCAAACCAAAACAAACAATATAAATGGAGTTGTTACAAAGTTAGATATTAAAATTCAAGTACCTTTTCAGGTAAAACGTAAACAACTAGAGCTTCCTTAAATATTTCAATAAATTATCTTTAAATAAGGCTCTCATTTAGGGCCTTTTCTTATTTCTTTGTATTCATTCAGAATACATATATTCCTATTTTTTGTGTGTAAAATCCCATTGTTAGTGATGTTTTACCCGAATATATAATTACACAACTTGTTGCATGTTAGTAATTAGAATACACTAGGGGGAGAAATGTTTTTAAAGGTTTTGTTAATTATGGTTAGTTCATTACTTATTTCATGTATGAGAGAGGAAGAGGGAGATCTATGTGATTCTTCTGATAACCTAGATCTTTTATATACAGTGAGTTCGTATGATCTTTACGATCGGCCAAAGACAGGGTTGTCCTGTAAAGAATTTAAATCACGGGCTTATTCTTCAGGAACAAATCGAGGCTGCTATGAGAATGTTTTGTCTTCCACTCCTGTAGATGAAGTCCAGGATGATCAAGAGTTGGATATCTCTACGCAAAATACAGTAATCTCAAATATTCAAGAGGCCAGAAGTTTAAGTTATAATAATAATTTTAGCTTTAAAGCGACAGATTTTGAAATAGGCATAAGAAATCTTCAGAATGGAAATGAACATCAAAGGTTTTTAAAAACAAATCTATCGAGGCAAAAGTCTCTTTTGCATGAAAAAAAATTGATAGTTATTGGTGAAAATCAGAATATGTCTTTTTTAAATTTATATGATTTATCAGATATGAAAGAGATTAAGCTTTTAAATTCCATTGAACTTGACGGCTTTTTGGAGTTGAAGTTACGAGGTAATGAGCTTTTTGTTTATCAGAGAACTTATAACTTAATACCGAAAGGAATTTCGTGTGAAGATATAAATTATATTGATAACTCTAAAGGTAGCTCTCTTCTTAGTATTTATAAATTAGATCTTAAGGAAAGCGATAACTCTTTACAACATAATTACACAGCTTATGGGTATTTTAAGAATCACTTAGATGTTCAAAATCAGTATCTTTACAAAACGGGATACTATCCAAGACAGACAGCTATATTAAAACTTCGAGGTGATGACACGGTAATGACAAAATTGAAAGGAAGAATTTCGAATGCCTTTTCAATTAAAGAAAAGGACGAGCACCTAATCGTTTTTACAGAAGAGAACCAAGTCAACTCGATGAAAATTCTGAATTCAGAACTGAGTAAAATTAATGAAATCTCAAATATTGCACCTGGTGAGAGTATCTTTTCCACTCGAATAAAGCAGAATAGGGCGTACCTTGTGACCTTTGAAGACGTCGACCCATTATTTAGTATCGATATTACTAATGTCACATCCCCTAAAATCTTAGGAGAGTTAAAAATTCCAGGTGTTTCAAATTACTTACATGTTCTGAGTGATCAGTTTCTGCTTGGCTTTGGAAGGTCTCAAGGACGGTGGGGAAATGTTGAGGTCTCTTTATTTGATGTTACGAGTAATCTCGCACCAAAAAGGGTCGACTTAATAATATTGGATGGAATTGATTATTTGGATGTCTTTAGACAGCATCATGGTATCACAGTTCATAATAATATCATTTCTCTTAAAAGTGGGAAGGAGATAATTGTACTTAAGTTTGTTGATGAAAGTCTTGTTGAACTAGGACGAATTGATACAATTATGTATGACTATAATATAGTCCTTATTAATAAAGAATTACATCTATACGAATATAATGGACTGCGAATATTTAGCTTAGAACAGGGAGTTCCAGAACTAGCATGGTAAAAATAAGAATATTTGAGTATACCAACTATCGTTCTTTTTTAAAGGACAAGTATGCAGAGTTGAAGATAATCAACTCTGCATTTTCTTATCGTTTTTTTTCGAAAGAATGTGGTTATTCATCTCCTAACTTTTTAAAGCTTGTGACAGATGGAAAAAGAAACTTATCAAAAGATAGCATAGAACGCTTTACTTTGTTTTTTAAGTTTGATCAAAATGAAAAAGAGTATTTCAAAAAGCTTGTACATTTTAACCAGGCTAAAAGCTCTGATGATAAAAAACAACTTGCTCAGGCAATACTTAAATCTACGGTCTTTCAAAGATTAAACCCACTAGCAAAAGATCAATTTGAGTATTATTCAAACTGGTACTATGTGGCCATCAGAGAGATTTTAGCAACAAAAAAAATTAAATTGGATGCAAAGAGCATTTCAAAGCTTTTGATACCAACAGTTTCTGTAAATAATGTAGAGAACGCTTTAGAGGCATTATTGAATCTAGGATTGATAAAACGTAAAGATAATCGTTATGTACAATCGGTAGAACTAATTACAAGTGGTGACGAAGTTAGCTCTGCCGCAATTGCAGAGCACCATCGTGAAATGTTTCGACTGGCATCAGATTCTATTGATATTACTGAAAGAGATTTAAGGGATATATCCGGTGTGACAATCTCATTATCTCGGGAAAGTATTGGAGACCTGAAATTCATGATTCAAAAATTTAGAAAAGATGTTTTAGAGTTGTCCGAACGGGAGAAGAATAAAGAGTCTGTTTATCAGGTTTCTATTCAAATGTTTCCACTAAGTAAAGTTGAGGAGCTATCTAAATGAAAGGTTTAGTACTAATTTTTATGTTTATACTTATCTCCTGTGGAACAGAAACTGGAAATCCTCTTACTGAACCTCAAACAAGTATAGGGGAAGATAGTCCTTCAACTAAATCAGGCCTTGTTCTCAGCGTGGCCTGTAACAAATTATATGAGTGTTACCCTGGGTATATAACTCTTTCTAATTGTGAAATTGGTATTTTTGCCCAAGATAACTTTGATACTGTTTTAGGTCTTATTGATGGGGTTTACTTAACGGCATCAGAAATTGTGGCCGCAGAGGTCGGAGGGAAGATTAGTGGTAATCAAGATGAATTGTCACAATGTTTAATAGATGTAAATAGTTTAAGTTGTAGTGATAATGAAGTCGTTAATTCTTTTGATATAAATTCATCAACAGATTATTCTAATGCATTTCAAATTATTCCGACAGGAGGCGGTAGCTGTAATGATATTTTTAACTAAATAATGTAATATCTCCAGCTCCCTCTCTTACAATAATTGGAACACTATCTGATACGAAATCAATTATACTTGAGGGTCCATCAAATTCAATCTCACCTGGATCAATTATTAAACTGGTTAAATTAGAAATCGCTTCTTCTAACTGATATGAGTAAACGGGTTCGATTGAATCATTCTCTAACCCAAGAAGGCTTTTTGGAATATTAGTACTAACTAGAACTTCGCCATGGGTTTCAATTAATTTATTAACTAAAATAGAGGGAACAAATCTAACTCCTACCTCTTTATCAGCCTTAGAAGCTTGGACATATTTCGCTATTTTCTTTGTAGCTTCAAAAATAAAAGTATAATTACCAGGAATACACTTTTTTAATAGTCTGAATGCTTGATTATCGATTAAAGCAATTTCTGAAGCTTTTGAAATATCATTACACAAAATTGAGAAATGCTTCTGTGTACCTTCTCTCTTTATTTTATATAATTTTTCAATACCATCTTTTTTTGTAGAACAGGCAGCTAGTATCCAATTAGTATCAGTCGGAAAGCAAACTAAGCCTCCAGATCTAAGGATGTCTGAAGCTTTTCTGAGAACTCTGTCATCAGGACTGTGGGGTATTATATATTCGATCATAAACCTATATTAAGGTGCTGATGGGAATACGTAAAGTAGTCATTAATAAATGATCTAATAGGCGAGATTATAATTTTCTTGAAAAGATTCTCTTTAAATAGTCATCTTGCATTTTTTCATAACCAAGGGCGGAAGATTCAAAAAAAATCTCCGGGTTATTTTTGTACTTTTGCTCAGTCCAATGGTTTTCAAAGCTATGGGGGTATTTGTAGTTTTTCTTGTCTGGATGATGATTTCGTAAGTGGGTGGGAACCTCTACTGTAGGATTTTCTTGAACATAAGCTAGAGCAGCATCAATTGCCAAATAACTTGCATTCGATTTTGGAGCATTTGCAAGATAAGTTGTTGCTTGTGCTAAAATAATCCTTGCTTCAGGCATACCAATATTTTTAATTGCGTAGTGAGAACTAGTAGCGATCTGTAAAGCTCTTGGATCTGCATTTCCAACATCCTCACTTGCTAGAATTATTAATCTTCTCGCAATAAACTCAATATCCTCTCCACCATCTAGCATTACGGCCAGCCACATGATTGCAGCATTTACATCTGAGCCTCTAACACTTTTTATAAAGGCCGAGATAACATCATAATGTCTTTCACTATCTTTATCATAACGACGATTATCAAAAAGATATGTTTGAGAGATCTCATCCATCTTCATATCCTGAATATTGTCTAAATTTTGGAGTAGCACTTCTAATTGATTAAGGGCAGACCTTGCATCACCATTTGAATGCTTCGCCAGATAATCAATTATTTCTAAGCTTATTTCCTGACCTTGAGTATGTAGTGTATTCGTGATGAGTTTCGTAATATCATTTTCTGTTAGCTGTTCTAATCTCCAGCGTTGTACTCGAGATAAAATAGCTTTATTTAAACTTGTATTTGGGTTTTCTGTTGTGGCTCCGAAGAGTACAAAATCCCCTTTTTCTAAATAGGGTAGGAGTGCATCTTGCTGTCCTTTATTAAATCGATGAATCTCATCAATAAAGATAATAGATTTGCTACCAGTGCTTTCCTGAAGGCCTTGAGCTTCTTTAATTATCTTTCGTAAGTCATTCACTCCACCCAGTACGGCATTAAATTCAAACCATTCATAATCAACTTGCTTGGCCAAAATGGAAGCAATTGTTGTTTTACCACAGCCTGGAGGGCCAAAAAATACAATATGAGGAAGATTCTCTAGATCTAATATCTTTAATTTTTTCTGAATTTGAGGTTGTCCAACGTATAAATCTAGAGTCTCAGGTCTAACGCGGTAAGCTAGAGGAGCAGACTTTTCTTTATCCGTATTAAATAGTCCCATTTGGTCTTTCATCATGTTGACATATATACAGTATTATCATAACTTATCCAAAACTTTTTTCCTTCTGTTTTACAGAAGCCTAATGCCTGCAATGAGGGGGTGAATGAAGATGCAAAATATATATATATCGGTTGATGAAAGAGGCGTAGAAAGATCTCTTAGAAAATTCAAAAGAATGTGTGATACTTATGGTATCGTGAAAATGTATCGTGCTCGTCAAGAGTATAAAAAACCTTCTGTTAAAACTAAAGAAAAGTTAGAAGCAGCAGAGAAAAGAAGAAGAAAGACAGCGTTCAAATCAGTGCGTGGAAAGTCAAAAATCTAATTTAAATTTTTTTAGATATATTAGGCCCCTTTTTATTAAGGGGCTTTTTTTTTACCATTTTTCTGAGGTGTGAATTTGTGGATCTAAAAAATAAGTTTATGGTAATACCAAAATTAAATCAGTAAAATATCCTAAAACTAAGGATCGTCATATGAAATATTTAATTCCATTTTTTTTTACTAGTTTCTTCTCCCTCAGTGTTCAAGCAAATAATAAAGCCTATGATATAGCTAAAAAAGTAGATATAGCGAATACTGGCTTCTTTTCCGAAACAGGTACAATGGAGATGATTTTAAAGTCATCAGGTAAAGAGATAAAAAGAGTTATGGAGAGCCATTCATTAGAGCTTAATGAAGATGAAACCCATACCTTATTAGAATTTAAACTTCCTAAGGATGTAAGAGGAACCAAACTTCTGACTCATTCTTTTGACTCTAAGGATGATTCTCAGTGGATTTATCTCTCTGCATTCAGAAGAGTCAAACGAATATCATCAAGTGGAAAGTCTTCTTCTTTTATGGGAAGTGAATTTACTTTTGAGGATCTAAGAAATGTTTCTGTGGATAAATTTAATTATAAATATTTAGGAGAAGAAAAGAAAGGGAAGGATATTTATTGGACTTATGAAAAAACTCCAAAAGAAAAAAGTGGGTACACAAAACAAAAGGTTACCGTATCTCAAAAATTCACAAGTGTCGTAGGGGTTGTTTACTATGACAGGAGTGGGCAAGAGCTAAAGAAGGCAACATTTGAAAATTTTAAACAATTTAAATATAAAAACAAATCATTTTGGAGACCGAGTAAAATACATATGATTAATGTTCAGACTTTAAAAGAGTCTATCATTATGTGGAAGGATAGGTCTCTAGGGACTGCCTTGGGGAAAAATCTTTTTAAAAGATCCTCGCTTAAGAAATGATGGTACTTCTCTTATTAATCATTTTTTCTGGTAATTCTTTTTCTTCCGAAGCAATAGTCGAGGGAAGTGTTAAGGTCGAACTACGTCAGTTTGAAGATGATGAAAATAATGAAACATTTGAAAGTCAAAGTTCTCTACTAGGAAAGATAAATCTTGAAAAAGAATTTGACGTGAGTCAGCTTCGATTTGCAATTTCTGGTAGATATGACTCCCAAGACTCTTCTAGAAATCATGTATGGCCGGAAGATATATACTTTAAAACCCAAGTTAAGGGGGATTATAAAATCCTTGCAGGCTATAAAATTTTTAATTTGTCTTATATGGAAGCCTTTAATCCTCTTGATATTCTAAATGCACGTATTTTTGATGTATCGGTGGTAAACGCAGAAAAAATGGGAGAGTTATCAATCGGTATTGAGACTCAGGTTAACTCTGGAACCCTATCCTTTTACTTTTTGCCACACCCAACTAGACCTCAGCTGCCAGGTCCAGAATCTAGATTAAACTTACCAACGGAATTAAATGATTCTGTTTGGCTTGGTTCAAATGATAATGAAGAAAATTGGGGGGATCATTTTTTTCTAATGTATGAAAAATCTTTTGAAAACTTTGATTCCCAATTTGTCTTTCATAAAGGAATAGATAGAACTCGGGTCATTATTGGGACAGATAATTTTATTCTTTCTGGAAATACAGCGGTTCCAAGGACCCTGGACTTCTTTACACCTTATTATTACGAAAGATATCTATCTGGAGCCTCAATTGTCTATAACTTTGATGAGTTCCAACTTAAGTCTAGTCTCGTCCATTCTTATTATCTCTCGAATCAAGATATATATACCTTACAGGGCATGAAATCTCCGGTTGACCACACAACGGCGGTCATTGGTTTTGAAAAGATTAGAGGCCATTCCAATAATTGGGAATCTACATTTATTATAGAATACCAGTATCAGTCTTTAGCGGATGAGGAATTTCGAGAGGACTTTGCCCTTCAGAATGACTTGTTTTTAGCTTGGAAGCTCTCATTTAATGACTTAAATTCAAGGCAGATTGTTCTCTCTTTCATGCGTAATATGGAGGGAGCTGAGGAAGGATATTCTCAAGTAAGCTATTCCCAAAGGCTATTTGAGGATTATAAGCTAGAAGCTGGATTCTTGAGGTACGAAGTGCCTACGGATGCTAATATTTCTAGTTATGGAATCTATAAGAATGCTAAACATGCTTATTTAAATTGGGTTATCTATATGTAATTCTTTCCGAAGGGCTTAAGAGAACTTCGGTTCTATGGTAATAAATATTATGATCTCACAGCAGTTAAAATTTTCAAATATTCTATCTAAACCATGGAAACAGTTTCTATCCCCTGAAGACTTAAATCAGGTGGAAGAAAGTTCAATACCAAGGCAATACCAAGCTTTTAAAAGCAGTCCAAATCATAAAAAGGTTAGCGTTTCTTTTTTGGGAGATATCACAAATATAGTAACAGAAGACTTTAAAATAGAGAAATCTCTTCAAGCTGAGCTTGCAAGCAGTGACTATATTATTGTTAACTTAGAACTTATAATTGGACCAAAGAAAAAATATCCTTGGCAAAAAAATGTCATTAGTAAGAAGTTTATTCAAAAGTTTGTTCAGCTTTTTCCTAAGCAAAAAATTATTTTTGGGCTTGCAAATAATCACTCATTTGATTTAGGTGAGGAAGGATTAGTATCAACGATCAAGGCCATTGAAGAGTTTGGTGGAGATTTCGTGGGAACTGCAAAGAAACCTTTTATTTATCTTGCAGATGGACTTAGATTAGACGCACAGAGTTTATGGCTCAACAGTAATCAAACTCAAATATCTAAATTTATTAAAGCTCCTATTCTAAATGATAAAGATCAAGTGATAAAGTATCTTCATTGGGGAGAAGAGTTTGAGGAAACACCTACAGAGCAGCAGGAATTGGATGTAGAAGGGCTAGGGAGCCCAATACTTGTGTGTGGCCATCATGGACATTGTCCTCAGCCAATTCAATTTGTCGATTCTACTCTTGTGGCCTTTTCTCTTGGAGATTTTATTTCAAACTATGACTTAAATGCTCCTGAAAATGGTATGTATATTCGAGTGGAATTTTCTAAAAATGTGGAGTGGAGTGTTCAAAGAAGTCATTGGGAATTTATTTCTCAGAAAAAATCAGTTGTAAGTATTTGCCAATAATCTTGGCTTTACCTTTTTAAAGTTACTTTTAAAATATTGTTCCATCTATTATGGAAAATTTTCAAAATAGTTGAAGTTTGTTTTGTAATACTCTTATTTCTTTTAGTCAGTACGACATTTAAAATATTTAATCTTAAATTTAAGTCGTTTAACTTATGAATGAATAATGCTTTATCATTTTGAGGTAGTATAATATTTTTAACCGGTCTAATAAAGTCACTCCAGAAGGATATGAACTCAGTTCTGAAGCGATTATCACTTGCAGATAGGATGTATGTTTGAAATGTATTTTGAGCGAAGTGAACCTTATTCACTAAATCGCGAAAGGGTTGAGTCAGGCCAGTCCTGGCCTTTAGAAGAAATTGGTAAGTTTCGTATTCTACGTAAAGATCAAAAAAGCTCTGTTTAAATACCTGAAAATTATGAAGTGAATCCAATAGATTATCTGCAGTAAAGAACTCCTTATCTATAAGAGAAGGAAAGTTTTCTAAGAGTAGCAGACCAGTTCTTAACTCTTTTAGTGAATAAGATAGGTTTTGATCACATTCATCAAATTTTTTTGCAGTAAAAAGGTTATTTAATTTTTGGCTGCGAGTTTTTATATTACTTAGAATCTTTGTAATTGGTTTGAGGGATTTTAACTCAGGGTTAAGTGATATCACTAATGTCTGAAAATCTTGTGTAATACTTATAAGTTGTGGTCTGACATAACGATTAAATTCATAATTGGAAAGTTTGATATCCTGAGGTCCATAAGCATGCGCACTAATAGATAAGAAGAAAAGTAGAAATAGTTTAATCATGGTTAAATTATAAAACTAAATGAAACCAAAGGAAAGAATGGAGAGAGTTTTTCTCTCCATTCTTTGAGTTATTATTTTATTATTTGTATTTCCATATTGTCTGATTCGATATCAAATTTGATACCGCCTACCAAGTCGTCATTGGTGAACTCAATGTCAATTGTAAGAGTTTCTCTCTTTATGTATTCACTGAAGAATGTAATAACATCTTTTAAATTACTTGAGGCGTTTACTTTTAGCTTGATCCTGTCTTCAACATTAAAATTTAGATCTTTTCTAGAGCGTTGAATTCTGTTAACGACTTCTCTTGCTAGACCTTCGTTGATTAATTCCGGTGTCAGTTCAGTGTCCATATCAATTGTAATCCACCTGTTTGAAAGTACATCTGCACCTTCCTTCGGCTCTCTATAAACATAGATATCATCACCAGTTAATTTTTCACCAGAAAGAGTCATTTCCCCAGAGGCTTCATATTCTTTTAGGGTTTTAGAATCAATATTTTTGATAAGTCCCATAAATTTACCGAAAGATTTTCCTAGTCTTTTTCCAAGGACTCTTGAGTTCGGTTTCGCATAAAGCTTAATGTAATTATCTTCTTGAGTTGAGTACTTAATCTCTTTAATATTAAGCTCCGACTTTATATAAGTTTCAAGTTTTGAAATTCCATCTAGTAATTGCTGATCCTGGTGGATAACAGTTAAGCTGGCCATAGGAGTTTTTACTTTTATACCAGTCTGATTTCTTTTTTGCCTTCCAAGTAGAATTAGTTCCTGCATCCTAGTAACAGCATCTTCTAAATTCGTATCAATTTTAGTCTCATCATAGAGAGGGTAGTCACATAAGTGAACGGACTCTTCAAGATTTTCACCAAAGCTTCTTAGTTCCAGAAAAATATGCTCTGATAAGAAAGGTGCAAATGGGGCCATGATTTTAGACATTTCTTTAAGTGCTGAATAAAGAGCTGAATAGGCACTGCATTTATCATCAGATAAGGTGTCATCCCAAAATCTTCTTCTATTGAGTCTTATATACCAGTTTGTAAGGTCTTCAATAAATGTAAATAATTGAGGGACAACATTGTAGAGACGGTAACCTTCCATTTCTGTCGTTACTTCTTTGGTTAATGTCTGAAGTTTAGAAATTAGCCATTGATCAGTTATGTTATCACCTTGAATGAAGTTCTTTTCTGCAGACCAACCGTCAACCTTTGCATAGGTATGGAAAAATTTAAAAGAGTTATACCAAGGAAGAAGAGCTCTTCTTACCATGTCTTTGACACCTTCATCTGTGAAACGAAGCTCTTCACCCCTAACTAAACCTGAATTGATAAGTGTCAGTCTTAGTGCATCAGCACCAAAGTCATGCATGATGCTGTCTGGCTCTGTATAGTTTTGAAGTCTCTTACTCATTTTCTTACCGTCTCCGGCCATAACCATTCCGTTAACAATTACATTTTTAAATGCTGGTTTTCCAGTAAGAGCAGTAGATAAAACTGTTAGTGTATAAAACCATCCTCTGGTTTGATCTAGTCCTTCTGCGATAAATTCAGCAGGAAAGCCGGCGTCAAATACATCTTTGTTTTCAAATGGGTAATGAAGTTGGGCGAATGGCATTGAACCAGATTCAAACCAACAGTCAAAAACCTCTGGGATTCTTTTGTATATTCCCTCTTCTCCCTCAACAGAGAAGTTTACTTCATCTACAAACTCACGATGAAGATCATTTACTTCAATACCGGAATAGTTTTTTAGTTCCTGAACAGAACCCATTGCAATGAATTTTTCAGTTACATCATTTTTCCATATTGGAAGAGGGGTTCCCCAGAATCTTTTTCTGGAAATTGCCCAGTCTCGAGCACCTTCAAGCCATTTGCCAAAACGACCATCTTTTATATGTCCTGGAACCCAATTGATTTGTGCATTTGATTCAAGTAATTGTTCCTTAATTGAATCAACATTAAGGTACCATTGGGGCATTGCCATATAGATAAGTGGTGTGTCGGTTCTATAACAGTATGGGTAACTATGAACAAGAACAGATTGATGGAAAACCTTTCCTTCATCTTTTAATTTTTTGATGATGGCCTTGTCCGCGTCCTTTATGTAAATACCCGCGAAGTCTGTCACTTCCTCAGTGAATTCAGCTTTTGCATTTAAAGGTTGAACAAATGCTGTCACTTTATGCTCTTTTAGTACTCTATTATCATCTTCTCCGAAAGCTGGAGCAGCATGAACAATCCCAGTACCATCACTCGTTGTGACATAGTTATCACTTAAAACTTGGAAAGCACCCTCGGCTTCTTGCTCTTTAAAATATGGAAATAATGGCTCGTATTTTTTACCAACCAGTTCTGATCCTTTTAGCTCGTTTAGAATTTCGAAATCGTTTCCTTTCTTGAATGATTCAACTCTTTCCTTTGCAAGGTAGAACTTAATATCTTTGATTTTCTCATGAACTAAAACATAATCTATATCTTTATTTACGATTAGCGCCAGGTTAGAGGGTAGAGTCCAAGGAGTTGTAGTCCAAGCAGAAAGATAAGCGTCTTCATCTTTCATTTTAAATAAAACGGTAACTGCAGGATCTTGAACATCTTGGTAATTAGATGTTGCTTCAAAATTTGAAAGACCTGTTTGAAGTGCTACAGAGTATGGAACAATTTTATTACCTTCATAGATCAAACCTTTTTCCCAGGCCTGTTTAAAAACCCACCAAACAGATTCCATGAAATTTTTATCCATTGTTTTGTAGCCCTTTTCAAAGTCTACCCATCTTCCCATGCGGTTAATAGTTTTTTCCCATTGAGATGTATACGTTAAAACAATATCTTTACATTCCTTGCAGTATTTCGCGATACCGTGTTCAGCTACATAATCATTTGCACTGATACCAAACTTTTTATCTATTTGTTGCTCAATTGGAAGTCCATGACAGTCCCATCCCCATGTTCTCGAAACATAGCGACCTTTCATTGTGAAGTATCTTGGTATGATATCTTTTATTGTAGAAGCCACTAAGTGACCATGATGTGGAAGTCCTGTTGCAAAAGGAGGCCCATCATAGAAAATATATGGTTGACCATCTTGGGTCTTTTTTAACGTTTTTTGAAAAATTCTATTTTTATTCCAGAAATTTAAAATACTTTTTTCGGTTTCCACAAAAGAGAAACTCTCGTTAACTTGTGTATTCTGCTCAGTATCTGACATCTGATTTATCTCCTAAAGGCCATTAATAATGACCGTATTTACTTGGGTAAAAATTGCCCTAAAAATATAACAATTTTTCGATAATTTGAATAGTAAACAATTAAAATTACTCAACCGATACAGGATTTATGAAAGAACTATTATGTATTGCCTTTATCTTATTCTCCCCGAATTTATGGTCCCTGGTTGAGGATGATGTTTCCTTTATTGAAACCTACGACCTTGTAAAAAGTGATGTGCGAAAAAAGATGGATGGTTGGGATGTTAACCCTACGGAATTAGATACGGATAGCTATCGATTCAAAGGGCAGGCGAGGAATCTTACTAATTGGGAGAAGCTTGATCCTTACAAGTGGTTGGACTTCAATGAGTGGGCGAAAGAAAGAAAATTGAAGGATGAAAATACTACTTGGAGAAGAAGGCTTAGGGAAGCGGATCACTCAGAAGTTGTTGGTAGAGTTTTAAAATGTGTGGGTGTGTGCGTTAATTACCGGGGAACAAAGAGGGTTTTAGCTGAACATAAAACTAAAATTTTAGAAGGTGATGAATTTGTAACGGAGCCAGATTCTCATGCTTGGATTATGTTGGTTGATGGCTCAATATTAAAAGTTTCATCCAAAACCTCTGTCACTTTGAATGAAATTAATTTTTCTAAGACTGAGATCCTCGTGATGATGCGATTAAACAAAGGATATATTAATTTTCAAACGAGAATTCTAGGAGAGTTCAAGGCAATAAATCGGTTAGAAAGTGATCTTTCTTTTTACCCGCTACCACTACTTAATGCCAATCGTGAATATTATATGATCAAAGACTATCGAAAACTAAATAAGGAAGAAAAACTTGAATTCTCAATTGAAGAGAACCCTGGGCATCTAAGTCAAATTAAGCGTTTGAATGAGCTCGCACTAGAAAATGATAAATTATTCGAAACTAGAAATACTCGATTTTATATTTATACTCCCAACATCTCAATAGAAGGTGCCAACTCAACGCTTGATTTATTCTACGAACCAAATGGGCAGGCCATCTTCCAATTAAATGATACTTTAGAAAATTTCAAAAAAACAGATACAAGAGTACAAGATAAAGAAGTTACTTTTCGAGGTTATAATAATACGAAAAAAGAAGAACCTGACAATGGAGTATGGTATGAGGTTGATCCAAAGGGTCGAGAACTTGCGCCATTAGTTACAAACCTTCCTGAATTCAATGTGTCTCGAAAATTCTTGAGTCGTATACCTACAATTTATCTTGCGAGGGAATTATGGCTTAATAAATACTCTTCAAAGATCTTGGACCTCAATCTTGATGCCTATAAGCTTGCGGAGCTTTATGGTTATAGACTTTGGGATGAAGAGAAAAGTGACGAAACTATTAGACGACTACAATTTGTAAAGGAATACGTAAGAAGAGTGGAGACAACGAATTTATTTTCACTTCATAAAATTTTAAAAAATACAACATTGAATGGTTATAATAAGTCCTTCTTTGCCAAGGCCATGAGAACACACTATGATGCTATTAGAAGCAGAAATAATCAAGTAAACGTTTTAATTAGAGAAATGACGGATACAGAATTCTATTTATGGGCAGTAAAATATGGAAGAATTTAAATATAAATTAATCTTAGGAAGCCAATCTCCAAGGCGAAAAGAGCTCTTAAAAGCTAGCTTCTTAAAATATGAAATTGTTATTGCAGATTTGGACGAAATCTCAGAACTAGAAAATCCAGAAGAAATAGTTGTTGATTTAGCATTGCAAAAGGCAAGAGCTGTCTATAAATCAGTCGATGATGAGAGATCATTTGTCATAGGTGCGGATACAATTGTTGTTTATGAAAATGAAATTCTAGGAAAACCCAAGGATATAGCTGAAGCAAGAGAGACTCTTAATAAGCTGAGTGGACACGAACATCAAGTCTTAACTGGCGTGAGTTTCGTATATAAAAACAACGAGTATTCCTTTTACGAAACTACACAAGTTAAATTTCAAAAGATCACTCCAGATCTATTAGAGCTATACTTAGAAACGGGGGATTCATTGGATAAAGCTGGTGCTTATGGAATACAAGCAAGTGCCTTGTCCTTTATCGATTCTATTAATGGTAGTTACTCTAATGTAGTTGGTTTCCCAATTGATAAAGTTATTCTCCACCTGAAGAAAGAACTAGGTTTTGAGAGTGACATTGATGGAAAATGGAGAAATTGTTTTGAATAGAATATTTATTATCATTTTACTTTTATTTATGGTCACATCGGCGTTTTCGCAAGAACCGGAAGTGCTTCCTATGACTCCTGAAGTTATAGTCATCACTGAAAATGAACTCCTTGCTAAAATCAAAGCTTTGAAAGAGGTGAGTTATAGTGAATTTATTGGAGAGTTGGAACAAATTAATGAATTAACCACAACTTTTATAAATTCTAGAAATGATGAATGTTTAGGAAGTTTTTCAGAAGTTTCAATTAATGACAAAGGTGAACGAGTTGTTAAAAAAAAGAAATTGGATAGAAAAGAAAGAAACCATTGTTTATATATGTTGGTAAATTTTAGAATAAAGATTGTAGAAGGTATTTATCAAACTAGACAAGTATATTTGAAAACATTGCAGGAGCAGCAAGTAGAAGAATTAAAAAAATCGGAGAAACTAAAAGTTGGAGCTTTGCAAAAACTGGCCAGTAAATATAAAAAATAGAACTGTCTTTTAATTTATAAAATTAAAGACAGTATATTGATGCCCTAAGAATTAACTTAAAACTTTTTTCACACTTACTTTTGTTGCAATGCTTAGTCTTTTTGGTTTCAAACTTTGAACCCTCATCATAGACTTTTGGGGTCTAATACTTTTAGAAGGGGAGTTAATAGGTGTAATCACCCTAGTCCTGATCGTAGTACTGTGATTGTTTTCTGATTCTGTTGTCATTGTTTTTTCTGTTGTTTCCATAAAATTACCTTTTGTTTCTTGATCATTTTTGTTTGAAAGTTCAAGATTAGTCAAGGCAAGGTGAAAACACTATACAATAACTAGGTCTTTTCTCTCAAAACGCGAAAGTTGTCCAATAAACATCTCCTCGTGCTTTATAGTATCTAAGTAGTCGGTTATTTAGGCTATCAACTTAAGCCTTTCTTAAAAAAGATTATAGCATAATTTCAAAATTTTTGCACCACAGTAAGAAATTAAGTAGTTAACTTTGCCTAGGGATGATCCAAAATGATTTATCGCTTAAAATTAGTACGTAATTTCAGTTGTTTAAGGAGAGTGCTTTTGTGTACTAAATTTTTATGTCTCGTTTTTTTGGCGGCGTTCACGTCATGCTCACTTATAAATAGAGTTGCTGTGAAAACTACTGCATCTGTTATTAAAGCAGGTAGTGATGAAGTTTTAACTGAGGGTAACTGGGAGCACTTCAATGACGCTGTTCCGGCTAACTTAAAATTAATAGAAGGTTTATGGTATAGCGATCCAACTAATAAATCGTTATTGGTAATGCTTATAAAAGGCTATGGTGCTTACGGTTTCGCAAGTAAGGAAACGATTGCTTTGAAAGATATTCTTGAAGAGAAGAGTAACTCTCTTAAAATTGATCAGGTAATTCTGACTTACGAAAAAGCCATCTTTTATGGTCTCAAATATTTAGAGTTATCAGGAATTAGCGAAAATGAATTTTATGATAAATCATTCAGTACAAAAATCTCAAGTGAATTTAGTCAGAAATTTAATTCGGAAGATCACTCGGCCATCCTATACTTTGCCCAAGCGCTAGGAAGTTCCATTAATATCCAAAGGCAGAACGTAAGTAAGATGGCATTCTTATCCCATGTAAAGGCAATGCTAAGCTGGGTGTGTCAGGAAAATCCAGAGATTGAAAGAGGAAGTTGTGGTCTTTTTAATGCGGTAATTGAAGCGAGTACTCCAACCTTATTAGGTGGAAGCCAGCGAAAGGCAAAAATTCAATTCAAAAAACTAATTAAGAAGCAACCATATAATCTTCTTGCACGTATTAGTTATGTTCAATATCATCTAATACCTTTACTCGAAGAAGAAGAGTTTTCTGTAGAAATGGAAACTCTTAGAAAGGATATTAATATCTGGTACTCCTATATGAAGGGATCTAGAAATAGCCGAACAAAAATATACGAAAAAAACAGAGATTTTAACTTATTCAATAGCATTGCAAAGAAAAAATATTCAGTATTAATGAAACTAAGAAAAGATATCTTTTAATAATAAGGAAAACCGTATGAAAAAATTACTAATTGCTGGCCTATTGGTATCCACTTTTAATGCTCACGCTTTAAAAATAAAAATCGCAACAATTGTTCCTACTGGGACAAGTTGGGCGAAAACATTAAAAAGTATGGGAAAAGAAATTAAAAAGGAAACTAAGGGGAAAGTTAAGTTTCAGGTTTATTACGGTGGAGTACAAGGTGATGAGCCCGATGTCCTAAGAAAAACAAGGATAGGCCAGTTACATGGTGGTGTCTTTACAGGGAAGACACTTGGAGATATTTTTTCTGATGTTAGATCTATCGAAGTCCCTTTCAATTTTTATAATGATGAAGCGAAAGCATTAAGTGCGCTTACTAATAATAAAGATTACTTCAATGCTGAGATAGAAAAAAAAGGATTTATTAATCTAGGTTTTTATGGAATTGGTAAAGTCTATGTTGTCTCAACGAAAAAGGTTTCTAGTATTAAAGAGATGAAAGGATTAAAAATGTGGGCATGGGAAGGAGATGAAGTTGTAAGAGCTATGATGGATTCACTTGGCCTTGTTTCGGTTCCTCTAGCACTTCCAGATGTTATGTCATCTTTATCTACAGGAATGATTGATGCTGCATACGCTCCACCTTTAGGAATCTTGGCCTTACAATGGCAAAATAAAGTGAAATACTTAATTGATTTTCCAACAGCATATTCAATTGGAGCTCTTCTGGTAAATCAAAAAACTTGGAAGAAGATCTCTGTTGAAAATCAAAAAATTGTTAAAACCATTGCAGATAAGTATGTTTCTGAAGCCAATAAACTTGCAGTCATCGATAACAAAAAATCTTTAGAAATGTTAAAGGAACTTGGTGTTGAATTTGTAAGTTTTGCAAAAGAAGACCTGGCTCAAGCTGAGGTTATAAGAGCTAATGTTATCTCAAAACTAAAGGGAAAAGTACTTTCAGGAACAATGATTAAAAAAATGGAGAGTATGAGATGATGAAAACATTTGACCATTTCCTAGATCAATCATCCAAATGGGGGATTGTTTTTTGTGTATTCGTAATGTTAATTTTAACAGTTATGAATATCGTTTTAAGATGGTTTGAAGTTTCTATTCATTGGGTTGAACCGGCGGTGAGACACCTAGTTTTTATCGCAGCTTTTCTTGGTGGTAGTTTGGCCACAGGCGCCAGACATCATATTAAAATTGACATAATTTCCCGATTACTCGAAAAGAAAAAAAATGCACAAAAATATATTGATCAGATTGTAACTATATTAACTTTAGTCGCAACTATTCTTCTAACATATTCGTCTACTAATCTTGTCAAGGTTGAATTTGAATTTGGAAAAGAAGTCTTTTTGAACATACATTCAGGATATCTAATAAGTATCATTCCTTTTGGAATGGGACTTATCTCTATTAGGCTACTTCTAAGGTTTCTTATGTCCTTTGGGGTACAAGAAGGGAGTGAAGCATAATGGAATGGATACTCTATATAGTTATTTTGATCTTTGCCTTGATGGGGGGGCCAATTTATGCAGTGATGACTCTTGTTTCTGGTGTCGCATTTTATTTCGCTGATATTGAGCTTAGTGCTATCGCCATAGAGGTTTACAGAATTGCATCTGCACCTACTCTTTTAACAATACCATTATTCACATTTGCGGGCTATATGATGGCCGAATCTAAATCCCCTGAACGACTTCTTAAGCTAGCGCATGCAGCTCTTGGGTGGTTACCTGGTGGGGTTGCAATTGTAAGTTTGGTTATTTGTGCTTTCTTTACTGCCTTTACAGGTGCAAGTGGTGTGACAATAATTGCACTTGGTGGACTATTGTACCCAATGCTTAAGAAAGAAAATTATGATGAGGATTTTACACTTGGGCTGATTACAACATCTGGCTCTTTAGGGCTTTTATTTCCCCCAAGTCTACCTATCATTTTATATGGGATTGTTGCTAAAGTAGATATTGATAAACTATTTCTGGCTGGAATTATTCCAGGCTTTTTATTAATTGCAGTTTTATCTGGTTATTCGATTTATAAGGGAACCTCTATTAAAAGGGGTGTTTTTAGCTTTGAAGAATTAAAAGAAGGAATCATTGGTGCTAGGTGGGAACTTCCTTTACCTATTTTGGTTCTAGGCGGAATTTACTCCGGTATGATTACCCCCACAGAAGCTTCTGCTATATGTGCGTTTTATGTATTAATCATGGAGTGTTTTCTCTATAAAGATATTAGCTTCTTTAAAGATATTCCAAATATTATTAAAGAAAGTATGAGCTTAGTTGGTGCAATTCTTCTTATTCTTTGTTGTGCTCTAGGTCTGACAAACTATTTGGTTGATGAAGAAATCCCTTTGAAAATGTTAGCTCTTATGCGTGAAATGATAAGCAATAAATATGTCTTCTTATTATTCCTCAATGTATTTCTTCTTGGGGTTGGAGCAATGATGGATATTTTTAGTGCTATCATTGTTGTTGTTCCATTAATATTACCAATCGCCACCGAATTTGGAATAGACCCCGTTCATTTAGCGATTATCTTTCTGACTAACTTAGAAATAGGATATATAACTCCTCCAGTTGGTATCAATCTATTTATTAGTAGTTTTAGGTTTAATAAACCAGTACTCCATCTTTATAAAGTCGCCATTCCATATTTATTCTTGATGGTATTTGCCTTAGTACTAATTACTTATATTCCTTGGCTTTCATTAGTGTGGTTTGATTGAAAATATTTTTAATAGCAATCATATTTTTAATGAATACTAGTTATGGATCGGAAGCAGATCATGGTGAAAGTAATTTTGAACACTATTATGGTCCAACAGATCCACAGTTAAAAATAAATCTTTATAATAATAACCTTATTTTTAAAGAACAATATGATGAAGAATTTTATTTAAACTCAAAAGTTCAGAATGAACTTTTTTATCTTGAAAATTTTTTGGATGTAGAACTCTCTATTGGTCTGTATTGTCCAGAGGTAGAATTTGTAAAAGCAGAAAAGTATTATGCTTATCTTGTTAGGTTATTAACAATTAGTTATCTTTTTGAGGCGATTAGAGAATACGAATTTAGTGCCACTCAATTAGGTGGAGCACAGAAATGTAGGGTGAACTGGAAAAAACAATTCTCGATGTGTCGGCCAAAATCGAATGACATGAAAGTTTTCCTGAAAAATTCTAAGTTTATTCTTAAAACCCTTGAGGATGTTATAGTTCCTTTTGAGATTTCTACTACCTCCAAAAAAAAGGAATGGATAAAAAATCTTAAAGCTGGTAAATTTGATTATTTGAGTCAGTATAGGGTTTCTCAAACTTGCTTAAATCAAAGTTGTCCACAGGTAAGCCTTTCAAATGTAAATCAAAGTATGAATCAAATATGTGAAGAAGAGTTAAACCTTTTTCAATCAATTTGTTCTGAAGAAGATAATATTTTTGGAGGATCATATATATCACAAATATTTCCTTTGCTTGCAAGGTCTAGTGCTTTAAGGGCCCTTCATATAAAGCAATATGAAAAAGGGTGCTTAAAACGTTATATAGAAATGAATCGTAAAAGGGAGCGTCAATATCTTCCTTTACAAAATATTTACAGCTTCTTTTATTCAAAATTTTTGGATAAGGGGACCCAGTTTGAAAGAGGTCGTTTCTTTGCAGTTGGTGCGCTTAAAGAGTTTCAAGATAAAGGGCTTGGGAGTATTTTTAAAGAAGAAGTTAAAAAAATAAAAATTGCTTCTAAAAAAATAAATACTAATAGGGCCGAGCCTAAGTTTGAGGTAATTACCTTACCTAAATTTGAGAAGAAAAAAATCATTAAACCAGTTTTAGTTAAAAAGAAGGTAGTTAAGGCAAAAATAAAAAAAAGCACTTTCCTAATTGCGTCTATCTTTAGAAAAAAATTTGATCTGGATAAAGTCGAAGTTGATATGGAGAAACTTAAATATGATTACGTTTTTACACTAGAGCAGGAGAGAAGTTTTAAGCCTGTTGTTGAAAGATTTTCCTCTCAGAAATCCCTCAAAGATATGTATACTTTTGATAAACTTGGAACTTCTAAGGCTCCCATACCTTTGAAATTTGTTAAGTTTTTAATCGATAAAGAGATGCATCAAGGGCTTTTTAATATCATACAAGTTCTTGGGGATACGTTTCATGTTAAGAATGATATTGATAAAAATATTAAAACATTAGAACAAATAACTATTACAAATGATCAGACAACAAATTTCAAATGGACTATTGTGATAAAGAAACCTGAGGTCATTAGTACCAACAAGCCTGAAAAGTAAGAGCATTACTTTCTTTCGCCGCGCTTAAACCGGTTGGCGAGTCTTCAAAAATAATCACCTCATTTGAATTCACACCTAATAATTCCATGGCCCGCAGATACGGCACAGGGGAAGGCTTGTTTTCCGATGTATCTTCCCGAGTGAGGATGAGTTCAAAAATTTCAAAAAGATTTAAATATTTTAAAAGAGTATGCGTAATCTCTTTTTCACTTGAAGTAACGACTGCTTGCTTAATGCCTTTAGAGCCAAACTCTTTCATTAAATTTTCTATTTTAGGGTTAAATATAGAACTTGGTGAAAGGGAAATAAGTTCTTTGGATATAATTGAGTTTTTTTCAACTATGAAATTTTCTAAGCTATAATTAACTAGTAAGTCCCTAGACTTGAAAGTGTCAAAAATCGTTTTATCACTTTCTCCAATACAAACGGCCTCTACTTCCAAATAAGATAAATTTAAATCTGAATGATGATTATTTATAATAGTTTGCGTTGAAAGAGCATGAAGGTATTCAGTTTCCATTATGGTTCCATCCATATCCCATAATACTGCTTTCAGACCTTTTGGAGAATTTGCTAAGTCTATGAATTTAGGAACTTCTTTGAATTGATGCATTTATTACCTTATTTAAACCTTATCAGTCATTTGTTAAAATATATTGAGTCCTTCAATGAGGGAAATAACTCAGGTCGCCATATAGCATTTAAAGGAATTGAATGAAAGTGGAAAGCGAGCAATCTACAAAAATTACAACGGCCCCCAGAAAAATGTCTCCAGACGAGATTAAGGCCAGAATTAAGTCTAAGTTTGGTAAAGACCTAAGTAAGAAGAAGCCTATAAAAGCTGTTGAGGACAAAGTGGAGGTTAGTAAACAGGCTAAAAAAACTGGTGAAACTCCAATAGGCGACATCGGCTCTAATGACCCAAAAAGTGATATGACCCAAAGTAAAATTAAAGGCCTCCTTCGAAATGGTGGTTTTGAGTTCAGTGAAGGCGAGCGAAAGGCCTTATCTAGTATCCTTAAATAATTGAAATTCCTTATTTAGTAGTGTAGTTATATCCATCCCTATAGGAGGAATAATGACCAAAAGTGATGTATTGTCGAAAATACTATTCGAAGCTAAGTCGTATAACTCAATTGAAGATATTGAAAAATTAGTCGAAGTTGGAACGGATCTATCAATGATACCAATTCAACCCTTATATGTTTCTTTACTGGCATCTTCCACAGACCAAGTTGCAGAAATTCTTCCTAAACTTTCCAAAGAACAAAGACAGACACTTGTAGATCTTGATCTATGGAAAAAAGATCATGTAGATGTTGAATCTTTTGAATATTGGATAGAAGTTTATTCCAAAGTTCAAGACTTAGATTTAATCCAAGGATTTGTGGGGAGTGAAGATTTTTTAATTTATTTAAAATCACGTGTTAATCTTCATACATTTGATACAGAAGATCCAATGTATCCAGATCATGATTATTATTTTTTAACAGATGACATGCTACTCTTAGTTGAGTACTCGGAAGAATACAGATATCCCAATGAACTTAAGTACATGATTAGAAATTTATATGATCGTATGGGCGTAGAAGATGCGTATACTTTTTTATTTAAACTTATCAATGATTCATTTTCAATTATTCAAGAAACTCTTTATCAAAGAAAAATAGAGCGTCTTAGAGATTATGGGTTTGTTGATTATTATGAAGCTCTAGAAAAAACACATAACTTTATTACTTATAAACAGATTGATAGCTTTATTCTTGGAAAGAAGGCGATTACGCCTGATATTGATATAAAAGCTCAAAATCAAAGTCTGCATAGTTCTGCACTTGTTAGTTTCGATTCTGAGATGGAGAATATCTTAAGAGAACTATCTTTGGTAAAGGACATTAAGAGATTAAATTACCTTCACTTCACTTTTATAAGACTGATTAATTCAACGATTACACTCCATGATGCCTTAAAAGGTGGAAGGGTCGAATTAACAAGAATTGGAAAGACCTCAAGAAATTATTTAGAGCTCGGTTTACAAAAAGTTAAAATCTTAAAGGCCTTAGGTGAAGGTGAAAGTGTTTTTTCTGACTATGATTTTTTTGACTTGTATAGAATTGGAAAAAGCCTAATTCAAATAGAAAAAAATCGAATAAAAAAGGCTCTTCAAAAAACGCCTTTTGAAAATGATGATTATGAATATTTTCTTGGAGCTTGGTGGAATAGTTTTCTTGAAAACTCCGACTATGATATTCCAAAAGTTAAATCATACGGAGCAGGTTTACACTCTAAACAAGTTAACTCATTGGCAGTGTGTGACTTCTGGAAAGCGGATGTAACGTTATTTAAGACAAGTATTCCTTTTATAAGTTCGTTCTTTGAAATGTTAATGGATCTAAAGAAGAATGGAAAACTTCATGATGATTTTTACATGAATTATACTGTCGAAAATATCGACTTTGAAGCGATCCTTATTTCCAGCTTTATTAATTTTTCTCTTGGTCACTTTAGTGGTAATGATGTGAATAAGATGGGAGTTAGTATCTCCGAACTTCAAAAGTTCTTTTCTCTGTATTTTATGAAACAGGGGCAGGAATATATCCTATTACCTCTTTCTTCTGAAAAAGTGATTAAGACAATAAACGAATTTGTAATGAAATTTGGATTCGAAAGTATCTTAAACTTTGAAAAATACTTATATGGTGTTCTTTCTGAGCACTTAAGTGGCTACGAATTTGATACACTAGAGGAAGAAGATTATAAACATATCGGTGGACCAATCTTGTTGAATACTTTATCTAAGAACTAAAATGATTCTCTAGTAATTCTTTTATATTCAGGGTAAGAGGTGAGTCTTTAGTTCTTAGTCTTTGAATCATATCTGACTTTAATTGGTCCAGTTGTTCTTGGGCCAATTCATTTATTTTACCGCTCTGGGGAAACCTTTTTAAATTAAAAGATTTCTCCTCACATAGGGTTATGATTTTGCTAAGTCTTGTTGATTCTCTTTCTAAAAAAGTTAGAATCTCATGACCTGAACTGGTATCACGCTTAGGTCTTGCCTTTGGCAATGGCGCTTCAGGATCTATGAAATCTTTAAATCCAATCATATCGTCTGGTGTATCAGTTTTTTTTACCATTATCTTTTTCTAGTCCTAATTTTATTTGTGAGAAGTAATAAATCTCTTTGTTAATTTGTGAAATCTTTCTGTGATTTTTTGCATATGAATTAAGCGTTGGTTGGTATTCACTTGACCTCAAGTTTGTTAAGTTCGCCCTTTTAAGAATTACCTTTTTCATCATATTGTTTTCTTTTGCGTTTAAAGCCCGAGATTTGAAATTAAAAAATTTGGGTAATTTTGAAACTTCAGATGCTAAATACAATTGACCAGTATATTCGTCACAAATACCAAGAATATAAACAGAGTAAGGTAAATCTTTTCTTGGTCTTTCTTCAAAGAATAGATCGATATTCTCTAGTGCCTCTAATTGATTCTCCTCAAGATGATTTATAGTTAAAACCATTGGAGATTCACTCCATTTTACTGGGGAGAGTTGATTGTAAATCGTTTCTTTCTTTGAAGAATTTATTACAATATTTTTATAACTTGGTAGCACCATAAGAACCTCTTTCCTTTAGATATAATTATAGTTAAAATTATCACTGAGGTAAAATATGTTAGCAGAATTTCCATTAATTCAGATACCGGATAGTTTGGGTCAGTTATGTGCTTTGAATCTTAAGAATAGTCGAAAGAGTTATTCTGATATTTATGAGATAATTGAAGCTGATCCTTTTTTGAATTTACTAGTAAAGGATGTCTTTGCACCTTTTATTAAAAAGGGAGGTATCCTAGGAATGCTAACGGCTTTAGGGTGGGAAGGAGTCAGGAATAGACTTGCTGAAGCTTATATTTACTTTTGTCGCCATAAGAAATTCCCCAGCTTAATTGAATTAGACGAAGTTAATGATGTTCTAGATATTGAAAAGAGATTTGATTTCTTATACTCCGAGCTTAATAGCCGTGTATTTATGTTAGGAATGTATTTAAAGCTCTGTCAGGTCAATTTTGAAGACGATCCTGAATTTCAAGATCATGACTTTATTACCATTCCATCTGAAGTTGATGAAATCCTTATACTAGGTAAATCGAAAAGCTTAAATCCAGACTGGTTAATTATTATTGTTTGGAGCTTCTATCAATTATTTGGCCAAGAAAAGACTGCCGAGCTTTTATTATTGAGCAAAGGTAATATGGACTTAATCTTTGAAAAGATAACGACAGAGGATTATGAAAAAGTCATAGAAAGCTTGTTGAAATATGGGCATGCTGTAAACGACACTCAATTTTTTGTATCAAGAAAAGTATAAAAGGTTATATAAAAATGGAAAATACAATTTGGAAGCTCTTGAAGGATTTAAGTTCAAAAAAGGGAATTACCGAAATTATCATCAATAATCAAGATATGGTTTATATCGAAAGAGATGGTGAATTAATTAGACTGAATGTTACTATTGATCCAAATGATCTTGAACCTTTTTGCCAAGTTGTTGCAACTTTGAATAAGGTTGAATTTGGACCTGACTATCCAATTCTTGATGGAGTCCTACAAGACGGTAGCCGAATAAATATAATTTCTGGTGTCTACACAAATAGTGGCCCTGCAATAACAATTAGAAAATACTTAAGAGATATTACAACTTTTGATTCACTAGATGGAAAATTTAATATTAGTGAGAAATGGATTGAATTTTTTAGAACTCTTGTGAGTGCTAAATCTAATATTATTGTTTCAGGTGGGACTGGAGTGGGGAAAACAACATTTTTAAATCTCTTATTACAAGAAATCTCCCCAACGGAACGAGTAATTACTTTAGAAGACACAAGAGAGCTAAATTTTAAGAATCCAAACACAGTAAGAATGTTCACTGCAAACGCTAGCTCAAAAGTAAATAATCCATTGGATATGCGTGCTCTGGTTAAAAATACCCTTAGAATGCGTCCAGATAGGATTGTTATCGGAGAGGTAAGAGGGGCCGAAGCTTTCGATCTTCTTCAGGTGATGAATACAGGGCATGATGGAAGTATGTGTACGGTTCACGCAAACAGTCCAAGTGAAAGCCTTATGAGGCTGGAGAACTTATTTTTATTCGCAGGGTATGATGTTCCATTAAAGGCAGTTAGGCACCAAATGTCATCGGCAATTGATTATATTATTCAACTCGACCGTGACCGTGAACTCGGACGTGTTGTCTCAAAAATAACAGAGGTTACAACAATGGAAGGAGATAATATTCTCTTGCAAGATATTGGTGTCAGATCAGATATGGGGCCGGAATTTACTGGTTTAGTTCCTGCTGGTATTCAAAAATTAGTTGATGCTGGACTTAGTCCAACTTTCTTTGCAGATATTTAGGTGTCTTTATGAAACAGATATTATTCTTATGTTTGTTTTCTTTTTTGATTAGCTTAAAGGTTGATGCGACGGTACATCCAAAATTCGTGGACTCAAAGGCTCTTTTCCTTATTCAAAGTGTAGTCTCTAGAACTGATATCGATGCAGGAAATCTTTATAAATCTTTAAAGGTTTCACCAATTAAAAATGGTATTCAGCTTGAAAAGAAAATAGAAGTAAAGAGTGGCCTTGAGAGACTCTTTTATATTGAATGCTCCGTGATGTATACGGATGTGACAAAAGGATCATGTAATATCCATGTCTATAAGTCTTCATTTACAGAACTAGATCCTAAGCGAGGGTATGTCTACTTTGATATGGCCGGAGGACTTTCTCGTGAGATCGGAGAGAAATTTCAACTTAAAAATAATGGTGAGATATTTATTTCAAAAGATCGTTCATTCTCAATTCGAGTGAACCTTTCAGGTGATAAAGCGACTGATTTTTATATTACATATAATAAAAAATAAACTAGCATCTATAATAATTGAGATGACGCAAGTAAAAGAGCTTACCTGCGCCATTTATCTTTCTAATATATAAAATTTTTATGAATATATTCAATTGTCTTTCTGACATTTTCTTGAGGGGTGTGTTGAAGAACTCCGTGCCCTAAACCACAAATCCATTTAGAGAAATCTACATTTGCATCTTGTAGTTCTTGGTGGAATTCTTTTAAGTGACTTTCTACTTGATTCCATTCTAGATGTAGCCAACAAGGGTCAAAATTTCCTTGGATGTAATAGTCTTTAGAGAATTCATTGAGAACCTCTCCAAGATTATGACGCCAATCTACACCCAGGACATCGATGTTGTCGTCTTGAATACATCTTAAATGATTTACATGTGTATTCTTAGAGTAATAAATAATTTTTTTATCTGGATATGACTTTTTAAATTCACTGGTGAGGTACTTTATCTTGGGAAGTGCAATTCTTTCAAAATCTTTAACTGTGAGCTCTCCAACTGCTGTATCAAAGATACAAATGGCATCTGCTCCACCTTCTGCTTGAATTTTCATTTCATGAAGGACATTAGGAAGTAATAGTTCAGTATAACCTTCAAAGCGTCCATCATATAGACCCTTTTTTGAACTTAGGAGTGCACCTGCATGGGCACCCTCAACGGCATAAGCATATAAAGTAAAAGGTGCTCCGACAAAGCCAAGAAGAGTTTTTGTTTTAGGTAGGGCATCTTTTAACAGAGTACAAGCATCGGCTTGAAATTTAAAAAAATCTTGATCAGGTTTTTGTTTAAGTTTTTTGAGATCAGCTAGAGTTTCTAATTTTGAACCTAGCTTCGGTCCTGGGTTATAGACAAGATCCATACCAAGTTGTTCAAGTGGAAAGAGTAAGTCTGAGAATAGAATTGCTGCATCAAAATCAAATTCCTCAATAGGACCCATGGTTACTTCACAAGCAAGTTTTGGTTCCTTACATAGTGTCATAAAGTCATAGGACTTTTTTAAGTTTTGATAATGGTCATGATATCTACCAGCTTGACGCATAAACCATACGGGGACTCTTGTCTTTCCATTTTCTACAATTCTATTTTCAAATATATCGTTCACATGAACTCCTTTTATTTCTTTATCTCTTATGACTCTATTCTTTAATTGAAAACTGATAACCAACTCCACGAATAGACTTGATGGCAACTTGACCACTCGAATCAGTCTCAATCCATTTTCGTAGTTTTACTATGTAATTATCTACTGTTCTATTTGACGGAAAGGCATCTTCCCCCCAAATATTTTGAATGATCTCATCTCGACTTACAACTTCATTTTTCTTTTTATAAAGTAGCTCAAGAATCGCACATTCTTTTTGACCTAGTGTTAAGGGGTTATTATCCGCTGTAATAACTTCATAGCTTTTAAATCTAATTTTTAATCCAGCTATGTTTATCTCGTCTTTATATTGAATCAACTGGCCATGTGTACTTAAAGCTTTTTTTAGCCTTATCATCAGTTCTCTGAGATCAAAGGGTTTAGTAATATAGTCCTCTGCACCCATTTCTAATCCTTGATACTTTGTTTCAGGATCATTTTGAGCAGATAAGAATAGAAGGACAAAGTCTTGTCTCGTTTTTCTTAATTCTTTAGCAAGCTCAATCCCATCGCCATCTGGAAGACCGATATCCATGAGAACAACTGTAGGAGTAAAATCACTATCCTTAAAAATGGTTCTGGCCTGTTCGCAGTTGGATGCGTGCTTACAGTTATAACCTTTCTCGATGAGATACTCACTAAGGGTAATTCCTAGGTTAATTTCATCTTCAACTATCAATATTTGATGATTACTCATTGGGTAAACCCTTATTACTAAATTGAAGTTCAAATTGTAATTGTTCTGACTTTGTAATAGTGAGAAGTCCATTCATTTGAAACATCAGCTTTCTTACGAGGTGAATTCCGATCCCCGAACCTTGTGGTGAGTTGTGTTTGTAGAATAGGTTACCTAGTTGAGTGAGGTCCCCGTTAAAGCCATTGCCATTATCAGTGTATCGGATTGTATTTTGTTTTCCCGAAATAAGTGAGATTGTTGCTTCCGGGGTCGATATGTTTCCATGCTTAATCGAATTTTCTATCAAATTTCTTAAAATTGTTTGAAGGGCAAAATCATCGGCCATAACAATGAGGGTATCTGGTATATCTTCATAGTTGATAGCTATTTGATCTTTATATCTTTTTTCCTCATTTTTTATGAAGTTATTTAAATTGATTGCACGCAGGTTGAGTGGGGCACCTCTTTCAACCCTAGAGAGTTGGAGGTGGTTATCAAGTTGATCTTCAAGCCTTAAACCATCATCAATTAATCTTTTTGTATATTTGGTTAATTTTTCCCTCTGTTCATTTGTAAGATCCATCTCTTCAATATTGTCTGTAAGTACCTGTGATTGAAGTTTTATACTGGCGAGAGGAGTTTTTAATTCATGAGTTAAAGATGCAAAGAATGCTTGCATCGATTTTGTTTTTTTAAAATCTTGAAGGTAAATATAAAGTAATGTTATTGCAAGAATAGATAGGAGAATGAAAAATGTTACCCCTTCCCATTTTATCATATTTACTAGGTTGCCTTGTAGTAGAGGATGATTAAGGTCCTGTAATTTATTTGCCAGTTTAAAAACAAGGTATAGCCACCAACTTCCAAGTAGAAAGACCATCAGAACTGATAGGCTTATTAAAATATAATAACGAGATTTGGTTTTATTTAACTCCATAATCTGTGTTTTAAATCCTTAATGACTTCATCGTTATGAGCAATACTTACAAAGCCAACTTCGTAAGCATTGGGTGAAAGGTAGATTCCTTTTTCAAGAAGGGTTTGGAATAAACTGAAAAATCTGTCTCCTAAGTTTGAGGGAACTTGATCTGGTCTTAGTATTTGATCGCTTGTAGGAATTGCCCAGAATAAAGATTTAAAGGAATTAATATTATAATCCTCAAAGCCTTGTGCCTTAACCCACTCTGTAAGAGTGTTATTCACTGCATCTGAATTTTTTTCGAGTTGGGCATAGAATTCAGGCGTTAATTGTTTTAAATTTTCCAAACCAGCAATCATGGCAACTGGATTTGCACTTAGTGTTCCAGCTTGGTAAACCTCTCCAATGGGGGCCAAGCACTCCATTATTTCTTTCTTGGCAGCAATTGCTCCAACTGGAAAGCCACCGCCAATTATTTTTCCGTAAGTCACCAGGTCTGGTGTGACACCTGTGTGAGTTGCCATTCCACCAAAACCAATTCTAAAACCAGAAATAACTTCATCAAACACTAGTAGCGTATCATTTTCTGTACAAAGTTTTCTCAAGCCTTCTAAGTATTCTTGAGATTGAGCTAGTAAACCGTTGTTAGCAGGAAGAGGCTCAACAAATAAAGCTGCTATTTCGCCTTTATGGTCTTTGAAAATGTCAGCTACCTTATTAAGGTCACCTAACTCACATATAAGAGTGTCATTACTCGTTGAAGTTGAAACTCCCTTTGACGATGCAGTACTTGTTCCTGCAAGGCCGGAGCCTGCCTTGATTAACATTGCGTCAGTATGGCCATGATAACACCCATTAAATTTGATAATTTTATTTTTTTTCGTGTAACCTCTAGCAAGTCTTATCGCAGTCATAACTGCTTCTGTTCCTGAGTTAACAAACCTGATTTGATCGATAAACGGAATCTTATTAATAATAAACTCTGCAAGCTCTAATGAATACCTTTCACATGCTCCATAGCTCCAACCACGTGTTAAAGCATCTTTTACGGCTTCTTCAACCTGTGGGTTACGATGCCCAAGGATCATTGGTCCAAAAGACATACAAAAGTCTATATAATCTTTTCCTTCTTCATCAAATATATAGGCACCCTCTGCACGGTTTATAAATCGAGGTGTAGTGTGTAAGCCTTTAAAGCTTCTAACTGGAGAATGAACTCCACCAGGAACAAGTTTTAGTGATTTTTCAAATAATTCTTTGTTGTTCATATATATCCTAAAGTAATTCTCTTAAATGTTTCATATCAATACATGGAATAACATTAATTTGCGCATCTTTAAATGCTGTATAGGTTTTTCCAAGGCCACATGCATGTTTTTTTAGTTTTAAATCAGGGAATTTTTCGGTGTATGCATTATATTGGATATAACTTGACCAAAAAATAATGTCGCTTCCTAATAGCTTTTCTTTTTTCTCTGGAGGAAAATTATTTACAATCTTATGAGTGTAAGAGGGAACGACTTCTCCCACTTCACTTTTCGCCTTGTCATGAGAAAGAACCTTCCACTTTGATTCACCTAGAAGGATCTTTATGGCATGTGAGTTTTTGATATTGTAGACCTCTTCATGTCCGAATCCTTCGGCAGAGCCATTAACCCAATAACCAGATTCAACAAGTTTTAATAAAGACCTATTTCCCCCGGCCCATAAAGAGTTAAACTTCTTAATATTATGAAGACAATTAGAGCTAGTAACAAATAGATTTTCATCCTCGTTACTAAGGTTTTTAATCTGTGGCTTCTCTATCAGAAAGTCATTCTCCCCATAGATGAAATAAGCAGACTGTCCTGAAATACTTGAATAATCAAAGCCTTCAAGTTCCAATTTATCTATAGATTTATCATCAAGGTGTCCATGATGAATATGAACATAATAATCATGAACCTTTTTAACATGAATCCCAACTGCAAGATGACATCCACCGCCATAGCTATTAAATGATTTTCGTTCTCTTGATATTTCATCAGCACTTTTTTGATGGTGAACAGATCGAAGAATTGTTGGAAGTTGATCAGTTCTATTTTTATTTATCTCTATTGCTAAGGCGCCTTGTGAAGCTGAAGCCGGGAAGATCTTTTGAGGTAGAACCATGAAGTTTAAATCCCTAAGAAGGCCCTCAAGAATAACCTTTGACTCTGGGGATGAAGCAAGTCGCTCAAGCCCTGCTAGGGCCAAAACTATACCATCGTAATCATTATTTAATAATTTTTCAATTCTTGTATTAACATTACCTCTAAGCATTTTACATTCTACCGGTAATGTTTTTCCAGGAATGAATTGTGATAATTTTTTTTCAATATTATATATTCTTCTTGGAGAACTTGTTCCAATAACTAACTTGTTTAGTGTATGAAGCTCCTTGATGCGGCTTTTTTTGATTAAAAGAATATCATGAGCAAACTTTCTTTCGGTTATACAAGCTAACTCAATATCTTCAGGACGTTCACTTCCTAAGTCTTTGTAAGAATGAACAACCATGTCTATTTCATTTTTTAATAAAGCTGTATCAAGCTCTTTAGTGAAGAAGTCTTTCCCTTCTAATTGCCACAAGGGCTTATCTGTTATTTGATCGCCTTGTGTTTTGATTTTAACAAGTTCGAAGCCGGCACCCGTTTTATTAGAAATTTCATTTTTGATAAGGGTACATTGGGTTACTGCAAGCAGACTCCCTCGCGTTCCAATAATATATGTGTTTTGCATTTTAACTCTCACTGTATTGTTTTTTATTTTTTAATCTTTTCTTTAAATTGAGGTACCTTTTCAGGACAATATCATTCATCGCTAGTTTTGCACTCTCTATTTGTTTAAGTTTATGATCCTCATGAACTGCACCTTCTGCAAATATTTCGCGAAGGCGCATAACGTCATTATCGATACATAGTTCTGTCTCGATGACTGAGGGGGAACCTAAATCAATAAAGAGTTTCTTAGCATGTTGAGATTTCCAGGCATTAAAAAACTCTGCTTTAATAAATTTATTATTAGCACAGCCAATCGAATTGGCTATAAATGGAAATTCTGCATAAGTATTAAATGCTTTCCAAGGGACAATCTGAATCCCATGTTGTTGTGCTAATAAGTTAATACGCTCTGTGTTTCTTCCCGAAATATAGACTTTAATTTTCTTCTTAAACTGGTTAATAAGGTCTTCCGCCAGTTGACCTGATCCAAGAATCAATACTGACTCTGCCTTCTTTTTATTAACTATATGCTTTCGAGTTATTGAGGAATAAGTTTTTTGACTAAGACCCAGAAGGTAGTTGGTCCTAATTTCTTTTGAATCTTTAAAAAGCTTTTCTAGGATAAGGAGAACCTTATTACATTTAAATTCAGAAGCAGCATATTCCTTATAGGCGATTTTGAATTGACTAACGATTTCATTTTCCCCAACCAGCTTGCTCTGTAATCCACAAATAATCTCAAGAAGGAAGATGTATGCTTCTTTACCTTCCATCGCCTTAGAACCACTTGTATCAATTACTGTTCCAACAGAAACCACGAGTGTTCTTTGACACGTCTTTAAGACAAAAGATTGAGAGTCTTTGCATAGGTTAGGATTAATTCCTGAAGAAAAATTGTTTAGTAAAAGCTGTTCTAACATTATCTATAATATACTTTTTTTTTCGAAAAGATTGTCACAGAATTGTAAGCATTCTTTGGAATTTCGCGGTGTTGCATACTATTTTATCCAATCTTAAATTATACAATGGGTTTTATATAATATATAGTCCCGACAAAATATATGATAAACATCAGACTGATTAATAATAGGTGATAAAAATGGAAACTTTTAAAATTATTTATACTGCATTAGGTGGTTTAGGAATATTCTTTTATGGTATGAAAATGATGAGTGATGCTCTTCAACAGGCCGCAAGTGATGTGATTACTAAAGTAATCAACTCTCTAACCTCAAATAGAATCCTCGCCGTTGTTGTTGGTATGATTGTTACCATGATTGTTCAAAGTTCGTCGGTCACTACTGTTATGGTTGTTGGTTTTGTAAATGCCGGCTTAATGAATTTGACTCAGGCTATAGGTGTTATCTTTGGTTCTAATATCGGTACAACCATTACAGGATGGATCATTTCAATTAAGGTTGGAAAATATGGTCTGCTTTTAATCGGTCTTGGTATTTTTCCTGCACTTTTTTCTAAAAACGATAAACTTCAAACTGCTGGAAAAGTCTTATTCGGTGTCGGGATGATTTTTCTTGGCCTTGAAGTTATGAGTGGAGCCTTCAAACCACTTAGAACAAACTCTGAGTTTTTGAATATGATTAGTTACTTCTCTGGAGATAATTATGGATCATATTTTGCATCTATACTTACAGGGTGTTTATTAACGGTAATTGTTCAATCATCATCGGCAATGCTTGGGATTACTATTGCATTAGCTTCGTCGGGGGTCATCGGCTTTACAACTGCAGCTGCCTTAGTTTTAGGGGAAAATATTGGGACAACTATTACGGCCCTGCTTGCCTCTGTTGGTACTACTACTAACGCTAAAAGGGCTGCCAGAGCGCATGCTTTATTTAACTTATTTGGTGTCCTTGTTATGTTTTTAATCCTTCCGTTCTATATAGAATTTATTGAATGGTTAATTCCAGGTAAAGCAGACCTTTTCGCGGAAGACGGTAGTCACCCTAATATTGCTTCTCATATTGCAGCATCACACACAATCTTCAATATAACAGCAACGATTCTTTTTCTTCCATTTCTTGGTGTACTTGCAAAGTTTGTTACAAGGATTACTCCTGATACAGATACTAAAGATAAAACTCATCTAGTTCTTGTTGGAGACCCAAATGAAATTCTTCCAGCAACGGCCATAGTTCAAGCTAATAGTGAAGTTAGAAAAATGAAAGATGTCCTTGAGAGAATGTATAAGATTTCTAAATCTTACTTAACAAAGCCAGAGCCTAAGGTTCTAGCAAAAGTCGAAGACTATGAAAGAATCACAGATAATATGCAAAAGGAAGTAACTGTCTTCTTGTGTAAAGTTATGCAAAAACCTTTGAGTGAGCATCAGTCACTTCAAAGTCAGTCCATTATAAAGATCGTCGATGAATTTGAATCGGTTGCGGATTATCTCAATAGAATAGTGGGCTACAAGGCTCGATTTAAAGACGACGCCCTCGCTGGTACAAGTCATGAGGAATACTTTAAATTTATGGATGAAGTATGGGATTTCTTCCAGTTATGCTGTGAAGGATTTATTGAAGGTAAGAATCAGGACCTAGATATTATTTTTAAGAAAAGTGAAGCGCTTCGAATTTTAGCCGACGATATGAGGGATAAGCACATCGATAGAGTTTCTAAAGGTGAATATAATCCATTAACGGCATTAACTTATTCTGATATGGTCGTGGCTTTAAGAAAAATTAGGGCGCACGCAATGAACGTTGCTGAAGCTATTTCAATGTACCAAGAACCTAAAAACTAAATAAGAGAAAGGTGAGTATGAAAAACATTTTTTTAGATGATCCTTCCTTATTATTTGAAATACGACAGGGAATTGAAAGAGAGTGCTTAAGAACAGAAATTAATGGATGCGCTGCCTTAACCAAACACCCAGTGGCCCTTGGTTCAAAATTAACTCATGCTTATATTACAACCGATTACTCAGAGAACTTATTAGAATTCATAACAAAAGTTCACTCATCAACAACAAGCCTTGTTGATGAATTAGAATCAATTCACGCTTTTACCCAACAGAATATTGGAGATGAACTACTTTGGACTAGTAGTATGCCCTCTATTCTCCCTGCAGATGATCAAATACCGTTGGCCTGTTATGGGAAGTCCAATGTTGGGAAGCTAAAAACGCTTTACAGAAATGGACTTGGTCATAGGTATGGAAGATCAATGCAATCAATTGCAGGAGTCCACTATAACTTTTCTATGTCTGATAATTTCTGGGAACTTCTAAAAAAAGAAGAGAAGAGTTCTCAAGACCTTAAAGATTTTAAGGATATAAAATACTTTCACCTAATAAGAAACTTTCAGCGTTACCGTTGGATGCTTGTGTATTTATTTGGTGCAACACCTGTCGTAGATAAATCTTTTTTGGAAGGTAAAAAACATAATTTAGAACCTCTTGGTAATGATACATTTTATAGCCCATATGGAACATCTTTGAGAATGGGAGGGCTTGGTTATACAAGCTCAGCACAATCTAATATTGGAATTTGTTATAATAAGGTTCAGTCATATATTAAAACATTGGAAGAGGCTAGACTCACTTCTTATGAAGACTATGAAAAAATTGGTCTAAAAACTAATGGTGTCTACAATCAACTTAATACAAATCTTTTACAAATTGATAATGAGTTTTATTCAACAATTCGACCTAAGAATGTGGCAAAATCAAAAGAGAGTGCTTTAAAGGCATTGCATAATAGAGGTATTGAGTATATTGAAGTTCGGCTCATCGATGTTGATCCATTCTCTCCTATAGGAATCTCCTCTGAAAGAATACATTTTCTCCATCTTTTTTTACTATGGTGCTTAACTAAAGATTCTCCTGAGATTAGTTCTGATGAATGCCAGGAACTAGACTTTAACTTTGATCAGGTTGTCCTAAAAGGACGTGTGGAAGGTCTGAAGCTTAAAAAGAAAGGTGAAGATATAGAGATGCTATCTTATATATCAGAACTCATGGGGGAGATCTCAACTTTGGCCAACAGTTTTAAAGACATTGAACCTTTTTATGCTATCGCTATGGATAAACAGCTTCGTAAGATTGAAAAAAAAGAAAACCTTCCATCTCAAGTTGTTCTTGATTCTTTTGGTGGAAAATCTTTTATCGAATTCCACTTAGATCTCGCAAAAGACTTTAAAGGAAAACTAGAACTTTCGACAAAATGGAGAGAAAAATTAGAAAAGTGCTCTCAACAATCAGTAATAGAACAAGCAAAAATTGAATCAGAAGATAAATTGGAATTTGACCAATTCTTAAAAACTTATTTTGATGAAATTAAAATTGATTTAAAAAAAGGTTCATAATGGTTAAGTATTTAAAATATATAGTCCTTATTTTTGGTGGGATTGGAATTATCGCTGTTAGCTTTTTCTATTTGCAAAACAAAACTGATATAGCCCAGGCCTTTGAATATAAGGGAAGAATAGATTACGATTACTTAAATAAAAACTGCAAGTTGATTGAGAAAGATTACCTTTTTCCATGTATTAAAAAAGAGTATGAAGATTATTTGAACCATGTTTCTTTAACAGGAACAAGCATTGGTCTTAAAATGGTTTTCAATGTAATGGATGAAGACAGGGCGAGGACAACTTACTTTTCTAGTGAAGAGATTAAACAATTACACTTCTCAATTAACTATATTGAAATTAATAATCTAGCCCTTCAGAATGCCTATAAGCGTTATTTTGGTTTCAAGAACCTTTATGGCGGCTTTGTATCTTCATTAGAACAGTATTATGGAAAGGCTTATGAGTTCAATGATAACTTAATCCTTGGTCTAGAGAGTGCTGATGGAATTAAAAAACTAAAGAGTGATGAAGAAGTTCAAATACTTAAGAATAGGCTGGAAAGTGCTAAAAACGACTATTATCGAATTAAAAATGAAGTCCAATTACATCTAGAGTCAGAATTTGGGAAGCTCGAAGCACAGCTTTAGTCTGGCCATACTTTGTAAGAAAATCTCTTTCAAAAAAATTCTTATCAAATTGATTTCCTCTGGGTAGAATAGAGTGACACATATACATTCACAAACTAGTGTCTACAAGGGAGCAAACCAATGGGACTAATGTTTAATGCTAACGAAATCACTGAGAGAAACGTAGGTTTAACTTACGATGATGTTTTACTAATGCCACGCCACTGTGAAATTACATCCAGAACAATTCCAAACCTTGAAACAAGATTAACAAAAAATAAAAAAATGAGTATCCCATTTGTTGCCGCCAATATGGACACAGTTTCAGAATTTGAAATGGCAAATAAAATGGCACAACTTGGTGGTCATGCAATTCTTCACAGGTTTATGTCTACAGAAGAACAAGTCGTAATGGTTAAAAAACTACTTGAACTTCGTGGTAAGTATAATGATCTACACGTTTCGGCCAGTGTCGGAGTGAAAGAAGATGGGATGAAAAGGGCAGATGCTCTTGCGGACGCAGGAATAGAAATTCTAACATTGGACATCGCTCATGGTGATTCTGTAATGATGTTGGAGACTCTCGAATATATCAAACAGACTCATCCACATATAGATGTCATCGCTGGAAATGTAGCTATGCCAGATGGTGTTGCAAGGTTTATTAATGCTGGAGCAGATGCTGTTAAGGTTGGGATCGGTCCAGGCTCAATGTGTACAACAAGGATCATTACTGGTTGTGGAGTACCACAGTTAACGGCTGTTTCCCTTTGTGTCCAAGAAGCAAGGAAACATAATATTCCAGTTATTGCAGATGGTGGAATTAAAACTTCTGGTGATATTGTTAAGGCTTTCGCAGCAGGAGCTGAAACAGTAATGTTAGGCTCTATGTTAGCTGGGACTTTGGAAACTCCAGGAGAACTTAAAGGTGGAATGAAAAAGTACCGAGGTATGGCTTCAAAAGATGCACAAGTTTCTTGGCGTGGAGACATGCAAAAAGGAATGGCACCTGAAGGTGAATCACGTATGATTCCGTGTAAGGGATCGGTTGAAAATGTGATTCAAGAACTATCTGGGGGAGTAAGGTCGGGAATGACATACTTAAATGCTCGATCATTAGCTGATATAAATAGTAATGCACTGTTTATGGAGATGTCTACAAATGGGATTGGAGAGTCAAGGCCACACGGAATGAACTAATAAAAGAATAAGGTTTATATACTTGATAGGCGTACTTTGTTGTGCGCCTTTTTTTTGGGCATTAATTTAGTTTTTTACAAATAATATCGATAAGTTATATGTTAATGCAAATTTATAAAGGAAGAATTTTGGACGATATTTACGAAATAGTTTGCTCCTATGAAAAAGTGAAAAATCATTTGGAAAAACACCCTGAAGATAAAAAGAAAATCTGTAAGCATATTGATGAGATCAAGGGAGGTTATAGTAAAAAAGCTGTCTCCGCTCTTGAAACCTTCTTGAATAAAACTTTTGTGAAATTATATGATGGTGTAAATCTCGATGTTCCTCAGGGATTTGATTTGGGAGAGTGCCTTAAAGATTATCATGTGGTACTTTGTCCAAACCATCAATCTCACGCAGACTATATTGCCATCCAATACGTACTTTTTAGGCAGTATAAACTACCAGTCTATATTGCAGCAGGAATAAATTTAAATATCTTTCCAATCGGTCCCATCTTTAAAAAGTGTGGCGCTTTTTTTATTCGAAGGCGATTTGATGATGAACTCTATAAGTTAGCTTTTCAAGGATATATCTATTTTCTTTTGAAAACTGATAAAGTCGTTGAATTCTTTTTTGAGGGAGGGCGAACTAGGACTGGTAAATTATTACCTCCTAAATACGGCCTTTTTAGTATGATTTTGGATGCCCATACCCAATTCGGTAAAGGGAAAAAACCCTTAATGTTTATTCCTGTATCAATTGCCCACGAGCATATTCCTGAAGAAGGTGCCCATGCAAAAGAATTAAGCGGTGCAAAGAAACAAAAAGAAAATCCGACTCAACTGTTGAAGCTCTTTAAGCTTTTTAATAAGAAGCTTGGAACTGTACATGTTCGCTTTAGTGAAGGCATTGTCGTTGATCAGGAAGTAAAAGACCTTAAGGTGGAAACGCAAAACCTTGCTTTTGAAACATTTAGGAGGGTTGGTAGAGGAATGCCTATAACGCCATCTGCACTCCTATCGTTAATACTTTTAGATGAACCAAGTGGTGCTTTAACATGGGTTCAAATAGAAAGTCGTGTCAACGATGTTATAGATTATTGTAAACATATGAAAATAGCATTAACTAAATCCCTGCAAGGAGATAGTGCAATTCAGTCAGTTCGAGTTGCAATGGACATGTTTATTAATAATCAAAAGGTTGAGTTACTTAAGCGCGAAAAATTAAATCAAGTTTTTTACACAATTAATGACGAAAGTAGAGTTCATCTTCTTTATCATAAGAACATGATTCTTCATCATTTCTTTGTTCCCGCAGTTATAAACACAACATGGTTTAATATCTTCAATGGTGCGATCAAAGACGAAGTTGATTTAAGAAAGTACCTTGTAGTTAAAAGAAAAGAACTCAAATATGAATTTTATCTTCCAAAAACCGTGGAGATGATTGAAGAGGGAATCAAAATTATCGAATATTCAATTGGTCGTAAAATTGAAAATATCGACGAAGTCTTAACCTTATCAATAGATGAACTTTACCTTGTCGCTAGTAAGGTCAGACGCTTTTCTTCAGCACTTAGTTATATTTATGAAGCTTATTATATTAGTGTTATTACTGTGAAATACCTATCTGAAGAAAGCTTTTCGATGGATAAGTTTCTCAATGTTGCGAGGGAATTATTTGAAATGGAAAAAGAACATGGAAGGGTTGTTAAATATAGCGAGTCCTTCACCATTCCAAAGATGAAATCGACCTTAGATTATTTAATGAATCTAAACTTAATTGAAAAAAATGAAAAGAACCTTTATAAGGTTATTGATATCGATAGTGTTGGTTCTATGATAGAAAAGTTTGCTAGAGACGTTAATGACCAAGTTTCTATCAATTTAAAGTTTAATAAGGATAGTAAATAGTATGGAAAAACTACTTAATAGAAGACTCGTATATTTGGAGCAGTCTTCTTTTGATAAAACACCTTTGACCATAGAAGAGGTCGATAATTACGTGAAATATTCAAAAACACTAGAGCTTTCGAGTGAAAATATCATTTTATATGGTGATTTCTCTGGGGCCCTTAAAGTTGGAAGGGAAGTTGTGGGGCATGACTCTGAATTAACCCATCATGATAAGATCTTAGTTACAGACTTTCCAATCCAAGAATGTACCAAACATGAATTTGATTTTGGTTCTTATTCTGAATTAATGGAAATTCTTAATACTGAAAAGAAAAAGAATGATCAAATTAAAAGTTTTAGAATTTCCTTTCTTAATTATGAAAGGGCGATTGTACACTTTTTTAATCTAGAGAAGTAAATAGGGCCTGCCTGACATACATCAGGAAGCATTATGTATCCAAACTTAGTCCTTTCAATACCTTTGATATTAATATCTGGGAGGTCAAGCTCTACGGTACCTCCCTTGCGCTCTAGAAGTCTTTTAATTACTTCATCATTTTCTAGAGGGGAGATACTACAAGTAGAATAAAGTATTTGTCCTTCCGGCTTTAAGGCCAATAAGGCAGAACATAAAAGTCCATATTGGGCAGCTGAAAGTCTTTTAGTTCTTTTCAGGCTCCACTTTTCTAATTCTTTTGGGGTGTGAAGGAGGTGTTGTTCTCCTGAACAGGGGGCATCGACCAAAATTTTATCAAAATGATCAGGGAACATCATTCCATATTTAATACCATCTTTTCCCTTGATGAATACTTGTTCTCGCATTTGTTTCGGAACATATTCTTGAATGACGCTTTTTAGTTTTATTCTTCTGGCCGTGGAGATTTCATTACACCAAAGAACGCCAGTTTTAAGTCTTTCTAAAAGGACAAGGGATTTCCCCCCAGGTGCAGCACACATATCTAGAACATGGTCATCCGGAGCAATTTCAAGTGAACTCGCAGCAATAACACTTGCTGGATCCATTATGTAATATTGCTTAAGACCAGTTTCATTCTTTTCGAAGTGAATACCCTTTGTTTCTTTAGTATATAGAGGAAAGTTGAAGATAAGATCGTTAGATTTAGCTTTTGGAGCGTCAAAGGTAGCTCGAATTATTTGATGTTCCGCCTGCAACAATGCTTCTTTAAGGGCCTTCCACCTATTTTTGTAAATACCTTCGAAATAAGATTCGAATGTCTCTTTTTTAGCTTTCATTGTTCCCACACTGTTATTTTGTAGTGTTATGCATAGCAATGTAAGATTTAAAAGTCACCTTTTTTTATTATTTCATTGGATATTTAAAAAAGAGTTGTTATATAATTACAGATATTTAAAAATCACCATGGTGGAGGTATACCATAGCAAATTTTAGTAGGCAGCCTAAACAAAAAGGCCCGAGAGTAAATGAATATATTAAAGTTCCAGAAATCAGATTGATTGGAGATGACGGTGAAGCATTTGGCGTTGTTACAATTGAAAGAGCGAGAGAAATCTCTGAGGAACATGGATTAGACTTAGTTGAAGTCTCTCCAGCAGCAAAACCACCTGTAGTTAAGTTAATTGATTATGGAAAGTTTAAGTACCAACAACAAAAGAAAGCTGCTGAAGCAAAGAAGAAGCAGGTTACAATTCAGGTTAAAGAAGTAAAATTCAGACCAGCAATTGATATACATGATTTGAATGTGAAAATGAAAAACGTTCTCAGATTTTTAGAGCAAGGTGACAAAGTTAAGATGCTAATGCAATTTAGAGGTCGTGAAATGGCCCATAAGCATATTGGTCTTGATAAATTTAGAGAAATTATCGGAAATGTTGTTGAACAAACAGGTGCATCTGTAGAGTCACCAATGAAGATGATGGGAAATAGAGCAATAGCGATGGTTGCGCCTGCTAAAAAGCAGTAATTTCTACAGAGTAAAAGTCTTATATAAAAGTACACTTTTATTAAAATAGTTCTTTGCCTATCGAAAACATCATGATAGTTATATCTGTCTAAAAATAGTAAATTAATTTAATAAGTTATAGGAGCATTACATGCCAAAAATGAAGACTAGAAGAGCTGTAGCTAAAAGAATTAGCGTAACAGCTTCTGGAAAAGTTAAAATTAAGAAAGCAAACCTAAGACATATCTTAACAAAAAAAGATAAAGGTAATAAGAGAAAGGCTAAGAAAGCTGGATACTTAACACCAGTTGATGGTAGAAATATGTTAAAAGCTGCACCTTACGTAAAGTAAGTGCATTAAACAAATATTATAAACTAAGTAAGTAATTGTAGGGAACTAAGAGATGTCGGTGTAAGAGCCATGAATATCCCCCTTCTGTTCACCACTTACATTGTTAGGAGATTATTATGGCAAGAGTAAAACGTGGTTTCAAAGCGAGAAGAAGAAGAAATAAGATCTTAAAACTTGCTAAGGGTTTTCACTTCGATAGAAGAAGAAAATACAAGCACGCCGCTGAAACTGTAAAACGTGCACTACACAACATGTACAAAGGAAGAAGACTTCTTAAAAGAGATATGAGAAGACTTTGGATCGTGCGTATCAACGCAGCTTCTAAATCATTAGGTACTTCGTACTCAAGATTTATGAACAACCTTAAAACTAACAAGATTGAGCTTAACAGAAAAATGTTATCTGAAATCGCTGCTAGAGATTTTGAAGGTTTTAAAGCGATACACGCCGCGTCAAAATAAAAAAATTTACTTTTTTTTATATAAGCACCCATTTTTTTCATAAAAATGGGTGTTTTTTTTTGCACAAAAAATACTTTACTGTTAACCTGATAATAAGAACTTAGAACTGTTGATGTCTAAATCATGGAGGATTTGAATGAGCGTTACTAAAGCGGACATTGTAGAAAGGGTATACAAGGAAGCAGGCTTCTCGAAAAAAGAAGCAGCGGACCTAGTAGATCTTATTTTTAAAGTAATCAAAGAGACTCTTTCGAGAGGGGAAAAGGTTAAAATTTCTGGATTTGGAAACTTTTCAATCAGAGATAAAGCCACTCGTATGGGGAGAAATCCACAGACTGGTGAAGCTATGCCCATTTCTGCTAGAAGGGTGCTGACTTTTAAACCATCTCAAATCTTAAGAGATGATATTACTGAGAAGTATAAGCATAGAATTGATAAGGACGGTAATGAAGATAAAGCAATACCTCCTAAAGACGGTAAGCCTAGAGCACTTAGTTCTTTCCTAAATAATGAGGAAGATAATTTCTAGAGAAATCTGCGTTATACTCTCTAAAGGATTAGAATGAATTTTGAAGGTCAAGATCAAGAAAAGAGTTGTTACAAATTCAATGAAGTCACTTCTATTTCTGGGGTAAAACCATATGTTTTACGCTTTTGGGAGAGTGAGTTCGAGCAAATTCAACCTAGTCTTAGTGAAGCCGGTCATAAAATTTATTCAAGTAAAGATTTAGAGTTCATTCATAAGATTAAAAACCTCTTGTTTGAAGAAAAACTTTCTATTCCACAGGCCAAATCTGCATTGGATGAGGAAGTGAGAGAAGCAATAACTCTTGCTGAAAGTTCAAGTATTCAAGTTGAACCTGATTTTGGTGATGAGAATTATTCCGGAGTCGCATTACACAGTTCATCGTTAGACTTAATGAGAAATGCTTTGAAAACAGATCTGATTCAGCGAAAAGAGATTTTATCTCAAAAGCAGTTTAATGATGAAGACGTACTGAATCTTGTTCAAGCAAAAAAGAAATTAACTGGAGTTCTTACAAAAATAAATTCAATTGTAACAAGTCGTAATTGGTAGAATCGTAATATATTGGTGGAATTTAAGTCCACCAATGTTTATTTTAAAAGATCTTTTAGCTCATCATTTGATATCTTAACGTGTTTGTTGACGTGGGATATACCCAAGTTTAATTTATTAAAAATTTTATCATAATAGGTCTGAATATATTCTTTAAGAGTGTCTAGTTGAAGTTCGTTACAAGTCGAATTGATCGTAATGGTATTTAATTTGATAATTTTAAGAATTTGAGCTTTGTCGTAATGTAGGAATGGATTTATCTCTAGTTCATGCGGGCTTATTTCATCAGTAAATTCACAGAGATCATCAAGAAGTTGAAAATTAATTCCAAGGGACCTTCCAAGTTCTGATAGGGGTTGTTGTAGTTCAGGCCGGTCGCTAATTAGACAAGCTCCTTCAAGGCAAAGTTGAATTAGTTTTCCAGTCTTAAGTTCGTGAAGTTTTAGTAGGCTCTCGAGAGTTTTATTTTCGTTTCCAAGGTCCATAATTTGTCCAAGGATTAAACCTTTCCCACCTGTATATTCACCGTAGAGCTTGAGTATAGGAGAGATGATTGAGGGGGAAAGCCCAGAAATAATTTCAAAAGAAGAGCTAAGTAGTGCATCTCCTGCCAGGATGGCCTCCCATTCACTATATTTAATATGGGAAGAGGCTCTTCCTCTTCGCATATCATCGTTATCCATGGCAGGTAGGTCATCATGGATCAATGTGTAGGTATGATGTAGTTCTATCGACTGTGCTAGTAATTTATGGCCTGTTTTAATCTCACCAAGGTCTTGGGCTACAGAATAAACAAGGAGGGGTCTAAACAGCTTTCCAGTTGGGAATACGGAGTACTCAACAACTTCTTTGAATTTGTGTGTGGGAAGTAATTTATTTAGTGTGGCCTTAATATCTTCAGATATTTCATTTTGCCAATTTTTAAAAGACATTTTTTACCTTGCAGATGAAACACTTGGGCGTCCAAGCTTTCCTTTCATTTGAATTTGATAGAATTTATCTTTTTTGTCAAATTGATTTAAGTAGCCTTGGAGTAATAAGTTATTTGATAGAAGAGATTCATCTAATTTAAGCTCACCAGTTATATCAAGATTGGAGTTCTTGATTGCTCTTTGATTTAGCTTTATATCTCCTGTAAAGCTGGTTATAAGCGGAGATTTGTCACTTCCGATAATAAATTTTTTAAGATGCAGCTTGTCGTTTTTAAGTAAATCAACTTGAATCAATAGCTTTTTAAGGTCTAGCTTTTGAAGCTTATATCCCATTATTTTTTGGGTTGGAATGGCTATATCACTTGATGCTAGATTTATGGCCATATCTTTTAATTCACCATTGTAACCAAGTTGAAGATATGCCGTTGAGATGACAAGGTGACCAATTAGTTTCACTTTAGGAATATATTTACTTAACTCGGATAAATTGATCTGGTTTTCCATAGAAACAATCTTTCCATTATCGGATTCATTCTCAAGCAGGATGGAAATAGATGTAAAGCTTGGAATAATATAGGCTTCAATAAGACTATCCATAACTCTTGTTTCAGCTTTAAAACTTAAACCAAAAGGTGAGAAGCTAATACCTCTAAAGCTGACAAAGGCCTTGTCTATTTTTAGGTCCCTTTCCTTGCTAGGTAGGCACTTACTAGGAATAACGATATCTTTAAAAACAACTTTGGGGGAAAAAAATTCAAAATTAAAACTGTTGATACTCATTGGACAACCTGGAATGGAAGCCAAACTAGAATAGACCATATTTTCAAGTTTCTTTTCAAAAGGAATATAACTGATGACTGTAAAAACGAATAAAATCACTAAGGAAATAATCCATTTTGACTTCAGTAAGTAGCCAAGTGAATAATCAATTTCTTCTAATTCTTTATTTTGTCTACTCATTATTACTTGTGGATTTACTAAAATAAACGACATCAATAGAACCATTTAATAATTGAATCTTTAGGTCCTTTTCAATATTGATATTTTTAGCTTTGAATTTATTGGTTAATATTAAATTTTGTAAGAGAGAAAATACATTACTACTAGATAATTCTTTAAATTGCACTGTTGCATTAACCTCGTTAATTCCTGCAGTATCAAATATTTCAAAGTTATTAATTGTAACTTTAGCCGTGTCAATTCCTGAAGAAGATAAAACACCTGATATCATTGACTTTAAAGAAGCCTGATCGGTTATTTCTCTACCAAAAGTTTTTGCCTTTTGATTTTTTAACTCCATTGATTGTGCGATGATCTTTGATGCACTATTTATGATTTTTTCATTCTGGGCCAGTTCACTGGTCTGGGAACTTAGAATAACATAAAAAACAATGATAAAAATAAAAGGAATAACTACTGTTAGAATCATTAAAATAATATTAGTTATCATGTGCTCTGACTCTTCGAGGGAGCTATATTTATCTAGGATCTTTTGAAACTGTGGTGATTCTTTTAATCTATCTATTTGAATGAGAACAAATTCATCCATTGATTTCATAATTGTCAGGTTCGTTTTTTTCATTGAGCCCTACCTTTTCCACCAATAGATAGAGTTAGCTTTTTTTGATTAAAATCAAGGAACCACTTTCTTTTTTTATCTTTTGATAAAATTTTATTTATAGAGGCGAGTTCTTTTTCTGATTTTGAGCTTAAGATCAGGTCAATATTTCGATCATTCGTAGATACAATTTTAATTATTTCAACGTCATGGCCGTTGATGATATTTAAAATATCATTTAAGTTATAAAAAGCATTCGTTTTTAAAGAGGACTGAATAACAGAAACTTCTTGTTTAATCATTTTTTCTTGTTGGTTTAGTTTATTTATAATTAAAGATGGATTCTTTTTAGCCCTTCTTTTAATACTACTGCTTAGTGTCGTTTTTAAAACTTCATTATTATAAAGCTTATTGGCAAACTTCTTGGCATCCTTAATTTGGCCGGAAACAATAACGGTTTTTATAATAAGTGATAGGCAAATAATAAAAGAAATAATTGATAATCTCATTCCAATAAAGACCATGCTTTCTATCGGTAAGTCATTGGCAGAGCTTAGAGCAAAATCACCTCTTAAGAAATTAATTAAACCTGATTTAGAGGTAGTATTTGAACTTAGAGTTGCTAACTGAGAAAATTTTCTTCTCAACTTATCATCTTGATCAATTTTGGAAGACTCAATAAATTGAAATGGATTAAAAAAATGAATTTCTACTCTTAGTTTTGTACTCAAGTAGTTTTGTATATTTTTTATATTGGAGGATCCACCGCAAATATAAACATCTTTTATAGGTTCACCGTGTTGGACTCTAAAGCCTATATCCCATCTTTTAATTTCACTTAAAAGTGGAGCTAAAGTTGCATCCATTACCTTTGCAAACTCTCTTTGATTTTCATTAACTTGGTCATATTGCTCTTCAAGTAAAAGGTATGAATTTTGATGCTTGTAAATAGTCGCTTCATCAATTGTAATGGAATAGGTTTTACTAATAGCTTCGGTAAGTGCTTGGCCAGCAATATATGAATGATGGTTAGCAATTAGCTTTCCTTGCTTAAAGTAGAAACCACGAGTCGTACCATGACCAATATTTATAATACAAAATGATTTTGGAAATTGATCAGCATGCTTTTTTATAAAATTACTAAAACTTGAGACATCACTTGTTAATACAACAGGGTGGATTTCTCCGTGTTTTAAAAATTCATAAAAATCAGAAAAGTGTTCTTTCCTAATAATTCCAACAGTGGCTTCTATACCGTCATTTTCTATTGTTAAAGACTCTGACCAATGGCAATTTGAAAGTGAGTAAGGAAGATCTTCTTCAATTTGAAAAGGAAGCATTAAAGTGGCTTTCTTTTTACTCTTTACTGGGAGATCAATAAAGCGAGTTGAAACAATTTCTGCAGGGATATGCATGAGTAATTGATAATCACGATCAATAGAGGATAAGTAGTCTTTTAATAAGACAATTTGTTCTCTCCATAGGGAGGTTTGATCTTCCCCTGGATTTTCAACTATTATTTCATCAGTATTGATAAGTTTGATTGATTTCTTATCAATTTGATAATTTAAAAACTTTAATGAATATGTTCCTAGTTCAACTGCAATTCCGAGCATATAGATATTCTAAATTATGCGATGTGCTTTAAAAAGAAAAAACTTTGTTTTAAATCGTTTTAATTATCCAACAATAATCTCTACGACCCTAGGTTCTAGTAGTAGAGTTTTTACCTCTGGTTCTTCCGGGTTATTTGCTGGAGGAGGCTCCTCAGGGTTATTGGTTGGTTCATTATTATTTTCTGGACCATTTGTATTATTATTTTCGGGCTGAGGCTCTTCACCTTCTTCTGGCTTAGGCTTCTTTGGTCTTGGCTTTGGTTGCGCAGGAAGTGTTATGTAAGCGGTTAAGTTAAAAGTTGATCTTCCAACCGTTGATGTCGAAACAACTTTAAATAAAGTTGGAGTTGGCCCAAATTGTAGACCTTGCTTAAGAAATTTATCAAATCGATCTTTGAAATCAGACTCATTCATAATATTTCCAATATTAACTATGTAGTTCTTGAAATCATCGAGAGAGTTAAAGTGTTTAGGGTCGTCCGGATCATTTTTGTACTTAAAAAATTCTTCAATATCTTCAGGTGTTATATCTGGGATTAAAAGTTTTAGGAGTTTATCTGTAACTTTATTTAAATCAATCATGATTGCACCATGAACTGTGAATTCATTGAGAATTAAATTTGTAATGGCATCTGGCCAACTAGGTAAACTAAAAATTTCACTAGAGGAAACAAGTGGGGCACGTTTGGGAGTGATGTTTTCTGTTGAGAAAGCACTGTCTGCCCCGGCTGCATCCTCAATACTTTGTGGATCACTTACATAATATTTAAGCTCATTTACAAGTGGTTCAACTTCAAGTCCAAAGTATTGTGCACTAAAGGCTTCGTCTTTTTCACTTTGTAGTTCAATTGCATTCTTAAGTGCTTTTATTAGTTGCGATTCAACATTAAACTCTTGATCTTCCTCACTGTTATTAGTTTGTTCTGATTCAGTATTTTGTTGATTCTGTGCATCTATGAGTAGAGAAATTCGAAGTAAATTTAGATTAATTTTGTTCGAAATATTATTAATGGTTAATTGCATGGTTCCATCTAGAAGAGTTTTTTCATGGAAGTCTTTAATCGCTTCCTTCTGGATAGCATTCATTTTACTGGTTGTTGGGATAGGGTAAACAAAAGGAAAGTTCCAAATCATGTCCAGCATTTTGGGCTTGACTATATCTTTTGCAGATTTGTTATTTTGGAGGAAATTATAGGCCTCTTTGTAAAGTCGTAACCTTGCAATTGCAAACTTTATCCCTGATTCTGCTGTAAGCTTTGCCTTGGCCCTATCTTCTATATTATAAACTTTTAATTTATTAATTGTTGTATCAAATGTAAAATTAACAACAACAGGAGTAATAATCACAACAGCGGAGATAACCATCATAATAGCGATACTTCCCCTTTGATTTTTTAAGAATGACAAACTATTCATCTTGTGAGTTTCCATTTTCTGTATTGTTAGCTGAATTATTTCCCTCATCAACGTTATTCGTGTTTTCAGTTGTTCCATTAGTTAGGGATTCCGGTTTAGCATTTAAAAATTTATACATATCTTCAGGTGTAAATTCTGGGTAGAGGGGTCTGAAGACTCTTACTGATTTGATCTCGAGGTTGTCTGAATCATAGTAATCTATAAGTATTCTAAGGGCATGAATAATTTGGTATCCATTTTTGATAAGTTCTAGATTATCAGTCCATTTTTTCGTTGCAGGATTCCAAAACTCAAATGTTATACTAATAACTTTTCTTAAAAGAACTTGGGATTTTATATCATCCCAATCGATAGCATCTGGAGAGAAAATATCTTTTGTATAAACATTTCTAACAAGCATCAAAGACTTTTGGACTTCTTTAGCGGTATTTAAGCCTTCATTGATATCTTTTAATTCACTTTCTTCCATGTCATCTGCAACAAGAGAATACTTAACCCATGCGAAATGGGACTGTTTAGTATTTTCATATTTTCTTCTATTACTTGTTGTTAGGAATTCAAAAGTAGACTTATCAGGAGTTTTAAAAATAGGAATTGGAAGACCGTCATAGCTTAGAGTCGAGTACCGTGAGTTTCCTTGATAGCTTTCGATGATTTGATTATAAGCTTCACCCTCTGCCTCAGACATTCCTTCTGGATTCATTACATGGCTGAAATAAAGGGGAGAGTAGATCTGTGAAAAATCCCATTCTAGCCTGGCCATGGCAGTTTCAATCTGTAACATTTCTTTGTCTTCACGAGTGACTCTGTCAGAAGTTTCATAAGTACTTTGAGTGAAGTTGATAACTCCAACCATTATAAAAGAAAGGATGGTGATGGAGATAAGGACTTCAATAAGAGTAAAGCCTTTTTTATTTAAGAATAGATTTTTATTTGAGATCATCATTAAAAACTAAAGTTTGTATCAATCTTGGCGTTTGATTTATTTACCCAGGAGTTTAATTCATAAGTTTGTTCAGTATCACTATTGATTACCTCAACTTTTATTTGCCATAATATTTCTTCAACATTTTTTTTCATTTTTTCGAATATAAGCTTTTGAACTGCACTACTTTTATTATCCCCATCTTCGTCGTCAGATTGTCCCATTATTTGTGAGAAATCGGGGAACTCTGTTTTCTTAAAACTAATTTTATATTTGAAAGTTTTAAAGCCTTCAATATCGAATGTACCGGTTTGGATATCATTCTCTGTTGTTTCTGAGAACTCTTTATCGCCGAGCAGTGCTTCACTCATTTTCATTTCCGCTAAATTATGTAAAACGAGATCTTGGGCCATACGAATTGAGCTACCAACATTATTAGATTGAGAGATGATCATAGCAGTCACATACACTCCGAATATAGTTAGAGCAATCATAACTTCAATTAATGAAAAGCCTTTTTGGCCTTGGATTATTTTTTTAACCATTTTTCAAAAACTTCCTTCGCTTTATTTTCTAATGCATAATCTAAGTTTGCAAGGTCTGACTCAGAAAAAGGAAAATATTCATCAACGGTCTTCTCTTCAAAGGGGGAAATTGCCAGGGTTGCCATTTCTTCAACTGAATTCATGATAAGAATGGTATTATCCTTTTCACCAGTAGGATAGAAATAGATGTAGAATGGACCATCAATTAGGAGGTCATTCCGGTAAGTTGTTCCAAGTGCATAAACACTTATACCTTCAGGTATCGCCTCATTTGATTCTAAGAACTCTTCTGTTTTACTAAATTGTGAATCAAGTTTTTTGCTTTTTTCCAGTTCTTGCTCTCTTTCTTTCAAGCTAAGTCTAGTGAAGTCTTTTGTTTGGGGGAGAACCATATTTGAACCTTGGCCGTATTCAACAGAATACTCCATTGGCTCTTGGCTGGGGTCGATTTTAATTCTAACAATTGTATTTCTGAGAATAGACTCACTGGTAGAGAAAGCAATTGTTCTATCAAACTTCGCCATAGTGTGTTCCATTTTTTGTCTCTGTGTCTCAGAGTTTCCAAATGGAATCATTGTAAAAATTACGACCAAAAGAACTAAGGCCATAAGGATTTCTATAATTGAGAAACCGTTATGGCCTTTTAGATTATTTAAAAAATTTGATTTACTATTTATCGTCACTACTTAAGTCAGCGTTTTCGTTCTCTCCGCCTTCCATACCATCAACACCAAATGAAGTGATCTTGTAAGTTCTTCCGTCTGACTCGTAAAGAAATTCATTCCCCCAAGGATCTTCAGGAATGTTTCCATCTTGGATAAATCCAGAGTTAGGATATTTCTTACATTCTTTACCAGTGGTTGGTTTTTCAACTAGAGCATCTAGCCCTTGGTCAGTAGTTGGGTAGGTATTACATTTTCTTTTATAATCTACAAGAATCTTACCTAAACTCTTTATTTGAATTTTTGTAGAGTTGATTTCACCTTCTCTTAAACTCCCAATTACATTACTCACTACCAAAGTACCTACAACACCTAATAAAGTTATGGCGATGAGGATTTCAACTAAACTCATACCTTTTTGTGACTTTAAAATATCTTGTACATTTTTTGTAGACATTATTCTTACTCCTTAAATAATTAATTAACCTCTTGCTTGATTCAATTGCATCATAGGCAGTATAACAGAAAGTACTATAAATAAAACTGTTATTCCCATAACAATAATCATTATAGGTTCTAGAGTTGTTGTCAGCCCATTAACTTTTGAGTCAACTTGATCCTCATAATTTTCAGAAACAATGCCGAGCATTTCTTCTAACTCACCTGAGCGTTCCCCTAGAGTAATCATATGTGTAACCATACTTGGAAAGTGCCCACTGTCCGCAAGGGGAGTGGCCATGGAAATACCTTCCTGAACTGCTTCACTTGCCTTTTCAACAGCCGCTTTCATATGAACATTAGCAATAAGATTTTTTACAATTTTTAAACTTGTTAAAATTGGGACACCTGAACTCAAAAGTGTTGCAAGTGTAGAACAAAAACGACTTACGTTAACCATTTTAACAATAGTTCCAAAAACGGGAACATTAAGAGTTATTTTATGCCACTTTGCTTCACCTTTAGGGCTAGATTTCCATTTATTAAATATCCAAAAGATACAAAATAATATGAGAGGAATACTCCACCAATACGTTTGCATATATTTAGAAATGGCAATACATAGACGTGTAGGCAGGGGGAGTTCCATTTTCATAGAAACAAAAATCTTCGCAAGTTTTGGGATTACGAAAATGAAGATACCACTGATTAAAACAGAACCAACCACCATCATTATGATGGGATACATCATGGCACCCTTAATTTTATTAACGAGTTTCATTTGAGCTTCTGTAAAATCAGCTAGTCTTAAAAGAACAACTTCTAAGTTCCCAGACTCTTCACCAGCATCAACCATGTTTACATAAACATTAGTAAATATCTTAGGATGCTTTCCAAATGCTTTAGCTAGGGAAGCACCTTCGTTAACATCTTGTTTTACCTCTGAGAGGACAATTTTTAAATGTTCATTTTCTATTTGGTCCTGAAGGGCAGAAAGCGCTTCAACAATTTGTATTTTTGCTCTGACCAATGTTGCCAATTGACGAGTCATTAGAGAGAGGTCTTCAATCCCAACTTTTTTTCCAAAACTGACACCGCCACCTCTGTTTTGTTTTGATTTTTTTTCATGAACATCAAGTAGCATGATGCCTTCAGCTTTGACCTTTTGTTTGGCCTGAATAATACCTTCAGCAGTAATAGTACTTTTAATTTCTTTTCCAGCTTTAGTTAAGCCTTTATATTCAAAAATGGGCATGTTTAACTCT
>JBLIAG010000021.1:0-68245 GCA_047634375.1 Bacteriovoracaceae bacterium
GTAAACTCATGATGGCCTTCCTTAGTTAAGTATTATGATTTGTAGTAAAACCATTTTTACAAAACTAAGCCTGAAGGCCAACTTTTTTCTTAATTATCAACTTTTTTGATAAAGATCCCAGTTTTGTTTTTTCTAGAATATTATCGATGCCCGAACTACCCGAGGTAGAATTGGTGTAAATTGAAACTTCAACAAAAACAACGAACTAGCAGTGTTAATCAGCCTCTCGAACAAACAGTGATTTCACATCATTTCACTTTATTTCACGTCATTTCATTGATTCGATCGGATTGATCGGATTGAATCGGATTGTTTTTTACAAAATCGGACTAATGAAGACAGTATATAAAGCTTTATAAGATGTTTATCACCTCGATCTATTCTCTATATTTTATGGCTCGAAACGTGAATAAAAGTTTCAAATAATTGGAACTTAAATGTAACGAACAACAATTTAAAAAGGGAACAAAAATGAAAAATGAAAGTAACAAAAAAGAAAACAACAATGCCACTTATGCATCCATCAGAGTCAAAGATTTAACGAAAAAGAACATTACAAAAGTTCTTGAAAAGGCAAACAAAAGTGATGACTGCGGAAAGGTAACAGTGGATATTTTGATCTCACATTTAATAGAGCAAATATCACAAGAAGATATTCATAGACTGCAACTCAAGTCTACTACTTGGGAGCATGAGGACAGAAGATTAAGGAATCTTTGGGAAAAGAAAAAAGGCAAAGTTTCTGAAAGTAAGTGGAAAGAGATGCTATATATTGGGCAACTTAAAGCCTTTATAAATCAAAATTCACGTTTGAAAGTTATGTAAAGCACACATATATGATATGCCCTAGAATAAATAGAAACACCTTCTTACCTAGGGTATATTGTAGCTATATCAATTAAGAATAAACAGTCATCACATCAAATCAAAAGACAGCAATGCATTATTTGAAAGTGCTATTTCTAATTTTCTGTGGTAACGTTGCTGTATATGAAAAACTAAGACATTATTGAGAAAAAATGCAACAAAAAAATGTTAGAACCAGACATTAAAGTTCTAATCCTTAACTTTTTTATGTATTCTTTAATTACTGTTTAATTACATTGATTTTGTTATCAAATTATTATAGATTACTCAGAATGAAATTGCTTTTTTATAGTTTTCTAGTCTTAAACATATGCTTTCTTTCCGGATTTAATTTCGCTGAGAACTCCTATGGCAATGCTGAACTCAGTGAAAAACCCTCAATTTCTAAAATTAATACATCCCATACATACGAAGCTATCGCTACCTCAAAAGGCTTCTACGGCGAGGAGCAACGAAGCTCTAAAAACACCGATTGCTGCCAAGATTGCTATAATTGTACCACTTGTTGCTTTAGCTTCTTGAACTCAAAAAGTTACTCTCTTCTGACACCCCTTAACAAAAACAATGCTATCATTTTTTACAAATTAACATTCAAAAGTACCTATCTCCTTAAAATTTACAAGCCCCCAATCTCATTCGTCTAAACTACTAACTTAAGCAATTAAGAGTAGCTCTAAATACACGTTTGTGTATTTTCACTTAATTAATTTTATATATTTAACAATATCCCGGAGGGTATAATGAAAAACTTTGTTTTTATTTTAGTACTATCATTTTTCGCTATTGGCTGTGCAAGCAAGCAGAAAACTAATGAAAACTGTAAAAAAACCGCAGACTCATTCGGAGTGGAAAACTGTAAAAAAACGCGATCATCAAATACTCGTGCCAGAAGCATTGAACGCTTTGGACGGTTTTAAACATAGTTAATTGGAGTTGAGCTTGATGAATAATCTATATTGCATCAATAATTCATGCATCTTAACAACTTTTTTTACTCTTGCAGTTGAGAGGGACTTCCCCTCTCTCTGTGATAAAACAGAGAGTATTCTAGTTTTTTCTACGCACTTAATTGGCAGTAAAACACGAGTTTATATACAACCTGAAATTAAGAGAGAGAATGACATTGATTTTGATTAACAACTCATTTACATATTTAGCACCAGTTTCTTTAAAAGATTCTCAAATTTTTATGAGTATGAAGGGAATGTTTCTTGAAATACTCCCAGAGGCGAGACTAGTATTAAACCTTTGGCTTTTGTTAAAAGTTAATTCGTTTATTAGTTGGGCCTCTGGGAAGCAGCCAATATGCATGGCCAGTAAATTCGATTACTATGATGATAAAATATTAGATTACTCTGACTTTTTATCTTTTTTTTCAAAAACCTCGTTTACTTCCCAGCACTTTGTCTTTCTAAACTTTTTATTTAGTCGTCCCTTTCTCTCTACGCATTTATGGATTTTCTCAGGGGTCTTTTGTTTCTTACAATACTCCTGGCAATGCTTAACAAAATTTTCGGTTTCAACATCTGCTGATGCATTCACTAGAGAAAATCCTAGTGTTAATCCAATTAAAATAGCTGTCATTTTCATCTCTACTCCTTTTACGATTAATTCTTTTGACATAGTTACATACTTACACTACTGTGTAAGTATGTACAAAGTCAATATCGAACCAACAGAAATATTTAAAGCCCTTTCAGATCCCACAAGACTCAGAATTTTAAGAGTCTTGGTTTCAATGCCGAATGAAGAAGCCTGTTTATGTGACTTAACTGATGCCCTATCAGAACCAGAAGCAAACATTTCGAGGCATCTAAAAACACTTAGAAATTCAGGCCTTCTCATGGCTGAAAAAGAAGGTCGAATGGTTTATCACCGACTAGTTCCAACTAAAGAATCAAAACTATTCTACGACACTATAGCAAAACTCCCTGACACTAACGGAGACTTTAAAAAGGATCTTTTTAACTTTAAAGTTGAACTAAAAAATAGATCTTATGATCGCTGTAGAAGGAGTAATGCTAAAAAAGGTAAGAATAAAGGTTTTGAAAAAGGATATAAAAAATATGTATAAAAATATCTTGGCAATGTTGCCTTTTTTAATATTTTCACCCAAATTATATGCTAGCGACTGTAAAGCTACTATAAAGTCAGCAAGCGATTTCTACGTTTGTGCACTATTAAAGGATAAGAGAATTACTTCTCTTAAATTCAACCGTGAAGAACGGGAAGGCCGAAGTGCTAAGGCAGCACAAATTCCGAATCCCGAAGTTGAGTCTGAATTCAACTTTGACACAGAAAAAAGCCAGAACATTTCGATTTTACAACCTATACAGATTGGTGGCAGGAGGTCAGCAAAAGTTCAAATTGCAAATGCAGAAAATAATAGATCTTTAATTAAAGATCAGTCTACTATTGCCAAGGTTGCAACAGACATATCGCTATCTTTAGTGAAGCATAGGCAACTTGCAACTAGAATTTCATTACTTGAAAAAATGAAAAGGTCGCTTAAGTCTCTGACAAAACGTTTAAAGCAAAAAGCTGTACGTACACCAGAAGAAAAAATAACTGTTACCATTTTTTCTATGCAAAATACCGTCTTAGATACTCAGCTCCTTTCTTTGAGACAAGACTTTAATCTGACTAAGAATCGTTTAGAGTTGTCAATTGGTCGAAAACTTAAAGAGGCCGAAAAAGTAACTTCTATAGAAAGAAAAAAGTGGCCTATCCTAAAAGAAAATTCGATAAAAGAGACCTTTAGTTCTAAGCTAGCTCTAGCCTCCTTGGCTCAGGCTAAAGGAGAATTTGAATATCAAAAAAGCATTGCTTGGCCAGAAGTATCAATTGGACCAGTTATGGAAAAGCAAAATGGGAGTGATGCATCATTTGGAGCAAAAATTGAATTTGTCCTTCCTTTGTTTAATACAAACGGTGGGGGGAAGCAACTAAGTCGGGCGAAGCTATCAAAAGTACGTACACTTATTAACAGAACCAAGCTTAATGAGTCGACCAAGATCAGGACATATTTCAGGCAATATTATAATGTCTCAAAATTCCTCAAAGAAAGTCCCTCCCAAAAAAGTATAAAGAAATCTATTAGTGAGTCACTAGAACTCTTTTCTAAAGGATTAATCCAGCCATCTGCGATTGTTGAAAGTTATCGTTCAACAATTGAAACACTAGAGGCAGTACAAGAAAAAGAGTTAATTACTTATCAATTATACTGGATGCTCAAAGCATACTCAGGTGAGATTCCAAAGGAATTTTTATGAAAAACTGTATTTTAATTATATTTACTTTCCTCTCCGTATTCACTGCTCAGGCCGAAGAAGAATCAAAGGCAAAAGATCGAATAGGCCCGGGCAAAGCAGTAATAGCTGCAAATGAAAATGAAGGCTTTAAGTTGTCTGAGAAGGCTAAAAATAACCTCAATATCACTACAAGAGTAGTGAATAGTACAACTATAACAGTACCTAAAAAGTCTATTATTAGTTTTTTAGATTTCTTTTCTGTATATCGGCTCCGAAATGGCTGGTTTCGCTCTGTTGAAGTTGAACCGACCTTTGTTGGAGATAACGCTACTTTTAGTTCTAGTGAAATTAAGGTTGGAGACAAAATAGTAATTGATAATAGCAGCCTATTGAGGGTTGTAGAACTTGACGTGTTTGGCCCCGAAGCTGATGCATGTGTAGATTAAAATTAGGTAATTAAATATGAAAAAATTAATATATTTCTCCGTTTATCACCGAGGTGTTGTACTTTTTGTTACATTCTTATTGGCTCTCACCGGATGGTTCAGCTTTACCCAACTTCCAATAGATGCTGTTCCTGACATCACGAACACACAGGTTCAAGTTTTTGCTCAAGCGGGAGGACTTTCCGCAGAAGAAGCTGAACGATCAATAACCTTTCCAATCGAAAAATCAATGGGAGGAATTTCAGGAGTTAAACAAGTAAGGTCAATCAGTCGTTTTGGTCTTTCTGTTGTAACTGTTGTATTTGAAGACGGATATGATATTTATAGAGCTAGACAATTAGTATCCGAACGCATTCAATCAATCTCATCCGACTTACCACAAGAAGTAGAACCAAATCTAGGGCCAATCTCATCTGGTTTAGGCGAAATCTTTTTCTACGCACTTAAATATGAAAAAAATGATATCGGTGGAAAAGTTAACTTTGAAAAACTGATGGCATTAAGGTCAGCACAAGAGTGGCTTGTTAAACCAAGACTCCTTACCGTGGCAGGAATTGCTGAAGTAAACACTATTGGAGGTTATGAAAAGCAATTTCATGTTATCCCAGACCCTAAAAAGCTATTTCGCTTTGGTGTTAGCTTTTTGAGCATAGTCGAAGCTTTAGAAAAAACTAATATGAATGTAGGAGGTGGATATGTTCAACAGTCTGGAGAGCAATTTGTCGTTAAGGGACAAGGCCTGTTATATGATCTTGATGATATTAGAAATACACCTCTTCAACCATTAAATTCTGTAACAACATTACTTGTTAAAGACGTTGCACAGGTTAAGCTGTCATCAGAACTTCGAACAGGAGCTGCACTCGTCCGTGGAGAAGAAGCTGTAATTGGAACAGCAATGATGCTTCTTGGAGAAAATAGCCGTGATGTAAGTCAGCGAGTTGCCGAGAGAGTAAAAGAAATTGAGAAAACTCTTCCCGACGGAATCAAGTTGGAAGTCTTGTATGATAGATCAGATCTTGTTAACAAAACACTTGGCACGATTGAGCACAATCTTTTAACAGGTGCAGGATTAGTAATACTTATATTGTTATTTTTACTTGGAAATGTCCGAGCTGCTCTTATTACGGCTGTCGTCATTCCACTTTCTCTTCTTTTAACATTTATACTAATGAAGCTTTTTAATATTTCAGGAAATCTCTTGAGTCTAGGGGCTCTCGATTTCGGGATTATAGTTGATGGAGCTGTTATTGTATTAGATCATTGTGTGCGAAAACTCCATGATGCAGGAAAAGAATTAGGCAGACGCTTATCAAGAGAAGAAGTACAACGAACAATATATGAGGCTACTGTTGAGATACGTACAGCTTCAGGGTTTGGCGAGCTTATAATAATCGTAGTTTTCTTACCTGTTCTTGCCTTGACTGGTATTGAAGGAAAAATGTTTCAACCAATGGCAGCGACATTTGCACTAGCTGTTTTCTGTGCATTGGCACTTTCCTTTTCAGCTGTCCCAGCATTTGCAAGTACTTTTATGAGTGGAAAAGTTATTGAGAAAGATCCTTGGCTCATGCAGCAAGTAGAACGTCTATATAAGCCACTCCTTAATTTGGCTATGAGATTTAAGCCGGTCACAGTTACAGTAGGTGCTCTAGCAATATTCTTAGGAGTTTTACTTTTTAGTCGACTAGGAGGAGAATTTTTACCTCAAATGGATGAAGCTTCGAGAACTATTCAATTTGTTCGTCCTGTAAATATCTCTCTTGATCAGGCTATAAAGTTTCAACAAAGATCAGAATCAATTATAAATAAATTTCCGCAAGTTAAGAGCGTTTTTAGCCGCATAGGAACGGCTGAAGTAGCAACTGATCCTATGGGCGTGAATTTAGCTGACACATTCATTACGTTTAAAGAAAGAGAAGAATGGCCAAAGGGAAAAGGCCAACCTGAAACATGGAGCAAGCTGACTGGAGATATTGTGAAGAGTCTTGAAGAAGAAATTCCGGGGCAACGAGTGCTTGTAAGTCAACCTATTCAAATGCGCTTTAATGAGCTTTTAGAAGGTACAAGAGCTGACGTTTCGGTTAAAGTTTTTGGAGATGACTTTGAAGCTTTAGTTGAAATATCTGAGGAAATAGCACGTGTTATACGTACAGTTCCCGGTGCTGGTGATGCAGAGACAGAGCTTCAGGGAACATCACCGATTCTCACTGTTACTCCTAAACAAGAAATTTTAGCATCTCTAGGTGTTCCAAAAGGAGAAATCCTCGAGGCCATAAGCATAGCCATGGGAGGTCAAGAAGTTGGTTATATCTATGAAGGTGTTCAAAAATTTCCAGTATTAGTTCGCCTTGACGAAAAGAATAGGTCAGATTTGAATGTGATTCGTTCACTGCCTGTGGAACTAGGTGAAAGAAACCTTGTTCCATTATCTCAAGCTGCTACAGTCGAGTTTGATGAAGGATATGGAGTTATTAATCGAGAGCAAACCAAACGTAGAGTTGCAGTACTTATAAACCCAAGAGGAATTGATACTGAAACCTTTGTTCACGCAGCTCAAGAAAAAGTTGAAAAAGAAGTTAAACTTCCACCAGGTACTTATTTAGAATGGGGAGGAAATTTTAAGAATTTAATTCAAGCAAGAAATCGTTTGGCCATTTTTGCGCCAATAGCATTACTTCTTGTATTAGCAATGATTTACATGGCATTTGGAAGTATACCACAGACAATTCTTGTATTTATGGGAGTGCCCTTTGCCTTAGTCGGAGGTGTTCTAGCTTTAAATATAAACAGTCTTCCATTCAGTATTTCTGCTGGAGTCGGTTTTATTGCCTTATCTGGAATCTCGGTATTAAATGGTGTTGTTCTGGTAAATTGTTTTAACGACTTAAGAAAGTCAGGTCTAAGAGGCGCGGAACTGGTTAAGCGCGGAACTGTTTTAAGAATTCGTCCTGTCTTGATGACTGCACTAGTTGCAATGTTTGGTTTTGTACCTATGATGCTTTCTACAAGCGTAGGTGCCGAGGTTCAAAGGCCACTAGCCTCTGTTGTTATTGGAGGATTATTTTCCTCCACAATCTTAACCTTGGTTGTTTTACCCGTTCTATATTTAATTTTTGAAAATTTGATGGAACTTCCCGAAGAAGAAGAAAAAAGACATCCACAATTAGAAGAACAGGGACAATAAAATTCAGGTAACTAGATTATCACCATATTGAATAAGTTATCATAGTGCGTACACACAAATGTACGCACTTATAAAATAATTAGTTAATTCTTTTCAGTCTGAGACATTTTAACTTCTTCCTCATTAAATTCTAGTTGAATATAGTTTTTTCCATTAGCATAGTTCTGTTTTGTATGAACTGATTCTGGAGGGCTGATATTATATCTGTATCCGGTGTTTCCGTATGCTAAGTACCTCAGATCAATTTCATTCCAGTAATACATTGGAGCTTCAGTCCAATAACACCATTCATTATTTGAGTTTAAATCTGATACTGCAATAGATTTTGCTTTTTTACACTTTATATCAATTTGAGAAACCTCATTCCCTACTGAATCAATCATCCCAAGTCTTCTCATAGCCTTTGTAACTTTGCGTATAGATTTAGAAGACTTTGCTTTACTTAACTCCTTCTTTAACTTTGCTTTTCTAATTTTCCATAAAATTTCACCCCTTATAGTTAACCCTTCCATCCATTCCTCAGGGGTTGAAGGCCTAACTTTTAAATTCCAAGCCTCATCATCTGTATATTTTCCAGGTTTTGCATCATACGCTAACCTTAAGGTTCTATCTAAAACGACATCCTTCTTGTTATCGACAATTGTTGTAGCAACATGGTAGACCCATCTTTTATTTGACTTTATAACACCCATGTCTCTTTTGGAGATGCCTTTATACTTCAACCCCTTTCTCCTTAATGTACCTGAACCTAGAAATCCACCATACAGTTTCTCTCCCCCAAGATCATCAAGTTCATAGTTCCACTTATTTGTATAATGAATAAAAACCTTTTTAGATTTAACTCCAAAGCGTCTAAAAGTATCATATGACCAAATATGAGCACGTTTGTAACAGTCCTTACCCTTCATATCTGAATGTAAGTTATCCCAAATCTGTTCAACAGTTAGATATTTCTCACTAATATCAGTTGGAGTAAAATTTTCCATTGGATCAACAGTGATAGCATATAGGTAATTAGTCTGTAGTAGTAATCCAAATAGAGTTATTTTTAGTGAGAGCTTCATATTTTTCCTTTGGTAAAATAAAATTGTGGAGGAGCAAATATCACCATGCATTATTTCGATCTACAGCTAAAAGTTGACCATGTAATACTTACCCATTTTTCGCTATTGGCAGCTTTAATGCACAATAGTTTAAACCAATCAAAAAAATAAATTAAAAAAATAATTACCTTAGGAACCTAGGCCAATAGTGAATTTATGCTTAAATCCAACGACGTACAGATTTTTATACAAAAGAAAATTTTCACCAAACTTCTCTTCTAAAAATGGCTCTTCGGGTATTATCTGAAAGTGATTAATATAACTCACAAATATCACTATAGAAACCAACGCCATACGGTTAACCAAAAAAAGCAAACGACAATAGCCAGAGAAAAAAAAAACCAGGTACATCGGATTTCTTGAGTATTTATAAATTCCGCTTTGGACAAGATTGTTACAATCTTGAGGTCTCAAAGGATTTACCGTTGTCTTAACTTTTCTAAATTGTAGAACTCCAAGAAAAGAAACAACAACTCCACCCACTAAAAGTTGTTATGAGGCGGCGAAAGCCAGATCATTGCCAGTAATTGAATAATGATTCGGTGTTAACCAAATAATAATAACAAACATTATAGTTATAATGATTGGAAGTATTTTAAAATCCAGTTTTTTTCATTTATTACAGCTACTTGAACAACTTGATTGCTCTGAAGGTTTTTCTATTTTACTTAGTTTTGAGAGCTTAATAATCGCTATCCCTCCTCCTATCACAATAAAAGAAACAATCGCTCCAATGATAAGGTCAGGGATATTGCTTTTCAATACATAAACGAGCACACCAGATATAATTACCCCCGTGTTTACAATCACATCGTTAGCAGAAAAAATCCAACTAGCTTTCATGTGAACTTCTCCGTCTTTATGTTTATGAATTAGAACAAGGCAAAACAAGTTTGCAGCTAAAGCAATTAGTGAAACTACAATCATGTAACTAGAAAGAGGCTCACTGCCAAAGTAAAACTTTCTACCAACTTGGAGTAAACAGAGCAGCCCAAGGGAAGTTTGCATAACTCCACTAAAAAATGCCGCTCTATGTTTCATGGTAATAGATTTACCAACAGCATAAAGGCTTAAGGCATATACAAATGAGTCTGCTAACATATCCAAGCCATCAGCAATCAATCCCGTTGATTCTGCATAAAAGCCAATAATTATTTCGACAATAAACATAGTGAAGTTTATGGCCAGTAAATATTTTAGAGTTTTGGCCTCTACACTTGGAGAAATATCAGGAATTTCATCATCTGCAATTACATCAGAACTAATTAATTCACCAGCAAGAGAAATTTCTTTTAAAGAGTTTAATATTAATTCACAATCAATCTCGTGATAGAAATTTACTTTTCGTAATTTTAAATCAAATTCCATTTTAGCATTAGAATCTAAGCTTTCCATTAACCCTTCAATCATTTTTATTTCTGAAGGGCAGTCCATTTTTTTTATCTTAATAGACGTTTTTTTCATCTAAGCCACGCTTCTTGCAAGTTTAATTCTTGTGATAACGAAAAAAGAAAGCGTTAAAACAATCATTGTCATTTGCGCGATTAAAACTTCTAAGGTTGAGTTGAAACCGATTACAGGTAGAGAAACGGAGTCTATTGAAGTCTGGGAAAATACACCTGTCTTTTGAAGTGCTCCAATTCCTTTGCCAAGAAAAATTGTCGAAAGGCTTAATATTAAGACAGTCGAAGCCTTAAACAGATATTTTAAGTTAAGTTTTATTGAAAATTTTATGGCAATTGCTATTACAGTAAATGTTAATAAAACTGCTGAAATAGCTCCTATCCCTACAAAATATTGTTGATATCCATCAAGGATAAGTATTTTAAGAAAAAGTATTGTTTCAAAAATTTCTCTAAAAGATGCCGTAAATGCAATTAAAAATAACGTCAGCCCTTTTCCACTTCCAAGAGAAGTATCTACTGCCGAAACAAACTTATCTTTAAGTTTTTGAACGTCAATATTTTTATGCATCCAATATCCAACATAAAAAAGTAATAAAGATGCGACTAGAGCTGTATAACCCTCAAGAGATTCAGCAAGCTTTCCTGTTATGTTGAAGTAACTTCCTAGAGCAACATATGCCCCCAGTCCTATAGCGATTGATGAAATCCATCCCAAATGTATATGTTTATTAAAAGCTGTTGCTTTAGATTTTCTTGTAAGACTTAATAACAGAAATAAAATAAGCCCTGCTTCAAATGCCTCTCTAAGCACGATCCCAAAGGACATTAAAAAAGATGAAGATTTTGTTTTAGTTAAAGCACCAGAGCTAACTATACCCTGAAGCTTGTTGACGATAGGGTTTAAAATGGCTTCTATTTCATCATTAGAAGAATTTTTAGCAAGTAAACTCCTATATTTAGCTAATGAAGTCTCTAGTTCTGTAACGATGGACTTATCATTAGATTTAAGTATGCCTTCAACAGGTTCAATTCCCTGTAAATAAGCAGTAAGTGCGAGATTTCGGGCATCCTTTATGTTGCCACCCTTATATAATTCAAAACTACTCTTTAATTCTTTTATGGCCTTTTTTAAATATATTCCAACTTGTCCATTTTTGTTATTTGGAGGAGGCCTGGAATTAATGTCTCGAACTGTTGCCATCATTCCCATTAAGTCTTGTTCTTCAACATCAAACATCTTCTGAATTTCATTGTCTGAAAGACCAGAGCCTTCCTTTATATCTAAAATGACTCCCGTCTTTTTCTTAATTTTTTGAAAACGAAATGAAGATACATAGTATGCTAACGACCAACGGTCTTCCTTTGAAAGGTAATCGTGAGGGCCCATACCCGTTTCTTTCACACCTAATGTAATTGTATTATATGCTCCATAAGGCGACACATTCCTCATCCTCTCTAAATCGTGAAAATTTGTTGGACTTGGTTCTAATCCTTTTCCGTCTTCACCATCGCCTAAACCATTTTGACCATGACAGCTCATACAATTATTCTGATACAACTTAGCTGCTTTATTAAGATTTATCGCTGACTCAGGATAAGTTAATAGATTATATTGTTTCAAAATATCAGACTTAATTTTATTGGCCAGAGAAGAGACTGATTCAACTTTATCTTTATTAGAAATTGATTTACTAAGATTTAAAATACTTGTACTTAAAATATGATTGTATTTATTTTCTTTTGCAATTCTTAAAACTTCGTTAGAAAAGTCAACTTGCTCTTGATACTCTTCTTTGCTTATTATTTTGCCGTTACTGACAGCTTCACTATAATCTTGCGCCAGATAACTTAAAAGGTGAACGGCTAATTGATTTTCTTTAGTATTTGCAAAGGCGGATACATTTAAAAACAATAATACACAAAATAATATTTTACTCATCTTCATCGATTTTCTCCATTGAGTGTATATTTTCACAGAGACCACATCCAATTTCAGGGTCACATTGTAAGTAATATTTTTGATATTCTTTTAAGAATTGAAGGACTACTTTTCTATCAGAGCGCAAGAATTGAACAAACTTCAACAGGGCCTCTCCCGTTTCATCTGAGATCAGGTGCTCTACCTTACAGCTATCACTAGTCGCAATATGCATAGGTACACCTAAAACTTCTGATAGAAGAACAATCATAGTCTGCCGCTTGTTTGCAATCTTTTCAACAAGCTCAACTGTAGCCATTGGGAGTGTTATAAAATTGTCTTTTATTTTAACCAACTTCTTTTCACTTAATTTTTTTAACTGTAAGTGGACTGCATTTCTGCTTATCGAGAGTTCTTTTGCGATTGTAGATGCTCTAAGTTGATCATTTTTTTGTAAAAATGAATAAATAGTCAGCAGATAGTGTGTTTCAGAGTGTGAAAGTTCATTATCACCGTATTCTTTCCAATATTGTTCAAATTGAAAGTTCAATTGTATCCTTCCTACTGTTAAGCTTACCTAACAAATACCGTTTACGGCAGCACCTGTCAAGTACACCTAACAAAAAGTATTCGATACATCAAGAAGAATCGAAATTAGGAAGTATTCTTGTGAGACAATGCAAACGAAACATTACCACAAGGCTAGTCAATATCTCAGACTGTTTTTCTAGTACTAGTAATTGCAACGAAATTCGATCAACAGTATCAAGTATCAAAGAGAAATTGTTTGATCTAGGAGTATCCAAGATCAAAGAACAGAACCACTATGTTCTACTTTCAAATCAAAACATCCTCATAAATATGTTAACGGATGAAGAATAATAAAAATGGGAATAATATTTAGTTGAAAGGTTTAGTATAACCTTTAAACAAGATAATCAACCCAACAAGATGGTATGTATACACGAATAAGCCGTCACAGACATTATAAAACGTGAATTAAAGAGGAAGGTGTAATCATGCATGCAAAAATTTTTATGTAATACTTGGCTCTGGCTCACTTCATATTATTAATACGTAGATAAAGCGGGAAGCCCTAATCAAAGTACAAAAAGGGCTTCCCTCGTTAGAATGATTTACGAAAAAACTTACAACTAAATTACTTTAGTGATGTAAGTATGAACAATGTAACCTACACCAAGTAATGCAATTCCACTTGAATAGCAGGCCCAAAAGCCTAGACTAAACTTCTGGGCGAGTAAAAATGGTATAAAAAATAATAATGAGACTGGAATCGCAACAAATACACTCTTTGCATACTCGACTGATTGCTTTGAATCTCCCCACTCCATATGAGAGAAAGCTAGAGCAAGTAGCGTTGTAAGAGGCAGGGCTGTAAGAAACCCTGCCAAGCCTGTTTTCTTTCCTGATAACCAAGAGACAAAACTTATAAGTACTGCTGCAACAACAGTTTTTCCTATCGCAAGCCACATAACTATTTACCTGTAAAATTAGCAGCGACAAACTCGCCTGATAATTTCAAGAAAATATAAAGCTTCTTACCTTTTGCATTATCAAAAGTTACAACCCATTCCGTCTTCTTACCAAACGTCTTCTTCTCTGACTTATCTAAGGTAGAATTTTTCCATGAAGCATCTATTTTTCCAGCTTTTGCAAGTCGCTCAACGTGATATCGACCAATTTCTCCAGTTTTTTCCTTTGAGACTTTAGGTGCTCCGTGAGAGTGTCCATGGCCATGTGCATGTCCACCGCCTGGGCCAGCAAAGCTTGAGAATGAAAGTAATAATGTTCCAATAAGTAATAAATTTTTCATATTTGTTCTCCTATAAATTGTCATGTTTATACTGTTTAGTTTTTGGTTTTTCCATTTTCATGTGATGATGGATATGATTATCTTCACTGAATCCAAATTCATCTGGGCTTGAAGTATGAAGGTAGCCATGCAGTTGCATCAAAAGAAGCATAAACCCTGCTAGCATTATTCCATCATTAAAAACCCGCGAGAGCTTTGTAAACATATGATGCTTTCTCATTTGAGTAATAACAAGCAACATCACTATCAGTGCCGCAATCTGTCCAAATTCAACACCTATATTAAATGAGATAATTCTCATTAACATTTCACTACCTTTCTCTCCAAGAGGTAGCTGCTGAAGTCTTGTCGATAGACCGAATCCATGTATTAATCCAAAAATAAAAACCATCCAAAGTAAGTTTGGTGATTTTTTAAAACCAAAGTATTCTTTAAATCCATTATTATTATCAAATCCCTTATAGATAACAGAGATGGCGATAACAGCATCAATTAACCAGTAGTTTGCTGTTATTCCCATGAATGTAGCAAATATAAGGGTAATACTGTGCCCTAAAGTAAAAACACTAATGAACTTCACAATATCTTTGAAAGTTTTTAAAAAGAAGATGACCCCGAAAAGAAAAAGTAAGTGGTCATATCCTGTAATCATGTGCTCTGCACCAAGAATGATATATTTTAAATATCCTCCTTCGATCATTGCACGTTTTGCTTCCTCACTAATTCCATGAGCAAACGAATTTGCCGAATAGAAAAATGGAAGGATGCTTAATAAGTTTTTAAACATAGTTCCTCCTAAATTTTAGTTTTAATTAAACAAAGTAAACTAAATAAATATAGGAGGCCTATAGATTAAAGAGGGATGGGCAGTTGAAAATAGGTTCTTTTCGACAAACCCGTTACTTGATACAGTTCTTTTATTTTCAGCCAAGATGGTAATAGAATGGTTAAGTAATTTTATTTCCACCTGAGATGTTTTCGAATGTTCATGATTATGCTCGTGCTCATCACCATTCTTGCTATGTTTATGCCGGTGGGAGTGAGTTTCATCATCAATGTTTTCATGGTGTTTTGTTTCATGAGCTGAATATTTCTCTAGATGTAAGTCAACATCACTAATGATAGACTTTTGAGGAGTCATCAGAGTTATTACAAATACAGTTAAGTATATGAACCATGCTAAACTTTTAATATTCATAATTCCAATATATATGATTTTTTGTAACTTTGTTACCAAGAAATTTAGACTCATTCATTATTTTTCCCTGACTTTTGGTTGATGATCCTCTGTATATCTTCTGGTATCCCTAAGCTCTTAAATGGTGAAATATTACTCCCACCCGTATTTCCAGTCGGAAAAACACCAATAATTGATCCCATGAATCCAGTAGGAATTCGAAATAATTGTCCAAAAACCTCTTTTGCATCACATTTAAGCAGTCCAACTTTCAGCATGTAAAGGTGTGATATGGTGTGAGGAATCAGATAACGCTGTCCTAAGACGTGTGCCACCTCTAAGACAGAGAACGCTTCATCTAGTCTGTCACTTTCAATCAAGGCCTTAGCTTTCCCAATATGCGAATAGAAATGGTCCTTTAATTTTCCCTGCATCTCCGTTCCTCATGTTTATAGTTTAATTGAATTAATATCTTCTATTCCACATAAAGTTTTTAAAGTGCCCTCTTGAACTACCTGCCTCTTTCTTAACTTAGAAACAGTTCTATTCATTACATGTCTAACCAAAACCTTAAATAACAACTTTTTTAAGCCCTTTGGGTTTGTTCCATATTTTCCATAAAATTCGTCAGGTGAATCAAAAATGCCTAAATCTCTAACAATACCTTCTCTCTGAATATAGGTATTATTGTCTCCATTCCAATCAACTTGTGGCTTTTGGAAATCATCACTTGCAACTCCGTAGCCACAAAGAGTTTTTGTATTTTTTGGTAAATAGTTTTTTAAAGATTCCAGATAGGTTTTGTCTAAGATAAAACCTTCCAGATTATACCATTGCCCATCATGGTTTACTTCAATCCAACTATGGTAGATCTCCCGTGGTGTTAACAAGTAAAACAAACCTGTTACTGCGCCATACTGAAGCCTTTTATCAATTGTAAAACCGTGAAACCTAGCCTCAATTCCAGCGCCCCTAAGTAGTGCCAAAAGTAAGTTCGACTTTGTATTACATTGTCCATAACCATCACTTAAAACTTTTGAAGCTGGTATATCATCGCTTTCATTGTATCCGAAAATAATTTCATCTCGTACATATAAGTAACATGAATTTATTATATCCTTCTTATCTTCCATGCCTTTTGTAATCTTGCCTAAAAGTTTCATAATCTCTGGATGATTAAAGTCTAGTATTTTTGTTTCTTTCATATACTCCCTCGTTGTTAGAATCTTTAACTATTCTAACTTAGGTATCGCGCTCTAATCTTTGATAAACTGGCTATTTTTAAGTATTTCTGATGGACTTAGCCCAAATGATGCCTTGACAACCTTAGACAAGTGCGCGGAATCACTGAAACCAGCATCTAGAGCAATCTCAGTGAAATTGCGTCCGGTATTGGTCGAAAACTCTGTCACCGCTCTTTTAAGTTTCTTCCAAAGAATATACTTTCTGAACGGTACACCTACTTCAGCTTTAAACAAGTGTAACAAACGGCTTTCAGACAAGCCAATATCTTGAGCAATTTCACTCAATCGAATACTCTCAAGATTCTGAGAATTTTTAATCAAATCCAAGATTGTCATAACCCTTGTATCTAATGCCTTACTACTATTAAGACCTAGTTGATTGAGTAACTTAACAACCTCATTCATATCTTTTGGGAAATCTTTAATTGAATGAATTCGCTCATTTAAATCAACTTCACTAAACGTCGAGTCATTATCAATCAGTATTGATAAATACTTTCCTTTCTCATCTAAAAACTTATGACTTACCAGAGATGGAATTAATATGGCTAATTTTGATTCAACCCTATTATTAACCTCTACTCTAAAAGGCTTAGCATCAAGTGAATATGAAATTTGATGAGCTACATGTGAGTGTCTTTCTGTATTGAGGGAGTCTGAAATTATAACTGCATAATAGTCATGAAGAATTATCTGATTATTCATCATAATTTGCACACTCCGATTCAAACTCAATTGTTGAATATTTTATGTTATATTCTTTAAGCTTTAATTTGATTGTTTTTTTTAATAAATCGAGCTGAACAATATTACTATCTCTAGAAACTAAAACATGAAAGCGTAAGTAATGGGAGTCGCCATCAATAGACCATCCTTTTACTTCATGAATATCCTTCACATGCTCAAACTTTACAATTTCATCTTTAAGCTGCTTAACATCAAGTTCCGTTGGGAAATTTTGCATAAAGATCATTCCAACTTTTAATATATTTTTATAAACACCTCTAAGAATAACAAGGGAAATAAGAATAGATAAAATTGAGTCAAGAATATACCAAGGCCAAAACAATAGAATAAGACTAACAATAAATACGGATACCCATCCTAGCAAATCTTCAAGCAAATGATACATAACCATTTTGGGATTAGCACCTTTTTCCTTAGATAGCCTGTAAGCAGCAAAGCCATTAACCGCAATTCCAAGAATTGCTAAGGCAATCATACCTTCTGCCTTTACCGGCTCTGGATTTTGAATCCTAATAATTGATTCATAAATAACATAAGTACTACCAGCTAATAGTATTAACCCATTAATCAATGCTGCTAATGTTGAGAATCTACGATATCCAAAGGTAAACTTTCTATCTTCTTTTTTATGACTTAACTTCTCAGCAAAGTATGCAAACAATAATGCAAGACTATCTCCAAAATCGTGTAAAGCATCCGAATAGATTGCCATACTATTTGTAAGGTATCCACCTATCAACTCTATAATTGAAAAGCTAGCGTTTAAAAAAAACGCTAGCAATATATTTTTACTTCCTTGATGATTGTGAGTATGATCATGCGCCACTAAAACTACCTTCTATCTTGGGCAGTAGACCAATTCTTCTCTGCATTTGAAATATTTCTCTCTACATTTTGCTTAAACTCATTCATTTTAGCCTTACTTGAGAAATAATATTTCGAACCTCCGTGATCATAAACAAAATCATCACTACCTTTAACATGACTATCGCCTTCAGAAACAGACATTGCACAATGCTTGTTAAACTCATCACCCTTTTTATGGTGTTCTTTGCTATGATCATGATGTGCAAGCTCTTTATGATGGTGTGCACATGATACTGTAAAAGCAATTAAACTAATTAATAGTAATGTTTTCATTTAAATCTCCTTTAAATCTGGTTGCATGTAATTAATAAATAATCTGTATAAACTTGGAATAACAATTAATGTTAAAATTGTTGCTGTAAAAATACCGCCAACTACAACAGTGGCAAGTGGCTTTTGAACTTCAGCTCCTAACCCTGTAGAAAACATCATTGGTAAGAATCCGAAAATATCTGTTAGTGCAGTCATTAAAACTGGCCTTAAACGTGTCATTGCACCTTCTTTAACAACATCATCTGGCGTTTTGCCATCTTTGATAAGTCTATTAAAGTAGGTAACGAGAACAACTCCATTCAAAATACTAATACCTGATAAAGCTATAAACCCTACTCCAGCTGATATACTAAACGGCATGCCTAAAACGTTTAGAGATAGTACACCACCTAGTAAGGCCATAGGAGCACAAGCAAAAATCAGAATAACTTGAGCAAAGTTTCTAAAGGCTGCATATAACATTCCAATAATGACCAACATAGCAAGGGGGACTAAAACTGAAAGACGCTCCTTTGCACTCTGTAAATTTTTAAAGCTTCCACCCCATTCAATAAAGTACCCTTCAGGAAGGTTAATCTTTTCATCTACTAACCCTTTTGCTTTGTTAACAAAGGACTCAATATCACGAGTCTCTGGATTAATCAGGACTGCTACTCTTCTTTGTGAGTTCTCTCGACTTACCGCTGTGAAAGTTTCTACAAAGTCGATGTCTGCCACTTGAGATATAGGAACTGTATACCCTTCTGAAATACCGACTGGAAGTTGGCTAATGGTAAAAACATCTTTTCTTTCTTCTTCTGAAAGTCTAGTAACGATAGGAAATTTTCGAACACCTTCATATACGTGCCCAATTTCTTTTCCGCCTATAGCTGTGCTAATTGCATCTAAAACAGGCCTTGCAGTTACTCCCAGTTGAGCCAACTCATCCGTCTTTGGTGAGTACTGTAACATCGGTGATTTCCCCTTAGATTCCGACTCAACTTCACCTGCTCCTTCAATCGCCCCAACAATCTCAGACACCTCTTTGGCGTAACCAATTATTTTATCAAGGTCTTCACCGAAGACTTTTGCTGAAACATCTGCACGAGTACCTTCTAATAATTCATTAAACCTTAATTCTACTGGCTGAGAGACCATTATAACCTGTCCAGGTACATGAAGTTCAATCTTAGCCTTAACAGCTTTCATTAAGTCTTGCTTAGATTGAATCTTCTCATCCTTTGGCCATTTTTCCCTTGGCATTAGCATCACATAGGAATCAGATATATTTACCCCCATTGGGTCTGTCGCAACCTCAGCGGCTCCAGTTCTCGCAAATACATTTTTAACTTGAGGAAATTCTTTAACTACTTTTTCAGATAACATCTGAAACTTAACTGAATTCTCAGTGTTTATATTTGCTGGTCGAATAAATTGTAGTGCAAAGTCGCCTTCATCAAGCTGTGGAATAAATTCAGAACCCATTTGAGAGAACATAAAGAAACCGGCCATTATTGATGTTAATCCAATACCAAGAACTATTTTTTTAAACCTTAGAGCAGTATCAAGAGCTGGGGAGAAAATTCTCTCAGCAAGTGCCATTAAGTAAGGTTTTTTATCTCGTGTTTTTCCACTTAAAAATGTAGCGGCTAAAGCTGGTACTAGCGTAAACGATAAGACAAGTGCAGAACAAAGTGCCATTATAAATGTTTGCGCCATAGGCCCAAACATCTTACCTTCAACACCAGTTAAAGCGAAAAGAGGTACAAAAACAATTATAACAATTAGCTCACCAAATCCTGCTGCGGATCTAATTTCAATAGCTGCCTCTGTAACAACTCGTTTAACCTCGGCACGAGTCAATTCTCTTTTAAGTTTTTTTCCTTCACCTTGTAATCTATGAACACAATTCTCTATAACAATGACCGCTCCATCGACGATAATTCCAAAATCCAAGGCTCCCAAGCTCATTAGGTTCCCAGAAACATTTTGCCACTTCATTAGTATAAAGGTTATTAGAAGTGAAATAGGAATTATGATAGAAGTAATAATAGCTGCTCGTAAATTTCCTACTAACAATAATAAAAAGAGTATTACAAGTGCAGCACCCATGAATAAATTATGCTCAACTGTTCCTAGCGTGGCATCAACCATATCGGATCTATCATATAGAACATCTAACTTGACCCAATCAGGTAAATCCTTACCAATCTCTTTAAGTTTGTTATCAACACCAACAGAAACAGTTCTACTATTTTCTCCCAAAAGCATAAAAGCTGTACCAATTATACTTTCTTCCCCATTTACAGTTGCAGCTCCAGTTCTAATTTGCTTATCAAATTTAACCTCTGCAATATCTGAAACTTTAATTACTTGATAGTCAGAAAGTCTTTTTACGACAACTTTTTTTATATCATCAAAAGACTGGAGTAACCCTACTCCACGTACAAGTAACTGCTCTCCCGTCTGTTGAATATAACCACCGCCGACATTGAGGTTTGTACTCTCAATTGCCTTCTCGATATCTTCAAAGTGTAATCCATATTTAGACATTTTTTTAATATCTGGCTGTATAAAAAATTGCTTTTCATACCCACCGATAGTATTTACTTCTGTCACTCCCTTTACTGTTAGAAGTCGAGGTTTAATATACCAGTCCTGTAAGGATCTAAGCTCCATTAGCTGTACGAGTCTTTTTTGAGGATCAGACTCAGGACTCTTTGCCGCTACAGAATAGTGAAATATTTCACCAAGGCCTGTACTGATTGGCCCCATTTCAGGAGTAATTCCATCAGGTAACTCTATGTTTTGAAGTTTTTCACTTACTAACTGCCTCGCTCTTAATATTTCAGTATCTTCTTTAAAAACAATTGTGACTTGTGAAATTCCAAATCTAGAGATAGATCTGATTGTTTCGACGTCAGGAATTCCATTCATTGAATATTCAATTGGAAACGTTACCATTCTTTCTATTTCTTCAGGTACTAATCCCTTAACTGGTGTGTTAATTTGTACCTGAGTATTTGTGATGTCAGGAACAGCATCAATCGAGAGCGTTTGAAAGGATTTATATCCAAAAATCAGTAATATTAAGGTGGCCATAAAGACGAACATCCTACTATTTACTGAAAACTCTATAATTTTATTTATCATTTAAAACATCCTAGTGAGAGTGGCCATATTCAGACTTATCAGTTGAATACACATCAGTAACTCTTAGAAGACCAACACCATTAGTTACAATTTGATCCCCAAAATCTACACCTTTTACTTTTACGAGGTACTTCCCGTTAACTTCTTTTAAAAGCTTAACTTGCATAAATTTAAAAAAACCACCTCTGAATCGATAAAGACCTTTAACTCCTTTTGAAGCAACGAGTGTTGATTTAACAATCTCAAACTCGTCACCATCAACTGTTTGTAGTTTTAAATTTAATGTTTTAATGGCTTCTCTAGAGAGTTTAAAGCCTTTAACTTCATCTACAACCTCAATTGCCTTTCCTTTTCCTATGGCCTTTCCTCCACCATGATCATGTCCTTCATGATCTTCGTCATTTCCTTTTTCGTGTTTACCATTTGTATGATCGTGGCCTGAGTGTTTATCATCATCTTTATGATCATCATGCTTTTTTGAGTCATGGTCATGTCCAGAGTGATCTTCATATTTTTTCTTTTTATGATTGTGGCCATCATCTTCAGTATGAGAATCATGAGTTTTACTCGAATGATCATGCCCTTTATGCTCTTCACTAGAAGCTTGCACAGCCCCCATTACTAATACTAATGTAATTGTAAGTAAAAATTGTACTATATTATTCATTTATTACCTCTAAGTTTAATAGTTTTTGTTTGCATGACTCACTTTCTATAATCTTGCTTATTTCAAGTTTTGTAAAAAGAGTTTTAGATTCAGAGAGCATCTCTTTATAAAACTTAACTTCATCGGAACATATATAGAACCCACTAACAGTACACTTGTTCATAATCTCATTATAAGCATCAATACCCAGTACACCCTTGTCACAGAATTCACCTTTAAAATACTTAAAAAACCTTTTGTGTGTATAGGATTGCATTCGAGAATTGTTTTTAAATTCATAAACAAGGTTCTTAATATTAGTAAAATATGTTCGAATAACCTTTTGATTTTCAGTTGTTAAATCCTGACTTGAAACATTCTCAACTTCACTTTTCAAGCGACTTAAGCCTTTTAGATTTCCATATGTTGTCCCGTACTTACAGGAAACTACTGAAAACATTAACAATGACAATACTAATAATTTATTCATTGGTTAACTCCCTTTAGAATATCATCTAATTTTCCTTCTTTTTTAGTATAATCTCCATTAAAGATAGACCTTTTTAGTTTTTCCATCGTATTAACAACTTCATACTTGTAATTAACCAAAGATATCGAAGCATCAAATAGGTTTTCAATACTTGTTAACATTTCGAGAGGGTCGACACTAACACCAAGGACTAATTGAGTTTTGATAATATTGTAATTGTCATCTGCGAGTTGTAGTCTTTTATTTTGGTTATCAATATTTTCAATATAAGAGTTAAAACTATAAACTAAGTTATACAAATTTTTCTTAATTACCTCTTTAGTTGCTTTAATATTAATATCTAAAATCTTCCCTTCAGAGGCTGCTATCCTGAGAGTACTACTCATACCAAATCCAAGGCCATCTTGAAGAGGGATACTGTTAAAGACACCTCCTGCTGAACTTCTTGCTGTGGTAGAAGAACCCAAGAATGTAAAATATGCTTCTTTACGAATATACCTTAGCGAACTCTTAATATAATTATATTGGTTAATTTCTGGTGCATTATCTAAGGCCCTAAATATAAATGTATCAAAAGAGATTTGTGATAGATCTTCGACTTTAGGTAAAGCTACGGGTAAAAACTCAATATTCTTTTCTTGTTCTATACCCATCAACATTGAAATAGCCTTTTTTTCTTCAAAAATCAAAGCGTCCATTGACCGTAAGTCTTCTTCAATCTCTAATTGCCTTATTTTCAAAAACTTTACAACTTGTGGAGGTACATCGCCCATAACAGACCTTGTCTCTACTATATCAACAAGTTCTTGAACTCTACCCTTCTGTACTTTTAATGCATTGTAAAAATCTATGTCTCTTAGAGCATTCAAAAACAAAAGTTTTGATGTCATTACTTCGTTTGCCCAAAGGGCTCTGTATTGCTCTTTCTGAGCAAGGTAGAACAATTTGTTTTGTGAAACCCGAAACCAGTTATTTGGTACCAAAAAGGGAGCTACATCTTGAACGATATCAATCCCGGATGCCCAATCAAAAGGTAATTTCAAAATATTCCAAAAATTTAACCTCGGTAACAAATTTCTTTTACTGAATGTTATTGTTTCTTTTGCTTGATACACTCGTTGTGCATTCTCTAATACCGTAAAATTAGACTCTTTAACTTTTGAAGCTACATCATTTAATGAAATAACCTCAGTAGATGCAAAAAGATTCAGTGTAAAAAATACTGTAAAAAGGTAACTAATAGATTTCATATCATAACCTCTCAAGTAAAAGATCATATTTCTTACTATTGACACCTGTTGAAAGAGAACCTTTCAATTGATCTACATATTCCTGCCTATTTGTAATAATATCCGAGACATTGATTCCCTCACCGAGTGACAACCTAAAGGTATTCTTACAACCTTCCTTAATCAGCTTCATTTGGCCTCTTCTTATATTTGGTCTATGTTCCTCAAAAATACAAGTAGAACCACTATTTAAAACGTTTGGATTTTCGATTAATGCCTTTACCGTAAGAGTTAATTGTTGTTTGTCTGCAAGAATTTCATCGGATGTTCTAATCCTTGAATAAAAAACAATTTCTTTTGATGGAATAATTTCTATGTAAACATCAAGAGGTATTCCCGAAATCTCAATACTAGTTTTATACTCACCTTCAACAGAACGCATGAAATATTTAATACCATTCAGTTCTTGCTCAGGCCCCTCACTTAATCTTCTTCTATTTTCATTTTCAGCGTTTACTTGTTCAGTTGCCCTAATACTTTCTTGTTCAGCAACTCGCTCATCTCCACCTTTGCTACAAGACACAATTGATAATATTATTATAGATAATACAAGTAGTTTACTCATAATTTGCTCCTATTTAAGTATTGATTTGAATGATGCTAAATCACCATCAATTAAAGTTATGTTTCCGTACGTGCCTAGTAAGTCATTTTCTGTTTCAAATCGTGAAATCAAAAAATCAATTAGCTGCCTATGTGATTCAATTGTCATTGGAATTGAAACCACTCCCCTTGAGAACAGTTTTTCAACTTTTTGATGCTCATTTTCAAGGTTTTTAAGTGATGGCATTTTTTTAAGTGTTGCTAGAGAACGATTATACTTCTCTACAAGTCTTGAACGTTTAATTAGCAATAAGTTTTTTTGATTTCTTGATTCAATTCTTTGCGCAACAAGCTTCCTAGAAGCTTCAAGCTTTCCACCATCATTTGTTTGAAACAGAGGTAGTGCGAAAGAAACAGCAATACCACCTGAAACAAATTCATCATTTCCTTTATTCTGAACCTCTATTGCTGGGCCGATAGAAATATCTGAATAACCTAAGCTTTTTTCGACTTCAAGACTTGATTTAGCAAGGGCAACCTTCAGTTGTTCAAGCTTTAAAATACCCGATTCTCCAGCCTTTTTGTCGACCGTCATCGGTTTATAATGTAGATTTGAATAAGTAGGCTTTAAAGAGACACAGCCAGCAAAGTAAGAAATCCGACCTTCAATTAATGACCTCTCATTTTCAAAATCATTTAATTTTGCACGGTAATCATTAGATGCTAGTCGCAAAGTAGATAAAGAGACAGTTTCCTCTGGATTTAATCTTTTTCTTCGAGATAGTTTTTTAATAACCTTGTCAAAAGTATATATTGCCTCTTTTACAGCATCTATTGTTATTTTAAGTTGAGCAACTCGTTGAAAATTAATCGTAGAATCTATATTTAGCTTATAGAGCTTAATATCTAACTCTTGCTTTCTAAAATTCGAAAGATATTGTGCGTTTTCGATTCTTCTATTTCTTTTGTTACCAAACTCAATTACATGTTTTACTGATAAGCTATAGGTATTTACATCTACACCAAACTCATCGCCCTTTAGATATTCAAAGTCTAGCTCTGGATTCGGTCTTTGTTTTGCTACTTCTATTTTTGATTCAGCTTGAGACCTTTTCTTTAGAACTTCATCTAAAGCAGGGCTTTTCTCAGCAATATGATAGTAAAAGTCTTTTGCAGTCGTAATATTACATGCTTCACGAGCAACTACACTGCCAGATAACAACAGTACGGCTGTCGCTAAATAAACATACATAAAATGTCCTTAATTAGTTATTTAATTTAAAATAAAAAAGATATGCCTTTAGATTTAGGCAATAGGAGGTCGTATAATTTCAGAGTTATAGTCAGAAATTGTGAATATTAAGTAAGGTGAAAACTGAGTATGATTTTCTGTACTCAACGTGTTTAGGCTTGTTATAGTCTGCTTTAAAATTGCTGTATGTACGTGTCCCACATGACAATGACAGTGTTCACAGTCATCTGAACTTGTATGCCCAGTTTTAGTATCATGAAAATCGGAATCCTGACATATTGAATAGCTATCACAGCTAGACACAGATTCTTCTGCCTCATGCGAAGAAGATGAGAAGTCTGTAATGATTGAAAATGTTAGTAAAAGTACTAATAAAATTTTCATAATATACAAATATACCTAAACTCACTAAAAGGCAACTTTCATCTCAAGCAGCAATATCCCCTAAGTTGCGTATTAAAATAATAATACCTTATCATAAAAAAATCAAAAACTTAGCTATTCCCCGTGTATTGATACCAGAATTACGTATGTAAATGAGCTAAGAAAAGATACAAGTAAGAGTTGGAACAAATCCACGGGAGCAGACATTATAAAACGTGAATTAAAAAAGATGCCATAGTCAAAATAAAAAAAATAAAGACACTACTATCGAAACAAAGACGTTTTTTGCATACTTGCCAGATTGCTTAGTTTCTCCCCACTCCATACGAGAAAAAGCTAAAACAAGTAGTGTCGCAAGAGGCATAGGAAAACATTGTTAGATAAATTAAAGTAAAATGATTAACACAGCACTCACAATGTAACAGGCTAGATAAACCGTAGTGATCACAAACGGGCTCTTCAATAATTAAATGCTGAGACAACTTTAACCTATCTCAGCATCTTAGATTTAGTTACCTTCTATCAAAGTCTGTCCAATTATCTCTTGCGCGTGTCAGATTCTTTTCTATATTCTTTTTAAAATGTATCATTTTTTCTTTAGAAGAAAAGTAATATGTTTCTCCTCCATGTTCAATTTTAAAATCTTTTTTTCCTTCAACATGCATATCCCCCATGGAAACTGACATTGCACAATGGTTCTTAAAAACAGCTCCATCCTTACTCATCATTGAACAACTCTTCATCTTACACTTATGATGATGATGGCCTCCAGCCTCCTTATGGTGATGTGCACATGAACTTAGGAACAAAACTCCTAAAGTAGATATAAATAGTACTTTCATTACTCCTCCTTAAGGAATTGGTTTAGTGAGTTGTATCTTGTGAGCCACAATGAGGCATATTTGGCGCATACGGGTTATGGACTTTTGCGATCTTACTACTGTTTTGTAGCCATTTCTTTTTAACCATTGGACATGAGTAAGCGTTGTACTTTGAACCAACATCATATTTATTCACAATATGGATTAAGGCCATGGATACAAGGTGATAGTTTTTATTGTTAGTTTTTCTATCGTTTGAAGCCTTAATCTCAGTCAGCTTACCTTTAGAGAAATTTAAAAGCTTTGCAACCTCTTTATCCTCGATTGCATCAATCGCGACTTTAAGTTTTTTAGCATTTTCTTCAACCGACTTACCATCGTATTTAAAAAATGAATTATGAAGAGCTTCATTAGCTTCTAGGACTGAAATAACAGACTTTCTTGTAGCTTCTGTTAACGACTTCCGATTACTCTTCTTCATCTTTGAGTGATCCATCTTAGAATGATCCATCTTGCTATGATCGTGACTTCCATGAGTTCCAGAAGCATAACTCTCCATTCCAAACAGCCCAAGTGCAACTACACTTAATACTAAGAATGATTTCTTTAATGATAATTTTTTTTCACAATTAGGACACATAATTTTCTCCTTGTTCTAATATTATTCTTCTATATTCAAAATATGAGTACACAACAGGTACAATAAATAATGTTACAAGCTCAACGAGCATTCCACCTAGAGTTGGAATGGCCATAGGTTTCATAACCTCACTACCTGTACTTGTTGACCACATAATTGGTATCAATGCGACAACAGTAGTGGTTGTTGTCATAACTAATGGTCTTATTCTTCTAGAACCAGCTTCTACGATGCATTCTTTTAGACTTTCCCAGTCCGTAGGTTTATGTGCTTTTACAGCAGCTTGAAGATAAGTCATCATCACGACTCCATCGTCAACAGCAATACCAAAAAGTGCTATAAACCCAACCCAAACTGCTACAGAGGTATTAAAGCCACCAACCCAAAGAAGGATTAACCCACCAGCAAATGCAACAGGAACTGCACTAAATATAATTCCTGCATTACGAAGATTTTTTATTCCAAAATAAATAAGAAATAAATTTATAATTAAAGCAATTGGTACAAGTATCATTAGTCTATTGTTCGACCTAACTTGAGACTCATACTGTCCGGCCCAGACAATAGAGTAGCCTTTAGGAAGTTCCACATTTTTTTCAATATGCTCTTTTGCATCTTCTACAAATCCAATTAAGTCTCTTCCTTGGACATTCAAAAGAACAAGGGATCGAAGCATTCCATTTTCGGATTGTATTGCCGCTGGCCCAGTAACAACTTTTATATCTGCTAACTCTGACAACGGGATATGTTGACCTAAAGGACTTGGAACAAGGACCTTTTTTAACTCGTCTAATCTATCCCTGAGTTCTTTTTTATAACGAACCCGAATTGGGTATCGCTCTCTTCCTTCATAAAACTGCCCAATAGTCATTCCACCAACAGCTGTTTGGAGAATTTTGTTGATTGTTCCTGTATTAATTCCGTAACGACTTGCAGAGACTCTATCTATGTCAAACTCAATATATGGCTTACCTGTAATTTGCTCAGCGTAAACACCGTAAGCACCTTGGATTTTTTCAACTTCTTTTCCAATTTTAGCAGCAAGACTCTCTAATGTTTCTAAGTCATCTCCAAATATTTTAATTCCAATTTGTGTTTTAATACCTGTAGAAATCATGGCTATTCTATTTTCAATAGGAAACAACCACGCGTTTACGAGACCCGGTACTTGTAATTCACCATCTAATTCGTTCATAATATCATATATAGATACACCATCAGGCCATTGATCTTTTGGAACCAACTTAACGACAGTTTCAAACATAGCTATCGGAGCAGGATCTATTGCAGTATTCGCTCTTCCTAACTTTCCAATTGCGTTCGCAACGAGTGGGTGCTCTTTTAATTTTTTATCAGTATAAGCAAGAAGTTCTCTTGCCTTCGTCATACTTACATCAGGTGTAGTAACAGGCATATAAAGTATTTCACCTTCATTTAGTGAGGGCATAAATTCTTTACCAAGTTTAGAAAAAGCAAACATTCCAAGAAAAAATATTATCGTTGGAAATATAATAAATATCTTTCGATTCTCTAACATCCAATTTAATGCTGGCTTATAACTATCAACAATAAATGAGCTTACTTTATTTTTTTCGATAGGTTTTAATTTCCCCTTAAGTAAGTAAGTGGATAGTGCGGGAACTAAAACAATTGCAACAACTACAGAACCAAACATTGCAAGTGTCTTTGCCCAAGCCAATGGACCAAAGAGCTTTCCTTCACTCCCTTCTAGTCCAAAAACAGGTAAAAAGGTAACTATCGTCGTTGCCACAGCAGTTAATATTGCAGGGCCGACTTCACGAGCAGACTTAACAATAATTTCAATTCTTTCTTCTTTAGAAGCTTCTGGCTTTTCGGCAAGGTGAGAATAGATATTCTCCGTCATGATGATCCCCATATCTACCATAGATCCAATGGCAATAACAAGACCAGATAAACTCATTACATTTGAATCAATGCCTAAGAACTTCATTAGTATAAAACTAATTCCGACACCAAACGGCAAAGTAAGAGAAACTAAAATTGAAGATTTAAAGTGTAATAAAAAGAGTAAGATTACAATTATCGTGATTATAATTTCCTGACTTAGCGCCGAGTAAACTGTCCCCATTGTTCTTTCAATGACTTCTGTACGATCATAAAAAGGAACTAACTTCACCCCTTTTGGAAGTCCATGTTCAACTACTTTCAATCTTTTCTTTACGTTATCAATAACTTCTTTCGGATTTTCTCCAAAGCGCATAGTAACAACGCCACCAACAGATTCAATACCATTTTTATCAAGTGCTCCTCGCCTAAATCCAGCACCAATATTCACACTTGCTAAATCTTTTACTCTAATAGGAGAATTATTCTTAATAGTAACTACTACATTTTCTATATCTTCGATCTTTTTAAAAAAACCTTTTCCTCTAACAACAAACTCGCGATCACCATCCTCAACAACTTCTGCACCAACATCAATATTACTATTTTGAATAGACTTAATTAGTTTTGAGAAATGTACATCATAAGCAAATAACTTATTTGGATCGACATCAATTTGATATTCCTTAACAAAACCACCGATACTGGCAACTTCACTTACACCTTCAACCCCCTGAAGAAGATAACGAACATAAAAATCTTGAATAGACCTAAGCTCAGCAAGTGACTTTGGTCTTAATGCTCCTTTGTCATTTTCAATTGTATACCAAAAAACCTGTCCAAGCCCTGTTGCATCCGGCCCCATTTTTGGTACAACACCTGTTGGAAGTTCGGAAGTTGCAGTGGATAGTTTTTCCAAAACACGACTACGGCTCCAATAGAAATCAACCTCATCCTTAAAAATCACATAAATTATTGAAAAACCAAATGCTGAAGTTGCACGAATATTTTTTACGCCGGGAATCCCTTGCATCATGACACTTAAAGGATAGGTAACTTGTTCTTCTATATCTTTTGGTGACCTTCCTGCCCATTCAGTAAAAACAATTTGCTGGTTTTCGCCAATATCTGGGATTGCATCAACTCTTGCAGTCTTAATACTAAATACAGACAAAAGTGCAATAAAAACAAAGCCAACAACAACAATGGCTCTTTTACGAATGGATAGCTCTATTAAATTCTGAATCATATTTTATCCTTAGTGATTATGCCCTGAAGCTTTCGAGTCTTTCATATCTTCGTAACCACCAAAAAGTTGTGCCTGGGCATCTAATAAAAAATTTCCCTCTATAACAACTTCTTCACCTTCCATTAATCCATGCTTAATTTCAACATAGCCTTCAGACTCATAACCAGCATGAATAGTTTTCGCTTGAAAACTTTTCCCTGAAATTTTGACCCAAACAACCTTTCTTTTTCCTGTATCAATGATTGCTGTTCTTGGGACAACAAGTGGCATACCATCTATATCAATATTCAATACAGCATTGGCTATCATTCCAGGCTTTAACTTACCGGAAGTATTCTCTATCGTTGCTCTTACCTTGAGTGTTCTAGACTTCTTATCAAGAACTGGGTTAACAAAGTCAATTTCGCCGACCAATGCTTCTCCTGGAATAGCAGTGAACTCAAGTTCAACCTTCTGACCAATTTTTATAAGTGAGGAGTCGTGTTCATAGACATCCATTTCAACCCAAACATCTGCAAGATCTGATAGTTCAAAGAAATTCTGCCCCTCTTTAAAATATTTACCAACTGTTGCGTTTCTTGTTCGAACAATTCCTGTTGCATTGGAATAAATAGTTATCTGTCTAGGTATTTTTCCTTTTTCATACCAGTTTTCAAATTGAAATTTTTTTATACCCCATAATTTAAGTCTTTCTATACTTTGATTAAGCATATCCTTAAATTCTTTAGTTTTACTTTTAGAATAACTTTGCCTTGCAAGTAAGTACTCTTCACCTGCTGTTATAAGTTTAGGGCTATATAGATCTATAACTGGATCACCAACTTTAACGAAACTCCCCGTAGATTTGACATAAACCTTCTCAACTCTCCCACCTATTCTTGCAGGTATATTACTTTCTTTTTCTTCTGATTGAAGTACTGACCCAAGGAGACGAATTTTTTTTGTCATCTTCATACTAGTAACTGGAAAATAATCTGGATTAAAATGCTTAAGCTGTGCTTTTCTCAATTTTACCTTAGCGATTACCAATGCCGCTTTATTTTCTTTTTCCTTTTTAACCATTTGTGTTCCGTCCATTGGACAAACGTCCTCTGACTCACTGGTAACATCTGGAAACTTCTCACATTGCCACAAATCTTTCTCTGGTGGTGTACTTACGACAGGAACATCATCCTCATCGTCAATTTCGATCTTAGTTAAGTTCATATGACAAATAGGACATTTACCAGGCTTATCTTCTTTTATTTGTGGGTGCATTGAACAGGTATAATACACTTTAGTTTTTGATTCTTTGTTATTAATTGTACTATTATTACTTGTAGAAGTTTCTTTTTGACAAGAGACCCCTATTAGTAAAATACAAATAAAGATTGTGACCTTCACTAGCTTATTCATTTAAAGATTCTCCCTTAACATATTTTAAAGTTGCCTTTTTTATATCTCTTTTCGCTTCTAACATTACCTTGTGCATAAGAATTTTTTGCAATTTAAGTTCACTTTGCAGTAATTCAACATAAGTTGAATTACCAATCCCATATGACTTTGAAGTTATTTGTCTTGAGTTCTGAGCAAATTTAATTGTTTTATTCTTAAGAATATTAAGTTCAATAATGGTCTTCTGTAATTCTTTTGTTAACACGGAAATATCTCTTACCTTTTCCTTCTTATAGTTTTCATAGTTTTTAACGGCCATATATTTTTCTTCCACAGCTTTACCGTGGGTTGAGTATTTTACCCGAGAAAAAGGTAGAGGAAAACTGATTGAGACACCTACAAAGTCACCATTTCCATCAATATTTGAGCGTTTGGTTATACCCAACGAAACCGTTAAATCAGGTACATAGTTTAGTTTTGCTGCTGTCAGGCTCAAATCTTTTGCTCTTAGCTTTTGTTTAAAGCTGAGTTCTTTGTTATCTACTATTGTCTCTGATGATTTACCCAGTTTATTCCAAGGGATCGACTTCGTATCAATTGATGAGCTTCCAATAAGATAAATTAACTTGTCATCAATGCTCGAAAGTTCAAATATTCTATTACTCTGTTCACTTTCAATTTCAGACTTTCGAATTTGTATATCCAATATGGCCTGTTGAGATATTTTACCTGTTGAGTATAGCCTTTTACTTATCTTTAATATTTTTGTAATCCATACATTATTCTCATTAAGTATTGTTAGCTCTTCAGTAATTTTTCTCTTTATTATTAAAATTTCCCATAGTGCTTTTGTTAATGCTTCTTTTTTATCATCGGCCTCAAATTGGTATGCTTCTGAAAGGGAATTAAAAGCATCTTCAATATTTCCATACTTAGTTGTTAACGCAATTTTCTGTGAGACTCCAAACTCAATACCTGTCATAGGAGTCTGATCTTTTTCTAATGTATCCTTAGGAAAGTTCTTTGCTGCAATTTTAAACTTTGGGTCGCCCCATGATCCTTTCAATTCAGCTTCTTCGCTTAAAGCTTTTGATTTAAAACTTACTGCTTCAATACTTTCATGCTTTTTCAAAGCTTTAACAGCTTCATTGAAAGTGATTGCACTTGCACTCAATGATACAAACAATATAGGGACTATAATATACTTAATCATTTTAACGTCTCTTTTGATTCTTTTATCCATTTCTCAACCTCTTTAACTTCATCCTCAGTTAGCTCAGAGTCTCCATGTAAAATTCGATATCTAAAAGGTGGCATGGTAGCATTTCTTACAGCTTTTCCTATTGCATCAAGGTCTTTGACAGGAGTATCATGACTTACAAAAGGAAAGTCTTTTGAGAAATCTAAGTGCTTTTTTGCTTCTTTAACATCATGATCAATTAATTGCTTAACGCCGGGAAGCTTGTAGTACCAAGGATAATTCGTCTTATCTCCATGGCAGTCAAAACATGAATTTTTAAACACAGGCTTAACTGACTTTATATATTGCTCATTAATTTTATAATATTTCTGCTTAAGTTCTTCATCTGGACTTGCTTTTTTCACTTTTGGTTTATCCATAGAATGGTCCTCACCACCATGGCCCCATGAGTAAATAGAGACAAAAAATAATGATGCAAATATTAGTATTTTCAAAAGTACCTCCTATTAACTGTCTTCATGCTCTATTACGAGAGATAGATAGAATTTGTGACAAAAAACTTACTTTTTTAGTAAAACTATTGTATTTTTGATTAGTTATACCCCCTCGGGGTACTTTTGAAAAGTTTTTGTCACAAAATAGACATATAATTCGTAATAAGAGGTAGAGGATGGCAAATCCATTTTCACATTTAGATGATAGTAAGCTCATGGAGCTTTATAAGAAAGGTGATAATATGGCCTTTGAAGTAATTTATTTAAGACATAAAGATCGAGTTTATACCTACTTAAACAAGAGGGTAGTAGACAAAGACCTTATCGAAGATGTATTCCAGAGTATTTTTATTAAGTTTCATACCTCACGCCATCTATATAAAAGTGAGCACCCACTTTTGAAGTGGATATATACAATATCTAGAAGTGAATTACTCGATTCTGTTAAGAAGAGTAAAATTAAGCTTGTGGAGCTAAATGAAGATCAATTGGCAACACAGAGTAGAGAACAAAACAATAAACTAGACTTAGACTCAATTAGCACTCTTTCTGATAAAGAAAGACATGCTCTTAAACTTCGTTATTACTCAGAAGAAGACTTTTCAGAAATGTCTAAAGTACTTAAAACCTCTGAGGCTAATTCAAGAAAATTAGTATCAAGAGGTATTAAAAAACTTAAGGTTAAATTACTAGGAGAAGCAAAATGATTGATCCTAAAAATAAAGACTTTCTAGACTTTATGAACTCCAAAGGTAATAACCCACCAGAAGAATTAAGTGATAAAATCTTAAGTTTTGTAAAAAATGACCTGAATCCATCGCATCAAATTGTTTTTTCAAAGCTATTAGGAATACAAGGTTTTATTGGTTTTTTAACTTTAATATTTTGTCCACAATTTGACCTCAGCCTAACTAATAACTATGAGTTATTTCATTATTTTCATCTTAAGTTTGGTGAGAATATCTGTATTGCCATTTGCGGATCAATTTTTATTGGAAGTGGTGCTCTCTTTGCAACGTACATATTAAAATCTAATGAAATTAGAATAATAAAGGAATCAAGAATTCTTTATTATACTTCCATTTCAATAATAGCACTATCTAGCTTTCTTATACTAGGATCCGAGGTATACTTAAATCTTGCGCTATATTGGTTAGTGGGTGCAACAATTGGGGGACTATCAGTATTTGAGTTGAGCAGAGTGGTTCGAAGAAATGTCTTTCATTATTAATCAGCCTTCAGATAAACAACGATGCAAATATTACACACTTGAATCGAAAAATTTCCAATAATGACGCTGTCTGGTATGTAGATTAAATAATTTTTTACTTATTAAGGGGATTCAATTGAAGTTTTTATTAATTAGCATACTTACATTTTCATCAATTGCAGCTTTCGCTCACAGCGGTGACGAAATAACTGGCTTTAGCAGTACTCAAAACTGTAATTACTCTGTTTTTAAATTAAGACAGGAAGCTCTTCAGGACGCAATATCAAGACTAAATATCTTAGAATGTAACTCTGATATAATAAATACAGGATTAAAGATAGAGGTGCTTTCATCTTTTGAATATAATGAAGAAATTGAAAGTGATTGTAAAATTCACTCGCAAGTTACCATAGAAGGTGTTTGTAAGTAACTCAACTAACTCACACAACTAAAATCCACATAATTTCGAAGATAGTTGATGCCGAAAAAGTACAACAAAATAATCAATTTAATTTTACTCGTAAAACGATGTAGGGTGACTAGTGTGTCAACACTAACTCACCCTACCTAACACCATAAATCAACCTATATTCAAATTACTAATGTTTATGATCTGAAGACATTTCTATTTCTGATGACTTTTTCATCATTTTCTCCATGTTACCCATCATATTTTTCATTTTTCCCATCATATTTTCCATCATCCCCATGTCTTTCATTTCTTTCATCTTCATCATTCCCATGCCTTTCATTTTTTTCATCTTCATCATTCCCATAGGCTTCATTTTCATACTCATCATTCCTAACATTTTTTTCATCGAATCCATGTGAGATTTCATTTCTTTTGCGTGCTCTTTCCAAAGAACTAACTTTTCTTCATGCTTACTTGTTTTATCCATTTTTTTCATCGTTTTGTGCATTGAGGCCATATGAGATTCCATCTCTTTCATATGTTTGCTCATCATTTTGTCTGAGCTGTCTTTAGACATATCCATTTTCCCATGACCTTTATGTTTTCCCATGCCTGCTAATGCTCCTGTAGATGCCGATAAAGTTAAAGCTAATACAATTACCCATTTGTAAATTTTCATTTTGTCTCCTTTTTTAAGATGAAAAACACCTTTAGTTTTTTAATTATCTTATATATAATTTCTAAAAAGATTATCCAATACCGTAGGCAAGCATGGCATCAGCTACTTTTACAAAGCCTGCAATATTAGCACCTTTTACATAATTGACTGGTTTTTCTTCAGTACTTCCATACTCAACACATTGTTTATGAATATGCTCCATAATTTGTTTAAGGCGGCCATCAACCTCTTCTCTTGACCAAGGAATTCTTAAAGCATTTTGGCTTTGCTCAAGACCTGAAACCGCAACACCACCGGCATTTGCCGCCTTTGCAGGAGCGAATATTACTCCAGCATCCTGAAGTAATTTCGCAGCTTCAAGAGTACTTGGCATATTAGCTCCTTCAGAAACTAATAAAATATTATTTTCAATTAGATTTTTTGCATCATTTTCATCTAACTCGTTTTGTGTCGCGCATGGAAATGCCAAATCAGCTTTTATCTTCCACGGTCTTTCATCTTTGTAAAATTTAGCATTGGGATATTTATTCACATACTCACTAATTCTACCTCTTTTAATAAATTTTAGCTCTTTTAACCATTCTAATTTTTCTTGATCTATACCATCTGGATCGTGAATAAAACCACCAGAGTCTGACAGAGTTAAAACTATTGCACCCTCTTGGATGAGCTTTTCTGCACAAAAGATAGCAACATTTCCTGAACCTGAGACAAGAGCTTTTTTACCCTTAAGTGTTTCATTGATGACTCCAAGCATATGTCCTGTAAAATAGATAACACCGTAGCCTGTTGCTTCAGTCCGAATTAAGCTACCACCATATGATAGACCTTTGCCTGTAAGCGTTCCTACAAAACGACCAGTGAGCTTCTTATACTGCCCAAAAAGATAACTAATCTCTCTACCACCAACTCCAATATCACCAGCGGGAATATCAGTGTCCTCACCAATATACTTCGAAAGTTCAATCATTAGAGACTGGCAAAAGCGCATGATTTCTCGATCACTTTTTCCTTTCGGATTGAAATCACTTCCTCCTTTTGCTCCCCCCATAGGTAATCCTGTTAAAGCATTTTTAAAAGTCTGTTCAAATCCTAAAAACTTTAAAACGGATTGTGTAACGCTTGGATGAAATCGAAGTCCTCCTTTATATGGGCCGATAGAGTTATTAAACTGTACCCTCCACGCTCTATTACAATTGATATGTCCAGAATCGTCTTCCCAACAAACACGAAAGATTATAATTCGGTCAGGTTCTGTCATTCGATGCAAAATATGACCATCATCATACTTAGAGTTTGATTTTACAAATGGCATAACAGATTCAGTAAATTCTTGAACGGCTTGATGAAATTCAACCTCGGCCGGATTTCTCTGAACGATGCCACGATTAAAACTGCTAATTTGATCTAAAGTACTTTCTTCATTTATCATATAAATCTCCTTATTGTTAACTGTGAGGTGCTGGGGTTGAGAATAAAATAACAAATACTAAAGCAATTTGTAATAATGCACATCCCATAATTCCCAAATATTTCTTTATTCCAACAACTTTATTTCTAATCAATTTAAAAGCAATAATAGTTTGCAGCAGGAAGTACAATGCAAAGCCCTTTGATGAGAAATTGATTATTTCAAAAATATTTGCTGTCCAAATTAAAAAGATTGCAACCGCTATAATCATCATATAATAAGTATTTATTTTTAACTTACTTGGTATAATCTCCTTTAATAGCCCACCTCCTCCCAGAGTATCGGCCAGGGCTGCACTTAGCTGACTTGCAATAGCTGCCCCTAAAAGTAAAATAGGTAAAATAGAAATGGCCCTACCAAGACTAACACTAACAGCTGTTTCATTCAGCTCGACAATTGGAAAGTTCAAAAAGATGGGACATGTTAATCCGATAAATAAAAGATAGATACACATTGCAATTAATTGAGAATTCCTAGCCGCTTTGACTCTTACTCTACTTTCGTAACGCTCTCCCATAAACCTCGTAGTTTCAAATCCTTGAGTAATCATTAACATACCAGCAAGCATTGATAATTTTTCCAAAATAGAAAATTTTCTGATTGCATCATGTTCAAACCAAGCAGACTGTGTTTGATAAGCGTAATTAGCCAAGGCAAACAAGACACCTCCAATCACTGCCAATTTAATTGTCACAGCTATTAATTCAATTTTTTCTAGGCCTCTTGTCCCTCTCCACCAAGATATCCCCATAATACTAAGAAGTGTTCCTGTGGTTATCCAGCTCATTGTTTGGGAATTAGCAATGCTTAATTCTTTCGATATAAAAGAAGTGAACAAGCTAATGTAAAATGCAACAGAGATAGCGTATGAAATACCAAGCGCAACTTGAGATAGCTTTTCAAGCTTTGCCGTATATCCATTGGGATTATTAAGTAAATAAATTTCAGCATTTTCAATATTAAATCGAATAACACTACCAATCCCATATCCCAAGATCAAAAGAATTAAAATTCCTACTAATGCCCATTTACCAAAAACAGAGTGTAGAAGTGGTGCAACGATTAAAAACCCACTTCCAATAATAGAGGCCAGTGGCGTAACTGTGGCACCCCACTGTTCAGACTTGATCAATCTTTTCTGAACTAAAATAAAACCAATTACAAACATCGCAACAATTGCAGTTAGATTCATGTAATTTAAGTTAATTGCTGAACTCATCATTTCCTTATTTAGTGATGCTTAAATTTTCCTATTTTTTTTATATCAGTCCAATGTGTACTTTGGTGACACTTAAAACATTCCCCAACTTTTGCTTTAGGTTGCTTAGCAATCTTTGCTGACATCATCTTAAAGTGCTTTACATAATGACTTGGAGGAGCTTGATGGCATTGAATACAATCTCTTGAATTTTCTCTAGGATGGCGGAATTCTGAGATATTCCACATATCAGTACGATGACACTGAACACAGTCGTTTCCAAAGAGTTGAAAGTGCCTATCATCGTTAGTATGGCAACTTGCACAGTTTAAAAGTGCTTCCTTATTTGAGACTTTAGAATGAACAAAGAGAGCACCTTTTATTTTTTTCCTACCAATAAAATCTTGAAGGTATGAATGTGCAATTGTTTTCTCATCGTCTACGATTGTACTCTTACTTAGCATTGTCATTCCAATGTCAGTAAGTAAGCTATGATCCATTTTTGTAATACTAGAAGAACGTCCAAGGTGTTCGTTATGACATCCCATACATGTACCAATATCAGCATGAAAAGAGGTCGGCTGCCTCTCTAAAATTTCGTTTACATTTGCATGGCATACTACGCAATTTTCTCTTTTGACTCCCTTTATTGGATTGTGGCAAGACATACAATCATTATCTAAAAATGCGTGTGCTTTATTAAGCTTGCCCGGAGTCACTAACTGTTGCCAGTTTATAGCTCCATTTCTTGAAACTTTAAACTCACTGGACTTCATAGAAAAGTGATTAAAGGAGACTACTGCTAAAGCGATAATAGCTATTAAAAATAACGTATTTTTCATAGCCACCTCAATCCAAAATAAAATTCACTAAATATATGAAAAACTAAAATAAAGTATAAAATAATTGAAATTACAATATGGAGTTTTAGCCACTTCTTAAACCACAGTTTAATTGTTTCATGCATTTTGATGGAGTATTCTATATCTGAAATAGAATCAACTAGTTTTAGAATCATTTGTTCGTTCAAAGAGGCTCCATTTAATGCCAATATAATTCTTTTGAATAAAAAAGGCATATAATTTATTTGAGGTGCAAACGAATCACTCGTTTTCTCATTAAGTATCAATTCATATTCTTCTTTCAGATTCTTGGATATTTTTTTCTTTTCCCTAACCTCAGTTGAAATTTGGGCCAAAAGATAGCGTCCAATAAATCCGCTAATCACAACGAGCATCATAAGTATAGTTAAACTTATGCCAACGATACTATCAAAGCGATGTCCTGTATGAATTAGGCCTAGAAGTGGCCCAATAATCCCTGCATAAATATGCCATCTAAGTAGTGTTGAGAGCTTAACAACTTTAGTAACTTTTACTTTCCACTTTTTAACTCGCTTAATAACAAGATACCAAAGAGGAATAAACATAAAAAATGTTCCTATTACTCCTATAATACTACCTGTTAAGCTGCCTGGAAATAGGGGCGCACGGTGAAATACAAAGCCCCCCCACAATAGGAGCATTAGTATAACCAAACCTGTAACAGTATGACGTTCCTGATGATTCATTAATTAAGCCTCAATACTTGCATCTTTTTTTGTTTTTGCCTGACAAGCTAAAATAATACCTTGCTCTTTTTCCTCTGCTTCAAGAGAATCTTCGATTTCCATTGAAACCTCTCCGGATAGAAGTTTCACCTTACACATTCCACAAGAGCCCGCACGACAAGAATTATCAATCTCAATATCTAGTACCTCAGCTGCCTCTAAAATTGTCTTTTCAGGTGTACTTAATACAACTTTATTGGATAATGTAAATGAAACGTTAACATTATTTTCAGTCTTAGCTTTTTCCTCGCTATTTATCCTTGGAGTATTTGGTTTATTTTCGGAAGAAGTTTTAGGCTTAGCCCCTCCAAAAGCTTCAATCTTGATATTTTCTTTTGGTACTCCAAGATCAATGAGCATTGCTTTTACCGCTTCCATCATGGGAGGAGGCCCACAAATATGAATTTGCTTTGAAATAATATCAGGAATTTTGCTAAACTGTTCTTTAGTGAATCTGCCTTGAGAACCCATCCAACTTGTACCCTTGGCCCTCGTCATACTTGCAAAAACACTTAGATTGGAATGTCTCATCTGAAGGTATTCAAGCTCCTTTTGATAAATAAAATCATTACTTGTTCTTGTGCAGAAAAGAAAATAAATTTCACCCGGCCAGCACTTTGCTGTCAAATACCGAACAGTACTCATCATAGGGGTTATTCCCACCCCTCCAGAAATAAGAACAACACTATCGTGCCCTTCTCCATTAAAATGAAAATTACCATTTGGAATATTAACTTCTATGGAATCATGAAGTTCTAAGGTGTCATGAAAATGTCTACTTACAAGACCTTTTTCTTCACGTTTAATGGTAACTTCTATATAGTCTCTATCTGTCGGAGAGGATGAAATAGTATAAGATCGTTTTACTTTTTTTCCGTTGAATTCAAAAGCAAATGTTACAAATTGGCCCGGTTGATAAGTAAAACAAAGTGGTTTCCCATCAGGCAGAGCAAGCCTGAAAGTTTTAACATCTGGTGTTTCGCTAAAAATTCCAATGATTTTTAATTTACCTTTATATTTCTCACTATTCGCTACAAATTTTTTACGAACTAAATGGTTTTCCTGTATGACTTCTTTTTTTATTTCAACTTTTTTTGCAATTGGTGCTGTATTTACTTCATGATCTTCTTTGTTCTGATCCTTAGAACTTAAGTTATTTATTGTTTTATTTTGAGCAAATTCTTCAAGTAGGCTGGCAGCTCTTTTCATTTTAAAGAAGTACATCCAAATCATTACAATCATAAAAAGAACAAGAATTCCCATAATTCCAGTATGAAAAAATGACATCCCAAATAAGATTGAAGCATCTGCTTTTGATGACTGCAACGCCATGGGAAGTAAATTCATTTCTTTCTTAAACCAGCGAAGTGCGATATTTTTAGGGGCCTTGCCCTCGTCTAGGGCCTTATTGGCAGCAAGCCCACTTTTATAAAGTCCTGCTCCTTGTCTGATTTCATCAAGAGAGTTTTCCATTTCTTTATAATCGGTCCTTTTCGAAGCTTGAAATAATTCATCAAGGCTTTCTTCCATTAATTTTTTTCCGTTTGAAATCCTTTCTCTAGCAGCTTCTCTTATTTTACTCTTTTTTGTATCTGTTAACTCTTTAAGATTAATTAAAGTTGGGTATATATCCCATGTTAGTGGAGATTTTTTACCACAATTTCCAGCAGGACATCCTTTCATCATGCCACCCTTTATTGGGCCTTTTCCGCCACCCATCATGCCGCCTTTTCCGCCACCCATCATGCCGCCTTTTCCGCCGCCCATCATGCCGCCTTTTCCGCCACCCATCATGCCGCCTTTTCCGCCGCCCATCATGCCGCCTTTTCCGCCGCCCATCATGCCGCCTTTTCCGCCGCCCATACTATCTGTCACATCAGTCTCGGTCTGACCTTTTTTCATGTCTTCCATTTCTTCGACTACTTTATTCTTTTCTATTGATGGTTCTTTTGAAGAAGTGTTTTCTTTCTGGCCATAAGTCTCAGGATGGTGACTTTGATGTTCTTCTTCGGATACTTGAGAATATGAAGACAGCGAGATAAGAAATAAAATATGAGTTATCAACATATATTTAAAAAAGTAAGTATAATTTCTACTAATCATTTTTATAACCATTCATTATTTTTTTTGAGTAAGCACTACTCAATTTTGGAATGTAGGCTGGAATATTTTGTTTATAAGTTTCATACTTCTTTCCAAATTCTTTAATCATAGCCTTCTCTTCACTTTTCCCTAGTTGATGATACATAAGAAGAAGAATAGGAAACATTATCAAGGTTAATAGAGTTGGCCACATTAATAAAAATCCAAACATTATAGAAACAAATCCAATGTATTGTGGATGCCTTACTTTTGAGTAAAGACCTGTAGTTGCTAATGTGCCGCTCTTTTGAGCAGCATGCAGTACCTTCCAAGCAGAAGAAAGCATAACAAATCCAACAACAATAAATAAATTTGCAGCTATATGAATTGGATGAAAATGAGGGTCTATTTTTGAATCAAGAAATGCATTCCAAAGATGGCCATTTTCATGTGAAAAAATATTTAGTCCAGGAAATTTTTCACTTAACCAACCTGAAAGGAAATAAATGGTTAGAGGAAAACCATACATTTCTGTAAATAATGCCAAAATAAATGCTGAAAACCCACCGAGAGATCTCCAATCTGTGGCACTCTTTGGTTTAGTAAAACTAAAAGCAAAGATTATAAAAATGGCAGAATTTAATATTACAAGAGTCCAAAGACCATATCCTGATTCACCGTGCATTTTGATTCTCCTTTTGCTTATTGTGGTCACATTCCTGATTACTTTCATATTGGTCATGATGATTGCCATGTCCTCCGTGACCGTGCCCCCCATGCATAAAGATGTGCATCAAAGGACAAAGAAGTAAAATACCATACGGTAAAAAACCTAAAGCATGTTCTAAGTGATAGGTATAAACCCAATATCCGATAGCAAATACACAAACAAGCACGAGAGGATTTCCCCAGAATCTTTTCACTTCTAAATTACTCATCTACAATCTCCACTTGTGTTGACTCGTTAAACTGAAAAACACCATTGATCTTGACAACGGAATAGTGATCATTAATGAGTTTAATAATTTCCCCACGACCTAAGTAAATTAGTTCGCATTGCGATCCCCCATATCCCGTATGATCAGGAGTTCCTCCTAAAGTCGATGATTCATGCATTGTTATATTGTTAGACTGTGCCCAGCGACATTCAGACCTTTCAAATTTAATAATATCTCCAACTTTTATTTCATTTTCCCCAAGGCAGACGATTGCTTTTTCTGAGCTTATTTTCTTAGCGACAGTCCCCCTCATAAACGTATGTGCACAACTTGATAAGAAAAATAATGTAATCAGAAATAAAACTTTACTCATAAAAATCTCCATATCAAGCTTATCGTTTGCTCTTCTTTTATAACCTTAATCTTTTTAATCTTAGCGAGTTGGTAATAACTGATACCGAACTAAAACTCATTGCTGCTGCTGCTATCATAGGACTCAAAAGGATTCCAAAAAATGGATAAAAGACTCCTGCTGCAACTGGAACTCCAACGGCATTATAAATAAATGCAAAGAAAAGGTTTTGTTTAATATTGGACATCGTCGCTCTGCTTAAACGCCGTGCTCTTACAATTCCACGAAGATCACCTTTAACTAAAGTCACACCGGCACTTTCCATTGCAACATCAGTTCCAGTCCCCATGGCAACACCAACATGTGCTTTTGCCAATGCTGGAGCATCATTAATTCCATCTCCAGCCATAGCTACAATTTTACCTTCAGCCTGTAAATTAGAGACTACTTCAACTTTTTGCTCCGGCAATACTTCTGCAATAACCTTATCAATTCCTAATTTTTTAGCGACTGCTTCAGCAGTTGTTTTACTATCTCCAGTTAGCATAACTAGTTCTAAACCCTCTTTATGTAATGCCTTTATAGCCTCAAGAGAAGTTTCTTTAATTGGGTCAGCAACTCCAATAAGTCCCGCATAACTATCGTTAATTGCGACAAACATTACGGTTTGACCTTCTTTTCGATAACTTTCAGCTTCGGCTACAACACTATCAAGATTTATCCCGATATCTTTCATTAATGCCTTATTCCCTAAGGCTACTTCTTTTTTATCAATCAGACCCTTTACACCTTTTCCTGTTACAGATTCAAAGTTAGAAACGTCTACAAAATTAATTTTTTTCTCAAGAGCACCTTTTACAATAGCTTCAGCGAGAGGGTGTTCACTTCCTTTTTCAAGGCTTGCAACGAAGCTTAGGAAATCTATCTCATCAAGACCATTTTTAGGCTTAATAGTGACTAATTTGGGTTTCCCTTCGGTGAGAGTACCTGTTTTATCCACTACTAAAGTATCAACTTTACGCATGACCTCTATAGCCTCTGCATTTTTAAAAAGTACCCCCATAGTTGCAGCCCTACCTGTCGCAACCATGATTGACATAGGGGTCGCAAGCCCTAAAGCACAGGGACAGGCAATAATAAGAACAGCAACAGAGTTAATTATTGCATAGGCCATAGCTGGCTCAGGACCGACACTTGCCCATACAATAAAGGTAATAACTGCAACCAGAATAACTATTGGTACAAAATATCCCGCGACAACGTCTGCGAGTTTCTGTATTGGAGCTTTACTTCTTTGAGCGTCAGCTACCATATGTATGATTCTTGACAATAAAGTATCTGCACCAATTCTTTGAGCTTTCATGATAAAGCTACCTGTCCCATTAACTGTGGCCCCAACAACATTATCACCATTTGTTTTTTCAACAGGAATTGGCTCGCCAGTAATCATTGACTCATCAATTGAGCTTTTACCATCACTTACAATACCATCTACAGGTATTTTTTCCCCCGGGCGAACCCGAAGCATATCTCCAAGCTGAACATTCTCAAGAGGGATATCTTCTTCACTACCATTTTTATTTATTCTTTTTGCTGTTTTAGCCGCCAACCCTAAAAGCTTTTTAATAGCTTCCCCTGTTTGACTACGCGCTCTAAGTTCCAGAACTTGTCCCAATAGTATTAGGGTAACAATGACTCCAGCAGCTTCGTAATAGACAGCAACATGACCACTTGAATCCCTAAAAGATGCAGGAAAAATATCTGGAAATAAAGTTGCAATTAAACTATAAATAAAGGCAACTGTTACTCCAAGCCCAATAAGCGTAAACATGTTCAAGCTTCTTCTTTTAACAGAATCAATACCTCGAATATAAAAAGGCCAAGCCGAATATAGGCAGACAGGAGTTGCTAAAAGTAGTTCCAAATAAACTTTGAATGTCGGGGAAATTAATTTGGAAATTGGTTGTCCCGGAATTAGATCGCCCATTGAAATGATGAATAAAGGAATTGTAAAAATTGAGGCAAGCCAAAACCTTTTTGTCATATCTTTTAATTCTTCATTTTCACTATCATCAGCAATTAATGGTTCTAATGCCATTCCACACTTAGGACAACTACCTTGACCAACTTGCTTGATTTCAGGATGCATTGGACAAGTGTAAATAGCATTTGGATCAGAACTCTTTTTGACTTCCGCCTTACTGTTAACCGAATGAGCATGGCTTGCATGAAAACTAAATTTGACGTCAGTCATTTTTTTATCCTTTCAACTTATTTTAAAGCCTATTTTTGTCTTTGAACTAATGTTCCTTCAGAAATCTTAAAACTTCCATCCGTCTTAACTTCTGAGTAATGTGAGTTTAGTAACTTAGTAACAGTTCCTGTTCCCAAAACCTTCATTTCACATTCCATTTCACCACCATCATCACTGCCCCCACCACCGCCTGTGCAACGGTTAGTATAAAAATCGACTTTCTCACCGACTTTCACATCGTTATTTCCAAGGCAAACATGTGCGGTACTTTTGTCCGTTTTCATGGCTACAGTCCCACGCATAAAATTGTGCGCACAGCCAGAAAGTAAAAAGGTTAGAGTAATTGCCATTAAAATTGTTTTCATTATTGTCTCCTATAGTTTAAGTAACTTTATTTTTATATACCCCTAGGTGGTATTCTAATATGATCTAAATCAGCTTATCTCACAAAAAGTAGCCATGCTCTTCCCTCATTTAATGACTTGTAACCTTTGAACCGCAATGAGGCATACCTTTAGCGTATGGATTATGAATTTTTGTTAGCTTATTAGAATTCTGAAGCCATTTTTTCTTAACCATTGGACATGAATAGGCATTATACTTTTTCCCCACATCATAGGTATTGACAATATGAATGAGCGCCATAGATACAAGATGATAATTTTGGTTATTATCTTCTCGACTACTAGACGATTTTATTTCATCGAGCTTTGTTATCGAAAATTTTAATAATTTAGAAATTTCAGGATTAGAAATATTTTTCATCTTTGTTTTAAGGCTTTTTGCTGCTTTTTCAACCGAATTTCCATTATATTCAAAAAATGAATTATGTAGTGTTTCATTTTCCTCTAATACCGATAGAATACCTTTCTTTGTTTGCGTATCCAGTAACTTTCTATTACCACTGTTCATTGATTTTTCCATTTTCCCATGATTCATTTTACTGTGATCCATTTTTTTATGGTTCATTTTACTGTGATCCATTTTTTTATGGTTCATCTTTCCATGACTTGAATCCTCATGATCTCCAGATGCAAAACTCTCATAACTAATAAGAGCTACAACAAAAGGAACGATTACTAGCAAGATCTTTTTTGAACTTAATTTACTTTCACAACATTCACTCATTTCAATATCCTTTTTTTAATATTTATAAATTAAACAGCTTACACTTAAATATAATTGTCACTCCTCTTTCACGAAACACTTCCCCCTCCTTGTTCAATTTCAATTCCTAAACCTTTAGCTTTCATTCACTATTACGATCAAAAACTAAAGAATGTGACATTTTATTTTATTTTCATTGATTTATATGTAATATCATATATATACCCCACAAGGGTATGTGCGACAAAATAAATGTCACAAAAACTGATTATTAATCGTAATAAGAGGTAGAGACATTGAATCCGTATACAGGACTAAGTGACGAAAAACTAATGCAAGAATATCAAAAGGGTAACAACATGGCCTTTGAAGTATTATTTAATAGACATCAATCAAGAGTATACCCTTTCTTGTTTAAAAGAGTTCAAAATACAAACTCAAGAGATGAAATATTTCAAAATATTTTTTTTAAATTTCATAAAGTGAGGCATAACTACAGCAGTGACTATGCATTCATTAAGTGGCTGTTCACTATATCTAAGTCTGAAGTTGCCGACTATTTCAAATATAAAAAAAGTGTTTTCATTCAGTTTAATGAAGAAGCCATTTCAACAATATCTGAGTTTACACCAGAAATAGATATTGAATTAGATTCACTAAATAATTTATCAAGTAATGAAAAGAAAGCTTTAAAGCTTAGATATTACTCAGAAAATGACTTTCAAGAGATATCAAAAGCACTTGGCACTAGTAAAGCAAATGCAAGGAAAATTGCTTAGAGGGGTATTGCAAAGCTTAAAAACAGATTCAGAGGAGATCAATTATGAATGATCCAAAGATTGATACTGATTATCAAGATTTTATTAACAGCGTTCATTCGGATGATCCAGAGCATCTAACTAGAAAAATTCTTGATTACGTTAAAAAAGATCTAAATCCTGACTTTCGAATTGTTTTTTTAAAGCTAACTCTTATACAAGCCATCGCTGGAGTTATAACGCTGCTGTTTTGTCCACAATTTAGCATCAGTATAACTGGCTCTCTTTCACTTTTTCATATATTTCATGGAGCACTTGGAATCTATGGCTGCATGGCCGTCTGTGGGTCAATTTTTGTTGGAGCTGGTGCCTTTTCAGTTCCCTTTATCCTTAAAATACCAGAATTAAGAAAGCTTCATAAATACAATATTGTTTACTTCTCAGCTATAGCATTCCTTTCGCTACTTACTTTCAGTATTTTCGGGGAAAGTATGAATTTTGAACTAGTTATTTCATGGTTACTAGGTGCGATATCTGGAGGATTACTTATATTTGAATTAACTCAGTCTCTAAAAAAGAACTTAACTTTTAAAAATCAGTAACTTTAATTAAGACTTAGAAGACTTTCTTACAAGGTCTACAATTTCTTTAATCTTATCATTAATCTCTGCATCAGAACCAGAGTTCATGGCCCCTTTAATACAGCACTTCAAGTGACCTTCCATAACTTCTAATTCTAGAGATTTTAGTGCGCTACGAGCTGCTTTAATTTGAGTTAAAATATCAATACAGTATTTTTCTTGCTCGATCATAGTGGAAATGCCATTTATCTGACCATTAATTCTATTAGTTCTATTCAGCAATGCTTTATGCGTTGCGTTGTACTTATTAACTGTATCTGACTTTTTGCTCATTAAATTTTCCTAAATTTTACATAGCAGCTTGATATACCATAGGGGGGTATGCTATATTTATAACCAATTATAAGGAGATCCTATGAAATTCCTCATTTTTCTTACATTCTTACTGAATTGTACAACTACTTTTGCATTAAATAAATCTATTTCTATTGATGTAGAGCTATCTCCTGCTGGCTCTTTCAAAATAGAGTCTAAGAGAGTAAAAGGAAAAGTTTATCTGGAGAGGGGAAATCTAACTGCTAAGAATATTAAGGTTTTAGTAAAAAACCTTAAGACAGGAATCGACCTTAGAGATAAACACTTAAAGAAAAAACTTGAAATAGAGAGCAACCCAAAAGCATCACTAACACTACTTTCAGCACAAGGAAAAAACGGGAAAGGAACGGGAATATTTAAGGTCCTAGGAAAAACTCAAGAATCAAGTTTTACTTATAAAAAAGTTGGTAAATCAGAAGGAATTGCACTCTTCAGTTTGAGCTTAAAGAAATTTGGTATTAGCGGAATTAGCTATATGGGAGTAGGTGTCCAAGATAAAGTTACAATAAGTGTAACATTGCCATTTATAGAAAAACAATGAACCTACCCTTTAGACTGACTCTATTGTCATTACTTTTTGTAACAACCTCTTGTTATCAAGAAACGAACTCTAATAGTTTTGATGACCGGTATTCACTATCAAATGGAATAGACTCGTCGACTCCGAACGGACAGAGGTTATCAGATGCTTATGATATTTTAAAAGAAAACTGTATGAATTGTCACACTGGTTATCATAATAGTTGGTCAAGTTTTAACACCAATTTAAAGTGGGTTAATTCTGGTGCTATAGAACCTAATGATGCTTACGGTTCAACGTTACTTATTCGTCTCAAAAATATAGGGGGCAATATGCCAAAAGATAACCCACAAATATCTGAAGAAGATTTTGATAGGATCGTTGATTGGATAGACAATATTTAAAGGAATGCCTTGAGAAAGCCTAGGTATGAATTCTTAGATCATATAAAAGCAGTCGCCGTTATTTTAATGGTAAATTTTCACCTTTTCTACGATTTAAATTTGTTTCAATTTATTAGTATTCAACCAAGAAAGGATTTTTTTTGGTATATTCAACCAAAAATTATAATTACAATTTTTCTAGTATCTGTCGGCATGAACCTGTCTATTGTCCACGAAAAGGTAATTAATTGGGAAAAGTTCAACAAGAGGATTATTAAACTCTTAGTTGTCGCTGTTTCAATAAGTTTTGTAACTTACTTCATTTTTCCAGGTCGCTGGATATATTTTGGTATTTTACATAATATTGCTGCTTCCTCATTTCTAGCATTGATATTTCTCAAGTATCCCCGAATCTCACTTCTAATTGGAGTGGCCCTACTCGCTCCTTCCGTTTTATATGATTATAAATATCCATTTATTTCGCTATCGAAAAGGCCAGTAGACCATGTTGCACTATTTCCATGGTTTGGTTGTGTGCTTGTTGGTATATATCTAAAAAGTAGAAACATACATTTAATAAAAATACCAGACTATAGATTTAAGCCATTGATTAGGTTTTTAGGTAGATACACCCTTGAAATTTACATACTTCACCAATTATTTCTATTTTCTTTAATTTTCTTATTACACAAATTTTTTCATTAATTGTTTTTTAGTTCAAAGAAAAACCCCGAGTAATTGTTCAATGATCGATCCAGCTCAAAGGCAATGTTACAACTTTTCTCTGGATTCTCCCATTCATCAACCAAAAGGTAACCAGCCCCCTTCATTCCTTCTAAAAATTCCTTTCTCAGTCTTATATGGTACGGACAAAAGGACGTTCCAATACTTTGTAAAGTAATCGTCCTTACCTTTGGATGTATTGGTGTCATATTAAGCAGAACAAACTTAGGCTTAGCAGTTAATTGATTTAATTTATCACTTAATTCCCAGTCTAAATATTGAATTGATCCATTAGCGAGAAAAAGATCACTTCCATCACAATCTAAAACATTATTAGAGAAACTTAGCTCTAGTTGATCAAAATGTTTGGACTCTTTTTTTCCTTTCTCAGTAACTTTAGGGACATCACATACTGTCCAATTATTAAGTTTACTGTAATCAAGAAACTTTGAGTAAGAATAATAGTGAATTCCAATATGCCCACCAAAATCAAATACGCTTTTAATTTCTTTTTGTTTCCGATTTATCCAGTATAAAACGGGGTAGTCAGTTGAATAAACACGTCTTGTACGCTCCTCATACATACCTGAAGCTTCCTCATTATCATAACCTATGGGCTTAGACTTAGGAGCTGAGTTTAGTGCATTAGCAAAATTGGAAAAGACACCTCGGAAGTAATTCACATTTTCATGCGTTTCAAATTTTTTCTCAAAAATAAATCTTCTCAAATTTTTAATTCCAGGTAAATTTTTAATAAGTTCTTTCATTTTCTTGATTTTTCCTTTTTGTTTTTACATGATTCATTTAAAAGCCAACTAAAAATTCGCTTCCTTTCAGTCCAAAAATCAATCTCTGGATGAAATTGAGTACCCAATATTGGCCGTCCTTTAAACTCTAATGATTCTGCTATTTTTCCTCTGTTTGAGTAAGACGTTATATTTACTTCAGGCCACCTCTCAAGTTTATGTTTAGTGAAATAATCTACCCTCACTCCTTGATGATGATATTTATATCCCCAAAAATTTGAATACTTTAAAATTGACTTAAGAAGGCTTTTCTCATCAACTAAATGTATTCTATCCATAAGATACCTGCGGTTTCTTATGCCTAACTCACTCTTTATATCCACATATAGTGGAATCCCCTGTGATACGGCTAACATTTGCATTCCTCTACAGATTCCTAATATCGGTAAGGACATATTTTGTGAATTATTAAAATAATTTTTAAGAACCTTAGTTTCAAATGGGTCTCTTTTGTCTCCTTCTTCACTATAATCAACTAAATAATCCAATCTTTCGATTTGATTTCTTAGTTCTTCTTCAACCTGATATTTGTACAACTCAGGGTTTATATCTGCACCACCTGGAATAACAATTCCATCAATATCACTGAAGTTTTTCGACACATTACCCTTATACATATCTACAATTTGTAATTTATAACCTTTCTTACGGGCAAACCTTTTTAAGGCTCTTTTATAAAAGTATTTACACTTTGTAGTACAACCAATTTTTAAAGTTTCATTCTTATTTAATTTACAAGTGCCGAGACCGGCGTAACTAGAGAATGAAAATAAAAAATAAAAAATAAAAGAAACAATATACTTCGACATAAATACCCCTATGGGTATATTGTCTTCATTTTTTAACTTTACTCAATCTATAGGAAAATTACTCGACTCATACCTGACTTAGGCTGTTAATCAAAAAGGTAAAAAAGTTTAAATGACCAGTAACTTGAAGGGTAGTTTTGAAATTTTCCAATGGCCATCTCTAGACCTGTTCGTTTATATTGCCATTCTCCTGCAATTTGGTAACCATACGAAAGGGTATTGCTATCATCTATATATCCACCAGTTGGTGCACTATAATCACCATTGTGATAAATTATAGGTAAGCCAATTTTTAAGGTCACTTGGTCCTTCGGTCTCCATAATAAATTTGAGACCCAAATAAATGCATCCACAGGAACACTATTTTGGTTGTATTTAATTGATTTCGAGTCTTCACCTATAGTAGAAGTTGCATATGCATAACATAAACTAGATTCCCCCCCCCATAGAGCGTTTAAATACCTCACACCTCCACCCAGACAAGGCCCTCTTTCTTTCGCATACAACGATGCTTTTTGTCCATTAGAGTCCGTTAATTCTAAAGAATAATTCCAAGTGTAAAATGCTAAACTTATAAAATATTCAAAGTTAAATTTTTTCTTCTTCCAATTATCGTATTCAATTTCGTAAATATCATTTAGCTCATCAAAATCGTATTCATCGACTAATTCAAAGTCATCAGATTCTTCTATTATAGATTTTAGACTAGAAAAAAGTTTCTCAGAACTCTCTATTTTTTTATTCCTTATCAAAATAAGAGAAAACTTTAATTTATAATAATATTTTATTTGATTAATTTCTTTAGTTAGATCTATTTTACTTGAATCAGCACCAATCTCATTAACTATGCTTAACATATTCTCCAATTTTTTTATATTTTTCAGTTTATTTATTGAATGTGTATCTGCAATTAGGTTTTCTGCAAATATAAGAACAGTAAATATGACTAGCTTTCTTAGAACCATAAATGTATTTGTCCTGCAAAGTCCCAGGAATCTTTTGTTGCTGCTTCAGGACTAAAACTTTTCGTGTTATATAAATCTACTCTTAACTCAACTCCTTGAACCAAAAAATACTGTAGACCTGGCCCAAATCGAAACGTTTCAGACTCTTTCTCAATGTTTGGTTGAAAGTACTCTCCAGTCATAAAGAAGTATGTCCCCCTTCTAAGAAGTATATGGTTTTGAAGAAATACAAATAGACTCTCTGTTTCTTTTTGTGTGGTAATAATCTTCTGCTTCTTTCTACCGACTTCAATTAAGGCACTTGAACCTTTAGAAAATCCAAACTTGCCATGAACCGAAAATAGTGAATTTTCGACATGCTCAGAGCTAGACTTCAACAAAGAAACTCCAGGTTTCGCAGTATTAGAATAATTATATTCAACTTTTGTAGAAAAACCCTTCTGCCTCAGGTCCTCTGATTGATATAAACTACCCACAAAGCCATTAACTCCGACTTCATATTTTTCCTTATTTAGATGTAACAAAACCCCATGTGTTTGATCATTTTGTGCTAACTCTGTAACAGAACGACTAAAAGCGATATGATCAGGAACTCTAATCCCATAGACCTTATCCATCATTCCAATATAAATTCCAAAATCACTACTTGGCCTTAGCCCAATGTAATGCTCTCTTGAGCGATAATTACCAACATTTTCATTTTTTTGTGCTCTAGGTGTTGGTGCATAACCATAGCTAACTGAAGCAATATACTTATCAGATCCTTGAAAACGAATAACTGTGTTAACATCTGCTTGCATGTGAATATACTGTGAAGTGCTAGTATCTTTGCCTAAATTTCTCTTCAAACTTAAGCCACGATAGTTTACGGATGGCCTGACCCAAGAATTAAAAGCTTTCATATACAAAAAGCCACTATTTTCTGCTATTTTCTCTTCTGATGTTTTAGAATCATGAAGCCACCTATCAGAAATTGCCGTAGCTGATAATGCCCTACCATAATCATTCAATGCACCATTACCATAAGGGTTATAGTGACAAGTTATGCAAGAGTTATACCCATGTCCGATGAAATTTGGATAAGAGTAACAATTAATACTCAACAAAACTATAGATAAAATTAATACTATTCGATACATTCGCTTCACATAGAAATAAGTACGCCTTACTTTCACAAGACGCACTTATTAGTAGATAGGGATTAGTTTGATTGGTGACATTCAAAAGGATCTGAGTCTTCGTGTCTGTGACATGAATAAGAGATTTTTGTTCCATTTGTTAAATAAACCTTTACTGAGACACCATGCCCTGATGGAGATGCTTTAATTCCTTTAAAAAGGCTTACATCTGCTGCCGTACTATCACTTTCAAATTGTGTTAGTGCAGTACCAACAGCTTCGCTCGTATCCGACAATGTACTTGCTGAATTTGCAAACACTCCTGTTGAAATTAAAAGAACGCTTGTAATTAATAACATTTTTTTCATCCTAACTCCTTTATGGTTGTTATTTACGACCTTAATACCCGTAATTTATTTTTTAGTTATATGACACTCATACGGATCAATATTAGTATGTCTATGACAAGAAAATATATTTTTTTTTACCAGAGAAATAAATCGTAACAATTACACCACCGTCTTTCAAAGTCGCATCAACACTCTCAAAAGATTTTATAGTTCTTCCTTCTTGTGAAGTTGTAAAACTTTTAATTGAAGTAGAAACTGCGTCTCTTATATCTTGTAACTTTTTACGACCTGCATCCGATGATGAGTCTCCCTGGTTATCATCTCCAGAGTGGTCTTCATCTTCATCTTCATCATCCCAGTCGTCATCGTCATCATCCCAGTCATCGTCATCATCGTCATCATCGTCATCATCACTTGGGCAGTCTGACGGTATTTCTTCCGGTTCATTTTTTGGTGCACAGGCCTCTATCCACCTTTTTACAAATTCTACTTCTTTTTCATGAAGGACTCCCTCAACAGGCATCTCTCCACTTTCAACAGTTAAGAAAAGACGACTTGTATCTGGCTTCCCTTTTATAAGTAATGGTACAAACCTTTTAACCATTGCTGTTTCATAGGTTGAAAAATCTATTGGATCATTGGTTGGCTTTGCATCAGGGCCAGAGTGACAAGACATGCACTTTGGCTTTAACACATATTTTTTTAAGGAAGCGTAGCTAAGTGGAGCCTCACCCCTAAGCATTTCATTGCTTCTAATAACATCACTCGTTTTTGAAAATTGAACTTCGCTTGGATCTCTTTTTAGACAACCTGAAGCTAAAATAAAAATGATGAATAGGAAATATATCTTCTTGATTGCCATATATACTTTTACCAAACAATTCACCAAAAGCAAAATACCTTAGGGGGGTATAGTATTATATACATGGTTTAACCGTGGCTCGGTGCGCTGAAATAATTTTTTAATTGTATAACTTTACTGAATTATTGAAGGTGGTCCTTGATAATTGGACCACCTATATATTACCTGCCTACTAAAACCTTATTTTTATTCCAAAACCAACTGAATCATCACCTTTATCATCAGTTCTAAAGTTCACTCCAAAACTTACTCGCTCTGAGTACTTATAACTAACTTCTGATTCAAAGTTCCAATCAAACTGATCTTTATAGCCAAACTCAGGACTTAAATCGAGAATCAATGGTCTATTAGCTATAACGGCCAATGGTATTGTTTTCTTTAATTTAACAACAGCTTTACCATCGTGACGAATATAACCTTGCATTTCAATGTTACCTTTTAATGTATAAGCAGCTGTTAGGGCAGCGTACACTTTCTGATCTTCAACAACAACTCCAGTCCCTACAGATGTGAATCGATTAAGATACTTCTTAAACATTGCTTCTGCCTCAAAGTTATCAATATCATACTCATCTACCTCAAGCTCCATCTCAACTTCATATGCACCTTTATTCATAGCTACATCAACTTTTGCAGTGTTTGAATATAGGCTTGTTTCAGCTCTCCAGAATGCATCATCATCATGAGTCATTTTTGGTCCCCACTTTGCTTGATCATCTTTAAGCTCTTGTGTAGGCTCTATACCAATATATTTCACCAGTCGTGCCATTCCCATTTTCATATGATACATATTATGACAATGAAGAAACCAAATTCCTGGTTCATTAGCATGAAACTCAATCGTAACTGTTTTCATTGGTGCAACATCTACTGTGTGCATCAATGGAGCATAATCTCCTTGACCATTTAGAACTCTGAAAAAATGTCCATGCAAGTGCATCGGATGATGCATCATTGTTTTGTTAATATACCTAAAGGTAATAACTTCATTCTCTCTAATATTAATATACTTATCTTCTGAAAATGGTTTTCCATTAATATGCCAAGTGTATCTTTCCATATCACCTGAAAGTTCTAAATCTATAACCTTTGCTCTAATTAAATTATCATCTATTTTTGAAGGCTCAACAGACTTAAGCATCTCATATTTTAATTTCTTTGTTTTTCCAGGCATTGGCATAGGCATATCATGATCTCCATCTCCCATATCCATAGTACTCATATTTCCCATGTCATGCCCAGTATGGTCTGATCCCATGTCGTCATCATCCCAATCATCGTCGTCACCATCATCAGAGCCTCCATCATCGTGTCCACCACCATGTCCACCACCGTGATCCATATCCATGTCCATCCCATAAGGAGATGGCTTCATTTTCATAGGCACCATTTCCATTTCACCCATTCCAAACATTAAACTTGCTGAACCAGTTATATCTTGAGCTGTTGCTTTTGCTTCAAACGTTTTCATCATGTGAGGTACTTCAAAAATAACATCATAAGTTTCAGCAATTGCGACTTGTAATTCATTTACTTCAACTGGTTGCACAGGCATTCCATCTTTAGTTATAACTTTAAAATTTCTATTCTTTCCAATATTGAAATAGAAATAAGTTGACGCTGAAGCATTAATAATTCTAAATCTTACTTTTTCTCCGTGTCGTACATCTTTTAACATTGATTTTATTTTACCGTTGATTAAGAATGCATCATAACCAACATCACTCAAATCCATAGCTCCCATTCGAGTCCAATCTTGTTTAAAAAATTCTTTGAATTTACCTAGTTTAATTGCATCCCATAAATTTGGTAAGAAACCTTTTTTCATTCCGTAGTAATCACCATCTTTTTTTAGGTTATAAAGAACAGCTTTTGGAATTTCATTCGTCCAATCACTCATAACATAAACAAAGTCATGATCAACTTCCACTAGTGGCTGATCTTCCTCAATAACAATTGCCCCGTATAAGCCTCTCTGCTCTTGGAGTTCGGTATGTGAGTGATACCAATAAGTTCCTGTATGTCTTATCGGAAATCTAAATGTATGGGTTGTATTAGGCTCAATTATTTTAGTGTTTGAAAACTGAGGCCCATCTTGCTCCCAAGGAACTAAAAGTCCATGCCAATGAAGTGTTGTAGGCTCACTAGTTTCATTTATTACCTTTATTACCGCATCATCTCCAAGGTTAAACCTTAAGGTAGGAGCAGGAATTGACTCATTAATTGCTAGAGCGTGATCTACATCGACTCCAGTTATATTTTTTGTTGTATGGTGTACTCTTAGCTCGTAATGTCTTTCTGCTGCAAAAGAACTCAAAGACATTAAAAATAAAAGAACAAATGTTGATACGCTTTTAAATTGCATAGTTTCTCCATTAAATAAAATAAGACTTAATGGATAGTAGCAGTAAAAAGACGCGCCGCGCAACACATACCCCCCGTACGTATACTTTTTACATACCTAGTGGGGGTAATAAACCTTGTAACTTACTTAAATCAGGTTTCTTATTCTTAAACTATTTGAAACAACCGAAATACTACTTAATGCCATAGCGACACTTGCTAGAACAGGTGGCATCATTGGTCCACCAAAGAGAACAAGAACACCTGCTGCAATTGGAATCAATAAAGTATTGTATATCATTGAGAGAAAAAGATTTTGTTTAATAATCTTCATAGTCCCTTCAGATAACTCAATAAACTCTAATGCCTTTGAAAGATCGCCTTTTACAATTGTAACGTCAGAAGCATTTATGGCCACATCAGTACCAGTTCCCATCGCCATTGAAAGGTCAGCTTTTGCTAATGCAGGAGCATCATTAACTCCATCCCCAACCATAGCGACAGTCTTACCACTATTTTGAAGCTCTTCTAGTTTAGTTGATTTTTCAAGGGGGAGAGCATTTGCTATAAAATGATCAATGCCTAGTTCTTTGGATACAGCTTTAGCAATAATCTCATTATCACCTGTAATCATCCAAGTTTCTATACCACGCTCTTTAAGTTGCTCTACTGTATGCTTGGAAGAACCTTTGATTTTATCTCCAACTATAATTGAACCGACATGCTTATTATTTTTTGAAATAAACACAAAGCTTCCAACTTTATCTGTCATAATATTCTTATCAAGAAATACATTATTTTCATTTAATAACTTTTCATTTCCGATTAAATAGTCACTTTCGTCAATTTCAGCCTTTAACCCCTTTCCTTTTACTATCTCAAAGCTATCTGGCTCTTCTAGTTCAATCCCTTGCTCTTTAGAGTAATTCACAATGGCTTTAGAAAGAGGATGTTCAGAAAACAGTTCAATTGATGCAGCTTCTTTCAAAATAGCTTCATCACTATCTTTTATATTTACTTCAATTACAGAAGGTTTTCCTTCAGTTATTGTTCCCGTTTTATCAAATATAATCGTATCAATCCCAATTGCTTTTTCGATGATATCTCCACCACCAATCAATAAACCTTTTAAAGACGCTCTACCTGTAGCAACGACTACAGCAGTTGGTGTCGCTAGTCCTAAAGCACATGGACAAGCGATAACAAGAACAGCAATAAAGTTAGAAACTGAATTTCCCCAAATGGGCATAGGGCCTAGAAAAAACCAAGATAGAAATGTAACAATTGAGAAAACTATTACTACTGGTGTAAAAACTGAACTTATCTTGTCTGCATATTTTTGAATTTCTGGTTTAGAGTTCTGTGCCTGTTCTACAAAATTAATAATCTGAGACAGAAAAGTATCATTACCTACTTTAGTTGCTCGATACTCAATAACACTGTCACCATTTATTGTTCCTGTAAAAAGTTGATCCCCAGCTTGTTTTGTCACAGGAATTGGTTCACCAGAGATCATAGATTCATCAATAGCTGACTCTCCTTTGACAATTTTACCATCAACAGGAAACTTTTCCCCAGGTTTCACCCTAATTACATCACCAACTTTAACATCTTCTATCTTAACTTCTCTTAACTCTCCATCAATTATAAGAGTCGCATTCTTTGAACTTAACTGAAAAAGGGAGTTTAGGGCCTCTGTAGTCTTTCTCTTCGCTTTTTCCTCAAAATATTGTCCTAAGTAAACAAAGGAAATAATAAAACCGACTGCTTCAAAATAAACTTTTTGGGTAAGCCCCATTTCAATTGAATACTCAGAAAAAATAGTTATAAAAAAACTATAAAGAAAAGCAGCTGTAGTCCCAAGCCCTATAAGAGTATTCATATTAGACTTTCCACTTTTTAAGAAGTAAAAAAGAGATTTTTGAAACTTTAATCCAACCCATCCCCATATAGGAACACATAAGGCCAATTGCAAATACCAATTTACATCTTTAGAAGGCCATCCTTTTAGAGGCCACATTGCCAAAGCAAATATCATAATTGCTAAAACTATTGATATCACAAACTTAGAAAAATTCTCGTCAATCTTCTCTACATTAGGAGCGATTTTTTTATCATCAGCGATTGAGTAACCAAGAGACTTGATCTTTTCGACAACTTTATCTCTAACGTTATTGTCCTGTACTTCAAATTTACCAGTTTCAACAGCAAAATTGACACTAGAGCTGATTACACCATCTAAGGATGCAACTTCCTTTTCTATTGAGCTGGCACAACTGGCACAGCTCATGCCCCCAACTTTAAGAGAAATCGTTTCCATATTAGGCCTTTTTAATACTCTTTACGCTAAAACTAAGCTCTATTAAATCATTTCTAACCTTCATATTTGAAAGATCATCACTACCGATAATCAAAACCTTTTGATCTTCTAGATCGACTTTGATTTCCTCAACATTATCAATCGATTGAAAATGGCTGGTTATTTTATTTACACAACCACCGCAATTCATACCTTCTACTTCTATATTCAATGTTTTCATCTTTTCTCCCCCATAAAACTTTAATGGTGTATTCCCTTCATTTTCCATGCATTTACAAAAACCTGGTTTAACTCTGATAAAATTTCTCGATACACCTTCTCTTTTCCATTCACACAACATGAAACGTGAAGTTCTCCAATAACTCCACCACATTCAGTTACATGTTGAATTATCTCATCTAGGCCTGATTCGTTTAGTTTAGAAATCTCCTTAAGAGTATCTACTAGCTTATTCATTCTTTTGCTTTTCTGTCCTTGACAGCAGGAAGCACTCAGCTTTTCCAACAGTTTGCTACAGTTATTTATTGAATTATTAATTTTCTCCATTATTTCTCCAAAACCATTATACCCCCCCAGGGTATGCCAGAGGTTGTGATTTTACAAATGAATTATCTTAATTCTTATATTGTCCTCCTTCATTGCCTTCGGCTTGGGCGTAAGGAGGAAAACATGACTAATTCAGACAATAAAATTGAATTTGAAATGAGCATAAAATTTAAAATAAAAGACTACAGGTTAAGGCTTGTTAGCAAAAAAGCTTGGGTCACTACGATTATCATAATCTCACTAAGATTATTGTATTATATTTACGGTGATTCTTCACCCTAAGTCTATAAAGACTTAGCTTCTAGCTGCCCACATAGTCTTAATTAATGAGTTCTCAACTAAGTAAGTGATAAGCAGTGATCTTGACTCACCTGATGACTTTTTAGTCTTTTTCTCCACTGTAGTTACAAAGTTACCTAGGGTGATAACTTCTAACACTTCAGCAAACTCAAATTCATCGGTTCCAACAGAGGAAGTTAGATGCATTCTTAAAACATCCTTACCCTTTATCAACTCTTCATTACTTGGAAGCAACAGAACTTCAATTTGCTCATCACAATATGCAAGACACTTCTCAATATCTTGATTGTTGTATTCTTCAATTTGCTTTAGGACAACTTCCTTAGAATTCATAAAACCTCTATTTATTAGCTTTGAAATTAACACAAAGACTAATTTGGATAGCAAAACAGTATAAATACTGTAAATGTTACATTGTTTTCCAGTGTAAAAATAAGGGTTACGAAACTTCGTAACTCTTCAATATATATCAATAAAATCTTTCATTACGAACAGTTATAGAGAAAATCCCTAAAATTTATTTGTTTTCCTTTTACATATTACGAAACTTCGTAATAGTCTGACAACCCGTATCAAAGTCAATGGTAATCATTACTTGCAACGATACGAGAAGAAAAAGAAGGAAATGTTACGAAGTTTCGTAACTTTCACTTCCTGAAAAATGCAGTGGGTTACCAATTTTTAGCATCTTATATGTCTACAAAATTGGCACACGCATTGCTTTATCAATTTTTGATTTTGTGGAGGAACAAAATGTCTTTTAGAAACGTATTAGCTATTGATGATGACAGCCTAGCTGGTGAAGCAATCAAAATGATTTTTAATCAGAAAGGAATTTCTGTAGATTTTTTTGATTCACCAAAAGCAGCTATCAAACATTTAAAAGAGAATCCTCTGAAGTATAAAATGGCAATTGTAGATTTTCAAATGAGAGAAGCTAGTGGTGACATTGTTGTTAAAGATATAAAGAAAATAAATCCTGAAATTCTAACAGTTGTCTTATCTGGTGATGATTCAACGGACACCATTAAAAAGTGCCAATTAGCAGGAGCAGATAATTTTTATTCAAAAGGTCATGCATTAGAAAACCTTGCCTTATTAAGTGCTGTAGCCTTAGACAAGTTTGAAAAGGTTTTTACAGAAGAACATAGAGAGGCCAATCAAAAGAAAATTGAAACTGTTTTAGACCTAAAAGGTCAATCTAACGAATTAGGTAAAGTTGCAGACTTGGTTAAAACATTTTCAAACACAATAGAGCCAGTATTAATTCAGGGAGCATCTGGAACAGGTAAAGAAAGAATAGCTAAGGCAGTTCATAATAATTCTAGCCGACTAAAAAAACCCTTCATTGCAGTTAACTGTGGTGCAATCCCTGAGAATCTTCTTGAGAGTGAGCTTTTCGGTCACGAGAAAGGATCATTTACAGGAGCTACGAACTCTAAAGCAGGAAAATTTCTAGCAGCGGATGGAGGTACAATATTTCTTGATGAAATAGGAGAAATGCCTCTTGAATTTCAAGTCAAGCTACTTAGAGTATTGCAGGAGAAGGAAGTTACACCTGTGGGAAGTAACCGATCTTTAAAAGTTGATTTTCGAGTAGTAGCTGCGACTAATAGAAACTTAAAGCAAGAAGTAATTAATGGTAATTTCAGAGAGGACTTGTTTTATAGATTAAACATTCTTCCTATTAATATTCCATCTTTAAAAGAAAGAAGAGAGGATATCCTTTCTATTGCGGAATATATAATCAATGAAAAAAACTGTGAATCAGGACAAATCAAAAGCTTATCCGCTGATGCACTAGGTATTATTAAATCCTATGAGTGGCCGGGAAATGTACGCCAAATGGAAGCAGTACTAAAAAGAGCATACATTTTAAATGGTCGATCAATAAATGCAAAAGCTATAGAACAGCAAATTGAGTGTAATAGGTCTGAATCACCTTATAAGTTTGGTATTCAATCATGGAAAGACCTTGAGTCTGAATTTATTGAACGACAAAGAGGACTTCTTGATGAGTCATTAAAGTTATCTAAAGGTAATAAAAGAGATGCCGCTAAAATGTTAAATCTAGCATACACAACCTATATTTCAAAAAGACTAAAATTTGGATTAGATACAAAAACAAATACAGCTAATAGTGGTTCACTATAAGCATATATAGGAGAATATTATGAACAAAAACCTAGCTTACTTTCTTGTCGCATTAACAGCAACTTCAGGTGCATATGCGCATGACACTACTTGTGAAAAACAAAGCAAAGACAATAATACTAAAGAGAACAATAGTGGCATTAGCATTAGGACTCAAAACTTAATTAGCAGCTTAGTTAAAAGAGGAGCACTGGTTTACGATGATGAGTTAGAGAAGATTGATATTGACCTTAAAATGTTAACTTCTGAAGAACTAAAAATGTATGTTAAGTCGAAAGAAACAAATGTTGACCTAGAAGATGCAACTATCTCTCTCCTACCTGAATTTTCTAAATTTATAATAGAAAAGAAAATGCTTAAGCTTAATGAACTTGCTCCAAAAACAAGGTCATTAAGTGAAGAAGAGATCATGGAAGGATTACTGCGCAATGTGTCACCAGAAATTGGCAATGAAATTGCAAACTTTAAAGATCATTCATTTGCTTAAAAAAGGGAGACTTTAAATGCGTTTTATTCTGGGAGTATTGATTATGATAAATTTAACAGCCAATGTAGAGGCATCCACTGCGATTAATGTTGTAGTTGGAGAGAATGGGAAAATGCCATATCTGCCATCTAGTCCAGTTCAAAGCTTAATGACGATTCAATCTGCTGTATTAGGACAACTAATATATACAGAGTCTTCATTTGATCTTAAACCGGGCCTCCTTGAATCATATAAATGGGATTATGATGATAAGTCTTATATTTTAAAACTAAGAAGCAATCTGGTATTTCATAACGGAAGAAAGGCTACTTCTCAGGACTTAGAGTTTTCAATACTCAGAGGTTTTTTTACACCTAAAGGTACTTGGTTTAAATCCTTTTTTAACAATATAGAAGGTATCGATACATTAAAAAACAAGAAGGTTTTTAAGAGTGGATTAGTAAAAGGAGTCAAAATAATTGACCCTTTACGAATAAAGGTTAAGTTAAAAAGACCAAATCCTTCTTTTCTGCATTCAATAGCCAGAACCACCTTCTCTTTGGTTCCAATAGAAGAGATGAATTCAGATTATGATAGTTGGAAGAGCTACCCAATTGGATGCGGAAACTATAAAGTAACCAAGACCGATACAAAAAACAATGTACACTTAGAATACATTGGAAGTAAGGAAAGTGCTGCTAAGAAAATCATTTTAACTTCAAACGGTACTTCTGAGTCTTCAGACATTATTCTAACTAATCCTAGCTTATCAAAAAGCATCGAAATGTTTCATTCAAAAAATGCAGCTAGAGTTACGAGTATATATTTTAATTATTCAAATTCATTAGTAAAAAATAGCGATTTTAGAAAAGCGATTGATATATTATTGGATCGCGACGAACTTGCTCATAATGTTGATGCATATAAGCCAACAAGAGAGTTTTTAGCATCACATTTTTGGGGAAGGCTCGAAAAATATGACAAAAGGGATATTAAACTTGCTAAAAGATTGTTCTCTTCTATCAAGGGGTTAGATTTAACAAAAACTTATCAAATTCCAGTTTACAATAGTTTTTATGGCAATAAATTATTTGGAAAATACTTAGATACTCTCGAAAACCAATTTAATAGTGTTGGCTTAAAAGTAGCTTTTTATGAAACTAATGAGAAATTCTTGAAACCAGAAGATAACCAAACACTTTTTAAAATACTTTCGATGGGGGCAGATGTTGTCGATCCAACAGTTCTATTTTCGCTAATAAGAAGTCCGTTTAAACAACATTTCCCAGTAGAAGATAAAAAATATTACGATCTCCTAGAAAAGGCAGAGTCTGCACACTCTCTCGACCAAAGAGTGATTGCATTAAAAGCTATGTCAAAACATTTGTATCAAAATAAATATGTTGTTCCTTTATTTGAAAGAAAATCTGCTATAGGAATTAACAAGAATAAAATTGAAAGCTTGGGCCAGCAAAATGGGGGCATAACTTTCTACTTAGATAGGATTAAAGTGCAATGAACCAATGGATAACGGGTAATTCAGGTCAGAACAAGTTAGTTTGTCTTAATGACAGGTATAAACAAGTTTGTCTTGATAGAATCAATTCAGAAAGAAATGACTTCCTTAATGACTATACACCGTGGATGGCGCTAAGTAGTGGTCGTGAGAAATTGCCAAATTCATTACTTAGAAAAAGTAAATTAATTATTAAAGAAAGAGAAAAGCTTGAAGACCTAAAAAGATTCTATATTCCACCTGCAAATAACATTAGGAATGGTCTAAATACAGTAGAATTTGGAATTGAAGAATCTGATGAAAACACCTACTTTCAAGCTTTAGCAACATTTCGCGATAGTAATTCATTTGTTGTAGATGTATTTAATTCAGTCGTTACCTCTATCGTTCCAATGAAAACAATAAAGAAGTTTGTACGAAAGGAGGGTGTTGGAAACAGTAACCATGAGTCAATCGGTGCAATTTATCTGAGTATCCCAGAAGTTGAATGTTCAACGCTACAGTTAGCAATAAACATTGCACATGAAGTTGGACATCAGGCACTAATGATATTTCAAACATCAGACTCAATAATAGTACCAGAACAACTATCACGAAATGTGTATTCTTGTGTTAGAAAGGTTGACAGGCCAGCAATACAATCATTTCACGCTCTTGTTGCGTTAGTGTACATGAGAGACTTTTTAAAGGGCATAAACCTACAAAATAAAAGTAAATTAGAAATAGATTATATAAAGACCGAACTCATTGATTATGAATGTAAGTTAAAAGCAAACGTATGGGACTTTAAAAAAATATCCTTTACTGAAATCGGAAGTAAAATATATTCCGATATATTTTACTATGTAGAGAGTTATTAAATATGCAAGAAACTTCAATCGAAAATTATGCAAGAAAAACAGCTAATAAGCTTGCTCTAAGATTTAGGGCAACTGGTTTATTAGCTGGTCTTGTATTAGCGATTGTCTACTCTATATATCATCATTTCTCCGTTGCTGACACAGTATTGAATATTGCAAAAACTAACCTAGCTCAATCAATACAAATTGGTGGAACATATTATCAGGCCAGACTTGCAAACAGCATGATTAAAACAAATGTCTTTGAGCACGTTTGGATATTTGACTCAAACAAACAATTAATCATCAAAGATGGAAGCAGTATAGAGGAAGTTAGAGTTAATAATATATGGGAAGAAAAATTCTATATAAAAGAATATATACCTTATGTACTCATTAAAAGTAAAATCAGCTATCATGGACAGCATACTGGAACTCTTTTTGTTGCCTACAAAGTCCCCCTTGGAAAGTCATTTACCATTCTTGCTTTAATAACATTAATGTTTTTATTATTTTCATATTATCTAAAAATTCGTATTTTAAGCATGGGAGAAAACATAGCAAAACCTGTTACTGCCTTTATGAATAATCTTGAAGATAGCCTAAGGGCAATCAATTTGCTAATAAGAAAAAAGGAAGATCATTTAAAGAGCTTGTTAAATTTGAATCATGGCTCAGAGACTTTTTTATACAAGCAAAAAAATCAGACAAAGTTGCTAAAAAGGCATTGGCCGATGCACACGTTGCAAAAGTAGCCTCACAAGTAAGGCACGATATTCAAGGGGCTTTAATGATTGCTAATTCTGCTATTAGTAGAATTGAAGATCATCACGATGAGATCAGAATATTGAAAGCTTCCCTTGATAGAGTAAAATCAACGATAAAAGATATTCCAAAGATTGCTAACCTTAATGATGGAGATTTTGAACGACTATCTAACGGCGACAAAGAGCTTTCTCAGGAAAGTAATACACTTGAAAGCTGTCACCTACTCTCGATTATTACACAGGTTGTAGGAGATATATCTTTAACAAATAGCTCTATTGAATTTGTGTACACTCTTCCCACCCAAGCAGAAGAACTATACATAAATATTAACTACAATAGATTTGAACGAATACTGTTCAATTTATATAAAAATGCCATTGAATCCATAACAACAAACGGAAAGATAGTAACAAGTGTATCAATCTCTGACGGAAAGGTTAATCTGTCAATTAACGATAATGGTATTGGGATGCCTGAGAAGGTATTCAAAAATCTAGGCCAAAAAGGTAACACTTTCGGCAAAGCCTCTGGTACAGGATTAGGTATTTATGATGCCTATGAGCAACTAAAACAATGGAATGCTGATATATATTACCAAACGGAAAAGGACCTAGGAACAACTGCAAATTTAGTATTTGAAGTAGTTAACGAGAATCCATTGTTCCCATCAGAAATTCTAATTCCAGAAGATAGCACTGTGGTTATATTAGATGATGACCCTTCCGTGCATGAGTCATGGAGACAGCGTTTTAAGACATTTCAAGATAATAATATCTCATTCAAATATTTTGAAAAGCCTAGTGAAGCTACATTAGAGATAAATGAACTTAAAAGTACAGGTTCTGATTTTTTGTTTCTAGGAGATTATGACTTGAGAGATAAGAACATTAATGGCCTTAAGTTCATAGAAGAGAATGATATTATAGATCACTCTGTTTTAGTTACATCGAGTATTAAAGCAGTATTAAACGAATGTAGAGTTAAGCAGATACCCGTAATTTCAAAGTCTATACAAAGTACAATTAATATTCATACAATTTCTTAAACTATTCCTACAATTCAATTCAAAACCAATTATTGATGTCAATATTTATAGATAATTTCTGTAACTTTTTATTTAAAAACGATGTTACGAAACTCAAAATATTACGAAGTTTCGTAACTCTATAACAAGTTGTTTTCATTGGTCATTTTTATAATGTTACGAAACTTCGTATTTCCTCTCTAAAACTGTCTTTATCTTACTCTAAAAACTACAAGAATTTTAACAGGTTAGCGCTTTGGCATAGATGGCAAACTTGGCACAAATCTGGCTTTAGTAATAAGTGAGAAATGACTAAGGAGTCTTAAATGAAATTTTTAAAAAAGATTAAAAGTATCATCGAAAATTTATTTTCTTATAAAGGAGGGACTGAACACTTCATTGAAGCAAATACGATTGAAAACAGAAAAACAGAAATTTTTTTGAAACATTACAACTATTACCCACAAACATTTTAATCAAAGGAGATTACAAATGAAAAAAACGATTTTAGGAATTCTACTTTTATCTACAGCCAATGTATTTGCTTTTGGCGTTAACTTAGCAGAACAAGGGACAATCAGTGTAGATGAGCTTGTTGAAATGGGCGCAGAGAATGTTCAATGTGCTCAGGTCGAACCAAGATGTGTCCTAATGGGAACAAGCTACGGAGTCCAGTACCCCGGTCAAAAGATCACTGATGTTGTTT
>JBLIAG010000022.1:0-67253 GCA_047634375.1 Bacteriovoracaceae bacterium
GCTACATTTACATCGCGTCTATACCATGTGGCATCAAAACCACAATATGGACATGGAATATCTTTTCTATAGAGCATTTTATTGACCATCTCTATAAACATCCAAACAGGAAATAAAAGAGATAGAGACTTCACCCCCATTAGTGGGAAAAATGCCCAACTAAGAAATGTAGATAGGACAATAATTTGAAGAAAATTCTTACCTTCTAAATTTTTACTATATTTCATTTGCCTCGGAGCTGAACATAAAGCGCATATAAAGCTCTTCTTTGGGTTCTTAACCTTATAAAATCGACCTGTTTGTAATGGATTAATTTTGCTCACAAAGACCTCCTGCATTGACTATTAAACCACAGATTACTATTTCGATACATCCGGGGAATAAACTGCAATTGATTGAAACCTTCTTGAACTAGAGAATTAGCCTGTAATAAAGGACCTCTGGGATATCTGCATATCCCAGGGGCGAACAAAACGAAAAAATAGATCGTTAGAAGGTATACCGAGTTTAGCTAACGTTCAACAACTACAGATCGGCCCCCTGCAGTTGTCTATTATTATCGCAATCTTCATACCAAATTATTTGACAGAATTTCCAAGACTTATATTGAAATATCGCTAAGAATACTGATAAAATGGCACTACATATGGTGACACAACGCACCTAATCAGAGAATTTATAAATGAATAACTGCTTAACTACATTCAAGTTTTTAGCGAATAAAAGGGGCCAAGTTTCCATTTTTTTCTCTACTACAGTTGTAGTTATGATTACGTTCATTGCATTTATTATAAATATTGGGATGTTCGTAAAAGCCAAAATTAATTTACAGAACGCAACCGATGCAGCTGCATATGCAGGGGCAAGTGTTCAGGCAAGACAACTCACCAATATTGGTTATATGAACTGGGAAATGAGAAACGTCTACAAAGAATGGATGTTTAAATACTATGTTCTGGGAAGCCTTAATATCAAAACTGTAGCAAACGGAAATCCAGGAACTGATATGAAGTTTCTCATGGAATCCTATGATCGAAGCCAAACTCAAGCCGTAGATAAATATAATTTTCCCTCTGTTTGTATTGATTTTGCAAACACGGGTGGCCTTGGAATGTGTACTAGATACTTAGTCCCTGGTCTTCCTAGATTTGAAAGCTCAAACGTCCTTGGAATGGATGAAGCAACCAATGCATTTGTCGATGAGATTGTTAGTCAAAAATCAATCGATTGTGGAGAAAGAACCTCATTAAATTTTTTTACTGCAAACACTTGGGCATATAATGTTATTACTAATGATGCTTCTTTAAGTAATCTAACAACCCAGGCTCCGCAAGTAGCTTCAAATTTCATGGGGGCATTCCCTCAAGCATTTGAACTCGGCCTTCGAATTAGAAGCCTAGAAGCTCAATTAAACCACCCACCCCAGGGGAATATCTGTAGTGATCCTGGCAGTGGAGTAAACTGTAATATGCCCGCCGGAAATCTAAATACTCCAAGTAAAGAAAGAGCTTTAAAAGCTTTTATGTCTGGTTATAGAAACCTTGGGTCCCACGGAAGTGATAATTTTTTCAAAAATAGTTTTACCCTTACCGAAATAGCACCAACTCCAACAACTATTGATACAGAGGCTTCTTTAAGTACTATTTTAATACCTAATGGCCCAGGAAAAACTAAACGCTATATTGATTTAAAACTTATGACTCTTAACTACGCTACTTTTTATACTGCCTTTGCCGTAACTAAGGGTGGAATTAAAGTTGGAGGTGGAGATGTCATTTCAGCAGAGGGACAGTGTAATGCAACCAAAATAGGATTACCTATTCCTGGTTATCCACTTGGCTTTGTAAAAAATCCAGATTTTCTGACTTACTACGCTGTTGAAGGAAAAGCTAAATTTATCGGACTTTTTAATCCATTTAACACGAGTCCTGATATTGTTTTAAAAGCTTATAGTGCTGCAAAGCCTTTTGGTGGAAGGATTGGACCAATGATCTTTGATCTTTCAAATGAGCAGAGATTAAAATCAAGAGCGAATGGAAAGTCGTCTCCATACATAACAGCTCTAGATACTGCCAGTTTTCAGGGAACCTTCTCTTTAAATCCAACAGCAAAATATGAACCAGGAATGCCGGTTCCAATTAACATAGGCAGTGGCCCTGATAAATTCTGGCTAACAAATGAATCTGAAAATGTCGGTGGTTGGATAGATGGAAAGAATATTTTCTATGGTATTCCAAATATGGTTTATGACTACCCAAGTGGAAAAATCGAAAACAACAGCATTTATCAAGCTGGTAGAGATATTCAGGTTATTGCTCGATCTGGTGTTGGAGCGACACCAAAAGCAGGGCTCTACAATAAAGACATGTTTGAGAGATTAAAGAGTAAGTTGAGAGGTGTTGGAAGTGGAACATCTTCCCAGGATATAACTGATGCTCTCCTTATGGTTAAGTCTCCAACTACTTACGATGCTAATAACTACCTTATCCCAACTCCTGAAGTACTTAATCAAGAATTAAAAACTGATTCATGGGGAGCAGTTACTGGAAACCAAACAGCTACCCTACAGGATGCTTCAAGCCAGAACTATAGAGTCTTTGATATTCAGCTTTATGCACCAATAATTTCCTCAGATCCTGATTCCCTATACAAAAGTGCTACTGATCTCGATGCAATTCTATCAAATTATATTGAGAGACAAGCACCCGCTATTTTGAAGTACAGAAATGCCATGAACCTAGTTGCCGCTGATATTTTTAATAATAATAAGTCTGGAGCAACCGGTCAGAATACTGGACGTGATGCGGCGGCAGTTCTTAGTGATCTCACAGTTGGCCAATACCAGGCAATTGACTCAAACATTTCAGCTGCTAGTGAGCTAGCTACATCTCCTACATGTGCAAGTATCTCAGGTCGTTTTGTACATTTCTATACTGGAAATAATTTATATGTTAATCCTGCCAACTCAGAAAAGTGTGTCACGCCACTTATTGAATTAATGAAAACTCGTTGGGCAGATCCCTCGTTAGTTGGCGAAATTTACCGTGGAAAATACGCCTTACCAGAAAATATGACTGATCAGTTATTTACTGCCTACAGACCTGGACCTGATCATGATGCTGGAAATACAGACGGAGTTCAGGTAAATGCCCTAAATGGAAATTCAGATACAATGATTCGGAACTTTTACTCGACTAAATTTATCCCCTTAAAGTCAGTCAGTAACTCTTCTTCTGCTGCATATGGTAATTCCGGAAAAATGATTATTTACTCAGAAGGCCTTCCTAATAGTATTAGTCCGGAAGCCTTAAGAACTAATTTCAAAAATCCGATTGATTCAAAGGGTGTAGGTTTTGATATAAATTCATCAAAACACTAAAATTAAGTGTTACCTACTTGAATTTTTCAATTTTTACATAATAATTAAAGGTATCTTATATGCTTAAAATATTAAAAAGGATTTCGGACGTGGCAAAGAAAACGAAAAAGAAAGTTGCTAAAAAAGTAGCAAAGAAGAAAGTTGCTAAAAAAATTACTAAAAAAGTAGCGAAGAAAAAAGTTACTAAGAAAGTAGCGAAGAAAAAAGTTGCTAAAAAAGTTGCTAAAAAAGTAGCGAAGAAAAAAGTTGCTAAAAAAGTTGCTAAAAAAGTAGCGAAGAAAAAAGTTGCTAAAAAAGTTGCTAAAAAAGTAGCAAAGAAAAAAGTTACTAAGAAAGTAGCAAAGAAAAAAGTTACTAAGAAAGTAGCAAAGAAAAAAGTTACTAAAAAAGTAGCAAAGAAAAAAGTTACTAAGAAAGTAGCGAAGAAAAAAGTTACTAAAAAAGTAGCGAAGAAAAAAGTTACTAAGAAAGTAGCGAAGAAAAAAGTTGCTAAAAAAGTTACTAAGAAAGTAGCGAAGAAAAAAGTTACTAAGAAAGTAGCGAAGAAAAAAGTTGCTAAAAATGTAGTTAAAAAGAAAGTTACTTCAAAAGAAGTGGCTCCCATAAAGACAGAAAAAGTAGCCGTTGTTGATCCAAAATTAAAAACGGAAGATACAGTTGAAGATGTTGTTGTTGAAAAGGTAGCACCTGCCTCATCAACAGAACCAAGCCATATGCTAACAGATGAGTACAACCCAGATGATGAGCAGGAAAATAACGCGTTCGGTTATGGGTGGAGTTATGATGAAGGTCTCGATTCACCTGAAAAACTTGAAAAAGAGACTGAGCCCTTCGATGAAGACTCAGTTTACGCAGAAAGCGGAAAGCCTGTAGGTTATGATCTAGATAAAACCCCAAATGACGATGATGACGATATGTATTAATAAAAGTGGCCAATCGGCCACTTTTTTTTTATTAAGTAGTAATGAAATTAGAATTATACTATTACGATCAATGTCCCTTCTGTCAGTTAGTCCTTCGCAAGATAAATAGTCTTGGGTTAAATGACAAAATCATTTATAAAAATACATTAGAAAATCCTGAGTTCAGGGAGTATCATCTAAATACTACCAAAAGAACCACCGTTCCCTGTCTTTACATAGATGGAAATCCTCTATTTGAATCAAGCGAAATTTGTAATTGGTTAGAAGAAAATAAGTAAACATAATTAAAGGATAGTTTGTGGAAATAAGAGACCCTGTACATGGCTCAATAAAGATTCTTGATGAAGAAATTTCAATTATTGAATCTCCCTTTTTTCAAAGATTGAAAAGCATTAAGCAACTTGGCTTTACTGAAAATATATTTCCTGGAGCAACTCATACAAGGTACCTGCATTCAATAGGTGTAATGGATGTATCAACCAAAGTTTTCAACCAAGTATTCAAACATATACATTACAATGCAGATATTAGAAGACTCAAGGAGACTGTAAGACTCGCTTGCCTTCTTCATGACATTGGCCATGCTCCATTAAGTCATACAACTGAGTTTGTAATGCCAATGGTTTCTGAGCTAAAACTACCCGAAAACTTCTCTCCAAAAGTTGATAGACAAGCGACTCATGAAGATTACACGATAAAGTCTATTATCGATTCAAGTTTTACTGCATCTTTTGAAGAAGTTAAAAACAAGTTTGAGGTTATGCCTGAACAAGTGGCTGAACTCATTATTGGAGAAACTAATTCTCCTGAATATTTTACCCACGAAGGTATAAATTATTTTCCATTACTACACCAACTTGTTTCAAGTGAAATGGACTGTGACAGAATGGATTATTTACTAAGGGATAGTTACTTCTGCGGAGTAAGCTATGGGAAATTCGACCTTGATTGGATTGTCGATAATCTAAGTGCTGGTGTCATCGATAATATGGCCTACTTAGGAATCTCTGAGCGAGCAGTTTCAACTTTTGATGACTTCCTCCTTTCAAGATTTCACATGTTCTTAATGGTTTACTTTCATTATAAATCTGTTTGTAGTGAAAAATTACTAGAGAGATATTTTACCTCCAGTCCAAATGAATACTCCATTCCAGCTGATATTGAAGAGTATCTCAAGCATGATGACCATTTTCTTTGGAAGGTCCTAAGGGGTAGTTCAAATGAGTGGGCAAAAAAAATAGTAAGAAACTCAATTCCTTCTAAAATTTTTGAAACATTTGGCCCAAATCAAATTAACCAACTTAATAGACTTGAAGAATATCTGACTAGCGAAGGTATTGATTTTATCAAATGTCAGTCTAGCGGAAGACTTTCCAAGTACTACTCTGATAGCAATGATACTTCGAATAAATATCCATTGAAAGTCATTCGAGAGTCTAGTATTTTAGAAGGTAGTTTACTTGTTCGAAATATTAATGAAGCAACTGATCTTTTTGAAAAGTTCAGCCACTCACATACAGTTAATAGAATTCATTGTGAATTTGAAGTGCTAACAACAGCTCAACAGGATACAATTAAAGAGATCATTAAATCTTAAAATGAATAAATTAATCATATATGGAATTCTCTTATTAACGTACTTGGGTCTATCAAAAAGTCTCTCTCCCAATGAATTTGGTATTAAATACGTAAACAGTGATCAGAGTTTATCAGATCTTATCCCTGGCTCCCCTGTTTCGGTTATCTTGACCGATATTCATTCAACTGGTTTTATTATCAAAACTTATTATCATAAATACAAAGTTGTTTTTGGTTTCCAATCATATGAGGAATTAATCGTAAGGACTTCACGTATATTTACTGAAAAGTACAAAAACTACTTAGGTATGTCTGTTTTTAGAAGATATAAAATAGACCAACAGGAAAGTTTTACTCCGCTTCCACCTGGAAGTATTTTCATTGGAGATAAGAACTTCGGAAATTGGGAGTTTAAAGATTCAACCAATAAAGAGTGGAAGTTCTTTAGAGTTTACCGACAAATTCCAAAATACCTAGGTTGGGGGGATTTCAAGCCAACATTTAAAATATATAATAAAATTAAACTTCACGAAAGTCAGGACAAACCATTTATTGGTAGTAATGACGAATTTGGAATTAACGGAACAATAACAAGAAAGGCATTTCCTAAATACTTTGATAGACAGAGTCCTAAAGAGGCCAAACTTAATAATTTTTTAAAAGATTATGTAAAAGAGAATTTTATAAAATAGGATAAAATATGAACGAAATTTTTGATAAACTTTTAATTAGAATTCTTTTCACACTTTTTATCTGTCTTGCATTATTTATTTATAAGTATGCTCATGTAATATTTTATCCCAGTAATAAAAAGCAAATTCTTAAGAAAATTTACCCGTCTGAAAACTATATCGATACACTTCATATCTTCTCAAGATTAATTGGGATTTCTTTAATTTTTTCAACTCTAGAGTTTAACGAGTATATTGGTATTTCTATTAGTACGTTTCACTTCTTTGTTTGGAGTGTTGTCGGTATTTGTTTCTACCTTCTCTCAATTTATATTTTAGAAAATATTATTTTTTATAACTTTGAGTATAAAGATGAAGTCCTTAAGAAAAAAAATCCAGCTTACGGTGTCGTGAGTTTTGCCAATGCTATTTGCCTTGCCTTTATTATCAAGACAATTTTCAAGGAATCAGATAATTCGATTATTATCCTTATTATCTTATGGCTATTTTCACTAGTGTTATTTGGCTTTAGTACAAGACTATTTAAGTTTGTTTCAAAACTATCGTTTAATAGCTTAATGATTCAAAAAAATCTTGGTCTTTCATTTGCGTACACCGGCTTTCTATTTGGAAATACTGTTATCATCATGGCTGCTTTCTCTCACGAACATCATGATATTGGCTCATATATGGTTCAAGTTATATTAAAAACTCTCCTTGGAGCACTTATTTTACCCATTTTTAAGTATGGGCTAACACTTATTTTCAAAGTGAGTGAAAGTGTAAATCAGGGCCTACAGGAAGAAAATATTCATCTAGGCCATGGTATTTACATTGGTGCCGTTTACTTGACGTGTTCACTTCTGACTTCAATCATCATTGCTCAAATACATTTTGGTACTATTTACCCATTCTTCTAATACGGCTTACTGCAATATATAATTATCAAGAGATTAAACTATCAAGAGAACTGAGGTTAGATGTCTTTTATTGTAGACGACTCCATTAACAAAGAAATAAATCAGCTAAGACTTTTAGTTAGAAAACTTGAAGAGCGAGTTTGTGACTTAGAGTCAAAAATCGAAAATTCTAAATCTTTGGAAAAAAGCCATTTGTTACGAGTTAAGAATCAGGACGAATTATCTGATGACTACATTCTAAAAGGACATAAGTATTTAGATCTATCACCTGAGAAGGCCTTTAGACTCTACAATAACTTTGATAGTGACTTTATTCTTTTAGATGTAAGTAAACCCATCTTTCAGCCCTTCCAGGAGCTTCCCGAGGTACGTAAGATTACTCTTGAAGATTTAGAAATGAAATCCCATACTCTTGGCGGTAAAGGAAAGTCTATTTTCGTTATATCTGAAGACGGGGTGAGATCTATTCTAGCTTGTAAAATTTTGAATAAGCTTGGTTTTGTAAATTTAAATAATATTTCCGGTGGATATAAATTCTGGCCAGGATATAGAAAAATTAGTCCTATGGATGATAGCGACTTTGAAGTCGCTTAAATAAGCATTGCTTGTTGATCCTCAAACTTAATCCGTTGGTGAAAATTTTCTAGAGTCATCAAGATACGATCCAACTCAACCTCACCGATAGATTTTAAATACTCTTGTTCTAAATCATTAGTCACTTCTATTAATGCAAATTTAAATTTTTCGCCATATGGAGTAAGAGAAACTCTAAGTTCTCTTCTATCTTTTTCACTTGGATTTCTGTTAATATAGCCTCTTTTTTCTAGCTCATTTAAATGACTGGTCATAGTTTGCTTTTTTAAACCACAGGCGAGACCAATTTCTTTAATTGATGGGCCTTCGTTTTCACAGATATACATGAGAATTTCTAAAAAGCTGGGACGTAGATCTATAAATCCCCTTGATTGTAATTGGGATAATAGATCATTTGAATAAAGTCGATAAATTTTCTTTAGGAGTCCACCTATTTCAGATACTTTCTTCATTATAAAAGATTAGTACGAAAGTGAGACTTTGCCTACGGGTTTTTAAGATTCCATCAAATCGAGGGGAATCAACAGCTCTTCTGCCAAAGGTTTTTGAGCTTTATCAGATTTGCTTTGATCTGCTTTAACAGTTGTCGTCTCAATACCTTCATACCATAACTTGGCCCTCACCAGATTTTTAGTTTGGAAGTCATTAATATCTACAAAGGAGTAAACACTTGGAATTGTGACTAAAAAGAGAACAATCGTAAATAATTTGTACATAAAACATGGCCCTTTTGCTGAGATGATTACTTTCTAGCTATATTAAATGCAAAGGGCCTGCCATAAGGGTTACTAAAAGAGGTTTCTTGAGTTACTTAAGCTGGTAGCAAGACCAATACATACAGCGAAAGTTATTAAGCTAGATCCACCATAACTCATGAAAGGTAGGGGGAGTCCAACAATTGGCATAAGACCCATAACCATACACATATTTATAAAAGTGTGCCAAAAGAAGATCGACATAATTCCTATTGCCAGTACTGAGTCGTAAAACCGCAGTACCGACCCGGACAGCCAGATAAACCTCAGGAATAAAATTATATACAAAGAAATGAGAACTATAGAGCCAAAGAAACCATGCTCTTCATTAAATATAGAAAATACAAAGTCAGTATGGTTTTCTGGCAGATAATTTAAGGATGCTTGAGAGGAGTTCTTAAAACCTTTTCCTAAAAAGCGACCAGAGCCAATTGCAATTTGAGATTGAATGGCATTATACCCAGAACCTTTCGCATCGGCCTGTGGATTTACAAATGTGATGATTCTTCGCTTCTGGTAATCTTTCAAACCAAAATTATACATGAGCATTCCTGCAACAATCCCTATTAACGCTAGTACGCCAATAGATTTCCAGCGAAGTCTTTTAAAAAAAGAGATAACAAGAAAGATTAGGATAAGAAGGAGCCCAGTTCCAAGGTCTGGCTGCATAACAATCAAAACAGTTGGAATAATGGTAATTATAAAAGGAATGATTAAGTCTTTAAGATAGAGTTCTTTTTCAGGACGTGATCTAGCGTAATAACGACTTAAAGCAAGCGCTAGGGAAATTTTCATTAGCTCTGAAGGTTGTAATCTAAAGCCACCTAAAACCAGCCATCTTTGTGCCCCCATTCCTTTTTGCCCCATAATAAGTACTAAGACTAATAAGAATAGATTTATTGCGTAGGCCCAATAAGAAAGCCTAAATAAACTTTTAGGTGGAAACAAACTGATAACCAGTACTACAATATTTGCAACGACGAACCATTTAAGTTGGCTTCCAAAAATACTTTGAAGTTTTGTTGATGTCTGTGCATGAGTAGCTGAATATAAATTGAGGGCACCAATAAAGAAAATGGCGTACATACTTCCTATAAAACTAAAATCATACTTTCTAAAAAAATCTATAAGTGTTTGTTTCAATTTATCCCTCTTGTGGAACGACCACTGGACTTTGCTCTTCTAAGGCCTTCTCTTTTTCTCTTTCTTTAGCCCTTAAAATATTTGCTTGTTTTTTTCTATGCTGAGCAATCTGCTTTTTCTCTAATTCTACGTTTTTTTCATATTCTTTAGGCATATACTTTTTCATATAAGTATTTACAACTTTTTCAACTATTTCTGCTGCTGCTGAGGATTTACAGCCATGTTCAACAAAGGCTGAAACTGCAATTTTTGGATTATCAAAAGGTGCAAAAGCAACAAATAATCCATGATGTCTAAACTTATAATCTTTCTCTCCACATTTTGCGTAGAGATCGTCTTCACTTTGTGCTCGAACAACTTGAGAAGTCCCGGTTTTTCCGGCCATCTGATTTCCAAGACCCCTTCTATACCAAGCTGTTCCCTTAGGGCTATTAACGACTTTATAGAGACCTTTCTGGACAAGTTCCCAAGTGCTATCTTTTAATTCAATCTTTCGAATAAGTTCAGGTTGAGTTCTTTCTAAAATATTTCCTTGATTATCAAGAACTTCTTTAACGATATAAGGCTTATAAAGCTTTCCCTTCGTTGCTATTGCTGCGTAAGCATTTGCTAGTTGAAGAGTTGATACAAGAACATAAGATTGTCCAATGGAACAAGAAAGTGTTTCACCTTTTTGCCAAGGAATTCCATTACGTTTCATCTTCCACTCTTCCGTTGGTATTAACCCAGAAACTTCTCGAGGTAATTGAATTCCAGTTCTTGCCCCAAAACCAAACATTTTTGCATACTTGGCCAGTGAATCGATATGAAAATCTTGATCTGCCCCTAACTTATAAAAAAAGATATTGCATGAGTAGCGAAGGGCATCGGTAATATCAACTTTTTCTGTCCCATACCTTTTCCAACTTCTGTAAGTTCTCCTACCAAACTTAAAAGAGCCGTGGCATCGAAGTTTTGAGTTACCATCAATAACACCTTCTTCAAGGGCAGTTATTGCTGTAAAAGGCTTAAAAGTTGAACCTGGAGAGAAGTGATTTTGAATACTTCGATCACGCAGTGGGTTTTCTTCATTATTTATCAAAGATGACCAGTAATTCTGAGTTAAGCCCCTCGAAAACTGGGAAGGGTCAAATGCTGGGGTTGAAACCATTGTTAAAAGCTGGCCTGATTCAACATCTATTGCAACAACTGAACCTGATCTATCTCCAAGAGTATCGAATGCGACTTTTTGCATATCTCTATCAATAGTAAGTTTTATATTTTTTCCAGGTTTAGGAGGTTGATCCTCAATTCCCTTAAATAAATTATCTGTATTAATATATTTCTTTTTTCTTCCAAGAGCATCAACCTCAACAAATTCAAATCCGTTAGACCCTCTCAAAGGTTTATCCATTATTTCTTCAATTCCGAACTGTCCGATAAAATCGCCAAGCTTATACGGTAAATTATCTCGTTTTCTATATTTAGGTAATTGAGATTGAGAAATCTCAGAAATATAACCAAGTGCATGTGCACCAATTTCTTTATCTACGTATTCTCGGCTTATAAAAGTTTCAACACTGACACCAGGTAGAGATGCATTTTCTGTTTCAATTTTTGAAACCTCTTCTAAACCAATATTCTTTTTAATAATAATAGGTCTGTACTTTGCTTGGAAGGAATTTTTCTTTATGATTTTTTTTATCTCAGAAACTTCAATATCTAAAATCTCTGAAAGTCGATTTAATGTTTTCTTTTTATCTAGTAAAAATTGTCTTGTAACAACTGCATCTAAACGAGGAATATTATCAACTAATAGTTGATCATTTCTACTATAAATCATACCCCGAGGGGCCCATACAGTTTCCTCTCTAAGTCTGTTTTGAATTGAGAACTTATGGTAAAGCTCCCCTTTATACACCTGAAGGTACCAAAGCCTAATAAAGACAATAGAAAAACAAGCTATTATAATATTTGCGACTTGTACCCCGCGGGCCTTATGCATTTTGATTAGTTCTTCATCACCAAACATTAATAGGCCATTGAGCTAGACTTACGGTTAACTTTCCAAAAATTATCCATCAATAAGAAAAAATGATGAGATATTAAAGAGAGGAAAATACTTTCTGGTAAGTACTTTAAGAAAATTGAAATAAAATGAGAAAAATCTCCAAGCTTTATCGAAAGTAAAATAGCAATAAGAACAAACCAAGCAATCTGAAATACCTGGACTACAATTATTGTACTTATGGCCGTTGAAAAATTTAGCATATCCTTTACATGTCTCACCGAGATAGCAATTAAAATGCCAGCTATAGTTCCTGATGCCCAACCTTCAATTGAGAACACAGAGTGAATGTATTGAAACGACAAAATAAGAAAAGGTAAAAAAGGTACTTCTAATTTAAATGCTAAAAATAATATAATTAAAACATTAAATGCTGGTTTAAAATCGACGATACCAATAGCAGGTAAAACTGCTGAGGTAAAAATCTCCAAACCAACTAACAATAAAGCCGTTTTAAAAAATCCAACAATAACATCTTGAACTGAGTACTTCATTCCCTATCTCTCTATTTAGCAGGTTTTAATTTAGCCGGTGCTAATTTTGTGGGCTTTACTTTATCTGGAGAGCTTAATGCAGATTTAATTTCTCCGCCACCTTCAAGCAACACTACAACTTCTTCTAATTTATGAAAATCTACGCTTGGAGTAACTATTATTTTTTGAGTGATTCCAAAATTTTCTTTGTTAATTTTACTAATGGTTCCAACTTTAATGCCTTTAGGGTAAATCTCCCCTAAACCTGCAGTAATAATGGTATCGTTTAGTTCTAATTTTTCAGTTCTACTCACATACTTTAGCTGACAGGTAAAACCAGAGTTCCCCTCAACTATTCCGTGGGTTCTTGTTCTTGCCACTAGTGAATCAATTCTATTATTTTGATCTAAAATGGTTAGGATATCAGAGTAGTTTGGACTAAGCCTGTAAACATAGCCAACAAGTCCAGTCATTGTGATTACAGGTGACATGATTTTAAGACCATGATTTTCACCCTTATTAATTCTTAGAACCTTAAATTCATTTGATGAGTCCCAACTAACGACCTGTGCGAGAACTTTCTTTTTTGGAATTTCTTTACCAAAATCTAATAATTGCTTCAGCCTTTCATTTTCTTTTTGAACTTCATTAAGGCCAAAGATTGTACTCTCAAGAGACTGTACATCTTTTCGCAGAACTTCATTTTCTTTACTTGTATTCACGATAGTGACGTAGTGATCAAAAGTATAGGCCACACTTTCTTTCATAGACAAAGTTCCACGCTGTAATGGAGCCAAAACCTCAATCATTACTTTTTGAAATATTGATGAGTCACCAACTTGATAGTTATGCACAGCAACACCATAAAGTGCTATTAAGCCTACTAACAAATTATTTACTAATATCCAACGTGATGAATCAAAGTTTAGATTCTTCAAAAAACAACCCTCTTTTTAATATAATATTAAATAGAGTAACCAATACTCATCTTAATGCCAATAATTAAACCGAACTAACACCTCGAATCAAATTGACTTTAGAAATTTAAGCTATAAAATTTTAAAGCGATTTAAATAAAAGGAAAATTGATGAAAAATCTATCTAACAAAATCTCATATCTTGCCCTGTCTTTAGTAATGGGTGCAATTATTATTAGTTTCTTATTTACTGGCTTCCAAGGCTTTGGATCTAATGCAGGTGAAGTTGCATCAGTTGATGGAACTCCCATTACAGCGAGAGAATACAATCAAGCACTAGAGTCTAGTAAAGAAAGATATGCTAAAATGTTTGGCGGTAAAGGTCTTACAAGTCAGCAAATTAAGATGTTTAAAATAAGAGAAACAACACTTCAAGGTCTAGTAAGCCAAAAGCACTTACTGAATTTTTCTACTGATTTAAAATTTGATGCTGGAAAAGCAGATATAAAAGATGAAATTAAAAACTTCGATTTCTTTAAAACAGGTGGAAAATTTGATGTAACTAAATACAAGTCATTACTACAAGCAAATAACCTTAGTCCTGCAAAGTTTGAAGAAGACATTGTTAACCAAGTAAAAAATCAAAAGTTAAGAATGTTAATTGCATCCAACCAAGATTCAAAATCACTTTCAAAAGAAATGTTAAAAATCAAAAATACTAAGATTGAAACAATCGCTGTTTTATTTGATAAAGAAGCTATGACTGCAAACTTAAAACTTAGTAACTCTGAAGTTTCAAAGTTCGTTGCTGACAAAAAAAATAATGATCTACTACAGGGTTTATACAAAGCTTACGAGTCAGAACAAAAAGCACAAAAAGTTAAAAAGATTAAAGCTTTCAATAGCGTAAAGACGCAAATCGCGACAAAACATCTTCAAAAAACAAAGAGAGTTCAGCTTACAGAGTTTAATACAAAACTTAAGGCTGAAATAACTAGAGCAATGGAAGATTCAAATATTTCAAAGCTAAATTCTTTAAAGAAAAAATTTAATATTACTTTTGAAAAGAAATTTGAAATGACACTTTTTAATACAAAATTTCAGTCTGCTACTTTTACTGAAGAAGACGTATTTGGAATTTTCAAAGCACAAGATACTAAAAAAGTTCTAACTGTTGACTCACCAACTACAGTGGCAATGGTTAAAGCAACAAAATTTATCAAAGGAGAAGTTCTTAATAAAGACCTAGAAGGCGAAATTCAATTTTCGGGTCAAAGAAATGCAAGAATGATCGAATCAGCTATAATCGACTATAAAGGGGCTACTTCTAAAGTTGTAACTTCTGCAAGTATCTTTTTATAACTAGATTTTTAATATGACTTAATGTATCTAAGGTAGGGTTAAACCCTACCTTTTTTTTGGAGTGATAATGGCAGATAAAACTGCAAAGTGGGAACAGAATAGCGCAGGTAAGTATTATGTTGATGATCAATGTATTGCTTGTGATGCTTGTTGCGTTGAAGCACCCGCATTCTTTTTCATGAACGATGATGATGGCCATGCCTATGTTGAAAAACAACCTCTAACTGCTGAAGATCTTGAAGAATGTGAAAATGCCCTGCAAGCCTGTCCGGTTGCAGCAATTGGCGACGACGGCTCTGACTAGAGAACTACCTAAAAATAAATTTTATCGAATCTAATCTTTTTTACTAAAATCTAGTTTTTTCATGACAAACCTTTCATGGCCATGTAATTTAGCATACCAATCAGAGAGAGATAGGCCAGGCTAATTTAGACAGGAGAGACTATGCAGTTAATTGATATTTCAACTATCAAAACCACAAACCAATACCTTAGACTTGATACGAATGTAGAGATGCTAAAAAAAAGTATTGAGACTGTTGGGCTAATCAACCCTATCGTTTTAAATCAAAATAAAGAACTTATAGCTGGTGGACGAAGATTCACTGCGATGAAAGAACTTGGATTTACAGAAGTTCCTACGATTACTGTAGAAAAAAGCGAACTAGAACAAGAACTTATTTCAATCGACGAAAACCTCGTTAGAAAAGACCTTACAAATATTGAATTAGAAGCATCGCTTGCAAGAGGTAGAGAGTTATATGAAACACTTTATCCAGACGCAACTAAATTCAACGAGGAAGATCTAACACTTCCTGAATCAAATGAAATACATACTGATCTAGCTAACGATAAAAGATCATTCATTGACTTAACTGCTGAGAAGACTGGTCTTTCAAAGAAAGTTATTAAATCTGCAATCGATAGAGATGAAAAAGCTTCTGATAAAGTGAAAGAACTTAGATCTTACGGTGAATTAAATGCAACCCAAACCAACGAGATAATTAAACTCTCGAAAGAAGAACAAGAGCATGTTGCAGAGTTAGTAAAAGATAAATCTGCGAAAGAAGTTAAAGAGCTAGTAAGAAATGTAACTCAAAACGGATTACAGAGTGCAGTTAATGAATTAGTTAATTCACCACAACTTCCAAAAGAATATAAAAGTTTAAAAACATTATTACAAAGAACTAATAAGACACTTGCTAAAGTTCTAATTGAAGAAATGACTTCAGAACATGAAGAAGTGAACGCCATTCTAGATCAAATGAGTACCTTAAGATTAAGCCTAGATCAATTTCTTGTTCTATGTACCGGTAACAACAAATCAGAAGATACGAATTATGATTATGAAGAAGTTGTTGATGAAGCGATGACTGCATTAAGTAGTGATCATGCTGATAAGACAATGGATTCTGACTCAGCGGAAATCTAAGTATGGATCAAGAAAACCCAAACTACTTTGACGTTGAATCAGTGTTATCTTGGGATGAGTATTTCATGCTTCAAGCAATGATGGCGAGTTTCAAGTCAAAAGACCCAGTTACAAAAGTTGGGTCCGTTTTTGTTGATCAAAATAACCATCAACTCTCGATGGGCTACAATGGCTTTATCGCAGGCATCGACGAAAAGAAACTTCCCTGGGGCAAAGACAAAGACCAACCGTTAGAGCATCAGAAGTATGGCTATGTAGTTCACTCCGAGGCAAATGCTATCCTTCACTCCCCCAAAAGCCTTATCAATTCTAAATGCTATGTTACCCTTTTTCCATGTAACGAATGTGCAAAATTGATGGCCAGTGTAAAAATTAAAGAGGTTATCTACCTCTCTGATAAACATATAAATACAGAGAGTAATACTATTGCTAAGAAAATATTTGAATTAGCTGGTATTAAATATAGCCAATTAGTTCCCTCAAGCGACCTAATATCAAAGCTTACTGATCACATGACTTCTCAAGCAAGTACACTTTAATAAAATTAAGTATTTAACAAGGGTAATTTCTACAATTTGGTTGTACAGACTATTTCTATGTTGCTAAAAAATCACAGTCACAGGAGATTAGAATGATATATACAATGTACGCAATCGTACTCTTTTTCACACATGCTGTAGTTTTCGCAGCTCAAGACAGACCCAAAGTTTCCTTACAAAAATTAGATCAAACGGTTTTGGAAAAAAGTCTTTTCTACCCTGTTCTTGTAAAAAGCCAAATCGACTCTCAAATAAAAGCAGACGGCCAATATATTGTTCTTGAGAGACTAGTCGAACTTGGCCAGACAGTAAAAAAAGGTACACCACTTATGGTTTTAAGAAACCAGGATATGAGTGTTCACTATGAACAAAGAATTCTTAAGTCTCCTGTAGCAGGTGTTATTGCTTCTATTTCTGTAAACAAAGGAAAGTATATAAGTACTGGGGATAATATAATCCATATTAATAATCCGAACAAACTCATAGGTAATATCGAAGTCTCAGCTGCTGATTTAAAAAAGTTAAAAAGAGGCCTCATAGGTAAACTGAATGTTACGAGTCTTAATTTAAAAGAAATTCCTGTAAAGATTAAAGGTATTGGCGCTGTTGTTGATGGCCTTACAGGAACAATTGCGGTTGAGCTTGAGATTCAAGATAAAATCAACCAACTCATTCCCGGAGTAATTGGACTTGCAGAAATAACTCTAAATAAAGAAAGAGTTACTCTCGTGAAAGAAAAATCCCTTTACTATATTGGAGAAGAAGTTTTTATTGCGACCCTAATCGAGAATAAGGTCAAGAAGGTAAAAGTTGAACTTGGACAAAGACATAAAGACAAAATTGAAATTGTATCGGGTCTAGATGTCGGCAAATCATTTATATCAGATTCTCCTAAGTTTCTTAGAGATAACGAAGAGGTGGAAGTCCTAGAGCCAAAGAAAAAGTAAGAATATGTTAAAAGCAATCCTATCAAATCCCAAAAGATTATTTGTTATACTAGGCCTTATCTTGGGCTACGGAATATACTCTGGATTCACCTTACCTGTTTCAATGTACCCAGCAACCTCAAAGCCAAGTGTGAATATGTGGGTTCCTTATGGAACTTACTCAGCAGATACTTTTCAAAAAGAGTTTGGAAATACAATTGAATCTCGAATAAAAAAAGTTTCGAACTCCGAAATAAAAGTAGATGAAGTCAATGCGTTCTATGAAGAAGACTCAGCCTACTTTGAAATTGATTTTGAGTGGAATACACCTTTTGATAAGGCTAAAAAGGAAATAGATATCGTTGCCGCATCAATGGCCTCAATACTCCCTAAAGAAATCTCAGACCGAATCGGTGTATGGCAAAGAAACCAAAACTCAGGTTTCTTTGCAGCAAGCCTGTATTCAACAGATATGAATTTGAGGGAATTATATGACATAATTTCACCAATTCTAACTCCAGAATTGGAAAAGATAGCCGATGCAGAAAATGCTCAAATCTGGAATCCTGAAAGATATATTATTAGTGTAAGACTTATTCCAGAAAAAATAGCCCAATATGGAATATTTCCCCAAGCAGTTAAAAATCAAATAAGAAATTCTCTGGCATCTTTTTCTGGTAGTCAGATCAAACTAGGAAAAGGTTTTCAAAAGTTTGAAATAGATGCTGAAGTTAATCAAGTTGAGGACTTAACTAAGATTTCACTTATTCACAATAACCAAATACTATTTCTAAAAGATATCGCTGAAATTGACTATGGTAGAGACCTCCATCGAGAAAGAAGCTTCAAAACGAATGGTTTAAATTCTCTTATTTTATTTGCAAAGCCAAAATCCGGTGCAAATGTCAAAAAAATGAGTGAAGATATCCTTAAAGTTCTTAAAGAAAACAAAACGATTTTACCAAACTCCCTTAAAATAAAGTTAATTGTTGATCCAGCTGAAACGATTAACAAATCTATTATAAACCTACTCAAAGATGTTTTCATCGCGGCTTTTATGGCAGTACTTGTTCTTTACTTATTTATAGGTGGGATTAAAAATGTAGGAACTGCTGCCATTGAAATTCCTTTAAGCATGATCCTATCTTTCATCGCAATGAAATATGTTGGAATGAATTTGAATTTAATTTCCCTTGGCGGCCTTGCCCTTGCTGCAGGGATGAATGTCGATGCTTCCGTTGTAATTTTGGAAAATATTTTTAAACATAGACAGCTATGGACAAAACAAGGAAGAGAGTGCGAGACCTTTTCACAGAGACTGGACTTGGTTTACAATGCTGTAAAAGAGGTCTCACTCCCAGTACTACTTAGCATTGCAACGACACTCATTGTTTTTATTCCTATGGCGTTCACCTCAGATCTAACGAATGCAATCCTAGGTGATTTAGCAAGAGCCGTTATTTTTTCTCATGCGATATCTGGAATAGTCGCCCTGATTGTTGTTCCTACAGTTCGAGTTATTCTCCTAAAAAATTATAATCCAAGTACAACGGCTATCTTAGATAAACCTTTTGAGAAGTTTCAAAGTATCTATGAAGTTATTTTAAATAAAATACTCGATTTTAAATTTAGTAAAACCTTATTTATCATTTTACCTTTTATTACCCTTGGTATCTTGGCAACAACCCTTTTACCCAAATTACCGAAAGAGGTCATTGGAAAACCAGGGTCTGATTGGGTGTACATGTATATAAATGCCTATGATACCCAGAGTGGTCGTCATATGGAAAACATAATGCAAGAGGTTGAGGACAAAGCACTTGGAATGTTGAACTCTATGGTGGATTATACATGGTTTGAGAGGCATTCAAGAACTGGTGGCCAATTAATGTTTAAACTCTTCGATCGATCTAATATGATTGAAGCTGAAAAAACTTTAAAAGATCACTTTATAAACACTCCAACGAGGTCATATTATATCTCCACATGGAATCCAGCTGAACTACCTCTTCCAAAAGAGAATCATTTCAAGGTCGTTGTTAAAGGAGATAAGGACGACATCTTTATTGTTTCATCTCGACTTAAAGCTTACCTTAAAGAAAAAAACATCTACGATAGAGTGAGTCAACAACCTGACTCGAGTCAAAACTTTTCATTTGTTTTTACTCCATTTGTGGAAAGGTGGAAAATTCTAAGACAAAACGGGATAAATATTGGAGTTTCTGATATCGCTGAGATATCTAAGCTAACTAAATCTCCAGTAAGCCTTGGCTCTATAAAACTAAATAAAACCAACACAGATATTAAGTTAAGCTTACTCGACGAAAGATATACAGATCCGGAAATTCTTAAAAATTACCCCTTAAAAATTAAAGATAAGATTGTTCCTCTCTCAGCTCTAGGTAACTTCAAATCACTTAAAAAACCAGGGAGAATATTGGTCAAAGATGGACAACCACAAGTATCTATAATCGGAACACTTGATAAAGATAAATTCCAATGGGAGTCCACTTATTTAGATTTAGAAAAAATACTCAAAGTCGATATCAATTCAATAATAAAAGATGCACAAGCAACTATAGATATTCAATACCCACAACTTGAATTAAAAAATTCCCTAGAGCAGCTCTATCAGTCGCTTTTAGTTTCTGTCCTACTCATTTTCTTTGTCTTATGGTTACAATTTCAATCTACCAAGCAGGTCGCCGTAATAATGATGACTATACCACTTGGAATCATTGGAGTAATTATTGCATTATTCACCTTCAATTCTTTTCTATCCCTAAATTCAGCGTTAGGAATTATTTTATTAAACGGGATCACAGTAAATAACTCGATTTTACTAACTGAAGTGACTAACGATTTAAGAAAAAAAGGGCTTAGGGGAAAAGACTTAATCTTATCTGCAACAAAGAAGAGGTTAAGACCAATTTTAATTACTTCCCTAACAACTATTCTTGGAATGTTTCCTGTTGCATTAGGCCTTGGTGATGGTGGAAAGATACTTCAACCCCTAGGAATCGCCGTCACATGTGGTCTCATGCTAGCGACATCGATTACAATTTTTATTGTGCCGACCCTTCTTTATAAACGAGAAAAGAACCTGAACCTAACCGAGCATATCGGAGAAAACGAGATTCAACTGCCCACACATTCGGATCTGACAATTGAGGTCGTATAAATGAAATTTTTAATTCTCTTAATCATCTCAAATTCAGCAATGGCAGCACAGGAATTCATACCCACATTAAAAAAGTTAATTGAGCTTGACCCAAGTTTCAAAGAGATAGAAAACCTCCAAGAGTATAACCAATTAGTTGAGAAGAGTTCTTTATCCAAATTAATTATCCCGGATGTATCCTTTTCATATTCTAAATCAAAAGATGAGGTTATCGGAACAAATATCGAAGTTAATTCTGAGCTAACAAGACTTAACCTTAGATATTCACTCTTTAGCTTTGGATCTGATTTTAAAGAATTTAAGTCTAATCAGTACGGTCATAATTCCTATAAAGCATCACTAGACTTAACCTTTATTGAAAGAGAAGAAAAAATCGCCAACCTTCTTTTTAATGAAATCCGCTATAAACAAAGTCTGGATATTCAAAATGAAATTATCAAACTAAAAGAAAATGGATTTAAAATAGCGAAGGCAAAATATACAAGAGGATCTTTATCCAAAAATGATCTAACAAGGGTCAACCTGGATTTGATTAATTCAAAAAGTGAAATTATAAATCTAAAACAAGAAATTGCAGCCATCACAATAGAACTAAACGGACTTGATCCAAACATAAAAAATGAATTCAAAGTTTTTCCATGGTCCAACTTTTTTTCTAAACATGGACTTAAAAGAATTAATAAAATTCAATTTAAACCTGAAAATACACCTTTATCTCAAAAGTATAAGAATTTTTCTATCGCCCAGGAAGAAAGGGCCAACTCAGAGTTCTTAAAACACCTAGGCTCCTTTAGCGTCAACTACTCTAGAGATTTATACCAGCAAGAAGATTCTCAAGATGCATATGGTTGGAGTGCAAGCCTAGTCTATACACTCCCGCTATTTGAGAATTTCAATCGTCAAAAGGAAGTACAACAAGCAAAGGCCAGTGCGAGAACTGCTAAGTCCTACTACTTATACTATAAGAATATTCAAAACAAAGATATTGATTCAAAAATAGAATTGCTTAAGATTTCCTACGAAGTATTTAAAGATAGATTAAATACCCTTAAGGATTCTGAAATGATTTTTAAGAACGTTCTAAAGAGATTTAATAAAGGTTTGATTTCTGTAAATGACCTTTTCATAGAACAAGATCGATTATTAACCACAAAACGCCTGACCAATACTGCTGTCTATAATCTTCACAAAAATTATTTAAGTGTCATACATAGACATGGTCTCTCAATCACGAAAATGCCTGAATTAGTTAAATAATTCCAATTGATAATGTAAATGTTGTCTTACCTTCTGTTAGCCCATAGGTAATTTTTCCAGAATGATTTTTTGCAATTGTGCTCACGAGTGTTAATCCTAAGCCTGTACCAACTTTAATATCTTTGTCAGTAAAAAATGGATCATACATATAAGGGCTAATGCTACTATCAATACCATTTCCTGGATCTATGATAGAAAAGGTATAATAGGCACCACTTCGATCAATGGTAAAAGTTATTTCACGCTCATGTTCCGGAAATTTTTTGGCTTCAAACAATGCATTATTCATTAAGTGAATAATGGCTTCAACAACTTTCTCTTTAAAACAAAATATCTTATCGCTTAATAAAAGTTCATTCTTCATAATGAACTTAATTTTATGAAAAAGCATATCAGGCTTAAACATGTTATCAATATCACTCACAATTTCCTCAACACTGACATAAGTAAAACTTTGTTCTGAGTTCTCTTCGCCAATGACCTTTAGAGCATCAACAATTACCACAGCCTTATCAACCGAACCATCAATCCGCACTGCCATATTTAGTAGTTTTTCCTTATCAAACTCGTCTTTACTAATACAGACCTTAATTACTTCATTTGCAAATCGAATGGCACATAATGGATTACTAATTTCATGACTAATTCCTGCAGACATTCTTGAAATTAAAAAAGATTTGGAGTTTTCTGCGATTTTATTTTTAACCCTTTCCACATTTCGTTCTAAGGCATTATGAGTTGTTATAAACACAATTGCCAAGAAGAAAACAAAACAGCTAAGTGTAATCAAGTGAATATTTTGTAGAGTTGCATATCTCTCAAAAGTTAAGCCCTCTCTTAATACAAGTCCGTTCATATGAAGTTTTTCATAAATAATGTATACAGTTACAAAAACACCCAAAACTGAAATTGCTCCATAAAGACGTCCGCTAATAAAAGTTACAACTAACGGTACAAGAGGAAACCAATAAACCAGAGTATTTATAAGGGCTCCGCCTTGGATAATCATATAAGCACTAAAAGAAAGAAATGAAAGCCCCTTAATAAGCATTAGAGGGCCAACTGCATTGTATTTCTTATGAAGTATTACTAACAGAACACTTTTAAAAAATAAGAAACCTATTATTTCCATTCGTATATTTAAATGGAATAATTTTTCAATAATAAATAAAAATGAAGTAAATGAAATAATGAAGAGATTTGTAATAATAAACATTCTAGACCTAAACATTAAAGACGTATTATTATGATCCTTAATCAAAGGTCTAAATTTATCAACTACGCTCCAGATATTTGTCATATTTTAATTATCCCAGAAAATGAATAAAAAAAAAGGAAAAAAAAGGGCCCATTAGGACCCTCTTAATTGTTTGTGTGTGCTTACTTACTTATCTCTTAATATTTAATACTTCTTGCAACATTTGATCCGCTGTGGTGATCGTTTTTGTATTTGCTTGGAAATTTCTCTGAGCATTCATTAGATTAATAAATTCATCAGCAATATCAACATTTGATAGTTCAATCGATTTCGCCATAACATCCCCACGTCCATCTTGACCAGGTTTACCGATAGCCGCTTGTCCAGACTTTCTAGTTTCTTTAAATAAGTTTTTACCCATTTTAAAAAGACCTTCATTATTTTCAAATTTTGCGATCGATACTTGTGCTACATCTCTCATGATACCGTTGTCGTATGCTGCTGTTAGGACACCGTCATCGTTAAATGATAGTGACGCTAGAGTTGCTGCACTTGCACCATCCTGAGTATGCCTTGCTATTGTTGAGCTTGATCCAAATTGAGTACTTGCATCGTCACCGTCCCCACCTTCAGTAATTGATTTACCAAAATTAAAGGCAATTGCTTGTCCAGCTTCAGCACCTTTATTAAAATTAAATGCATTCAAGGAAGAAACTTCTGATTGTAATTTTCCCTTAGGATCAAACTGAAGTGTCCCAGTAGACATTTCAGATAATTTTCCTGGTACTCCACCTTGTGCATCTTCTCCGGGAATAGTTCCGTGATATTGCCATTGACCATCAGCTACTTTGTTAAAATAAACAGTAATAAGTCTTTGTGTTCCGACATTATCAAATACAGCAATACTTGTGTTAAAGTTTGATGTTTTTTCCGGATTATTAATATCAAATTGTTGAATTTCTGCTCTTGAATCAAGGTTCATAGACATAGAAACATCTTTTGTAGGCTGTGCCGGAATGGTTGTATTACCGAGCTTAATTTTACCTTGCTTCTGAGAGATTTTTCCATCTTCACCAGCTTGAAAGCCCATAATAGGATAACCGTCACCATTAATTAACTGTCCCTCTTTATCAAAATGAAATGATCCGTCTCTTGTGAATCCTTTTCCCTTTGGTGTATCAACAGTAAAGAAGCCGTTACCATTTAATGCAAGGTCAGTAATACTTTCTGTTCTATTAATGTTTCCTTGTGTGAATTTTGGAGTTACGTGGGCAAGCTTAGTACCAGAACCAATTTGGTCTCCGCCATCGATACCTTTTAATGATTTTGACATTAAATCTTGAAATTCTGCTCTTGAACCTTTGAATCCAAATGTTCCTGCGTTGGCGATGTTATCACCGGTTACACTCATTGCACTGCCTGCTGCATGTAAACCTGATACACCAATGTTGAAAGATGATAAAATACCCATGTATGTCCCTCCTAGACCTTGTGTTAACTTAAAGGATGTCTTAGCACTAAGGGCCGTTGACTGAGGTTTCCGGAAAGGACCAACCTTTTTACCTAAAAGTAACTCTAAATTTTTTCTCTCTAATTAATAAACATTGTCGAATCTATTTTTGTAAAAATATTCTCCGACATACTACCTTTATCTACAGCTGTTACCAGCTTATTATTTTTAACATCAACAATATATGCGGCTTTATCTGAAACTATTAATGAGTTTTGCCCACCTTTAGCTTTAAGTTTTGCCATTGCTTCTTTTACTTTTGTATATTCTTCACCATTAAAGTCTATTTTTCTTTCTTCTAATCTTTTAACAGCATGTGAACTTAAACTAATTCCGCCATGTAATGGCTTTTGTTCTAGCTTGGAATCTAATAAATTTTTAAATTCACTAACATCTCCTTCTTTTGGCAAACGATTCGAAACATCAACTTTTTTCTGTTGAGGGGTTTTCGTAACGTTTGGAATAAGAATATTGTTAATGTTCTTAGTCAATTTATTCTTCCTTACTCATCATATACACTGGTAATACCAGTTGTAGGAGCTTGTTCCTTGTAGGCATTCATACCTGCTTGGTTATTAAGCTTGTTTAAGTTTACTTTAGCTTGTGTACCTTGTGCAAGAGGCAAAGTTTTCGGTGCATTATTTACCGCTGCTGGAGAGCCATTATTTAAAGGCGATGCCATTCTTCTTCCTGCATTTATATTTGGCTGAGGTCCTGTATTTTTTATACTTTTTTCATTTGTACCTGGAGTATGAAAACTATCAACATCTCTTAAGAATACTTTTTTACCACCAACTTTTAAAACTGTCTCTCCATTTTCAAAAAATACAGATTCAACTCTACCAGTAGATTTAGAAGCAACTTCTATAGGGTCTGCAAATTTATCCCAAGCAAATATTTGAGTTCTAAATTCTCCAGCTGCTGAATAAGAATTATCAAGTTGAAGACCATCCCACATTACAGATTGATTTCCCCGTCCAATATTTTCCTTCCACATCTCACCAACCATATTATTACTTTTGTCAAAAATCCTGACGAGTACTTTATCTGCTGGTTTTGGTAGTGAAAATAATATATCCGCATCTGTTCCCTCACCTTCATATTTCAATGAAGCTCCTGAGGTAACGACTTCTTTACCTAGAAAACTGGCACCATAAAATTTATCCTGTACTTGCTGATTCTTTGTTAACCCATCAAATTTTTCATTTAAATTTGATAGTTGCTCTAGTTGGGAGAATTGTGCAAGTTCTGCAGCCATTTTCTCTTGTTTCATTGGGTTCATTGGATCTTGATTTTGTAATTGAACAGTTAATAGTTTAAGAAATTCATCCTTCCCCATCTTATTATGTTCTCTACCATCGACAATTAAATCATTTTTCTTTTTATAACCTTGAATTCGATTGATGAGTCTTTCTTTATCGCGATCGTTAATTTCTCTTCGTTCATTCGCAACATCGTTTGGATCGCGTGCTTGGCGTGGCGCCATTTGAACATTTCCAAATGCTTGCCTTTGTTGATCAATGGGTTTTCCCATTTCCATACTAAGCTACTTCCTTATCGCCGAATTGCTCCCAAAGTTCCTCTCTCTTTTTTGAATCTTGCTCACGTTGACCAAATTCTGATTGATGTTGACCCTTTTGGCCTTGAGCAAATTGTTGCTTAGATGAGTCTTGAGATTGACTTTGATTATTATTTCCTTGGGAGGTTTCTAATTTGAAATCTCCAACTTGAATTCCTGACTGTGCTAAAGAACCTAAAAGGTCAGCTTGATTTCTATTAAAGAATTTCGCTGCTTCAACTGAGTTTGTACCAATTGAAATATTTAATTGATCCCCAGCACCTTTTTGTACCATCAGATCAACTTTTCCAAGTTCTTTATGATCAAAAGACATCTCAACCTGTGACTGGCTACTGACTTTTGATTGAATTATATAATCTTGTATTTTTGAAATTACATCTGAAGTCGTATCAAGCTTACTCAAAGAATTAATATCAAAGACTTTAGCAGCATTATCTACAGTTTCACCTTTGGCCATGATACTTTGCTTAGGTTGAGCTTCAACTAGTTTTCCAGAAATTTCATTGGCACTATCCATTTGTCCCAATAAAACATCTTGAATAGTGGTTTCTTTTTGAGGTGCTTTAATCGCACCAGGTAAAGAAGCATCTACTTTTTGGTTAAACATTGAATCACTAATTGGTTGGTATGCTTTTTTAGCTGCATTCTTCTTTAGTGATGGGCTTTGTTTATCCATAAAATTATTTAAAGATAATAAATTATTTTTCTTTGTTCCTTGCTCAAGAACTTGTTTATTACCAACCATAAATTGAGAGCTTTGTGCTTGATAAGGATTATTTTTTACGGCTTGCTGTAAAGGTTGTGCCACATTTGCATTTTGTGCAATCTGTTCACCCTGTACTTGCGAAGTAATATTTTGTTGATTTATTTTTAATGCTGCTTGTTCAGGTGACATTTGATTCAACATTTTTGAATTAACGTTTTGTTTTGCTTGATTAGGAAAAAAAGCTGATCTTTCTTTAGGTAACCCTTGCGCTAATGTTTCAGCTTGATTCAAACTCTCTGAATTTTTAGCTTCAGTCCCTTGTCCTAATAATTGTTGTAATTCTTGATTTTGAGATATTGATTTTTGATTATTTAATTGAGGGCCTACAACTTCTTTATTTGTTGCTTTTTGCCCAAAATTCTCTAGTGCTAATTTCTTATCTTCTAGGTTAGGTGCTTCATTATTATTCTTTAAAAGTTCAATTACAGCTTCAGGATCTTGTCCTTGTTTTGTTGCTTTCAATACTTGATCAAAGTCAACACCGCTTTCAAGGCTACTTTGCTCTAAGAGTTTTAGAGCTTCAGGGTCTAAATTAACTTGATTTTCTAACCCACCCATAACAGAACTATCGCCGAGTATTCCACCCTTCGTTTTTGTCTGTAAATGTTGTGTGTTAAAAATGTTCAAACTAAAATTCTCCTATTTTGGTTCTCTCAGTATATTATTGTTGCATATTCAAGTACTGTTTTTGAAGTCGGGCAGAAACTTCCTTATCCATTAAATTAAAGATCTTGGAAGCTTTCTCAGGTTTTATCTTCTCAATTATTTTTATTGAGATCTTGCTTTCTTGCACTGAAAGAAGGTCTGCCGCCTTCTGTGGTTTCATATTAGAGATAACCTCAACAAGTTGTTTCACTCGCATTAGCTCACCTTTTTTGTGATCATCTAAACAGCCTATGATTTTTGTTTTAGTTGTTTCTAACTCTTCAATCTTTTTTAACAGGGACATTTCACTTATTTTTATTTGCTCCTCTCTTTTATCTAGAGTTTCGTCTCTCTTCATTAAGGTTCTATCTTTATCTAAAAGCTCATTTGTTAATTGAGAAAGTGATTTCTTTTTAATAAGATTTACCTGTCTTTCAACTTCAGCCTTTACCTTCTTATCAAATTCTTCTTGAGAATTTTTATCATCTTTGCCATTTGCAAGAGATGAGAATGTCATTAATATAATTAGTAGGTACTTCATTTATAAACCTTGTTTCTGCTGAGCATTCCAATTTTGAACCTGCTCTTCTATTTCTTCAAATTGTTTTTTTTGTAAGTGTTTTTTATATTTTGTTTGATCTTTTTCTTTCATTTTATCCATAACTTTAACATCGGCCCTTAGGTATTTAAGCTCGTCAAATTTTTCTTGGACATCCACTTTTAAATCGTTAATTTCGGCTTGTATTTTTTGTATATCTGCATTTTTACCACTTACAAAGTATGGATGAAACCTAAGCTCTTGACCATTCAAGCCATTAGATAAGCCCTCTTCATGGGAGTCGTAAGATTGCTTAATACCATCTTTATGTCTTTGAATATCAGCATTGAGTTTATTTATTTGGACCTGAATCTGTCCAATTTCCATTTTACAACGTTCTTCTTTCAGTTTACGTATTTTTAAAACTGCATCTAATTTAAATTTATAGCCCTTCATTCAAACCTACTTATTTAGTTATACTCAGGCTCAACTTCTGTTTCACCTTTTCTCGCAATATCGACCATTTTGTCATAAGTATCATCAATATTTGATGGATCTTCAGCTCTTTGTTGTAAGAGATTTAATAGGTCATTATATATCAGCATTGCTTTATCAACTTTTGGATTAGTTCCACTAGCATATGCTCCAACATTAATAAGGTCTTCTGACTCTTTATAAGCTGCAAGTAAATCTCTTAAATGACCTGAGACTATTGTATGCTCCCTCGGAACAACTTTATTCATAACCCTTGAAATTGATTCTAAAACATCAATCGCTGGATAGTGATTTCTTGAGGCCAATTCACGACTTAAAACTATATGTCCATCAGAGATGGCCCGAACAGCATCAGCGATTGGCTCATCCATATCTCCACCTTCAACTAATACAGTGTAAATTCCCGTTATGGTTCCAGAGTCCCTTTTGGTTCCTGCTCTTTCCATTAATTTAGGAAGTTTTGCAAAAACCGAAGGTCCATAACCTTTTTGTCCAGGAGGTTCTCCGGCACTCATACCGATTTCTCTATTGGCCATTGCAAAACGTGTTATTGAATCCATCATGAGGATCACATCATTTTGAGCATCTCTAAAGTATTCAGCAATAGTTGTTGCTGTATACGCAGCTTTTGCTCTAATTAAGGGTGATTTATCTGAAGTTGCGACAACGATAACAGATCTTTTCAATCCCTCTGGGCCAAGATCAGATTCAATAAACTCAAGAACCTCTCTTCCCCTCTCTCCAATTAAGGCAATAACATTTATATCTGCTGTTGTATTTTGAGCTATCATTCCCATTAATGTCGACTTACCAACACCAGATCCGGCCATAATTGCTAAACGTTGACCCTTTCCCGCGGTAATGAATGAGTTTATTGCGTTTATTCCTGTGTCTAGGGGCTCTCTAATTGGAGGTCTGTCCAATGGATTAATTGGTTCCCCAAAGATTGATCTAACTTCACAGGGGCCTTCGATAGGACCTTTTCCGTCCATAGGCTCACCTTGGAAGTCTACAACTCGACCTAACATTCCATGAGAGATTCGTACGGTCGTTGTTAAGTCTTTTAAGTATATTTTTGTCTCAGAATTGATTCCTGGTAAATCATCATAAGGCATTACCTTACATCTATCACCGTTTATTCCAACAACTTCACCTAAGCAAGTGTTACCAGATTGAGTAAGGAACTCTACACAACAGCCCATAACGGCCCTTGGAAGTGTAGCTTCAAAAAGCATTCCATGGCTTGCCAGTACTTTTCCAATATTTTGATAAGGTGTACTGGATTCGAATTCTTTATACATTTGGGTGAAGTCGATAGAGTCATTATTCATTCAGACCTACACTTTTAAAAAGAGCATCAATAGATTTAAACTGAGCCTCAAGGGAGCCATCAATTATATTATTTTCTGATTCAAGCTTGATTCCATTATCGGTCATTTCGAAATCAACTTCCATTCGAACATTAGTTAGCTTCCCAACTTTTCTTTCCACAATTTTAACAATTTCTGGCATATAACCAAAAGCATCTTCATTTACATGTATTACAAGGTTAGATTTACTATTAATTTCGTGAATTAATTTTTCTAACAATCGAGCTAAATAATATTTTTCATCTACTTCTTTAAGTATCACCCACTTTGAAAGATTTTTTACCATAAGGTAGGCGTTATCTTTTGATTGTTGATAAACGGATTGTATATTTTCTTTTAATGAATCAACTTGCTCTGCAAACTGTTGAGCTTTCTCATCGAATTGAGCTTTTGTATCTGTGTAAGCTTCATCACGTCCTAGTTCTTTACCAGCATTATAGCCCTCGCCGTATGCTTCTTCTCGCAGGGCTTCGATTCTTTTTTCAACTTCTGCTTTAACTCTAATTTGAAAGTCTTCTTCAGCCTGTCGATTTAATCCTCTATGCTCTTTTATTATTTCAGACATTTCAAATGCTGAACCTGCTTCGAATTCTCTTTCCTGTCGAATGCCTTCTTCAGTTATATTGTGTTTAAAGTCCTGTGCAGCGTTCAAAGATTTTAATTCAAATTCAGATAGCTTTCCATCAAATTCACCATCGTTTTCACTAGGCACTAATTGACCAAATTGGAAGCTCTGAACTTTTTTATTATTTTCTTTTACTACTGCCATAATCTAACTCCAAAAGGATTAAACGAATGAATCGCCTTCTCCACCTCTACTAATAACAGCTTTACCTTTAGCTTCAAGGTCTTTAACTTGCTGTACAATTTCTTGTTGTGCTTTTTCAACATCAGATAACTTCGTTGGCCCAAGGGCCTCCAGATCTTCATTGAGTAGCGTAGCCGCTCTATTAGACATATTCTTAAATAACATTCCCTTAATTTCTTCAGGAGCTGTTTTAAGTGCAATAGTAAGCTTTTGATTATCAACAACTTTAAGAAGTTCTTGAATACCTTTACCATCCACAAAAACAAGATCTTCGAAAACAAACATAAGTTTTCTAATTTCTTCTGCAAGCTCAGGATCTTTCTCTTCAACTCTGGCCATAACATTCTTCTCAGAGTTTTTGTCCATCATATTTAACATATCTGCTATTGGTTCAACTCCACCAAGTTGTTGTGTATCAATCGAACCAAGAGTTGAAAGTTCAGTTTTTAGAACATCATCTAATTGTGCAATTAGCTCAGGTGAAACAAAGTCTAAGTTTGCCACTCTTAGGACAACTTCTGCTTGTAGACCTTCAGGTAATTTTTTTAAGACCTCAACCTTGCGCTCAGTTGTAAGGTGGGCAATGATAAGTGCAATTGTTTGAGGATGCTCGTTTATTAAGAAGTTGGCCAGTGTTCTTGTATCTACTAACTCTAATGACTCTAACGTATTTGCAGATCCTACCTCCACAACTTGTCCAAGTAATTGCTTGGCCCTATCTTCACCTAATGTACCCAGAATAAAGTCACGACCTTTATTTTCTGAAAATAATAAATCTGCATCTTCATTTAGCGCTGAATAAAATTCTTCTAATACTCTTTTAACCATCCAAATTGGTGATTTTGTAAGAATGGCCATCTGGTTAATTAATCTTTTAACATCATTATCTTTCATGTGTTTAAAAATTAATTTTGCAGGGCTTGGCCCAAGAGAACTCATGAGAATTGCAGATTTATCCAATCCAGTGAGTAGCGCATACTCTACATCTGGATCTAAGGTTTTTGCCGGTTCTGCCACTTTACGCTCCTGTTAAACGATTTTATTATTCTAAACTTTACTTGATTGCGCTTTTACGCAATCAGGGTCGATTACGCTTTTACGCAATCAGGGTCGATTACGCTTTTACGCAATCAGGGTCGATTACGCTTTTACGCAATCAGGGTCGATTACGCTTTTACGCAATCAGGGTCGATCGCATTGTTATGCGATCTCCTTATTAGTATCTTGAGCATGTATCATCTCGTGAACAACCTGAGCTGCTTTAGCCGGGTTTGATTCAACAAGGTTAATAATTCTTTCTCTAATCATATTCCCTTCAATCTTTTCAGGATTCATTTTATCCTCAATCGTTGGAAGAGCGTCTTCTAATCCTGGTAATTTTTGATTCGCCTGAATTTTTTCAAGTTCTTCAATTGTTTTTGGTAAAAAATCTTCAATTGATTCAACTGTATTTTCAGTAACCCATTGGATGAATGGTCTTACGACTACAAAGAATAGTAGCGAGATTAGAACACCGATCATTAAGTACTTAGTAAGATTCTTAATAATTTCTCTATTTTCACGTTGTCTTAATATAGCTTCTGCTTCTGACAAATCCTCTTTAGCAAATTCCATATTTTTTATAACGATTGTATCGCCACGACTTAATTGAATACCAATTGCCGAAGCTATAATCGCCTTAAAGTTTGAAATCTCTGCATCCGTCCAAGGCTCATACTTGGTTACTGGTATTCCATCTTCGTTAAGAACAATTTCACCATCTTTATCTAGGACTGGAATTCTTTTTCCATCAACCATTACAGCAATTGATAATCTCTGCATTTGTGCTGTTGGTTTTTTAGATTTTGTAATTGTCTTAGGAACATTATAATTTCTTGTTGTTAATGATTTATCAACATTATTACGCGTTTCTGGTATTCCTGGTTGGGGCTTCTCACCTGGTAAGTTACTTCTCGCTCCAGGTATTCCCTGTGGAGACGGTCTTGACCCTTGTAAATTTTGTTTATTAGCAACTTCAGAGACAACTGCAGTATTTTCATTATCATAAGTTGTTTTAGTTTCGAAGGCCTCAGTGAAATCCATTTTCGCATTAACTTTTGCAATAACTTTTCCTTCACCAACAACTCTCTTAAGTATAGATTCAACTTGTTGCTCATATTGACGATTTACTTTTGACTCGAGTGCTAATCGATTCGCCGTATCTTGAGCCATCGAATCACCAATATTCTCAGTAAGCTTTTCACCTTTTGAATCAATAATAACAACATCTTTAAAACGCATACCATCAACACTTGCTGATACAAGGTTTTGAATTCCTTTTACTTCATCTTTTGTAAGGCTTGATCCTCTTTCCATATCAAGAACAACTGACCCACTCGGTGGTTTCTTTTCTGATACAAAAGGACTCGATTCTGGCAAAGAAAGATGTACTCTCGCACGTTTAATCCCTCTAATATGCTTAATCGTTTTCATAAGCTCACCTTCAAGAGCTCTTTGCTTATTAATTTTCTGAACGAAGCTTGTTGTACCAAAAGCTTGTTTATCGAAAATCTCATAACCGACGGTAGAGTTAAAGTCGACACCCATTTTTGCTATTTCAAGTCTCATATTATCAACTTGGTCCTCAGAGACATAAATCTCTTTACCACCACTCTTATGTTGAAAATCGATATTTCCATTATTAAGAATTTGCTGAATTTTCGCAGAGTCTTGTTGGTTAAGTTCAGAGTATAGAAGTTTGTATTGAGTTTTGGTTGCCCAAGAAACTAAAAACACCATTGCGATTACAATCCCAGCGGTAATTCCGAATAAACTCACACGTCTTCTACTATCTAAAGACCTATAAAAGTCCATGAAGTTCTGTGTTATTTGATTTAAAAATTCTTGCAAGAGAATCCTCCTGATTCAAAAGCTAATTATTACTTAATTATACTTGCATCTTCATTATTTCTTTATATGCATCTATAACTTTCATTCGTACCTGGTTCATTTGTTTGAAAGCAATATCTGCTCTTTCAACTGCTAATAGAGTCTCATGTAAATTTTTTGATTCTCCACTCGCTAATTTTTGCATGGCCACATCTGCATCTTGCTGTAGTCCATTCACTTTGGAGATTGAAGTTGCCAAAAAGTCTCCAAATGATTGAGTTGAACTTCCCTCATTAATATTGGGAAACTCACCTCTAAAATCCATCTTATTATTAAGTTCAATGGACTTTGACCAATCTTTAGCCTTATGACCTTGCAGGGTATTCGACATTTGCATTATATTATTTATTGCCATCGTCTATTCCTTTTACCTTCCAATCTCTAGCGCTTTAATCGCCATACTTTTAGTTACTTTAAGTGTTTTCATATTTGCTTCGTATGCTCTTTGAGCTGTTAAAAGGTCTGCCATTTCTACCATTACATTTATATCCGGGTATGCGACGTAGCCTTGATCGTTTGCATCAGGATGGTTGGGTTCGTACTTTAAAACAGGTGGTTTATCACTATTGATAACTTCTGTAGCATGTACCGTTTGTGCTTGGGCATCAATTTCACCTTCTAACACCTCTGAAAAAGAGTCTCTTGCTGGCTCAGATCCGAAGACGACTTTCTTTGGTCGATATGCACCACCTTCGGCGGTACGAGTAGTTTGGGCGTTAGCGATGTTGGAGTTGATTGCTTCAACTCGTTTCATATTGGCCCTAAGACCACTTGCACTAATTTTCATACTTTTTAATAAATCCATATGTTACCCACTTACTTTAAAAATTATCGATCCGATTATCGCTCAGAATTGATGACATATTTCATCAAGCCTAATTTCTTATTCATTAACTGAACAAGAGCATCATACATAATTTTATTATCTGCCATTAAGGCCATCTCTTCTTGAGCATCAACAGTATTACCATTCTCACTAACAATTCCATTTGGATCATCATAAGTTTCAGGTTGGAGGTTATTAAAACCACCACTTCCAACATCAAAATGTTTTCTGTCTTCAACCTTCATACTCATGTTTCCATCAACATCTAAAGCTCTCGCTAAAGCCTCTTCGAAGCCTAATCTCTTAGCCTTGTATCCAGGTACATCTTTATTTGCAATATTTGAAGAGATGAGTTCTTGTCTCATTTCTCTAAACTTTGTAGCTGCAGCTAAAGCTTGTAATGTTTTATCGTTAACGTTCATAAAGTCCCTGTCTTATGCTCAATAGAGCTAACTATCTCAAGTTTACGAAATAGTTATTTCCTTCACCTCTGTACTCATTGATTTTATTTCTTAGAGTTCTAATTGAAACTCCTAGAATTTTTGCAGCTTGAGTTCTATTTTCAGAAGTATGGATAAGAGCTTTCTTAATAAGAAGTCTTTCAGCTTCTTTAAGTGACATTAATCTCATTCCGTCTTCATCAATATCATTTGCTACTGTTTCTGCTTTCTTCTCTCCAATCTCAATTGCGCTTACATCGATAATTCCCTCAGTTGTATTTTCGATAGTACTCTCAATTACCGATTTTAACTCTGCAACATTGTGGGCCCAGTAAAAGCTTGCAATCTTTTTCTTTGCTTCTTCAGAAAATTCTACTGCTGCTCTCTCATTTGCAACTGTATACTCATTAGCAAAGTGTGAGGCTAGTGTTTCGATATCAGTATCTCTTTCTCTTAAAGGAATTAAAGAAATTTGTGATCCTGAAAAATATGTATAAAGAGCTCTATAAAACCTTCCAGCTCCAACATACTTAGATAAGTTTTTTGAAGTAGTCGCAAGAATTCTTACATCTAAATCATAATCACCTAGTTCTTGTAAAATTTGATATAATCTTTTTTGAAATTTTTCATCTAGTGCATCAATATTTGATAAAATGATGGATCCACCATTTGCTCTCTCTAAAATACCTTTATTGAATTTACCATCTGCGTCTCTGAAACCAAGAATTTCATTTTCAACATTTTGTGCTTCTTGAGAACAGTCTACTAATAAAAGAGGAGATTCTATTCTTGCTGATTTACGGTGAATGTAATTACAGATTGTTTTTTTTCCTGAACCAGATTCTCCGACAATTAAAACCGGTGCTTTTGTAACAGATACGTTACCTGCGAATTCAATTGCTTTTACAAATTTTGGGTGATTTCCTACCAACCTTACTTCTGATGCAAACATTAGACCTCCTGTCTTTGTTATAATTAAAGTGTTTTATTTTTTAAAGTTAATGTCGTTAACTCAGATCTAGCTAAACCTTTTAAGTAGTCTGGAGTTTCCTTATTGTTTAAAAGTTCTTCTAATAGCTTCCTACCATTATCAGTCTCATCAATATTTATTAAAGCTACACCACCTAAGTATTTAACCCTAAGGATATATTCACTGTTCTCATTACCGGCCATAAACTCTTTAGACTTTTGTCCAAGTAGTTTATAATTTACTTTTTGTTCAGAGTATAAAGACTCGATGTAAAGGTAATCCGCTCTTGTCACTATCTTCACAAAATCTTTTTTATTATTTCTTCTTAGATCATTAGTCAGAGCAGCTGCATTTTTTCTAAATTTTGCAGTACTCGCTGTTTCATACAATGACTCTAAGTAAATTTCTAACATTCGAAGACTTTGATTTGGGGTTAAAATATTATTGATATTTGGGGTTACAAGCAGAGATTCAAAGCTTGTTACACTATCATTATATTTTTTTAAGTTATACGAAACAAGCCCTTTGTAATATTTATAATTAATATTACGGTTCTTCTTGTTTCTTTCAAGGAAAGTATCTAGTTCTGCATACTTACCTTGTTTTAGTAAGTAGTTAAGGTTTAGTTCGACTAAGAAATCATTTATTTCGATGTTTTTATGAGGATTAACCCATAGAGGAAAGGTTCTTATTATATTTGCCTTTATTTTCTTCAAGTCTTTCACAGATCTCTCATAAGAGTCGAATAAGCTTAACTTGATGAAACTATCTGACACAATAAAGTTCATATAAGGGCTTCTAGCTACTTTATTTTCATATTTATCTTTATAAACTTCCCAAATTTTTACGGCCCTAGCGTAGTCAGCTTTTAAATATGATTCCTGTATTATTCCTAAAACTATTTCAGCACCATCAGAATAAAAAGATCTTTGATCTACTCGTCTCAAATTGTCTGTTGGAAGTGCAGTTAAATAAGCTAAGGCATCATCATATTTTTTGGAAGTAATCATACTTCTTAATCTAGTTAACCATAGTAATTTTTTAAGGTTTGGAGTAATGCTCTTCTTTTCACCTTCACTACCATCTAAGAAAACAATAGTTTCTAAGTCACTTTCTTTTGGAGCTTTATTTCGACAAACTCTTAAACCAACATAACGTACTTTCGCTTCATATCGTACTTTCAGATCAGATGACTTATTTATTGCATCTTTATAAAGTCTAATAACTTTACTGTATTCTTCGCCAAGTAGGTCATAACTTAGAGCAATTCTCAATCGTGCCTTACTGGCCTCAGTATAAAATGAGTATTTACTTAAGAAATCATCATATAACTTTATGGCCTTTTTATACTCTGCATGTCTAAAAAATGCCTCGGCAGTATTGAATAAAATTGATGGATGAATTGGGTTTGCCAATGAAGCTTGATTAACTTTAAAATCTGAGATGACTTGGTTTGTATTATCCTGAAAGAGATTAACAAATCCAATATATGCTAATCCTTCTTGCTTTGGAAGCACTCTCAAAACGGCTTTGTTAGATAAAAAGGATTTAATCTTATCGAGTTGTTTAAGATTCGCTAATGAATTTAGAATAATTCTTGAGCTAAAGATGATCATTTCATCATCAAAAGTTTCTGATGCCTTTACATATAAATTTTTTGCGTGATTTAAAGTCTGTATATAATCACTTTCATTTCGAGAGTACTGGATTAAGTATCTAAGAATGGCTTTATTCATTTCATAGTCTTTTGTTGAATCAACAATACTTGAAAGAATATTTCTTGCAGCTGCGAAAATCCCTTTATTAGAGTAACTTTCTGCAGGTACAATTTCTCCAGCTTCATCCATGGTACTTTGGAATTCAGGTTTAACGCTAGATTTTATAGTATTTTTAATCATGGAAACGGCTTTCATAAAGTCATTTAAAACTTTATTGGTGTCTCTTCCATATTTCTCTTCGTATAAGAGAATTGACCGTGTCATAAGTCCCCACTGAGACTTTCTGTAGAAGTTTATATTAAGCTGCATGTGAGCTTCTTTTTTATCTTCTAAAAGTGTTCTATCTTTAATCTTATAAAGAAAATCAGGTGCCTTCTCTTTTAAACTAATATCGTTAGACAGTGGTGGTATTTGTGCTTGATAATCCCAAATAAAAGCAGATCCGTATCTAAAATCTCTAAATTTTTTACCTGTCTGTTTATCAATAATATCTTCAGGATTAATAATATTAAATTTATTGGTATTTTTATTATTAAAAACATCTGCAACTTTATTACTTAACTTCTTCTTTTTAAGTATTTTCTTCTTATTTAACTTCGCCACCTTTACTACTTTTGGAGTTGAAGCGACTGAAGATTCTTTTGTACCAACAATATCTTGGTTAATCCAAAAGTCTAATATGTAACCACCCTCTTCACGTTTATAGAAGCTGAATAGTTCAATCGAGTTATCCTTTAACGTAATATTTAATCTATATGGATTTCCAGGTATTTTAGGTGCTTTAAAGTCAAAGTTAGTGTGATATTCATTATTCTTTTTTAGCTTTGTTATATCGGCAGAAAATCGTTCAAAGAAGTCTGGATCTAAACTCTGTATAGTGACTGTAGAAGCCTTTTTAGAGACACGAACTAATTCTTTATCAGCTTTAATTGTCCAACGTAAATGAGATTTTTGAGAGCTTTGATTTACTAACTGGGCAAATACTGTCCCAGTGAAAGCAAAAGTGATGAGGAAGAATGTCAAAAATTTGAAACAATACTTCATTTGTAAAAACGTCCTGTTATTTTAAATGGTCTAACATCCTATTAAACCAATCTCTTTAACATTGTACTCTATTTTCAATTTGAAAAAAGGAAAATTTTACTCCTAGGCAATTTTTTTCCAGTCAAAATATAAACACCTAAAGTAAGCTACCGATTTTAAATAGAAATAAAGTTTGAAAACAGTATCTATTAAAACCTTACTGCCCCTACAGAAATTTCCTATTTGGTTACCGAAGACCTTTGATTAATTTAATTTCGCCGGATGAGAGCTCTTGGTAATAGGCTCCTTGATGATAAATGAACTTTTTAAACTCGTTAGATTGCATCCAATCATTAACTGAACTAGTTCTCTCTTCTATATTTTCAATTGGCTCATTCCCCTCAATAAAGATAATTCGGCCTGTCTTATCATATAAGGATCTCTCTCCTTTATATAGAATCAACTCAACTTCTTTGGTCGGAATTATCCAAGAAACATAATCTTCAAAATAGCTATGTTTTAATTTCAGAGTAAAGCTGATGTTTTCATTGGTATTAAAAAGTAACCATTCTGGTAAGTGAGTCTGCCACTCAATTTTTTCCACAACTGGGTTAATTTCGTACTTTACAATAAAGTCCCTATGTCTTGGTTGCGATACCTTAAACTCTTTAACCTTTTTGATTGTTGAAAACATCTCTATATAATCAATAACATCTCCATGAGATTCACACACATATAAGTAGCATACCTGTACTTTTGACTTCTCAAAGAGATCTCTCATTATCTTGTATAATGACTCACTTTTTGGATAATAGAGAAAGTAACCATACGCTTTAGGAATCGGAATGGTTAAAAGGTCCCCTTTAATGATCTGTCCTAAATCTGCACCAATTTCTTTTAGGCAATTTTGGGCGACACAGACACGACTCTCTACGATCTCAATACTCTTACACTTTGAAAGTTTAAGAAACTCAGAAAGTATTGTACCTCGGCAATAACCTGCTCCAAGGTCTATTAATTCTTCCCCATCTGGAATATCAGATAGTATTTGATAGTAATCAATATAGGAGGTTAATAAGGCCCTTGGATCTAGACCTGGATAAATAGAGTCTTCATGACCTGTAACTTTTTCTTCAATTTTTTTTATGTCTATTTTGAAATACAGATCTAGTTTTTCATCGAAGTTTAATACCTCTGAAAGATCTGGTTTAGCCAATATCTCATGAATTTTTGTTTCTAGTTCTGTTTTAAAGTTCACAACACTCTATTAGATATGTAACGACTTCTTCTTCAATTTTTCAATTAAAGTTGTTCTATTTAAGCTTAATAGCTTTGAAGCCTGGTTTTTATTTCCTTCAGTATAGCCTAATGCTTGAATGATTAAGGAGTCTTCAATATCTGAAAGAACTCTCTTTAAATCAATACCGTCCTGAGGTAATTCAAAGATATGTTTATAATGATCAGTTGCAAGTGGATTATGTCTAAAGATTTTAGCTGGTAAGTCCTCTGGTAAAATTTCATTTCCACCTCTTAGAATTACTAGTCTTTCAATTATATTTTCGAGTTCTCTTACATTTCCTGGCCAATCATAACCTAATAACATTTTAAGAGTCTCGTTAGAAAAACTTATTGCATTTGATTGATCGGCACTCACAAACCTATTCACAAAATAAGAAATAAGAAGAGGGATATCTTCTTTTCTATTTTGTAGAGAAGGAATTTTGATAGGGATTACATTTAGTCTATAAAATAGATCTTCTCTAAAAGTATTTTCTTCTACCATTTTTTCTAGATCCCTATGAGTTGCAGCTATAACTCTGGCATCTATGTTAATAGGTTTAGTCGATCCAACAGGTTCAATCGTTTTATTTTGAAGAACTCTTAAAAGTTTTACTTGTAATAAATGTGGCATATCACCAATTTCATCTAGAAAAACAGTTCCATTGTTCGCCATTTCAAAACGACCTTTTCTATCTGAAATCGCTCCAGTAAAAGATCCTTTAATATGTCCAAATAGCTCACTTTCTAAAAGATCCCTTGGGATTGCTCCACAATTTACTGAGATTTGTGCTTCTCTTCTTCTACTTGAGAGGTTGTGAATAGCACTTGCTACAAGTTCTTTTCCGGTTCCAGATGGACCTGTAACCAAGACTGTCGATTCTGTAAGTGATACTTTTTTTATTCTCTCAAAGACTTCTTTCATCACTTGAGAGCGACCAATCATTCCACAGAAAAAGTCGTCTTCTACTGGTGCTTCAATTTTTAATTGATGCGTATTTCTTCTACTCCCCTTTCGAGAGATATCTTGTTGTGGCTTTAACAAATTAACTGCAATACCTAGTTTATTTGAAATAGCTTCCATAACTAATTTTTGTAAAATCTCTAACTCAAATGGTTTAGTGAGGTAATGATAAACACCTTTCTTTGTAGCCGCAATTGCAGTTTCAATAGATGCAAATCCAGTCATAGCTATAGAAACAAAGTTAAAGTTTTTTTCTTTTAAATTATCAATGAGCAAAAGGCCATCTGCGCCCTGCTCAAGACTGATATCCGTAATTAAACAAAAGGGTATTTTTTTATTAGGTAGGTTCAGTAGATATGATAAACAATCCATTGAACTAGTAAACAGGTCAACCTCACAGTTTAGTGTTTTCATTAAGTATTTTTTTATACTAATTCCTAAAACTTTATCATCTTCTACAATAATAATTTTTGGGTTTAAGCCAAACTCTTCAAGTTCGTCAGCTTCACCTATTAAAGACTTTCCATCTTCTTCATTCTGGTACGCTGTGTGTAAAAAATTTAAGTCATCCATTAACTTCTCCCTAGCTCTCATCTAAAATGCTAGCTAAGTTCTGGACTGGTGTCAAATTTTAGACACCAAGAAAATTCTTTCACATGCTTACTTTCGGCTTTAAGTCACTGGATTTAGGCTATCTAGTAAAATACCAAACTAAATCCATCATTTTTTGAACTGATTTTTCTGGTCCACCATTAATATAGTATATAATCGTCATACAAAAATTGAAAAATGCAATTCCCGCACAAATCATCATCCATTTCTTCTTTTTACGAATCCAAAATAGATAAGCAAATTCACCTGATATGAGTAGAATCGGAATTGACCAAAATGGAGTAAAGCGAATTAAAAAATAAATTTCTTCCATTTACATATTTTACTGAAATTTTAAAATAAAAAAACCCTCGGCAAAGCGAGGGGTTTTAAAACTATATGATTTTAATTTTTAGAATCTAGACTTTAACTCTTCAAGGTAAGTAAGGTTTTCCCATGTAAATCCACCTTTTGAGCTTTCTCTACCGAAGTGTCCATAAGCAGCTGTTTCAGAATAGATTGGTCTTAGTAGGTCTAGTCTTTGTACGATCGCTTTAGGTCTCATATCAAAGATATCATTTACAGCAGCTGTTATAGCATCTTGATCAACTTTATTTGTTCCGAAAGTATCCACTAAAAATGACATTGGCTTTGAAACGCCAATAGCATAAGCAACCTGCACTAATGCTCTATCGGCCAGACCTGCAGCAACAACGTGTTTTGCAACCTGTCTTGCAGCATATGCAGCCGACCTATCAACTTTACTAGGATCTTTACCAGAGAATGCACCACCACCGTGAGCACCATGTCCACCGTATGTATCGACGATTATTTTTCTACCTGTTAAACCAACATCTCCCATTGGTCCACCGATTACAAACTTACCAGTCGGATTAATGTAGATATTAGTATTATTATCAATAAGGCTTGGATCAACGATCTTGTTAATAACTTCCTCTCTGATTCCTTCATGTAATTGTTTTTGAGTTATATTTTCTGCATGTTGAGTTGATACAACGATTGCATCTAATCTAGTAATTACACCGTCAACATATTGAGCTGAAACTTGTGTTTTACCATCAGCTCTCAGACCTGGAAGTATTTCTTCATGTCTAACGACTGCCAATCTTTTAGCTAATTTATGAGAAAGATCAATTGTTAATGGCATTAAAGATTTAGTTTCATTAATTGCGTAACCAAACATCAAACCTTGATCTCCAGCACCTTGATCTAAATCAACACCTTCACCTATGTTTACACCCTGAGCGATATCAACGGATTGCTTATCTAGACAAACGTTTACTCCACAAGTGTTAGCATCAAAACCTTTGTCTGAATGGTCATAACCAATTTTTCTTACAGTCTCTCTAGCAACTTCATGATAATCAATATTTGCACCTGTTGTGATCTCACCAGCAATTTGAATTAAACCAGTTGTAATTAAAGTCTCACAAGCAACACGAGATTGAGGGTCTTGCTCAAATAAGGCATCTAAAATAGCGTCTGAAATCTGATCTGCAATCTTATCTGGGTGACCTTCTGTAACTGACTCTGAGGTAAAAATATAATCTTTAAGCATTTATAACTCCATGTAATTTGTCATTAAATAAATAATACACTAATCAGAAGTTTATACACGCTTTGAAACAGGTTATCAATTAAATTTTCTTAGAAAAATAGGCAAATAAATGGGGGTTTCGGTAGTTGTAAAAAACTGGGCTTCCCTTCTTCCACCTTACAGAATAAGACCTATCATCGATCTTAACGACATTAAACTTAATGCCTCTTTCATCAACGAAGGAATAGAGATACTGGTACTTATCTGCAAAATAATACCTCATAAGTTTATTCTGGTGGTTAGACTTATATCCTACCATTTCTGGAAGCCGATCATAATCAGTCCACACTGTCGACATATCTATCTTTCCCATCATCGAAATTCTTGAGAAATATCTATACGCCTTAAAATCACCCTTATAATTTTGAATGGCCTTAAGAGCAATTTTTAAGTTTTTTTCACGAATTCCTCTTCCCCTTCGACTCATATCAGGGCAATGGATTCCAGCTACAGCTGGGATATAATGATAAGTAAAAGAGAACTCTCCAACTTTGAAAAGTACGTTTAGCCACTTCTCTTTTTCCATATCAATATCTTTATTAAGATACTTATATATCTGCTGGTCTTTCTCTAACTTATTATAAAAGTCATCATAATAACGGTTAAGAACAACTCTAGCTACACTACTACGCTCTAATCCATGCTCTCCATCTATAACTCCCACTTCATGTACAAGAATGGTCTCCAGTGAAAATAAGGCTTTTTGTATTTCTGGTTTCTTCGCCCAAAACTCATAGGTCTCAGCTTGCTTCTGATAAACAAATTTTTTAAGTTTAAGAGAAGCATCATTTTCTTTTTTTACTAAAAATTGTGCTTTCTTTTGGTTCTTCGTTTGAATAAGTTCTTGATAGAACTTGAAGTTATCCTGTGTTCTTTTCTTCCATTCACCAAGTCGCGCCAGATGAACTTTTTTACCACGTTCAAGAACTCTCTCCATTCGCTTTTCAAACCATTCAAGATCGTATCGTACATTTTCAGATATAAAGTCTTTTTCTTGTTGAATATTTAAATACAATGTATCAAGAGCAGTACGAATATACTTATCCGGCCTTGATCTATCAGGATCGTAGGCACCATCTTCGATTATCTTTCGGTAAAAGAAAATTTGATTCGCTTTCTTTTGGTCTGCAGTACTCTCAAGGTCTTTATACTTTTCGTAATTTTTTCTATGCAATAAATAATCATTTGGAAACCCGAAGCTTTTAAGAAAAAAAACCTGATCTGTAAAAATCTTAAATTGATTCTTTAGTTTTAAAATTTCAATTCTTGAAGCTCTTACTATTTTGGCTTTTCTCTCATCAGTTAGAGCTTGTTGATGCTGCTTCTTAAGATTGAGAAGATTGATAACAATTTTATCTAGTTCATATTGTATTAAACCAAACTTTGGAAATTCTTTAACTTTTTCAAGCTGAGAAATTGTAGAATCAATAAAACGTAGTTTTTTCTTATAATGATGAAGGTTTTTAATAATAGCACTTCTGTCAATACCTCCATTTAATTTTGGAAGGTAGAAGCCCTGTCCTCGATACTGTGTCAGAAGTTTCCCATATGTTGGCTGATCTTCAGGAACACAAACTTTTTTAAAAAATTCTTTATGAACTTTATTATAGTCTTTAATAATCTTGTAGATGTTTCCAGACCAATTTAAAGGTTTTTCATAATCAGCCAGAGCCGTAAGTGAAAAAGTAAATATAAGAAGACTAAGATAAATTTTTAACAAAATCTGACTCCCAAAGGCCTAGGCATGTACGATTACTTAATATTAATAATAAAGAATCTTCATTACTCCACTCATCCAGGGAAGTGATTAGAGTATCAAGAGATTCAACTCTCCTTGATTCAACATTCAAATCATTGAGTTCTTTGACCATTAATTCGGTATTAAGGTTTTCAGAGTCTTCGACAGTTGTACTTAAAGGGTTTGCGGCAATAATGACTTTATCTGAACTCTTTAATGATTGTTTAAACTCTTCTTGAAAAATTGAACTCCTTGCTGTCGCTGAAATAGGTTCAAAGACAGTTATAATTTTTTTATTAGGATATTTCGTTTTAATGGCGTCCACAGTAAGGGTAATTGCTTTAGGATGATGAGCGAAATCATCAATAACAAGAGCTTTTTTATAGTAGCCACGCTCCTCTTGTCTTCTTTTTACCATTCCTAATTTTTTAACTGAATTTTGTAATTCAACAGTATTAAACCCAAGTTCATGTAGAACTTTTATGCATGAGGAAATATTTAAAATATTATGAGTACCAACAATATTTGTTTCAAAGTTCACGAAACTATTTCCAAGTTTTAGTTTGAAATGAGTTGTTCCATTAATCGTTTCAATATTCCCAGGTCCATCATCTGTCTTTGTTCCGTAGAAACTCCAAGGTTTATCTGGATAAGTATTTTTTAAATCTAGAATGGCTTGGTAATCATCATTTGCAATGATTTTCCCAGAAAGATTAGGTATAACAGATGCGAACTCATTCTTTATATCTTCAATTGAATTAAAAATATCAGCATGATCAAATTCAAGAGAAGTTAAAATCATATGATCTAATTCATAAAGTCTAAATTTTGATATTTTTTGAAAATAGGCACTATCGTATTCGTCGGATTCAATAACAAAGTATTTACTCTTTCCAAATCTTGAAGGAGCTCTTCCATCAATGATACCGCCAATAAAGTATCCTGTATCTTCTCCAAGTTCTTCTAGCATCTGAGTTATAAAATAAGTAGTCGTTGTTTTTCCATGAGTTCCACAAAGACCGATAACTTCTTTATCTTTGAGTATGAATTCTCCAAGAAAAGATGGAAAGGAAGTAAATGAAACTCCACATTCTTCAATAAACCGAGCGAATTCACTTTTTCTTGGAACTGAGTTTCCAACTACAATCAGATCATATTCTTTTAAGATTTCAGCAGTCACTTCATCTAATTTCATAAGGGGTATATCAACTGATTCTAAGTAAGTACTCATTGGCGGAGAAAAGGTCATGTCTGCTCCGGCAACTTCAAAGCCGGCTTCCTTGGCCAGACAAGCACATGCCCCCATTCCAGTTCCGCATACTCGGTAGAAAAATATTTTTTTTATTTTATTTTTTTCGTTGGAAAGCTGGCTTCCAACGATCATATTCTCTAAGTTCATCATAAATCCTTTTATGAGAACATTTTAGAGTAAATAAAGGTTTTAGTCTATTTCTGTCGCTTTTTGCAATACTCAATAACTTTATTCTGAATCTTAGTTTCTAAAGACTTTAACTCTTCATTTAAAACAGGAGTAAATTGCTCACGCTTAGTTGGGCAATGAGCGTAATTAGGAATTAAACGATACATTTTTCTTCCTCTTAAAACATCTTTTGCTACATCTTCTACTTGCCCGTAGCTAAGTCTGTCTTTTGAGTATTCTGTTGCAGCTATTTCAAATGCTGTGTAAAAACCAACCACAGTACTTGGAAGTTTTTCATCTTTTACTTTTCTAATATAAATTTGAGTTACCTTTCCTGGATTCTTGTCTGCCACTTTTAGATAAACCTTATGATCGGCCTCTACATTATCACCTAAAAGTATGAGCTTATCTTCTCGGTTTTGATTTATGACACCTTCAATCTTACCAACTTTATAGCTTATTTTTAAATCTTCCGAGCTCTGTCCGGATTCTACAGAGCTACATACTTTACTTGAAAAAATTTCACAAAGGTCTCTTGTGAAAATATCCTTATAGGGAATACTATAAGTATACATAGTTAGCTTAATCATAGATCTAATTAGGTTAGGAGAGGCCGATATAACATATAGGCCGTTTGAGTTTTTCTCCATTTCCTGCAAAAGAGTTGGCATGGCAGTATAAGCTTTTGCAAAAAGTGGTACATTAACAACAGTTCTAGCTCCATGATCAGGAATGTTCGAGCGCTTAATGGTATCATCGAAATCCGTAATTATTTGAGTCCCTGCGAAAGCATTTAGCCCGAATAAAAGACTTATACATAATAATCGTTTCATGGTGATTCCTTTAGTTAGTGCATACGATTTAGCACTCAAAACGATGCATCGCAACATACCATGTATTTTTTATTATGTACTTTAAGCTACTTAGAGCAAAATTTTTGAATACGTCCGTTGATTTGATTTGTAAGCAAGCTTAGAGCACTTAATCGTGTACTTTCGAAATCCTCATCTGATTTAGGACAGTAAGAAAAGTCGGGAATAACTTCAAAAAAATCTCTAGTAAGCAGTATATTTTTTCCAATTGTGAGGGCCTGCAGCAAAGACATTCTTCCAGCTTGGTACTCCATTCTAGCAATATCATAAGCCGTAAAAAAGCCATTAACTTTTACAGGTAGTTTTTTATTTTTAACTTTATGGATATATATTGCGGCAACTCGATTGGGATTTTCCGCTCTAATTTGAGTGTAAACCTCATGATCAATTTCAACATCATCTCCGATTAGGACAAGGTTATCATCGCTCAAAGTGAGTACTTCCCTTACCACAGCTAGCTTATATGCCTTTTTATCCGATTGGCCCAACAGACTTCTCATATAAAGATCTTGATAACTAATTTTATTAAAGTCTAAGAATTTGGTGACACGACTATTGAGTACTTTTGGGGAAGCCGTAAGGATGTATGTAGAGTTTGAATAATGAGACATTTCTTGAATGAGATCAGGCATTCCCTTAAACGCTTTTTTACTAAAAAGTGCATTTCTAACTGCTTCGGAGAGATCAGATACATTTGTTATTTTTAACGTATCATCAAGGTCACTTACTATAGATATTCCTGTGGCACTTACTTGAAAAGATACAAGACCTAAAATTAAGACTAATAATTTAACCATACATACTCTCCCAGTTTGCGTCTAAACTCATTTAAAATGACCTTATCAAACCAAAAGTACTTCGTCGAATTAGTTAGAATGATATGACCTAGCCCTTTTTCAGCATCAATCCAAAAGGAAGTACCAGTAAAGCCTAAATGCCCAAAAGTACTCCCAGAGCATCCTTTTCCCGCTAATGTACTTTCAGGGTTACTAACTGTATCAAAACCTAGATGAAATCGCTGATCACTTAAGCTCATTTCTTTTTTAACTTTTCTGAGAAGGTCATACTCTTTATCGAATTCTAAGATTGATGTCCCAAGTGCTTTTACCGTACCAAATAGTCCTGCATGATTTGTGAAACATTTTAAATTATAAGCATTTGGATCATGAACTTTTCCAAAATTCTCTTGACCATCAAAGTAACCATTTTGCAAAGTTACTTCATCACCTCTTAAATCCATCCAAAACTTAATAGTTGGATCAAGGTTTTCTAAAACAAGTTCTTTGAAGCTTTTCCCAAGCTTCTCTTCAACCTCAAGCATAAACCTAAGGGCAGAGAAATCAGAATACAAAGTCTTGGATTCATTAATTTCATAGGATTTAATTTGATCCTTCCAACTTGATTTTGGTAATAAGCCCCATGCAGGTAAGCCCGCACGGTGATTAATTAATAAATTTAGATTTTTATCATTTAAACTATTGGCGATAGTTACAAAAGAATTACTTAACGGTTTAGTTAAACTCGCATAATCAAAAAAAACTTCTGGTTCTGATTGATTGATTTCTCCATTATAAATTTCAAAACCTTCATACTTATGGTGTTTAAAGTCGAGGATCCCAACCGCCACGGCATCAGCATGAGAATCAATTAGAAATTCTTCAGAAAAACCAATCAGATCATCAATCATTTAGCATGTCTAATTGCTGATTGAGCTGCAGCTAACCTTGCAATTGGAACCCTAAAAGGAGAACAACTTACGTAATCAAGTCCAGCCCTATGACAAAAATCAATTGATTTTGGTTCTCCACCGTGTTCACCACAAATACCTGTATGTAGATTCGGATTAACTTCCTTACCTGTTCTAACAGCATGTTCAACTAAGAAACCAACTCCTTTCTCATCAAGAGTTACGAATGGATCATTTGGAAAAATACCTCTTGCCTCATACATCGGTAAGAATTTTCCAGCATCATCTCGAGAGAGCCCGAAAGTTGTTTGGGTTAAATCATTGGTTCCAAAGGAAAAGAATTCTGCAACTTCTGCAACTTCATTTGCAGTTATGCAGGCCCTTGGTAGCTCTAGCATTGTACCCATCTTATATTTTATTTCTGTTTTCTTTTCTTCAAAGACTAAAGCAATTTCTTCTTTCGCCTCTTTAACAAGAATAGAAAGTTCTTCCTTATCTGCAATAAGAGGAACCATAATCTCTGGTATAACCACAATTCCATCTGCTTTCATATTGATAGCTGCTTCCATTATCGCTCTAATTTGCATCTTATAAATCTCAGGGTATGTAACACCTAAACGACAACCTCTATGCCCTAACATAGGGTTAAATTCGTGAAGATTACTCTTCCTCTGCTCTATAACTTTGACATCAACATTTAGAACTTCTGCAAGTTCAGCGTTCTCACTATCTTTATGAGGTAAAAACTCATGAAGAGGTGGATCAAGAAGTCGAATATTTACAGGAAGCCCATTCATTTCACGGAAAAGACCTTCAAAGTCTTCTCTTTGGAATGGCAGAATCTTATCGAGTGCAACTTTTCTATCTGCTTCCGATAGTGCAAAAATCATCTCCCTAACGGCCAAAATTCTTTCTGGAGCGAAAAACATATGCTCTGTTCGACATAGGCCAATTCCCTCAGCACCAAAGCCTAGGGCTATTTGTGCATCATGCGGATTATCTGCATTTGATCTCACTTTCAATGTTCTAAACTTATCGGCCCATGACATATAAACTGCGAAGTTATCTGAAATTTCCGCTTCAATGGTAGGCACAACGCCATCATAAACTTCCCCAGAACTTCCATCGAAAGTTATATAATCCCCTTCTTGAAATTCTTTTTTACCAATTCTTAAAATTTTATTCTTTTCATTTATTTCTAGAGCAGTACATCCAGCAACACATGGCTTTCCCATTCCTCTAGCAACAACAGCGGCATGACTTGTCATCCCACCTCTTGCAGTTAAGATACCTTCGGCAACGTTCATTCCACCGATATCTTCTGGGCTTGTTTCTTGTCTAACAAGAATGACTTTCTTATTAAGGTCAGTCCAAGTTTGAGCAACCTCTGAATCAAAAACAATTTGTCCACTAGCTGCCCCCGGAGAAGCAGGTAAACCAGTCGCAAGAATTACTTTATTTGCTTCGGGATCTAATCTTGGGTGTAATAAGTTATCAAGAGCTTCTGGCTCAATTCTTAAAACAGCTTCTTTTTCTGTTAAAAGCTTTTCTTCGACAAGATCAATCGCAATTTTTAAAGCTGCATTAATGGTTCTTTTCCCACCTCTAGTTTGAAGAATATAAAGAGTTCCTTCTTCTATTGTAAACTCTATGTCTTGCATATCCTTGTAATGCATTTCTAATTTTTTATAGATAACTTCTAACTCTTCAAATGCTTTTGGCATAACCTCTTCCAAAGTTGCCAAACTTTTGTTCGAATCATTCTTACTATCATCGTTGATTGGTGCTGGAGTTCTAATTCCTGCAACGACATCCTCACCTTGAGCATTCATCAAATACTCACCAAAGAAAACTTTTTCACCAGTTGATGGATTTCTTGTAAAACAAACTCCTGTACCAGATGTTTCACCAGTATTACCAAAGACCATAGATTGAACATTTACTGCTGTTCCCCACTTATCTGAGAATCCGTTCATTTGTCTATACTTTTCAGCCCGTGGGTTTCTCCATGAACCAAATACAGCTCCAATCGCCGACCAAAGTTGATCCATAGGATCTTGCGGAAATGTCTTTCCAAACTCCTCTAAGAGAACTTGCTTATATACTTCAACTAACTCTTCTAAGTCTTCAGCATCTAGTTCTGTATCTTCTTTATAATTTCTTGCCTCTTTTAAGTCTTCAAGTTGTGATTCTAAAATTGATGTATTTAAACCAAGAACAACATTTGAAAACATTTGAATAAACCTGCGATAAGAATCCCAAGCAAACCTTGGATTATTCGTTTTTAGTGCTATGGCCTTAACTGTTTTGTCATTCATTCCTAAGTTAAGAACTGTATCCATCATCCCGGGCATAGAAACTCTTGCACCAGATCGAACAGAAAAGAGTAAAGGATCAGTAGCATCACCAAATTTCTTTCCTGTTATTGTTTCAACTTCCTGAAGAGCTACTATGACTTGATTTCTAATCTCTTCTGAGATTTCTTTACCTGTAACATAGTAGTCATTACAAGCATCAGTTGAAACCGTAAAACCAGGAGGTACTGGAAGTTTTAATCCACACATTTCGGCAAGGTTTGCACCTTTACCACCTAATAAGTCCTTCATGGTCTTATTACCTTCAGTATTTTCCGCGCTAAAGCGGTAAACCCATTTTTTCACAATCGAATCCTTTCTATATATTACGCTGTACTTTTATTCATATATTATACTTGGACTATTATAGTATTTTTTTTTAAAGGTACGTAGGAAATTATCAAGAGCAGCGCAGTAATTTAGGCAGATTTTTTAAGAGAATCAATATTCGAAAATATTTCAGCGTAAGCACCGCCGTAATTCCTTAGTGAACTACTCTGAACAAACTCCCTGAAGGTCCAATGCTTTTTACTATCCGCAAATTCAATTAACTCATGGGCCACCAAGAAAATGGCCAATGGATATGAGATATTTCTTTCTTGGATATATTGTTCTGGATTGGAATGATTATTTAATTTCATTAAATCCTCTAAAATTTGTTCTGCCCCTAGGGGTGCATATTTATCATTTACAGTAAATTCATGAGCAAAACTACGAGACTTAAAATATAGCTGTTTTTCTGCGAGGGTTAAATGATCTTTCAGCCCTTCGAATTCGTTCCTATTATGAATCTTTGCAAGCTTAGGCACTTTATAAAATGCAAGGTCGTGAATATAAGAACAATAAACTAATTGTTCGAGATTCAATCTATCATTCATTCCTAATAATTTTGCAAGTGCGCTACAAGCGATCCCCATAGATCTCACATGATGAGGAATATAGTCGTCAGATTTTGCTTGAGTAACAAATAAAGCAAAAGTTTCAAAAAAATCGGACTTGATTAAAACCTCGCTTAGCAAACCAGTCATTTCATGGCGCAATTTTTTCTTAAAAGTTTTTCCAAATTTTAAATAGTTGTATTGATGTAAATAAAGTCTATCTTCTTCCTTTAAAAACTTCTGAATATAATCTTTTGAGAGAATATCCTCAAATTTTATTCCTAATTTATAGATTCCTCCAAGATGTCCTTTTTGATCACTGGGGATTTCATTACTGTGGACAATATTTAACTTTATTTCCTCTGAGAACTTAATATCACCAATACCAGTTAAGGTAATGGCCGTTCCAACTTCAAGTAAAGAAGACTTATCCTTTTCTCGAATCATGGCTCCCATACCAGACTGACTTAAATCGCTTAGAATAACAGGAATTTTAAAATTAGCATTTGATAGGAGGTTAGATTTAACATTTAGAAATATTTCCGTATTTTTATCCTCTGAGATCGAATATCTCTCAAACTCTCGATACTCTTCAATGTGAATTTCGTCTGGTAGTTTAAAGAAAACTAAATCCTTTTCAATAAAATGGATAAAGCCTTTAAAAATAGTATTACGGTGATTCAGCTTTACGTAAACTGGAAGATTTGAACGAAGCTTATAATTATCCGGGACTCTTATTCTTAGAAGGTCCCTCTTGTTGTCCATCTCAAGACCTGAAAATTCAAATACAACCTTAGAGCCGAGAGCAGATTGCCAAAGAATACTCTTTGGTTTTTTCTTTCCAAGCTTGATCGCATGAATAATGTCTTCTCTACTTTTTAAGATTTCAAATTTCAAATTAGCCCTCATTACTTATTAAGTATTATCGGGCTAATCTCAAACCGTTGGACTAAAGTTCTTACTTTTTGTGTAATTTAAATAGGTTAGGTAATTCCTAAAAACCAAATTTATTTAGAATATAACTCTCAACATTGGCCAATTTGACACGTTCTTGTTCCATTGTATCCCTATCTCTAATAGTTACAGATTCATCCTCAAGAGTATCGTAGTCTATTGTAATACAAATCGGAGTTCCAATTTCATCTTGTCTTCTGTATCTTTTTCCAATATTTCCAGCAACATCATACTCACACTTGTATTTCTTTTGAAGGGCTTCATATAGCGGTCTCGCTTTATCTGTTAGAGGCTCTTTTTTCATAAGGGGAAGTACAGCTATTTTAATTGGGGCCATTGAAGGAATGAACCCCATAACAGTTCTTTCTTCTTTCTCACCTGGATTTTCAACTCTATAAGCATCACAAAGAAGGGCTAAGATATGTCTGTCACATCCAACACTTGTCTCTAAAACGTACGGAAGATACTTTTTATTTCCATCTGCTTGATCAACATAATTTAAGTTCTTTCCAGAATGTTCTGCATGTCTTGCAAGATCAAAATCTGTTCTTGAATGGATACCTTCCATTTCATCCCAACCAATCGGAAATTCATATTCAATATCAAAAGCTGCATCAGCGTAGTGAGCTAGTTCTTCACCATGATCGTGCCATCTTAGTTTTTCAGGTGATAATCCTTGATCAATATGCCACTGCATTCTAATTGCTTTCCACTGCTCCATCGCATCTTCTTGAGTTCCTGGCTTTACGAAAAATTGCATTTCCATTTGTTCAAACTCACGAGTTCTAAAAATAAAATTACCTGGAGTAATTTCATTTCTAAAAGCCTTTCCGATTTGAGCAATACCAAACGGAAGTTTTCTTCTCATTGTATTTTGTACGTTTAGGTAATTAGTAAAAATTCCTTGGGCGGTCTCAGGTCTAAGATATACAACTGAACCAGAATCTTTTACAGGTCCCATTGTTGTTTCAAACATTAAATTGAAATCACGTGGTTCAGTAAAAGAAGCTTTCGCCTTACAATTAGGACAATCTGCTGTTAGATCAATTTTATCTGCTCTAAACCTTGCATTACATTCTTTACAATCAACTAATGGATCAGAAAAACCATCAACGTGACCAGATGCTTTCCAAACTTGAGGGTGCATAAGAATTGAAGCATCAATTCCATCAACATCATCTCTATAAGTCATGGCCTTCCACCAAGAGTCTTTAACATTTTTCTTTAACTCAACACCTAAAGGTCCGTAGTCCCAACAAGAACCAAGTCCTCCGTAAATTTCTGAACTTTGAAAAACGAATCCTCGTCTTTTACTAAGGCTTACGATTTCTTGCATGTCTTCGGCTTTTTTGATTTCCATTATTTTCTCCACTGATTTATTTGCTCTATCTTTATAATTACTTTTATTTAATTAATATGGCCTATTCTTAGTCTAACATACTGTTTCCATCAGACAGTGCTCGAATCTCCGAATCATTTAGCAATCTATTCCAAACGCCAAAACTGTCTAAATATCCGTCAAAGTTACTGTTTCCAGCTGTATTGGAACACAGGGACAAAAAGCTTGTAACAATATTAACTGCGCTTGTTGGGGTACTGTCGTGATGATAATCAGAACCATTAAAATATACATAGAAGCCATTTATGCGGTCATATTTAATAACTATATGCTCCCATACATTTATTCTAATCCCCAAAGCTGTAGATGTTTGAAGACCGTCCACTTTTATTTGAAGAGATGCGTTATCCCAATTTGGACTGAGAATTTCTAAATTATCCGTCTTCAAAATGTACATATCTGAACTAGGATCGGATAGTCGATAAATCCAAAATGAAATAGTAAAATTTCCATTATTTCCAAAATCCATTCCGATCACCGAAGAAGATTTGTACACATATTCTGTTGCACTTACATAGCCAGAACAATCCATACCAGTTCTTGAGTTAACATTAGAATTTACAATAGTTGAAGCGTAATCAGTTAAATCATTTGAAAAATTTCCTGAATCCGTTCGAGTATTACTACTTTCGTTTAATTTATAGAATGAAACTAATCCATCGGCTAAATCTACTGCTTCATTGTACCCACAACCATCATGACTATTAATCGTCTCAGAATTTATAGCTCCAAGAAGCGTATTAGTACCATCAGTAGGAGTTCCAGTTCTACAATTTCCATTAAAAAAATCATCACTTGGTTTTGTCTCCCCACCAGTTAAGGTCTTCACAACATTACAAGATAAAAGCAAAAAACAAATTGCTAGATATTTCATGACCCCTCCATTTGGGTTAAATCGTATAATTTTTTATACTCTCCTGCTTGAGAGATTAATTCTGAATGCTTACCTTCTTCGATTTTCTTTCCTTCCTTCATAACAACTATACGATCGTAGTTTTGGATAGTACTTAATCTATGGGCGACTGCTAAAACTGTTTTATGAGATGCCACTTGATCAAGTGCTTTTTGTACAACTTGTTCAGATTCATTATCTAATGCCGAAGTTGCTTCATCAAAAAGAAGAACTGGGCAGTCTCTAAGAAACGCTCTGGCAATGGTCAGCCTTTGGCTTTGCCCACCAGAGAGCTTCATTCCTCTATCCCCTATATGGGTCTCAAGACCCTCTGGAAGGTTATCAATGTATTCTGAAGCATAACTAACTTCTAGTGCATGTTGAATTTTTTCATCAGTGTAGTCTTCACCTGCTAAAAGGTTTTCCTTAATTGTGTCATTGAATAAAAAGATATCCTGAGAGACTAATGCAAATGCATCTCTAATTGAGCGAATTGTATATTCTTTAATATTTATGCCATCTATAAGGATCTCACCTTTTTCAATATCATAAAGCCTTAAGATTAATGCAACTAGAGTGGATTTACCTGAACCAGAAAGACCAACTAGAGCGACTTTCTCTCCCTTGGCAATTTTCAAACTAAAATCTCTTATGACATCTCCGCTGCCATAAGAAAAAGTTACGTTTTTAAATTCTATAGAATCATTAAAGTTATTAAACTCTTTAGTTCCTTCATCCACTTCTTCTTTTTCATTTAATAAACCAAAAATTCGATCCGCTGCTGCTCTTGCTTGGTTTAATTTAGTATTGGCCTTAGAGTATTTCCTCACAGGATCCATAAACATTGCTAAAGCACCAACAAAAGAGAAGAACTCACCCACTGTAAGTCCACCATCCCTATGACGATAAAAAGCTAGTACGATTACCGTAGCAAATGCAAATGAACCAACCGTCTCAACAAGTGGATGAGAATGTTCTTCAGCCGAGTTTGATTTTTTCTTATGGAATAAAAATTTATTTTGAGCAGATTCAAAACGGTTCAACATATATTTTTGAAGAGAGAATGCTTTTATAATTTTTTGACCAATTAGGCCTTCCGCCGCATGATGAGTCATATCAGCAGTATCAGCTTGTGCCCTGGCAACATACCTTCTAATTCTCTTTCCTGTAACATTAAAAATAACTAGAAAAAATGGAAGTACAGCAAAAATAATAATTGTTAATTTCCAGTCATGATAGAGAGCAACACTTAAAAGACCGATTGCAAAAAGTGGTTCTCTTATGATTGCAATTCCATGCATAAATGATTCTGCAAAAATTGCGGTATCATTAATCATAATAGAAAGAAGATTTCCCTGCTTAGCCCCAGAGTAATAACTGGTAGATAAACCTTGAAATTTTTTATAAATAGCTTTTCTGATATCACAGGTCGCTCTATCAACAACCATTCTCATTCCATAGAAGTGTAGATATCTAAAAGGATAATTTATAATTGCAAGCCCAACTAAGATTAATGCTAATTCAATTGCGTAAGCTTCCGTTGCCTGGGGAGTGAAAATACCATCGATGACATTTTTTACGAAGTAAGCTTGATAAGCTTTTATAGCCGCAAGTGGAACGGAACATAGAGTTGCGGCCACTGCTAATTTCATATAAGGCCGAATGAACGGGAACATAGTTTTAAGTAATTGTAACATCCGTGAATTTTAGCGTTTTTAACGACTTCTGAAAAGGAAACTTAACATTTTGCTGCTCCCCGCCACAGATAAAGATTAAGACTTTTATTTTTTAAATTCACTATAGGGTAATTCGAACACAAGGTAGGTAGAGCACATCTCCGAAGAAGATGAAAAACCGCCAGTAATAGTTTTCTTTTCTGGATTAAAGAAAATCGTTCTTGGGTTTTCTGCGCTATTGTCGTAATCGCAAGAGATTCTTAGAAAGTCCTTAACATCAAGGTTTACAGGCGTTTCTAAAATACCAAAATATTGATGCCTACTATCAAAATTATTTTCTCGTAAGAGCTGTTTATGAGTTCTTTTTTCTTTAGGGTCTTCAGCCGAAATCTCCCATACCAGCTCCGCAGCTTTACCATATAGATGCATATGGAAAAGAAATGCCTTTAGCCTAACCTTAGAATTATTTTTAGCTTGAAGCATTCGACCTATTTTTGATTTCCCTATTATATCTTTCACTGAATTAGTTACGGTTGTAGTCGTTGTTTTTCCATAAGGAATGACAACTTCAGGATGAGGAACATGAATCACACTATTATAGGCAATAGTTTCAACTTCCTCCTGAACTCCTAAAACTAATTCAAAATCCTTATCAAAATTAATTGTTTTAGTTGATTCATCCATCGTTCGATCAAAATGAACTTGAACGACGAGGTTCACATCATCTTGAATAAAAAAACCTGTATTATTTCCCGTCCCTATAATAGGGTTTTGATCAGGTAAAATACAGCCCGCTCCAGGATGAAAATAGCGGTTTAACTCATCTTTAGATTCAACGGAAGTGACATGATAAATATTGTGGTGAATATATTTTTTATTTTCACCCTTAATTTGAAGTTGTGTTAGAAATTTTCCCTTGGCCCTTTCTGGAATTTTAAAAAAGTAGCATCGATATAAAAAGCCACGAGGAGGTATCGTAATCCCCTTTCCAAAATTAAATGAATATTTATTACCTGTTATTTTATCTATATTTTCTTTTGGTACTTCCAAAACCTCATCTGTATCACCAAGTTTTGGACTTCCTAAAAATTCTAAAAGTTGTTCTCTTTCACTTCCTTGAAGATACTCTTTATTTATGAACTTAAAGCCATCTGATTCCGGGTCAAATGGTGGCATCTTTTTGTTCTTAACCCATTTATAGATATTTTTAGCATTGGCCTGATAATGTTCAAAACGAGTAAGTGGTAATTGGGATGCCTTCCCAGTGGTGTTATGACAGCTAAGACAAGACCTTTCCAATATAGGTTTAACATCTTTAAACGTAATTTTATGTACATGCTCTAATTCAACTTTAGCGCAAGAAAAGGTTAAAAAGATAAGAATTATAACCTTGTAATTCAATTTAAATTCCTAATGACTCATAAAGTTTTTTAAGTTCTTTATCGTCAAATAAAGAATAGGTTCCGACATTTTTTCCATTTCTGTAAACAATGACACTTTCTGAGTGGACAAATGCCATTCCCCCACCAGGTAATTTGAACTCATTCTTTATAACAGAAAAAATATTTTTAGCATCACCAGTAATAAATTTCCATTTATTCGGATCTTTTCTCCATTTCCCTGCATACTTTCTTAATACCTTAATCGTGTCATACTTAGGATCAACAGTTACTGAAATAATTTTAATGTTTTCATTCTTTTGAATTTTTTCGTAAATAGATTTTAATTTTGCATTAATAAGGAGACAAGTGTGAGCACAGCTTGAAAAAAAGAAACTCGCAATTCTGACATCAGAGTTCATTTCTTTTTGAGTAAAGGATTTCCCATCAGATGTATGTAAATTCTCGAATTTTATATTTGCGTAAGTATTAAATGAAAACAAAAGCACTAATAAGACCTTTATCAAGACGCCCCCTTTTTAGGGCTATTATATACATAATTCAATCCGAATGAAAGAATCAAAAAAATCCAATATTTAGTAATTACTTAGTGTTAATGACAATTTGATTCTAAACATGGTTAAATAAGTAAAAATTAAATATAAAAGGATGGCATGTCCAATAAAGCAATTTTTTTCGATCGAGATGATACTCTAATTAAAGATACCGGCTATATGTATAAAGTTGAAGACTTAGAGTTTTTCAAGGATACCTTTGAGGTTTTAAAGAGCTTCCAAGCTAGAGGTTACCTAATTTTTATTGTTACAAATCAGTCAGGAATTGGTAGAGGTTTATACACAGAAGAAGATATGCATATTTTTAATAATAATATGTTGAGCGCATTACTAAAACAGGGAATTAAAATTAAAGATCTTGTATTTTGTCCCCATGCACCTGATGATAAATGTGCCTGCAGAAAGCCTTCTCCTAAGCTACTTAATGAACTTTGTGAAAAATACGACATAGACAAAAGCCAGAGCATCATGGTCGGAGATAAAGAAAGTGATGTCGAAGCTGGTAATAATGCTGGTCTACAAACTTTTAGAATTAAAAATAACAATTTAATAAAGTTAATTACTCCTTAAGAACCCACGTGAAATTGACGATAAATAACTGTGCAAAAGTTATGGTTATTATTCATTTTAATTTTTTCAACAAATACCTTTTCTGGAATTAGTGAGTACTATTTTAAAAAGATTGGAATTAGTTGTGCCGAAAATGGAATTCAACTAAACCCTGAAATTGTTGGCGACCATCAATCGTTGATAAGTTGTTATAGTGATCTTGCAATTTCCACCAGTGAAATTGAAAACCTCGCAAGGGAGACAGAGTCTTTAAGACTGAACCTCGAAACTTGGCTCTACATACAAAATTCATCAAAAAAAATTCTTAATAATACTCAGTATCGCTTAGCTCAATATCAAAAAATTCAAAAAGACCTTGCAAATAATATAAAGAACCAAGATGCCGACAAATGGAAAGAGGGTTATGCACTTCTTTCGGCACTCTATAAAGAACGAGAAAAGCTTAAGTTGCAACAAAACACTTGTTCAAACTGGAGGTTTTGGAACTACGTAGAAAGGCTAATGAATAAGACTTCATGTGATTATGTAAAATCAGAATCATTTGGAATTACACAAAAAACGACAGACAGTGCGATTGAAAAACTAGAGCTTGTTTATCCAATATTTCATCATCCGATTTTCCAGGATGCCTTACTTGATGTAAAAAAACCACAAGCCTTTAGCGGAGTCTTCACTCAATTTTTGAAAAGCTCAATTCCAGATCTAGAAACTAAAATAAAAAAATTCAGTAAAATTAGAGGTCAAGAACTATCAAAACAAAATATCTCAGAAGTACTAAACTCTCCACAGACTTTAAATGAAATTGTAGCGTTAGGTTATAATCCCAAGGCTAAGGTTTTAAAAACAAACTCAGGGTATAAATCAATTAGCTTGGCCACGGCACAATGCCATATTAATCAAAAACTAATTACCCATGACATGGATCAAGTCCTTAAAGAATTTGGAAAAGATGTTGCCCTCGTGGTTTCACCCTTTGCAATAAAAGGAAAATTAACAGCTATTTTTAAAGGTGCCAAAGCCGCTGAAAATCTCGTAAGACTAAATCAGGCCAAAGGTATAATAATAGCTGCCGAAGCAACCTATATAGGTATTGATGCTAAAAGCTTAAATGATTCTAAGAATCAATGTGATGAACTTAGTATTGAAATCTCCCAACATGATCAAACTCCAAAACACTTAAAAGCCAAGGCAATTGAATGTAGAGAGCTGACAGAATCCTTAGCAACTTCCTACGCCTTAGCAGTAATTGGTGGAACTGCAGCAATAAAGTTATCAAAGCTGGATTTAACTGACATTAGAATCTCAAGATTAGCTGCAAGGGGGAAATCTAATTTACTAAAGAGTGCCGGCGTAATCCAATCAACCATAATTAAACAATCAGATATAATTGTCCAGCAACTAGATGACTTGATCACACCTCCATCACTTTATCCAGAAATGGCAACTGCTGGTATGACCCAGGCCCCAGAAGCAAGTTCTTACAAAAATTCATTTCATTATAATAAGACACAAGATTCATCATCGACTGGCTCAAATGCGACTGGCTCAAAAAATAACAAGAAGAAAAAGAAAAAAGGAAACTTAGATAACGAAACGAAAATCCTGGAAATCAATGCCAGGGTTGATCGTGCTTTTCAAAAATTAGATTGTTTTGTAGATAAATCTTGTAAAAATGAAATTATTTATCTCCTTCCTGGGTTAAAGAACTTAGCAAATGGTCCAAAGGGTTTACATCTAACTGAGCAGGTCATTGATAAACTAAGTGGTTCCGGTTTTAAAAATATATCTCAAGAGCATTTTGACATGATAAAAAGTTGTTTAAAGGTTAAGAACAAGCAACTTGCATGTTCCTCAAGACAGTTTGAAGCCGTCATGACTTTAGTAGATTATAAATTTAAAAAAGAACCTCATCCTCACTTCTACCAACAAATTATACGCTCCCTCGGTTTTGACGCTTCTGAAGAAAAGCTAAGTCGATCTTTATATTTTGTGGCAGATCATACTAAAGAAAAACAAGGGTCAATAAGTGGAACACTTTCTACACTTGAAAATCATGGTGGTACTTACTACCTAAATGGAAAGGTTCTAACGCAAGCTGATGCTGTCAAAGCAATAAGCCTTTTAAGAGAGGGCGATGCCATAAAGCTCCTTTCAAAAGCTGGATTTAACATCAGTGTTATTCCAGAAACAAAGGAGCTAAGGGAAGCTCAAGGAATTCAAAATAAATTTAGTAGCTTAGCAAAGTCAGAAAATATCGCAAAAGGTAAAAATCCTGACATAATAATAGATGGCAGGTATATCGCTGATATCTATAGTCCAATTAAGGCGATATCCCTCGAATCAAGTAAATTTGTAACGGAAGGAATTCTTTATAAAACTGAAGGACGAAATTTTAGAAGAAAGTTAACACACACAACTCATACAACTCAAGATGGTCGAGAACTAACCAATTATGGAAAAAGGCAAACCAACCGAGTTGTTGTTTATGCTGACGAAATAGAAGGATCTCCAGAAGAAATAGCATCGCAAATACGAAAGGAATTAGGTGAACAAATGCCTATTCATCTTCAAGAAGCTTTTATTATTTTTAATAATAATGGATCACCAAAAACTATTGGTGTCTGGCCCTAAATAGAAATCATCTGCCAAGATTTAAACTGCTCTTTTGAGAATCCAAACTGATAATTTATATAGTTAAACTCAGCAATAGTGACCCCTTGTACAATGGGAGCTAATTGAGAGTAATCCTTGAATGCTAAATGGTAAACTTGTCTCATTAATTTTCGTAGAGATAGAGAGCTTTCATACTCTTGTCTCAAGTTCTTATTATCAGAAATGTACTCGTCTTTTTTTGAACTACATTCTACACAACTAAAACCACCATCTTGCGGACCAAATAAGCATAAATCAAACTCCGAAAATTGCTTATCACAAAAAAGGCAATGTTCTAGATCAGGAGCCACTCCTAGCTGAATTGATAATTTTGAAAGAAATATAAAAAGTTGGGTATTTAAATCAAAATTTTTATTTTTAACAGATTCATCAAGATAGAATAGACCATTACTTAAAACATTAAACAATCCTGCATGCTCAGTACTTTCGTGATCACTTAGGTTTTCTTCTATTGAAATTTTTGCAATGTACTCCATGTAAAAACTAGCAAGATAAAACGCTCGAAAGTCAGTTCGAATATGATCACAGTCCCATAATAATTTATGCTCTTTTGATATTTGTATTTCTGTTTCTATCTTTTTTCTTCTCGGGGCAAGCTGAATAGAAAGCATAAAACCAACTTCAAGAATTGAGCCTTTATTCTTTTTTCCGCCTCCTCGACCACCATAAAAGTAAATACTTTGAGTTCGTCCAGACCTAAGTAAAAGCTTACAAATCAAATCTCGCTCTTTATAGGGTGTTTTATGAATGACAATACCTTCAATACGCATAGGCATAATATAGTAAAGATTGAACTTTATTACTAAGTCTTTTTAAGAATATTCGACAAAAGCCAAGAATAAGATCCAAACGTCTGAAATAATTTAAATTTTGAACGTGAATATTAAAATTTTCTCCGGCACGGCCACCTCTACCAACCATCTGCAGATAAAAATCTAAGTTTTCCACCTTATAAGTAAAATAAAGGTTTTGAATATTGGGTAGATTGACCCCATGACTAATAACACTTGTTGCGACTATATAATCGATTTCATCTTGAGTATTTAGAATATTAACAAATTCTTGAGCCTCCCCACCAACACATGAGAGTACACAATTCCCCATAGACCTTAATTCGGCACTAATTTTTTTAACCTCTTCACGGTACTTACAAAAAATTAATGAGGTTCCTTTCTTCTTTGAATATTTATAATCATCCTTCATCCACGTAATGTAAGACTTAGGGTAAAAGTAAATTTTCTTTGGATAATTTTTTAATTTTTGATTACCCATATTTATTTGATAGATATTTTCATAATTTAATTCAAGCTCGGTAACTAGCCTCGCTTTGAGTTCATCTCCTAATGTTGCTGTTAAAAAAACTACCGGCACAGAGTATGAAGTCAATTCCATATATACCTCCTGCATTCGATCTCTAAAACTATCTCCCCAATAATAAAATAAATGAAATTCATCTAAGATAAAAATTCTATCCACTAGCATGTCAGAGAATCTAACTAGTTCTGGAGTTGCTACAATTAGATCATAATTCCCCTCTGATATTAGTTCATAGTCTTTTTGTGCACGTAAATTAATGGTGGGGATTTTAAACTCAAGGGCCTTTAAGTAAACTTCATCGCATAAAGCCCTTAGAGGAAAAATAAACACAACTCTACGACTTGAAGACTTTATCGCTTTTAATAATTTGTAAGTTTTCCCCCATCCGGGAGGAGCTGTTAGAATAAGGGCATCTTCAATTTGAATATTTTCAAGGATATCAATCATATTAAAGAGAGTTACAAGAAGGGAATCACCAAGGAGACTCTTAACTATTTAGAATTACATATGCCAAATATGGCTCTAATGACAAAATGTCAGCAATAATATGACAAAATGATTTAAGTGACGTAAGAATTAGACTTATTCAAAGGAAACAAGATGTTAAATAGAATTGAAAAAATACTAGATGAACAAATTAGACCAGCTCTTTCAAGTCATGGTGGAGATATTGAAGTTATTGACTTCGATAATAACAAACTTTTTGTAAAGTTAACTGGCGGATGCCAAGGTTGTTCTTCTTCAAAAGCGACACTCAAAGATGGAATTGAGCGATTATTAGTTCAAAAGTTTCCAGGAGTTGTTGATGAGCTAATAGACTTAACTGATCACGCAGCTGGTGATAAACCATTTATGTAATTAATCAAGCCTAGGGGTCATATCTAGACGACCCCTTATATGATTAATCCTTTCTATTTTTAATTCACAAATACTATAAGTTTCACCCTCACCGCAATCTGCAATTATTTCTCCCCATGGGTCAATAATGTAAGAATGGCCGTAAGTTTGGATCTTCTCATTATGCTCGCCCCACTGATCGCATGCTATTACATAAGCTTGGTTTTCAATTGCTCGGGCCTTAAGTAAAGTTAACCAATGAGCTCTTCCCGTAGGGACAGTAAACGCAGAAGAAATAGTAAATACATTTACACCTTGAGTGTAGTATTTTCTAAAAAGTTCAGGAAACCTTAGATCAAAACAAATAGTTAAACCAAATTTAAGAGGCCCAATATCAAATGTTTTAAGTTCATTTCCGGCCGTATAAACTTTTGCTTCATCTAAAATGGTACTTTTTGTTTTGCCTTTTAAATCTACTGCAAATAAATGAATTTTGTCATAATGTGCTAAAAGCTCACCTTTCGGTGTAAAATTATAGCTTCGATTAAGAACCTTACCTTCAATATTAGTGGCGGCTGTTCCTCCCAATAAATACAAATTGTGATCTATCGCGATATTTTTAATTGCGTCATAATGCTCATTTCCTGGTTCTACAAGATATGGTGTTGCACCCTCGCCGTTACTCATTGAGTAAAAGACCTCTGGTAGAAAAACCGCTTCAAGATTTGGATCTTCCTTTTTTGCCTTAGTAATGAGTTCCTTAATTTTGGCGAGGTTCACCTTAGGGTCTAGAACAGAACATATTTGAATGAGAGCAACTTTCACAAGATTCCTTTGGCCACATTATTATACAGGCCTTATTATAGATCAAATGTATAAAAAGATCATAACAAATATTCTAAAGTTCACTTTGGCCTTCGGCTTAATTTACTGGTTGGTACAGTCGGGAAAACTAGACTTTAAACTACTATATAAACTTATCGAAACCCCACTCGTTATTGTTTTCTCAATTGCCTTGATGCAATTTGATCATATCCTAGTCGCCCTTAGACTAAGAATTATTCTTTTACAAAAAGCGAGTAATGACCTTTCTTTTGTGCGTCTGTTTATATCCAATTGGATTGGTATCTTTTTTAATTCTGTTTTACCTGGAAGTGTAACCGGAGATGTAGTTAAGATTTTTTATATTAAAGATTTAGATAAAAATCTTAGTAAAAAGTTTCTATTAATTTCGGTATTAATGGATAGAGTTGTTGGACTACTTGGTCTTATCTTAATTGGAGGAATTGTTTCTACGCTAAACTATGACGCCCTCTCTTTACTCTCAAATGATGTTAAAAGTATTATCCATATTAATATGTTTTTAATGATAATTGTCTTTATAACACTTGGAATCTTGTTCTTTCTTCCAAGCCTTCCCCATAAAATTGCAGAGATTGGGAAAAAGACTGGTCTTGCGATAGGCCTGATAAATAAACTTGAAGAAATATGGACAGACCTTTGTCTTTTCCGAAATAAGTTAGTCGCACTAATTTCAATGAGTATGATCATTCAGGCGCTTGCAATTTTTATTTTTTGGTACCTGGCACATCCATTTGCTACTGGACATGAATTAAATATTTCAACTGTCTTTTCAGTCATGCCAATTGGGTTTATAAGTCTTGCAATTCCTATAGCTCCAGCAGGGCTTGGTGTCGGACATGTGGTCTTTGAAACACTACTAGGCTACTTTGGAGTCTCTAATGGTGCTTCACTATTCAATATTTATTTTTTCGTAATAATGTTCTCAAATCTGACGGGTGTCCTTCCATATATATTCTACTCTGGGAAGAATCATAAAAAGGTTCATCTTAATGATATTGAAAAAACGGAATTAGAACTTGAAAATGAATCTGATTAAAATGTAAAAATTTTAGACGACTCAATGTGACCATACTGAATCGATCTTGTCTTAAGTCTCTCCAGGTTAAGTAAGAAAACCTCTTCTTCCTCAACATTATTTAGCTTTCTAATTTTCTTTGATTCTTTTTTTAGTGATGAAAGTACTTCTCTCGGCAAAGTACAAAGTCCATTAAGTAAGTAATGGTCTTCACCAATACACACAGAACGACCAACAAAAAGATCATCTTCGACAAGTGCTAGGTGATCATTATCTTTACTTAAAACGAATTTCACAGAATAGAGAACATCTTTTATTACAACTTGTTTACGAAAGTTAATTTTAGAAAAGTGGTATAGAGAGTATTTTGTATTTAATAAGGCCTGCCCAAGATTATCTTCAACATCGTGATTTTGAACGTAGTCCCCTATTATTGTCGATCCATCTTCTCTCTTATAATTAAAGATATACCAATCATTAAAACTGTTCATTCTCGACTCGTACTCATCCGTCTCTTCGTCGATTTTCCCAGTTCTTTTTATATAAGCTTCTTTTGCATTTTTTAAATCTTCATAGTGTTTATCTTTTGTATACACCTGAAGGATTAAATCAATATGGTCCTGAATTAGCTTCATTACTCATCAACCTTTAATACTGCTAAGAATGCTTCTTGAGGAATTTCAACATTTCCTACCATCTTCATTCTCTTCTTACCTGCTTTTTGTTTCTCTAGTAGCTTTCTCTTTCTAGAAATATCACCACCATAACATTTTGCAAGAACGTTCTTTCTT